>JBEKWJ010000004.1:0-148709 GCA_049513195.1 Occallatibacter sp.
CGCATCGCGGCGAGGGCCTCGGCATATCCGCCGACCGACGCGCCGAACTGGATTACGCCCGTCGAAATCAGAGACTTCATCCGGTCCGGGTTCAGATCCTCTAACGCAGGCGCGTGTTCCAGTACCTTGAGAATTGCGAAGCCTGAGGGGAGATGCACCACACCGGTGAGTTGGCCGACAGTGCGGCCATTCAATGCCTCTTGCAACTCCAGGCGCAGGCCCTTCGGATCTATCTTGCCCAGGTAACCGCCATCCACAGCTGTCGCGTCGGTGGATTTCTCCTTTGCCAAGACGGAGAAGTCGGCGCCCGTATTCAGTTGCTTCAGCACAGCCTCAGCGCCGGCCTGGGTCGGCAGGACGATAATGCCAAGGTCTAACTGGGGGGGCACACCCCCTTCCTGTGCCACAGCTGGCAAGGCACTTATGACAATCAAGAACAGCAACACTGAAAATATTGCCATGCACCGGGTGCAACTGATCTGTTTCTTCCGCCGAAGATGAAGCATCGACCACCGTGAAAGTAAGAGTTCCCGCGCGGTACACTCCTTGCGGGCTATAGCTCACAGTAGCGCAAGATTGCTCGCATTACGTCCTTCCGCGGTTGGACGGCAGAAGTCCATCGAGAGGATGACGGCAGCAGCAAGGGGCTGTTTGTCAATCTTCCCTTATTGGACCAATCTTCCCTGAGTTATTAGTGGCGATGTAGGCGAACCATAAATCAACACGGCTATCGCTCCGCGGACGCGGAAATCGCTGCATGAACTAAAAGCGCAACAGCTGAGACGCGCTTTGACAGCCGAGGTCTACCGTCTCAAAGGTGCCCGCCAGAAGCTCCTCACCAAGTTGTCTGAGCTTGCTACCAGTCCTGGCGAAGCTCTCTGCGAGCTAATGAACGAGTACGGACCATCGTTGATATTGATCGATAAATGGCTGCTCTTAGGAAGGAATGGACAAAGAGACCGAGAACCGCTTTGTCGAGGCGAGAGAATCGGTCATTGTAGAGTGTCCTCTGAAGTGGACTATGCGCAGAAATGAGAATCGTGAAACTGACGTGGGGTCCGATGTAGTGGACCCCACTCTGTGTCGCAAGCACTAACATTTCATTGGAGGCAGGATCACCGCACAAACTTCAAGGCGAACTGAAGGACACGTGGGGCCTGCGCTTCGGTGATTTGCCCGAAAGCAGGCGAGTTCATGTCGAAAACGGGCGGAATCAGGTTGACATGGTTTGTCACGTTGAAGGCTTCAGCCCGGAACTGCACTCTTGATCTGTCACCAAGAGCAAAGGTCTTGTCGAGTGAAGCGTCCAGACTCCCATATGCCGGGCCATCGACGCTGTTGCGCCCCTCGTTACCGAACTGCCCAGCGTTCGCGACCGGATCGAGCCGCTGAAATGCCGAAGGAGATACCCATTGCGACACCTTATGCGGTGCTCCCTTATTCGGGTTACCGACGACGTTGGGCCGGTCTCCGAACATGCCGGAGACTCCGGGGTGCGGCGCCTGCAACGAGACGTTCGCCGAGTCATAGACTGTGAAGGGAGTGCTGGAATTCACGGCCGACAGGGCACTGAACTGCCAGCCATCCAGGAGAGTACGGCTCATTCCTGTGAAGTTGCGCGCGAACGGAACAGCGTAGGTCACGCTGCCTGCGAAACGATGGCGCGAATCGAAGAGCGAGCGTCCATGTTCAGCGGCGAGATTCTGGTTGTTCTGTGGAATGTCAAGTTCCCCGAGGACCATCCACGGAGCCGGACCGGACATATGAAGGCTTGACGAGTAGTCCAGATCCTTGGAATAGGTGTACGCCAGCGTGTAGTTTAGGTCCTGCGTGCCACGCCGAGTCAGTGATACCTGTGCCGAGTGGAAAGTCGAATTCGCATTTCCTTCAACCAGTCCGGCAGTGCCCAACGTGCAGGTGCCGGTCGTCATCGTACAGCCGGAGTAGAGCCTACGCCGAGGAGAGTTAGCAAAGGTTGCACCGGGTTGATAGATCGCAGGATTAGCTTCAACCAGGCGCGGCAGGCGGGTTTCGAAAGTGATGCTGGAGCTTCGAGCAATGGCAGATAATTCGGTTAGCTGGAGATAGCATTGCGTAAACTGCTACTTATTGCACTTGGAGTTTGTTTGATTGGCCTTCCCGCCTTGTGCCAGGCAACGAACAACTGCGCATGGATCAACGAAGCCACGGTCTCCGGACTTCTGGGAGGAGAAGCGGTGGGCGCAGTGACCGAAGCGGCTGCTGGACAGCCTGCCGTCTGCACCTTTTCGCAGCAGGGTGACAAGGGCAAGCGTACCCTCCGCGTGACCGTAGAGATCGCTGTGGATTCTCACGCGCGACTGGGTGCGATTGCGCAGGCCTGTGGGGCCGATGCTGTCCCCTTGAGAGCCATTGGAAACGAGGCGCTGATTTGCGTCGCCGACGAGGATAAGAAGCGGATGGGCGAGCGCGTCGTCGGGCGGGTCCGCGATCAGGTCTTCACTATCACTATCAGCACCTCACTCAAAAACGATCCCGTCCTGACAAGCGACGCACTTAAGTCCAGAATCTACACAGCAGCCGAGCAGATCTCGGGCAACTTGTTTTGAACTTCCAGCCTTACGCGAAATCGAGGCGTCTGTGCATTCCGCAGCCCAAATTGAGACGCGCCCCTAGATTGATCTTTTGCGTTTCGAACAGCACAACAGTTAGCTGATTTCTTTCACCTTGATTTCATATTTGAAGTTGCCCGGATCGAATGGATCGATTCGTCCTTCCGATGTTTCGGCCTGTGGATACATGAAGTACACCAGCGGTTTACCGGCGGATCCGGGTAGGTCCACGTCATGAGCATAGTTGTATGCCATCCAATTCATCTCCCATGATCCAAACAAAGACTTGCGAGCCCGCGAGACGATCTCATCGCTCAATGGACGATTTCCGGGAGGTTCTTCCAAAGCCACTTTCCGGACATCGGCTGGGTCAACAGGTACCCATCCATGCTCTTGTAGGTAGACTTCCACACGACAGTGCTGTCCCTTCGTTGCAATTTCAGTGGTCAGTCCAAGGCTCTTGTAGCCCAGCTCCGATTTTGCGATCCGCAAACCATAGACATGTCGCGCCGGCAAGCCCACCGAGCGGGCCAGACCGACATACAGGGCGTTCAAGTCGGCACATTTGCCGCCCATGTCACCTGACTCCAACATGAATCGAATGTCGCCACGACCACAGCCGCGAACTTTCGGATCGCGGAACGTATTTTCCACCACCCATTCATAAATCGCCCGCGCCTTCTCGATGTCGGTGGCCGCGCCAGCGGTCGCCTTCAGAGCAGTCTGTTTGACAATGCCGTCTGTCGGCACATATTGGGTCGGCCGAAGAAAGTAGTCCAGTTCAGTCCGTGATGCGAGTGGCGCTGTTGACCGGGAGGACAGATCAACGGCATAGTTCTTCAGCGCTACGCGGGTGGTCAGACTCAGCATCGGCCTTGCGTTTGCGGCATACATCGCTGACACGATCCCTAGAGCGCTTTGCTTGTCCTCGCTCAGCTCGCCCGTCCCACCGTCTGCCGTGAAGCGGGTCGAAATTGTCTTTTGATAAGGGGGGTTGTGAATCAGCGGCGCAGGCAGCCAGATGAGACTGACACCGTTGGGCTTCAACAACTCGACCTGGGTGACTACCTCGAAAGTCCGCCATCCGCCTGCCGGCAGGTTATGGGCCAACGCCGGCAGCGCCCTAGAGAGAGCCCAGCCAGCAACGACCGAGCTATTCGCTCGCAAAAAATCTCGCCGATTCATAAAGTCGCCTTGAAAAAAGGAGATAACGATAGTCGGTGGGGGATCGGCGTCTGAATCAAGTGTGACAAACTCAACTCAATGCGCTGAACCGATGGTTGACGCTCGACACTTTCACCGCAGCTGCAAGAAACATGATGGCAGTATGTCTGTTGTGCCCGCCTCCACCTGACGGACGAAACTGAGGCACACCGATTGGTGGAGATCTACTTACCAAGTCGTCTGCGCGGCTCCTAACCCAGGCTGCTTTCTGCCGACTAACCGCTCATTTGATGCATGGGGTTAGAACCCTGGGATCAACCTTTCGATGGATGGCCTAAGGCTTTCGCGCCCATTAAACTTTCCGGCATGGCTATCTTGACCGAACCCATCGGCAGTATCTCGAGTCCTCGTCAGAAGACGATCTTCGACGTAGCCGGTTTGATGTTAAACGATGGAGAACTCTTCAGATGGTCCGCTGAACGGATTGGAAGATGAAGCTGTTGGTGGTTCGGCACTTGTGGGAATTGTTTGTACGCGATTTGCACCCAAACCTGGCAATCGTGGCATTGCTTGAATTGCTGGCATTCTCGGAATCAGTAAGTTGGGTGTTCTAAATGTCGATGTCAGGTTCGACTCAAACTAACGTCACTTAGGCAGCGCCTCAGCCCGACTCCAATGTCTCATCTCTCAGAATTGCCCCTGCCCAGCAGAGGGACGAATGTTCACTCTCCTATAATTTGAAGGGCTTAGAGCATTTTAGCAAATAGTATAGACTGTCCTTGGCGAGACTCTGCGGCGAACACAGATATGGGTAAACCCCTTGGAGATGATCTGCGCCGTAAATTGCTCTTCGCCCACGATCAAGGCGAGGGAACGCTGGAGGAACTGGCAAGTCGTTTTCTGGTGAGCGTTGGCTGGGCGAAGAAGATTTCCGCTGCGCGCAACCGCACCGGCCAATCCGAGCGAGTTCCGCACAAGCCAGGACGCAAACCACACGCCGGAGTCGAGGCGAAGAAACAAGTGAAGGCCTGGTTTGTTCAGCAGCCCGATCTGACGCTGGCCGAAGTGCAGCAGAAGTTACTTGACCAGGCGGGGGTTTCGCTCAGCTTGCCCCAGGTCTGGAAGTTGCTCGGAAAACTGGGACTGCGACTGAAAAAAAGTCGCTCCACGCCACCGAGCGCGATACCGAAGCCAATCGCAAGCAGCGCGAGGAGTTTGTCTCTCAAATCGCGACGATCTCTCCGGAACACCTGATTTTCCTGGACGAAAGCGGGGTCACGACCTCGATGACGCGGCTCTATGCGCGCAGCGCCGGAGGCGCGCGCATCTCGGAAACAACACCCGGCGGACGCTGGAAAATCATGACCATTCTGGGCGCCATGAGCCTGCGCGGAATCATTGCATCGATGACCATCGAAGAGGCCACCGATGGCGACATCTTTCTGGCCTACGTTGAGCACATCCTGTGCCCGGCGCTCAAGCCCGGCGACGTAGTCGTGATGGATAACTTGAGTTCACACAAGATCAAGGGGGTGCGTCGATTGATCAAGAAAGCAGGGGCGGAAGTACTCTACCTGCCGCCCTACTCGCCTGACCTGAACCCCATCGAGAAAGCATGGTCAAAGCTCAAGCAAATCCTTCGTTCAGCCAAAGCAAGAACCAAAGAGGCGCTGGAAATAGCCATCGCCAATGCCATCCAGATGATCACCCCAGACAACTCAAAGGCATGGTTCAATCACTGCATTCATGGTCTACAGTAATTCCTAAAATGCTCTAGTTGAGCCTGTTCGTCCCGTTTGGAATGACTCTTCAAGACGTGCTGGGCTGATTCCACACGATCAGCCCGTTGGCCACTTGGTTGATGTTTTGCCCGCATTTTGCCCGCAAATAGCGCCCAGTGGGCCGTTTTTGCCGGTTATGCCGGTTCGTAAGTACTGTGCCGTCTATGCTTTGCGGTTTGATCTGCTCCATGGCATGGAAGAGGTCATCGGTTCGATCCCGATCAGGTCCACCAAATAAATCAATAACTTAGAGAACACCTTCCCACCCAGTTCGGCGGCAAATTTCACAACCTTCTGCATGGAAGTTTCTGATTCAGTCCGGGGCAGGCTGCTGGCAACGGCGGTAGGTGTGGTTCTCGCGATCCAGCGATCCGTTGTCTGCATGACGCATTTTCACTCTGCATCGCGGATCATTTGAATATTGTGGGATACTCTATTTCTTTTGCTTTTTGATGAATTGCGCAGGTTTTCCGCACAATCATCAGCCAAAGCATTAATTCTCCCTCTATTTGTTGACGCGCTGGTTGCGAACACGATTTGGGAGGATTGCGCATCAATGACGGTAATTCGACCCTGGCGATTCGCAACTACAACCGATCACCGCGCACTGTAAACTGTACTCAGTGGCTACAGATTTTATCCCCATCTTTCAAGAGGAATACCGCGCTTTGCGCCCCAGGGCGCCGATGCCGCCCATTGTGCTGCGTTTTCGGCGATTTACTTCGCTGAACACCACGATACGGCTGCGCGAAGGACAGATTCTTGTCAACCTTTCTGACCTTCTGGAAGGCGCGCCCGAATCCGTGATTCATGCTATTGCCCACATACTTCTGGCCAAGCTCTATGACAAAAAGAAACTCGACCCGGCGCAAGAGTTGCGCTACAAGCGATTTTCATCGAGCGCCGCTGTCGTCCGCCAGACCGAACTGATTCGCGGCGCACGGGGCAACAAGCGCTTCTTCGGCCCCCAAGGCCACTTCTACAACCTCGAAGAGGTCTTCGACTCGCTTAATGTGCGCTTCTTCGACGGCCTTTTGGGACGGCCTGACTTGACATGGAGCGAGGGCATGGCCAAGCGGGCTCTCGGCCACTACGACGCCGCCCTTAACACCATCGTCGTGAGCCGCGTCTTCGACCGCCCGTCAAGTCCACGCTACGCAGTCGAATACCTGCTCTATCACGAAATGCTGCACCTTAAGCACCCGGTCACGCGGCGTGGCCTGCGGCGGTGCGTACATTCCAGAGACTTCAAAGCTGACGAGAAGCTATTCCCGCAGTTGAAAGAAGCAGAGGCGTTCATCAAACGGCTATAGGTAGAGCATTCCGATGCTCATGCTCTCGCCCCATTCAGTTTCTTTCCCATGGCGCTGCAACCTTTACCGAAGCCATTCCCGCAGCGGTTGCAGACGCAATGCCCATATCCGTATCTTCAAAGACCAGGCAATCTTTGGGCGCAACCCCGAGCCGCCTGGCGGCCAGCAGGTAGGAATCGGGGGCCGGCTTGCTATTCGTATAGTCTTCCGAACCGACGATCGTCTCGAATTTTTCCATGAGATGGAGCGAACTCAGCGCTCGAACCACCGAGTTCCGCCTGCCGCCCGAAACCACCGCAAAGGGAATGCGGCCATGCTCGGCCTCGATAATCTCGATCACCTCTGGGATTGGCTTGAGATCAGAAAGCAGATTAAAGTAGAGTTCTTCTTTCTCGACGGCAACGGCTTCGACAGGCATGTTCAGCCCGTTCATCTCGTTCAGCGAGGAGATAATTTCGCGAGTGGGTCTGCCGCCCCAGGAGTAAAACAGCTGTTCGTCAAAGTCACAACCATATTCCCCAAGCGCCTTTTTCCAGGCAATGTAATGCAGCGGCATAGAATCGACAATGGTGCCGTCGCAGTCGAAGAGGTAGGCGCGAAATGGTCCATCGGGCAATTTCAATTTCATGCGGACAGATAACTCCTTTGTGAATTGGTTAAAGGCATTTTTGAATTGTGCCGCTTGCGGTGACTCAAGAAAAACTACGGGCACAGATGGATCGTCCCATCAAGGCCGATCCATTCTGCACGATCATGAGCTTGAATAAGAGAATCAAATTGATTCCGCCGGCGGACAGCCGCCCTCGCCGGGTTTGGTCGATTCCATTTTGAGCGCATTATTAAAGCGGTTGAAGTAGTTGAAGAGGCCAATGGCGCATAGCAACTCTACGATCTCGCCCTCCGAGTAGAAACCGCGCAACTCGGCAAACTGCTCATCCGAGACCGCGTTCGAGTCGCGAGTGACAGTTTCGGCCAGCTTTAAGGCGGCCTTCTCGGCAGCGGTAAAATCATCACGCTGCGGCCAGTCGGCCAGGTGTGTGAGCTGGTCGTCGGTCCATCCCAGGCTTTTGGCAAGAATGGTATGGCTGGCCAGGCAATAGGGCGTCTCGTTCACCTGGCTGGTGCGCACAATAATCAGTTCTTTCAGCTTGGCCGGGACCGTTCCCGTCGAAAGGACAGCCGCAAAATGTGCCTGCATTGTCTTGAAAATCTCAGGCCGGTGAGCCATGACCCGGAACATGTTGGGCACATTGCCGCGCACGGCATAGATTTTGTCGTAGAGCGTCGCCATTTCAGTTCCTACTTCGCTGCGATCCAACCGGGAAATCCGGGACATGGCTTCTCCTTTTCTCTTCTTCTATCGTATCGCCTGCGTGGGCTTTCAGTACGTTTGGTGAGCAATTGGCCTCCGGCCCCGCACTCCGACGCAATTCGGCACCACCCCTTAGGTCCAAGCGCGCCACATCCTGCGAAATTTTGACGCACCCCGCGCTCTCTGCTACCTTGATAGAGGACAATTTAACGCAAAGCATTCCGCAGTAGCTCAATGGCAGAGCATTCGGCTGTTAACCGAAGGGTTGTAGGTTCGAGTCCTACCTGCGGAGCCATTAAATTATTAGAATCAATAGTTTAAAGAGAACATAGATGGCAATGCCATCATGAATACCATCCTGACAAGCGCATGGTGCTTTGGCGATACGAGTCGGTCTCCGGCCTGTTGGGGCTTAGGCAAGCCGATTTCCCATTACACGAATGCACAGACTGTCGAGGCGTCACTGGAGGCTGCGTCGGTGTGGTGGTCTCTCCAGAAGGCGGAGTTGTGAAATAGCCGAGTCGTGGTCGGCTGCCTTGCGATAACGCTTGGCCATCGCCGTCTTTGTACTCCCCTATCGGAAAGCAAAATCCAACACGGCGGCCCAACGAGCTCCGCCGTGTTGAATTCGATCGACCAATAAACGACTAATTTAAGTTTATGTATCATCCAGGAAAAGGCTTCAACGTCAGGCCTGTGCGTGGGCATAGTCTGCCAGCGCTGCGCGGTTCGGAATTGTCATCATGCACCCTTGGAAAGCCACCAGGTGACGATTCTTGAAGTTGCTTAGCGTGCGTGTCACCGTTTCCCGCGAAGTGCCGATGAAATTTGCGATCTCGTCATGTGTCAGTGAGAAGCGGAGGCGGCTTTCGCTTTCCTTCGCTTGACCGCGATCGCTCCACTCCAGCAGCAAGCGCGCGAGTTTCTCGGGTGCGGATGAGGAAAGCCCCAGCGTGCGCAACTGCGAACAAGCCAGTGACATCTGACGGCCCAGTTCCTCTGTGACTGACTGGTAGGCGTCTGGATGGCGCGTCAGAAAATTCAGAAATTCGCGCCGTTCGATTGGAGCAATTTTTGAAGGATATAGCGTTTCGGCTGTCATGTCGTATGGCGTGCCGGAAAGCGCCGACGACAGGCCGATGATGTCGCCTTGCCTGGCGATGCGCAGGCTCAAACGTTTGCCGTCGCTGGAGTTGATCGACAAGCGCACCTCGCCCTCAAGTATGACGAAGAGGGCTCTTACCGGTTCTCCCTCAGTGAACAGCAATACATTGGCCGCATAGGACGACGGACGCTCCATCAAGGAAAAGTCCTCTAATGCAGCAGATGGCAGCTTGCTGAAAAATTCGCCGGGACGTTTTGCCTGGCTCCTGCAATTTCCTTCACGCATCGATTCCATGAATGGCCTCCGATTGAACTCAGTTTGTTTTGGGGGTACTGATTTCCTGTGCGAGGAACTTTGTTAAAGGTGTGCTGGAAGAAATCTCTGCGCTGGTTTGCGTAACAATTTCTCTCAGCACTTGCTTGCCTTCTTCATCCGAGAAAGTCAAATCGTACAAATTCAAATGCAGTTTTTTGCTTCCAAGGCGCGGGGCAGTTTCTCTCCACGCCTTGTCCAGTTCAGTCACCCACGGCCCCGTGAGCCGTCCTTCCAGGGTGAGCTTGATCAGGCTTTCTTCCTCGTGAACTGTAATCCTTAGCGTCATGCCTACCTATAGGCACACGTCGCGCCAAACGGTTTTGGCGTTGGCTGGCACGAAATTATCCATATGAAAGGAAAGGATTTATTCTGTGCAAACATTCAGTTTATGCTCAGACTTTGCCAGACGAATGACGACGTGACGATGACGAAATATCGTCATCCAGACTAAATATAGTCACTCCGCACGATGCCGAGCTTCTTCATTTTTGAATTTAATGTAGTGCGCTTGAGACCCAGGCGTGCGGCTGCTCCATCGGTACCCGCGATCACGCCTTTCGCATCGCGCAGTACCCGCAGGATATGCTCCCTCTCGGCGCTTTCATGGGTCGATCCTTCAAGAACGGGGCTTTCGTCCTGCTCTTCAATTTTCAGCTCCGTCACGGGAATATAAAGGACCGAACCGCGAGTGAGAATCACCGCCCGCTCAAGAAAATTCTCTAACTCGCGAATATTCCCCGGCCATTTCCATCGCTTCAATGCTTCCATCGTTGCATCAGATATCGTCTCGATATTCTTACCCATGCGCCGGCTGTGCAGACTGACGAAATGTCGCACCAAAATAGGGATGTCGTTGATTCGTTCACGCAGGGGAGGAGCTTGAATTGGGAAAACTTTGAGGCGATAGTAAAGATCTGCACGGAACTCCTTGTTCGCAACCATCTTCGCCAGATCGCGGTTGGATGCGGCGATCATGCGCACATCGACCTTGATAGGCCTGGTTCCGCCCAGCCGCTCGATCTCCCTCTCCTGTATTGCGCGCAATAGTTTCGGTTGCAGATCCAGCGGCAATTCGCCCACTTCATCCAGAAACAGCGTCCCTTCATGAGCCAACTCCAGACGGCCCATTTTGCGCGCGATGGCGCCAGTGAAAGCTCCCTTCTCATGGCCAAACAATTCGCTTTCCAGCAGTCCCGCCGGAATCGCAGCGCAATTTACCTTGATAAATGTGCGCTCATTACGCGGGCTAAGCCGATGAATGGCACGGGCCAGGAGTTCTTTGCCGGTGCCCGTCTCCCCTTGGATCAATACCGTTGCGTCGGTAGGCGCCACGGTCTCGATATCTCTTAGCACCTGTCTAAGTCCGGTGCTCTCCCCCACGATGTCCTCGAATTGATTCTCTAGATTGATCTCTTCTTCGAGGTATTGTTTCTCTAGTCTGAGCCGGTCGCGCAACTCGGCAATCTGTCGAAACGTCACTGCATTGTTTGCGGCAATTGCGACCTGGCTTGCCACCTGGGTTAGCAATTCGGCGTCGCGCTGGACGAACGCGGATTCGAGCCGGCTGGCCACAGCCAAAACTCCTATTGCCTCGCCGCGGTGGATCAAAGGAACCCAGCAACCCGATTGCATTCCAAGCTCTGTGAAATGGCGCACGGACGCTTCGGCAAAGCGAGAACCCTTTATCTGATCTTGCAAAACCGGCTCTCGCGTTCGAAATGCCTCGCCCGCGGGCGAGCCTTCAACTGAAAGGCGTATGTCGTCGCGGCGATATTCCTCTCTTTCGGGGCCCAGGAATTGCACCACCAATAAATCGGCAGTTGAGTCATACAACCCTAGCGTGGCGGCATCGTGAGGAATCACTTCATGGAGACTTGCGGAAATCGCGCCGAGAAGGTTGCGCACATCCATGTTGGCCAGCAGGACACTGGTCAACTGCATCATCACCGCTTCTTCCGCGCGCTTGCGATCGGTGAAGTCCCGCGTCACCTTGGCATATCCGGTCACCGTGCCGGATGTATCACGTATCGCCGTGAGGATGCTGTCAGCCCAGAAGCGCGAACCATCCTTGCGCACTCGCCAGCCTTCTTCTTCAAATCGCCCGCGCTCCGCCGCCAGACGCATCAACTCTTTGGGATGCTCCCGCTCCAGATCCTCTTGAGTAAAGAATCGCGAAAAATGCTTGCCAATGATTTCGTCCGGGGTGTAGCCCTTGATGCGTTCACCGCCAAGACTCCACGTGAGAATATAGCCTTCACTGTCCAGCAGAAAGATGGCATAGTCACGCACGCATTCAACGATGGACCGCATCTGCTGGTCCTGGTTTCGCATGGCATTTTGGGCTGCGCGCTGCTCTGTGGCGTCACGAACAAAGCCGAGCACGGCTGGACCATCTTCTGTTTCCAGCGGTTTCAGCATGATATCCACCGGAAATTCGGCCCCATCCTTCCGCAAGCCGGATAGTTCCATCGCCGCGCCCATTTGGCGTTCACGCGGGTGTGCGTTGTAGTTTTCACGATGGCTTGGGTGGCGCTCTCTCAAGCGCTTCGGGACCAGTTCGTCGACCTTCTTCCCGATTAGTTCTTCATGGGTGTAGCCAAAAAGCTCCGTCGCTCGAGGATTTGCTTCGCGGATCAACCCATCGGCATCGGTGACGACAATGGCGTCCGGAGATATCTCGAAGAGATTCTCTAATGCGATGCGAGCGAATTTGGACGGTGTGTTCAAGTTGTCAATCGACAAATAGCTTTGAGGGAGTGCACTCCCATTCATTTATGCGTAATTTTACGAGGAAAAGAGCACTGAGTCTATGCCTCGATGGGTACGGTATCAACTTCGCCCCGGAAATATAGCTCTTCATTGCTTGAGCCTATTGTGAGTATTTGAGTGACATCTGCGGTGCTCCCGTGACTTATAACCTGAGTAACTCAGTATTACGCCTTCAATGAGCGCAATACTGATCAAGTTAGCTCATAAACTCATTCCAATTCGTAAGGGTAGTCCGGGCTCTCCCGCCTATCGCATGATAGCCTGGACGGATTATCTGTGATTGGTGAATCGCGTCGGAGCGTATTCACGGATTGTCGCTTCAAAAAACGACCATTTCATGTTCATGCCATAATGTGACTATGCACATCCTGCGCAAGACGAACCAGGAATTGGTGATCGTCGACAGTAGTATCCTGGTTTCCATCTTTCTGTCTTGCGTAGCACTGCTTTTTCTTTACCGGACGATCGTCATCCAAGCCGGGTCCGTCTACTATGTGGTTGCAGGTTTCATCGGGATTTTTGCCCTGCTGTTCTGGCGCAGGGAAGTCGTCACTTTTGATTCCGGTCGCCAACAGGCCATGTGGAATCGGCAACGCCTATTTCGTATCGCCAGCGGCACGATTCCGTTCAGCGATATTGCCGGGATCGGCTTGGAAACCAGCTCTGCCAAAAATAATGTGCTTGTGTATCGCCTGGTCATTCTTTCCTCGCACGGGTCCATCCCGATGTCTGACAATTATGCAGGCAACCTTCAGAACTACGAGAAAATCAAACGGGAGATTCTGGAGTTCTTGAAGCTCGACTCCCGCGAGATGAACCCTTAGCGTGATTACCTTTTGGGGAGCGGTGGACAAGTTTGATCGGAACCGCATTCACGATAGCCCAATCAAATTGTCGCTGGGGAGGGTCTCGCAGACCGCAATACCAGCCAAAGATCATGCCCGGATGAATCCCCACTTCATTGGACCGCGCTTCCTCTCTCTGCCGTCGCGCTACTTGGGCGAAGTGTGACCCAGTCAGTCTGCACGCGATCCCATCCTTGAATCAGGAAGCCGTAGGACTCGAAGAGTTGGCGGATCTGCGGCCGCTGCCAGCCAGCAATATCCTCAAGAATCGGCACCAGCGTTGGCAGCGCATTGTCGCTGAGCACTGTCCGCTTGGCGATCTGCGCCACCAGTTTCGATTCCGAAACCGCAATCGTGAAGCCATCGCGTCGATTGACTTGCAGCATTACGTGAATATCGGAGCTGCCGTCCCCGACGTAAACCACATGGTCGGCAGGAACGCCGAGCGCGTCTTCAAGCTGTTCGAGCCGCGCGACTTTTCCATAACCGGCCGTGGCCCGCACCAGGCTTTCGATCTCGCCCGACGGCTTGTACTTGAACTCCGTCCCAAAGATGTGGTCCTGCGGCACAATCCCCTCAAGCGCCGATTGGATCACTTCCACCGGCGACGCCGAAAGCACATAAAACTCGAAATGGAATCCGTCGATCCGATGGTCCAGGATTTCATAAACCTGCTTGATGTTTTCCTTGAGACGGATGTGCTTGCCGACTTCAAACAGATGTTCGCGCCGCACCTTGGAATGAAAGGCCGGATCATGCAGGAGCAGATAAGAAAGCTCCGCGCCCTGCTGCACGAGGTTCAGCTTGGCCATGCCCTTGGCTTTCTGCTCGAACTCATCCACGGAGATGCCGAGCATTTCGCTGAGAACATAGCCACTATCGTTGAACGTTAATGTCTGATCAAAATCGCTGACGAAAAGAAAGTGTTTACGATGATCACTAACCATGCCTAATTTTAAAGCATTTTCAGCGATTCGGTTTAAAACGCAGCCATCCTCGGCTCCATCTCCGGCGGGATCATAAACTCTTATGCATATCCTGAGCACGCTTGTTTCCTGGCTTGGATTATCGCCATAATGGAGTCGTAATCCGGACGCACATCCGCAATCGCACCGAGGGAAAACGCAGCAGTTTTCCAGACGCGCAGATACGAATAGCTGCTATGGGTGTCTGATTTGGGTTATACTAGTTGAAGCCTCAAGAGGGCAGGGAGATTCCTGTCTCACGGGCCACGCGGTCGAGCCTATCTGCTCTTCCGAACAAAGAGAAGAAAATGCCCAAGTTGAAGACCCATACGGGCGCGAAAAAGCGCTTCAGCAAGACTGGCACCGGCAAAATCAAGCGGGGCCAGACGAAGACGCGACACATCCTTACTTCGAAATCGCCAAAAGTGAAACGCAAGCTGGGCAAGACCCTGATGGTTTCCGATGGCGACTACAAGAAGGTAGCGCGCATGATTCCTTACGCCTGATCGTTGTGCCTGCTCCCGCAAAGGGGAAGGCGCTCCAGGGCCCCAGCAAACGCGTTGCACGGGCCCCCGATGATCCAAAGAGCTCGGCTCATTCGACCATCGAGAGATCAAGGCTTGTTTAAAGCGAGTGAAGAGGTTTACCGGCCTGATTAAGGGCCTTCCTACCTCCAGCCGCATCACCGAACGCAAAATGGAGAAATCGTTATGCCCCGCGTAAAACGCAGTACCAAGCGGAGTGACCGCCGCAAAAAGATTCTGAAGAGAGCTAGTGGATATTTCCTCACGAAATCCAAGCTCTATCAGGCAGCTCAGGAGGCCGTCGAGCGCGGCCTGAAGTTTGCCTACACCGGCCGCAAGCAGAAGAAGCGCCAGTTCCGTTCCTTGTGGATCGTGCGTATCTCGGCTGCCTGCAAGCTGAACAACTTCAGCTACTCGCAGTTGATCAACGGCCTGAAGAAAGCCGGCATTGAGCTCGATCGCAAGATCCTGGCCGACATCGCCGTGAAGGACGCGGCGGGCTTTATCAAGCTGATCGAGCAGGCCAAGACGGCGCTGGTCTCGGAGAAGCAGATCAAGAAGATTAGCGCCTAGCAATCGAAACGCAAAACGGCCCGGAATCTTGAGGATTCCGGGCTGTTCTGCGTTTGGCAGGGGCGATTCTGGCTTGATATTGGCCGCTCATACCGAGCAGTCATCGTTGAGCAATGGACAGGTAGTTTATCCTGACGTTATACGCATATGAACATCGAAATTCCTAATCTTGATGCATTTGACGAGCCCTCGCTTGACCGGGCCTTTGCCCAATTGGAGCGCCAGGCCAGCGACGCTGCGGCAGCGCTCAACGGTGAAGCGGCAGTCGAGGCCTTTCGCCTGGAGTGGCTGGGCCGCAAGCAAGGCCTGCTCAACGAGGTCTCTGGCCGCTGGCTGAAGGCTGCGCCCACGGGGGCCAAGAAGGCGCTGGGCATTCGCTTCAACGCGCTCAAGGCTACCGTCGAAGGCCTGTTGGACGCGGCTCTCGGCGCGGGTCCCACCGACGCGGCGCTCGCTCGCGAGGCCATTGACATCACGTTGCCGGGTACGCGGCGACTGACCGGCGCCGAGCATCCCATTACCCGCACGCTGAACGAGATCACCAGCGTCTTCGCAGCGCTGGGCTACTCGGTCGGCGTCGGCCCTGAAGTCGAGACCGACTTCTACAACTTCGAGAGCATGAATTTTCCTCCGGGGCATCCGGCGCGCGACACGCAAGACACGCTTGTGGTGGCGGGGCAGGAACGCCGTCCGCAGCGTGACCGGTTGCTGATGCGCACCCATACTTCGCCGGTGCAGATGAGGACGATGGAGTCGCAGCCGCCACCAGTGCGGATTGTGATTCCCGGCAAGGTGCATCGCAACGACGCGGCCGACGCAACCCACTCGCCGATCTTCCATCAAGTCGAGGGGCTGTGCGTGGATACCAATATCACCTTCAGCGACCTGAAGGGTACGCTCGACCATGCCATGAAGGCGCTCTTCGGTTCGGCCGTGAAGACGCGCTTCTTTCCGTCATTCTTTCCCTTCACCGAACCCTCGGCCGACGTGCAGATCAGTTGCATCTTCTGCGGCGGCAAGGGCTGCCGCAAATGCAAGCAATCTGGATGGATTGAACTGCTGGGCTGCGGCATGGTGGACCCGGCGGTCTTTGCATTTGCCGCGGAAAAACAGCCCGCGTATGACTCCAAGAAGATCTCCGGATTTGCTTTTGGCATGGGCGTCGAGCGCATCGCCATGATGAAGTATGGTGTGAGCGAGATTGGGCAGTTTTATGCGGGAGATATGCGGTTTCTGGGGCAGTTCGCGTGAAGAAGGTTTGTTCTTGATTGATGCGGCAAGTTAGCGTGCGCTTTGCGCACATTTGCGGGTTAGCTAGTTAGCGGTTGCGAGGATAGAACAATACGGCCATGCCCAGGACTCGACATTTTCGCGATTTGATTGTTTGGCAGAGAGCGATGGAGTTAGCTCGTCAAGTCTACTTGCATACCGAAGAGTTTCCGAAATCCGAAACCTTCGGGCTGCGAATGCAGATGCGACGTTCCGCCGTTTCGGTGGCGAGCCATATTGCCGATGGCCACGGACGACTGACGGATGCGGAATTACAAAAGCTGCTTGGAACCGCGCGGGGCGCATTGTATGAGTTTGAGACGCAGAACGATTTAGCACGCGGACTCGGATTCATTGATGCCGATTCCTCAAAACTGCTGCTTGATGTGGCAACGGAAACCGCAAAGCTGATTAACGGACTGCTGGGGAAACTGGAGCCTTGATCGAGACAACGAAACCCGCTAACTCCGCTAACAACGCTAAGAAGGATTATCGATGAAGATTCTTACACAATGGCTTAGGGCATATTTGCCGGGACTGCCCGCGACTGACGCCCAACTCGCCGAAGACCTGACTCTGCGCGGCATTGCTGTCGATGGCATCTATCCGCTGGGCGACGGCAATGGCTCGTTCTATGAGATGGACGTGACCACCAACCGCGTGGACGCGATGAACCACTACGGCGTGGCGCGCGAGGCGGCGGCGATCTATGGCTTGCAGTTTCCGCCGCTTGTTTATGCTCTGCCCAAAGCGCGGCCTGCCGCCAAGGCATTCTCTGTGCTCATCGAAGCTGAAGACGCCTGCGGACGCTTCACGGCGCGTGTGCTGCGTGATGTCATCATCAGCGGCTCGCTGGATTGGTTCGCGGGCGCGGAAGTTGCAACATACTTTGAACTGCTCGAGCAGAAGCAGATTTCAAACGCCGTGGATGCCACGAACTACGCCTGGCTAGGAATGGGCCAACCGACGCACGTTTTCGACCTCGACAAACTGGAAGGCGGCATCGTGGTGCGTCGCGCAAAGAAAGGCGAACGGCTCAAAACGCTGGACGGCGTGGAGCGCGTGCTTGACCCTGAAGACCTGATCATCGCCGACCACGTGAAGCCTCTCGGTCTAGCCGGGGTGATGGGCGGCTGGGATTCGATGATTACGCCCGAGACAAAGAATGTACTGGTTGAGGCTGCATGGTTTGATCCGGTTGCGGTGCGACGAACTGCCCGGCGTCACGGGCTGCACACTGACGCCAGCCATCGCTTCGAGCGTGGAGCGGACTTCAATGCCGCAGAGGTTGCCTCAGCATTGGTGAGCAGCATTCTGTTGGCTAGCGGCGGCTGGATCGAAGGCGATCTGGTCGATGTGCGTGTGCCCGCAATCGAGGCGCGCACCGCCAGCCGCAAGCCCGTGCCCCTGGCGCTCAGCGAGGTGCGGCGGATTCTGGGCGCAACGATCGATGCCGAGGGCATTACCGCTGCAACAGTCGAAGGCGTGCTGGCCGCGCTGGGGTGCGGACTGGAGAAGACAACCGACGCGGCCTGGCAAGTGACGCTGCCAAGTTGGCGGCTCGATTTGGAGCGTGAGATTGATCTGATTGAAGAAGTTGCTCGCGTCTATGGATATAACCGCTTTCGCAATACACTGCCGGCCTTTGGCGAGGGCGTGCGCGCGCTGCCCTGGGCCCAAAAGGAATCTGAAGTGCGGCGGACGCTACGCTCGGCTGGTTTTCATGAGGCGATTGCCAGCACCTTCTGCTCGGCGGCTGAGGCTGCGCTCACTGCGCCGCAACCCGGGCTTGCTGTTCCGCTGGGCAATCCGCTTAGCGAAGAGGCGGGTGTGCTGCGGCCGTCGCTGGTGCCGGGAATGTTGACGATGATGGCCGGCAACCTGCATCGCGACGTGAGTGACGTGCGCCTTTTCGAATTGGGAACGGTCTTCAGCGGCAGCACAGAGAGAGTGGACGAGCGGCCTGCGCTCTCTTTCGGCGCGGTGGGCAGTTTGCCGGAGCTGGGAGCATTACACGCGGCGCGGTCGATTGAGTTTCATGATTTGAAGGGCGTTGTCGAGCAGGTCGTGGCGCGCTTCCTGTCGCGGTCCGTCGGCTTTGACCGCTTCCCAGCAGAGGCTGGGCTGACGCCGGAGTGGCTGCATCCCTATCGCGCCGCGCGAGTGGTCGTCGACGGCATGACGGTGGGCTGGCTAGGCCAATTGCATCCCCGCGATCAGGCCGCGCGCAAGTTGAAAGAGCCAGTGCTGGTGGGTGAGCTATATCTCGACAGGCTCTACAAGCTGCCTTTGCGTCAGCCGATTGCGCGGGAGATTTCCCGCTTCCAGCCGGTTCGCCGCGATTTTTCTCTGGTCTTGGGTGAGAACATTACGTGGGAAAAAATCGACCAGGCCGTGGGCGGATTGCAGATTCCCGAACTGGTAGACTGGCGAGCGCGCGAGGTTTTTCGCGACGCGAAACTGGGCGCGGGCGAATATTCGTTGCTGCTGGGCGTGACATTTCAAGCCCCGGACCGCACGTTGCGCGAGGAAGAGTTGCAGAGCTTCCAGATGCGGGTGGTCGAGGCTGTTGGCAAAGTTGGGGCGAGGCTGCGGAAGTAGTGGTGGAATAGGCTGGAACTGCGCTATACTCGCAGCCGTAAGCCGGATTCGTGTGGAGGTTTTCTATGTCGGAGTCCTTGTGGGAATCAGAGGCCGCGGAAGAGGCGCAGCGGGAAAAGCCAGTTGCCGAACCCGTCGCGGAATCGAGTGACATGACATTGAGCGTGGATGAATTTTCCGCGCTTGAAGAGCGAATTCTGCGCACGGTAAATCTGGTCAAGCAGGAGCGGCAGGCTCGCGCGGCGGCTGAAGAACACGCGGCCAAAGCCGAGTTGCTACTGCGTGAACAGGCGCCGCTGACAGAGCGCCTGCAAAAAGAGGTAAGTGCCCTGCGCGGCGAGCGCGACCATGTGCGTCAGCGCGTGGAGCGGTTGCTGGCCCAACTTGACTCGCTGGAAGTGTGAGGTCCGTTTTGGCTCAAGAACAATCCACCGATCCATTCGGCTACGTTACCGTCGAGATCTACGACCAAACCTATTACCTCTCTGGGCATGACACTCAGCATATTCGCAACCTGGCCGAGTTAGTTGACGCCAGAATGCGCGCCGTGGCCGCTCAAGGCCGCACAGTGGATTCACTGCGCGTGGCCGTGCTGGCGGCGCTGAACCTTGCCGACGAACTCTCGCAGGCAACAGAGGGCGGCGATGCCCGGCTCACTCATGCGCGCGCGGCCAGCTTGCGTGGGATGCTGGATGAAGTGCTTGAGGATGAGCGCAAAACCGGCTAGCATACCGGGGGCCTCACCTTCGCCAAGCGATCTTCTGGTACCAAAGTGTACCTTGAGATATTTCAAATTCGGAAAGATTAGCTCAAGATAATACCGTTCAAGCCGAAAGACTCCTTATCGAGCCGGAAAATGTGCGCTGTTTCTGCGCCTAATCCTTGTACCGGCCTTCAGGAGTAATCATCATGGCTTCATCTTCTATCGTTTACGGAATCTATCAGCCGCAGATTTCGGTTAGCGAGCCTGATCGTTTGCAGAGGCGGTTGCTAGCTCAGATGCGCACATGGCTCCCGGTGCTGGCATGCGCAATGGTTTTTGTGATCGAGTCCACCTCCTACCTTGGGTCGGACCACACCAGCGCTCCGTTGCGGCGCATTGCCGAGGCGCTTTTTGGCTACGGTGTAGACGCACAGTGGGCCGCGATTCACCATTTCATCCGTAAGACTGGCCACTTCATGGGTTACGGATTCTTTTCGCTGGTCTGCTTTCGCGGCTTCTGGATTGCGTTCAAGAGTCTGGCTTCCGGGACATCGCGAAAACTGCGGGCGCACGGGCTGGCGATTTTGGCAACCTTTCTGGTGGCCAGCGCGGACGAGTTTCACCAGAGCTTTCTTCCCAACCGTTATGGCTCGTTCAACGATGTGTTGCTCGATACCTGCGGGGCCGTCGCGCTGTGCTTTGTGCTCTTCCTGGTGATGCAAGCGATCGATTGGCGCAAGCAGATGCAACAACGCTCTATGAGCCAGCGGGAACCGGCCTATTTTCACTTACCACCTGAAGGCCTCGCAAATTAACGATCTTTACAGCGACTGAGTTCCCTGCTTCCTTCGGGGCTTCATCGAACAACCGTAGTGCTTATGTAGAGTAGTCGGCGTTGATGCTGACGTATTCGTGGGTCAGGTCGGTAGTCCAAAAAAGGCACGAGCCAGCGCCCTGATGGAGTTCGATGGTGACCGAGAACTCCCGCTGCGCGATGTAGTCGTGTGCTGCTTTTTCATCGAAGTCAGGTGCGCGACCTCCGTCAAGGCAAATGGCTAGATCGCCGAAGCGAATGTCGAATCGATCTGGATCGATCTGAGCGCCGGAGTAGCCGATGGCCGCCGCCAGCCGTCCCCAGTTGGGATCGCCGCCGGACCAGGCAGTCTTCACCAGCGGCGAATGAGCGATGGCCTTGGCAACTTTGAGCGCATCGGCATCCGTGGCCGCGCCCTCAATGTGCAACTCCACAACATGCGTAACGCCCTCGCCGTCGGCCACAATCTGGCGGGCGAGAGATGTGCAGACCTTGGTGAGAGCAGCGCCGAATGCGGCATGATTCTCGCCTACCACCGCGCCACTCCCGCCCGAGGCCATGAGCAGCACCGTGTCGTTGGTTGAAGTATCGCCATCCACCGAAATGCGGTTGAAGCTGACCTCGATCGAGTCGCGCAGATAGCTGTCCAGCACCGCCGGTTCGATATCTGCGTCGGTCAGGATGTAAACCAACATGGTGGCGTGCGGCATAAGTTGCGGATGAATCATTCCCGCGCCCTTGCAGAGAGCAGCGATACGGATTTCACTTCCATCGATTTCCAGTTGCGCGAAGGCAGTCTTCTCGACCGTGTCGGTCGTCATCATGGCCTGGGCGACCTGCTGGAAGTGGTCTAAATCCGAGCCGAGCGACGCAGCCATCCCCGGAAGGGCCGCGACAATCTTCTCCGCCGGCAGCGGCACGCCGATGACGCCTGTCGAAGAGGGAAAGACCTCTTCAGGCCGGCAGCCGACAAGTTCAGCGACTGCCCGGCAAGTGGCGTTAGCTGCGTCCAAGCCCGCTTGGCCAGCGGCGCAGTTGGCGTTGCCTGCGTTGATGGCCACTGCTCGCAGCTTCCCTCCCGTGGTCCGCAGGTGCTGTTTGTCGATGATGAGTGGAGCAGCGGTAACGCGGTTGGCGGTGTAGACGGCTGCGGCGCTCGCAGGCGCGTCAGCCACGATCAGGGCAAAGTCGGTTTTGCCGCTCTTCTTCAGTCCCGCCTTGGTTGCGCCAAAGCGGAAGCCGAGGGGAATAACAAACTCGTGTGTGTGGGTCATTTCAGTCATGGGATTCAACCCATTTAATCTAGCAGGTGAGGGTTCGAATGACCGAAAGCCGAAGTAAAGGAGCAAAAATTCAGGACGAGAGCGAGTTTATTGAGTTGCGTCAGGTGAACGTAGCGCGCGGCGACCGCGTGGTGCTGCATGATGTGAACTTGACGATTCGCGCGGGCGAGCACGTGGCCATCCTGGGGCCCAATGGCTGCGGCAAGTCTACGCTGATTCTGGCCATGACCTGCCAGCTTTATCCCATCGTGCAGCCGGGCATGGGTGTGCGCATCTTTGGCCGCGAGCGCTGGGATCTGACGGAGTTGCGCAGGCACTTTGGCGTAGTGGCGGCTGGCCTCATGAGTGAGCTGCCTGGTGAGCGAACGGCCGTTACAACCGGCGTCGACGCAGTCATCGCGGGCTTCTTTTCAGCTTCAACTCTGTGGCCCAATCTGCATGTTACGGACGAAATGCGCGAGCGCGCCGTCGAGGCTCTGGAACGCATGGAGGCAAGCCACCTGGCTCAGCAACGGATGGGCGAAATGTCGGCTGGCGAAAAACGGCGCATTCTGATTGCGCGAGCTCTGGTACATCGGCCGCGGCAACTGCTGCTGGACGAGCCCTCGAACGCGCTTGACCTGGCCGCGCAACGAGAGCTGCGCGAAACTCTGCAACGGCTCGCCCGCGAGGGCACCGGCCTGGTGCTGGTCACGCATCATCTTGGCGACATTCTGCCAGAAATTGAGCGTGTGATTCTGATGCGTGCCGGGCGTATTGTGGCCGACGGGTCGCGCCAGGAACTGCTGACCGAAGCAAGACTAAGCGAACTCTTCCATGCGCCCGTGCGCATTGGGCGTGATGACGAGTGGCTGCATAGCTGGTGAAGGCAAGGGTCGGCGAATCAATTCAATCAGTACTTTGCCGTGCCCTTCAGCATGTTCATCCATGAAGCTATCTCGCGATAGGTAAAAGATGAAAAGGGGGTCTAAGAAGTCCTGAGACGGGAATGCGGGGCGGGCAGCCCAACAAAAGATTCGATCGTGGCAAAATATTATGTTGACGCCGCGTGAATTGCAGTTTAGTTTAGCGATACACGGGAAAGGAGGTAGGTCCAACTGATGCAGAAAGAATCTTCGAGAAGTATCGTACGTGAGGTGACTGAGGCCTAGGGCATCGCGCCTTGGACCCCATGGTTGCCCCCAGCGGAGAGTGCTTTTGCCGCATGGGACGCTACTGCACCTTCACTGTTGGTTGCATTCTCTGATCTGATGCGCGAGGTGGCAATTCTTCAATGGTGCGACGAGGCCTATCGCCGAAGGAGCCCGGCTTGCCGGGTATCGCCACAAAGCAATCACGATCTGGGAGCAAGAGTGAAGATGCTCGGGCACTCGCATTAGCGCGATGGCCTTAGTCCAATACCCACAGTTCACCGCGACGGCCCGGGCATTGCGCCCGGGCCGCCGTTATTTCGGGGGAAAATTGCTGCAAGGCCAGTCCCTATGGTAGAGAAATGGAGGAGAGTTTTGTGCGCGTTTTGACCAGGATGTTGATCGCCGTGACACTCAGCTGGATTTATTCCATGACTCTGGGATTTCTTTTCGCGATTCACTGGGATAGGAAATTCCATTTTGATGTACTACTAGTACCTGCTGCATATATTGCGCCAACGGTATTCAGCACAATAGTGGCAGTGTTCATTGCACCGATCACCTATTGGTCGATTGGAACCGGCGTGAGGAAACATTACATCTACGGCCCAGTTCTATGGATATTGCTGGCAACTTACGAAATTACAGCACCATCTGTCTACAACTTGGTTGGAGTGGTCGTATTGGCTGTTGCTGGATTATCTGTTTTGAGGATGATCTCGGGGCCGGAAGCTCCGCCCCTGATCCACCACTAAAAATGGGCGGCAGGTAAATCCCGGAAGCAGCGTCAAACGGGATCAAAGTCCGTTTCTCCAGTTCTTCTTCGTTTTATTGAAGGGCGCGGCTAAGGTAAACTCAGGCCCATGCGAGTCTTTGGCATCGATTGCGGAACCGAGATCACAGGATACGGCGTTGTCGAGTCTGACGACACCGCACGGCAGCCTCGGCTGGTCATGAAAGCGATGGGGGCGATTCGCCTGGTTAAGACAAAAACTACGGCCGAACGCCTGGAGCAGGTCTATCGAGCGCTGAGTATCGAACTGGAGCGCTGGATGCCTGATGCGGTGGCCATCGAAGAGGTCTTCTACTCGGTGAACGCCAAATCGGCATTGAAGCTAGGCCAGGTGCGCGGCGTGGCGCTGCTGGCCGCCGCCACGCTGGGACTTCCCGTGGCCGAATACGCACCGCTCAAGATCAAGTCCAGCGTGGTTGGCTACGGCCTAGCAAAGAAAGAACAGGTTCAGTTCATGGTGGCGCGGCTTCTGGAACTGGCCGAAGTGCCGCAGCCAGCCGACGCCGCCGACGCCCTGGCCATCGCCATCTGCCACATCCACACCGCACAGACGCTTGAGGTACAAGGAACGGGGCGGCGTTAGCTTTCGTTACCTCAGTGCGGCATCGCGCTGATTATTCAATTAGAAGATACCGATACTGCTCATAGACGCCTGCCCGCAGTCCTTCCATCTGGAGCGATCTGCCGCATCGCGCCGGCCTATGAGGCCAGTGGAGGACGCGCAATGAACACAATCAGACTCTTTCTAGCGATGGCAAGTCTTACCGTTCTGAGCGCGTGCGGCGGAGGCAGCACCGGTTCCAATGGAAATACCAACCCCGCGCAGCCCCCACCCACCGACACGGTCTCTGGCACTGTTCTGTATAAAGGCGCTCCGCTAGCGGGCGCGACAGTCACCGAACTACTGGCCAATACGAGTACTGTGATTGCGACAGTGGCCACGAATGCCAGCGGTAACTACAGTTTCTCCGGGCTCACAACCTCGGGCGATGCGATTTCAACGTACCAGTTTTGGGTGACCAAGACGGGCTATGGTTTTTATCCCTCGGTGGGCAGCGGCGCCAAAGTCACAAGAGCGGACGAGAACAGCCAGTTTCTGAACAATGCTAACGGCATCGGGATCTCCTACACTGTGATCCAATTCGATTCTTTGGCAAATGAATCGCTGAGCGGAGCTGACTTCAACGCCTTTGACGGCAGCAATCCGCTGGTGTCTCTTCCCGCCACGGGGCAGAATGCGAGCTATGCGAACGGAGATGATGGTGCGAAAAAACTAGGCGTTGCCTGGCCCGCAACTCGATTCACTGACAACCTCAACGGAACGGTAACCGATCATCTGACTGGATTGATTTGGCTGAGGAAAGCCGATTGCTTCACTCCAACTATCTTTGAAACGGCGCTGACGGATGCCAATCAGCTGGCGAGCGGCTCCTGCGGCCTGACAGACGGGTCGAAGGCCGGTGACTGGCGCATGCCCAATCTGAATGAGTTGGAAAGCTTGGTGGATGTATCTCAAAGCAACCCGGCTCTGACCGCAGGCAACCCGTTCACAGGCGTCTCTATGAGCATCTACTGGACCTCGACCAGTTACTACGGCGGAAACGGGCCTGCTGGTTCACCATATGCCTGGACCATCCGCTTGAGCGACGGAAGGTACATTAACGATACGGTCAACAACGTCAAGACTACTTCAACTAATGAAGTCTGGGCGGTGAAGGGCACAGGCGGCGGCAGCGTAAATCTGCAATCGACCGGCTTTTACGTGGTCTACAGTAGCGGAGATGATGGAAGCGTTCAGGCCGGGGTTCCACCCACTTTTCCGCGCTGGCTCGACAACGGCAATGGAACCATCATCGACACTGTCACCGGATTGTACTGGCTGAAGATGGCCGACTGCATCAACGACACATGGTCGAATGCGGTTGCAAAAGTAAACTTACTGGCCAGCGGGCAATGCGGACTGACGGACGGATCGGTGGCGGGCAGTTGGAGAATGCCCAATCGCAACGAGATGCAGAGCCTCTCCGATCGGATGCAAGCCAATCACGCCGACTTTTTCAATAATACCTTTACGAGTCTCAACGGCACGATCTTTCAAGCGCCGATCTTCACGGACTTCGTTGTAGGTCAGTACTATTGGACCTCCACGACCGATGCGGCCGATACGACCGAAGCATGGACGGTTTTCAGTTGCGACTACGGGGTCTATGACACGCCCAAATCCGCAACTGGTTACACGTTGGCTGTGCGCTGATGTCAATCTTCCAGTGAGTGCCAGAGTGCCGCAAAGCTCTCGAGTGGCAGCGCTTCCGCACGAGCCATCGGGTCGATTGCGGCCTCGCCCAGCGCGGAGGTAACAGCTGCCGGCGCAACTCCGGCGGCCCGCAGATTGTTGGCCAGCGTCTTGCGTTTCTGCGCAAAGGCTGTGCGAACGAAGCGCAGAAAGCTCGCCTCTTCGACTCCCAACTCATCAAAGCGCGGTGCAAATCGCCATCGGAAGACCGTGGAGAAGACATCGGGCGGCGGGTTGAAAGACTCCGGCGGCAAGGTGAAGAGCCGCTCAGCCGGCCCGTACATCTGCACCGTCACAGAGAGCAGGCCGTAGTCGCGCGAGCCCGGCTGCGCTGTCACGCGATCCGCCACCTCCCGCTGAACCATCAGCACGGCGCGATCGAGCGCGGCTTGGCTTGCGGCCAGCTTGAGCAGGATTTGCGAGGTGATGCCGTAGGGCAGGTTGCCCACCACCAGCAGGTGCTCACCGGCTGCCTCAGAGGCCGCGGCGAAGTCAAAGCGCAACGCGTCCTGCTCAATCACGGTGACACGGGCTGAGGGTTCCAGTAGAAATTCAACGCGTAACCCAGCGGCCAGCAGCGGGTCCAACTCAACCGCCAGCACATGCGCGGCCCGAGCGGCGAGCGCCCCGGTAATGGCGCCGCGCCCCGGGCCGATCTCAACCACCGTGCGGCCGCTGAGATCGCCGATTGAGGCCGCAATGCGCTCAACGGCCTCTGAATCCACGAGGAAGTTTTGGCCGAGCTTGGGTTTGGCAGGCATTCGCTTTCTTTATGGTAGATGATGGCGGGCGGAAGACTCGCAAAATCTGGAGATTGGGCGCGCGCACATCCCAGTTCTCTCGCAAAATGGGCGACTATAAGTCAGGGTCAGAAAGCGCTGTCCAATATTGAGCAGACTTCGCTCAACCAACGGCGTCAACTCGATTGCAATACGGCGAAGGGGCGATTGGGCGCGAGAGTCTACCCAACGACACGGTGACTGATATGGATGATCCACGGTACAAGATCGCGGCGATTGAGATGGATGACCCTCGGTGCATAGGACTGCTAGATGGCATGGTCATCGAGATAGAAGATCCCCGATGCAAGAGTCTGCATTATCGCGCGACGAACGATATGGAAGACCCGCGTTGCGCGCAAGCGTCGACTGAGATGAGTGACCCTCGCTGCAGAAGTCTGGGAAGGACGTGGTAATTGGGACTTGTCATAGATCAATAACTCGATGATCTTCCCGATATACACCCGCTCAAGACTCGCACATTTGATGCGTTTGCCGGGCTCTGATTATTCTTGTGCCTTCAAATTCAAATCACGGACACAAGTGGCTCGCATCATTTCCCAACAGTTACTAACTCGCCGGCGGCTTCATCCCCGACCTATCGCCGATGAGCATCAGAGCTACAGCGCATTGGCGTCTTGCAGAGCTTTCTTCATGCCCGCCCAACTGATGCGCGATGACTCCTCAGCGGTTGGGGCTCCACGCCAATGTGTCTCCAGGCTAACCGCTTCGCGATAGCCCGCTTTCTTGAGCGCGCGGAATTGCGCCGTCCAATCGATGAATCCCTTATCGACCGGCGACCACTCAATCTTGCCTTCCGCGTTCTTGCAAGCATTCTTGCAATGGCAATGGTGGATGCGATTCTTGGGCAGTATCTCCCAGGCTGCGGGAAATGCGTCCAGCTCGCCGCGCATCACAGCATTTGCAGGGTCCCAGTTAAGCGCCAGGTGTGGAGAAGAGATCGCGCTCAGCGTACGCACAGCCTCGCGTCCGGTCGCGGTGTTACATTCAAACTCGTTCTCAAGCAGCAAAAGGATACCTTGCTTACCAGCAGCCTCCGCCGCCGAACGCAGCTTCTCATCAATCGCGGCACGATACGGAGCGATATCGTCCAGCCGCCAAAAATCAAAGCAGCGAACCTTCTCCGTTTTGAACTGTTTTGCCAGTGAAATCGACCGTTCGAGAATCTCGTCCGGCTCTTTGAAAGTCGATTCGGCAGCTTGATGCAGGTCACCCTTGACTCCATAACTAGACCGCGGCGCGCCCGGCCAGTCAGTCTTAAAGAGCGGACTCGCGATGTCAGTCACCTGTAGATTGTATTTAGCGAGGATCTTTTGCGCCTGATCAATCTCTGCATCGCTCAGAGCCATGGTGTTCTTGTTCCACATCGATCGCAGTTCGATCCAACTCAAGCCGAAGTCATGGGCAACGACATAACAGGCGTGGTCAAAATCCTGCGAGATTTCATCGTTAATGACAGAAATTCTGAATGGAGATTTCGATAACTCCGAGCGGCTGATAAGTGGGCGAAAAGCGCAAGCCACAGCCGTTATCGCTGCTCCCGCGAGAAAACTGCGTCTCGAATGACCTTCCATTCTGTTCCTTTCGCGCGTTGGCAATGCCCAACCAATCTGCAGAACCTATATAAAGTCGCGGAAGAGTTCTTCTGATGGCGCGGCAATCACGCTCCGTCCCACCAGCATTCCTTCTTCAGCGGCAACCTTGCACCCAGCGGCAACCGCTGCCTGCACGCTGGCTACATCGCCTGCCATCAGCACAAATCCCTTGCCGCCAAGAGCCATCGCCAGGTGAATCCGTAACAGGGTTACGTTGGCGGATTTAACAGCGGCATCAGCGACGTCGATGATGCTCGCCGCGGAGAAGGTTTCGATAACACCGATCGAGCGCAATTGCCTGGGATCAATATCGACGGCGTTGGAGATTGCCCCCAGAACCGTGGGATGCACGCGCGCTATCTGCCGCCTCTCAATTAGCGACGCGCCCGCGGCAACTCCGCCAGCCTCGACCGCGGCCTGAACTGAGGTCACATCGCCCGCAACCGCAATGAGAAACTTTCCGGAGCAGATACTACGCGCCATCAAAAGCTGAACCGAGGCGGCCTTCAGCATCACGTCCTCAACCAGGTAACCCGTAGCCACACTGGATAACTCGATAAGTCCGATCGAGACGATTTCAGACAAGACGATCACTCCTCCAACTATGCTTCAATGACAACCGCATCGTGAGTTACAGTAACCACTCCGTCGATACTGGCATGTACACGAGCACCCAGCTTTCCCTGCTCCGGCGCCGCCAGCAGATCGCCCGCACTCACCCGGTCACCACACTTCACAACCGGAATCGCCGCAACCCCGGCGTGCTGCTTCAAAAGCACCTTGACCTTGCGCGGTGCAAAATTATGCTCGACAAGCGGACCTGTATTATTGAATTCGCCCAGGCCGAGCTTGGCAATCAGCCTGCGCATCGGGACTCGCCGAAATTCGGCCAGAGGATGCGGAGTGATCGATGCGGGGTCGCCCTTGAATGTCAGTCCGCGCTCTCGCGCCAGCGGCTTGGCTTGCACACAAACCGTCTTGGGATCGAGATCCTCGGGGCAGGCGTACATCGTGCAGAGATTGCACTCGCAACAATAGAGCGTAGCTACCATGGCATCCGCACCAGTTGCGAAGCCAAGCGACTGCATGGCGCGATGCGGCTGGATGGGATGCCCGAGCAGAAACCGCGGACAAAACTCCGTGCAGAAGCGGCACTGATCGCAGGCCGAGCGTCCAATTCGCTCAACGTGAATCCATGGCGCGTTGTGGCGCGTGATCAGGCTGTGCGAAGTCGGCAGCACGATGATTCCGCCCGTGGTCTTTGTTACTGGCTCATCCAGACTGGCGGCGGGCCGCGCCATCATGACACCACCCAGCAGTACGCCAAAATCATCGACCGTAGCACCGCCCGCCGCTTCAATCACCTCGCCAATCGTGATGCCTACGGGAACCCGCAATGTTACCGGAGTCTCGACCGCACCTGCGACGGTTAGATATTTGTGCGTGACTGGGCGATCCAGGCCAATGTTCATCAGGGTTTCAACGTTCGAAACGGCTGCGTCCACATCCTTGGGCAGTCCGCCGGGAGGAATCACGCGGCCAGTCACTATATGGACCAGAATGAATTCGTCGCCTGCCGGGTAACAATCCGGCAAAGGTACAACCCGCACTCCGGGCGGTGCCACACGCTCCAGCGCTTCGATGATCTCGTGATATTTGTCCTTGATTCCGATGACGCCTTCGTTCGCGCCGACAAGCTCCATCGCTATCCGCATGCCGCGCAGAAACGGTTCGGAGTGGTGCAGCAACAATTCCTTGTCTTTGTGCAGAAGCGGTTCGCATTCAGCGGCGTTCGCGATCAGCAGCGAAACCCTCGTCTTGAATTTCACCGCCGCCGGAAATCCGCCGCCGCCCGCGCCAACGATGCCAAGTTCTTCCAGACGATCGACCGATGAGTGCAGGGAGGACGCGCTTCCCGATATATTGACTCGCGACCTCCCCGCATCTCCCACCATTCAGGTTCACCCTCAAATTCCGTCAAAATAGCATTTGACTCTGACATAAACTGTACTGTATTATTTAAATTAATTCAAGAGCATTCATAATCGTTCACGCAAATGAAATGTTTGATTCCAAATATCGGCAGCACTTCGTTCAAGTATAGGGTCTTGGAGATGCCTGCCGAATCGATAATGGCCGAAGGCCGCATCGAGCGAATCGGCCAACCCGGTGGCGAGTGCCCTGACTATCCTACAGCGATTCGCAAATGTCTTGCGTCAATTGCCGGCGAAGGAAAAGCTCTGGCGAGTCTCGCAGAGATCGGCGCGGTCGGCTTCAAGGTGGTCCATGCCGGACCGCACAACCAATCGCAACTGATCGGCGATGAATTGCTGCGAGCGATGGAGGAGTTTACCTTCTTCGCGCCGGCGCACAATCCGCCATACATTGCGGCCATTCAAGCCTTTCGCCAGGAGCTTCCCGGCGTTCCGCTGGTCGCTGTGATTGAGACTAGTCCCTACCGCTTCATGGACGAAGCTGCGACTACCTATGCAGTGCCACACGAGTGGCGTCGCCAGCATGGCATTCGCCGTTATGGATTCCACGGCGCCAGCCATCGCGCCGCCAACGAATACACGCAGGCTCTGCTCGGTCGCAAGAATCTGCGCCACATCTCCTGCCACTTGGGAGGGAGTTCGAGCGTAGCGGCCTTCCGGGACGGCGTGGCCATCGACACCAGTTTTGGCACATCGCCGCAATCGGGTCTTCCGCAGAACAATCGCGTCGGAGACATCGACTCCTTCGCCGTTCTGCATATGATGAAGAAGCTCAGCGTGGGACCGAATGAGATGGCGCGCATTCTCGGCTCCGAGTCAGGATTGGCGGGCATTAGCGGCACCTGCGGCGATATGCGCGATCTCGACCAGGCCGCCGCTTCGGGCGACAAACGTTCTCAACTCGCGTTGGCCGTCTTTGTCCGCGCGATTCGACATTATCTGGGCGCGTTTCAATTGGAGCTGGGCGGCGTTGACGCAATCACATTCTCGGGCGGCATTGGTGAAAACAGCGCGGAGACACGCGACGCTGTCTTGAAGAACCTTACGGCATTCGGCATTGAACTCGATGAAAAGAAAAACCGCTCAGCTTCGGGACTGAAAACAATCTCCGCTGATGACTCAGCGGTCAAAATCCTAATTGTTCCGGCAAACGAAGAGATGATCGTGGCTCGTGAAACGGTAAAGGTCGTCGGCGAAAGCAACGCGGGGCCCTAGCCTCTCAAGGACTGTCCGCCAAACAAGATAAACTTGTTTCGCAGTAATAAATGAATTCGGATCTTGCTATGAGAAGTGGGAAGAAAACATCGGCGACATCCATCGACAGATCGATGGTAGAGCAGATCGTCCGCCAGGTGGCTCTCGAATATCTCGGCCGTGGCAAGAACGAGCCCACTCCGTTGCTCACAGTGCAGACCTCTTCGCGGCACATGCATGTCTGCCGTGAAGACATGGACGTTCTCTTTGGCCCAGGCTCAGAGCTGACCTTTGATCGCCCGCTCTTTCAGGAAGGCAACTTCGCAGCCAAGGAAACAGTAACGATCGTCGGGCCGCGTAGCCGTCTCATCTCCAACCTCCGCATCCTCGGGCCAATGCGCAAACAATCGCAAATCGAGTTGGCTTTTACTGACGCCATCATGCTCGGATTTGCGGATATTCCCGTCCGGCTCTCTGGCGACATTGCGGGCACGCCAGGAGCCATCATCATCGGGCCCAAAGGCGTGGTTGAACTTAAGGAAGGCCTCATTCGCGCGGCAATCCACGTACACATGAACCCGACGGAAGCGGCATATTTCGGCGTTGCAAAAGGCGATCGCATGAAACTCCGCATCGGCGGCGAGGCCGGCGTGACATTCAATAATGTGCATGTGCGCATCGACCCCACGTCCAAGCTCAACGTCCACATGGACACAGATGAGGCGAACGCGTGCGGTATGCATTTGACCAAAGACATTGAACTTTTCAAGTAACTCAAAGAAGAAGAAGAGAGGAAGCGATGAAACAAGCGCTTGGAATGATTGAGACAAAGGGCCTGGTGGCGCTGTTTGAAGCGACCGATGCCATGCTCAAGTCAGCAAACGTGACGTTCGCCGGCTGGCAGTCCGTAGGTTCCGGACTGGTAACCGCCTTCGTTGAAGGAGACGTGGCCGCGGTCAAAGCTGCCACCGACGCGGGCGCAGAAGCCGCATCACGGATCGGAGAGGTGGTCAGCGTTCAGGTCATCTCCCGCCCCCACGACGAACTGCCGTCTTTTGTCCAACAAGACAAGAAGGCCGCACCCGGAAAATCCGCAGCCGCAAAGTAAGCGGAGGAGACCCAGATGAGTGAAGCAATCGGATTGATCGAAACGAAGGGCCTCGTCGGACTCGTCGAGGCATGTGACGCCATGGTGAAAGCCGCTAGCGTAGAACTGGTTAAGACCGTGCAAATTGGCGGGGGATATGTAACAGCGATTGTTCGCGGCGATGTAGGCTCGGTGCGCGCGGCAGTGGATGCAGGCGCAGCCGCGGCCAAGGCAGTCGGTGAGTTGGTCGCCTCGCACGTCATTGCGCGTCCGCATGATGCGCTTGTAGATAGTTTGTTGAAGTAACTCAGATTTACCCGCAAGTGAGGAGAAGAAGATGGCCAATGAAGCGATTGGAATGATCGAGACCAAGGGCCTGGTGGCGCTGGTCCAGGCTACGGACGCAATGCTCAAGGCAGCCAGTGTGGAGTTCGTCGGCTGGAACAAGATCGGCAGCGGTCTGTGCTCGGTCTTTGTTCAAGGAGACGTAGGCTCAGTACGCGCCGCGGTCGATGCCGGAGCAAGTGCTGCCCGCGCCGTAGGCGAAGTGCAAAGCGTGCATGTGATTGCGCGACCGCATAGCTCTCTCGCAACCGTGTTGCCGAAATAGCTGCAAGCGGCAGAGGTCCATCTGCCGCGAATCAAGAGGTAAGCCGGCATGTTCATAGCGAAAGTCATAGGCAATGTTGTCGCCACGCAGAAGAACGAAAAGTTCTGCGGAATGAAGCTACTTCTCATCCAGCCTTACATCAGCAAAGACGGCAAGCTGCAAATTTCGGGCAGCTCCGTGGTTGCGGTCGATAGCGTTGGAGCGGGCGTTGGCGAGTGCGTGCTATTCACGCAGGGCAGTTCGGCTCGTCTGACGCCAACCACAAAAGACGCGCCGGTAGATGCCGTGATCGTGGGCATCGTTGATACCGTCGAGGTCGAAGGCAAAGTATTGGAGAAGCCATAAATGGCAATTCAACAACAAGTCATCGAAGAGATCGCGAGAGAAGTAGTGGCGCGCCTGCGCATTCAGATGCAACTGCCGGAGAAACCCGCTGCCGCAACAGTGCCGGCGAACGCGCCGCGCGATGGGGTTTTCTCGACCGTCGATGAAGCCGTCAACGCGGCCTTTGAGGCGCAGAAAAAAGTCGCGGAAATGAGCCTGGAAGATCGCGGGCGCATGATCGACATCGTCCGCCGAATCTGCATGGATCGCCGCGAAGAACTGGGCGGCATGGAGCTTGAGGAAACCAAAGTCGGCCGCCTCGATCACAAAATCCTCAAGCTGACGAATATGCGTTATGTGCTCGGCGTTGAAGCCATGCGCAGCAGCGGCAGCACCGCTCGCAGCGACAACACGGGCTTGTGCATCATCGAACGTGCGCCTTGGGGCGTCATCGGCATGATGCTGCCGGTTACTCATTCGGTGCCGACCATGGCGGCCAACGCCATCAATATTCTTGCCGGCGGCAACACTGCGGTCTTCGGCCCGCACCCGTCCGGCGCTCGGGTTGCGCAATATGCGCTGCAACTATTCAACCGCGAGATCGAGCGAGAGCTTGGCGTTGCCAATGTTCTCACCACCATCATCAAGCCCAGCATCGAGGCGGCCGAGCAGATCTTCAATCACCCCAAAGTCGCGCTGCTCTGTGTCACCGGTGGTCCGATGGTTGTGAAGGCCGCGAGCAAGTCAGGCAAGCGCGTCATTGCCGCCGGACCCGGCAATCCTCCGGTGGTTGTGGATGAGACCGCTGATCTCGAGCGTGCTGCAGAGTGCATCATCGCGGGCGCGGCATTCGATAACAATCTGCTTTGCATCGGCGAAAAGGAAGTCTTCGTGGTTGCATCGGTCGCGGACAAATTCATCGACGCCATGCGCCGCGCAGGTGCCTATCAGTTGGATGCAGCCGCGATTGACCGACTCACGAAAGCCGCCTTCACATTCGATGGCGACGGCAAAGGCTGCGCGCGAGCGCATGTGAAAAAAGATTTCGTCGGCAAGGATGTTGCGATCCTGGCAGCAGCGGCTGGCGTCCACGTACCGGCAAACACGCAGCTTCTCTTTGGTGAAACCAATGAGGACCATCCCTTCGTTGTCGAAGAACAGATGATGCCATTCGTCCCGGTGGTGCGCGTGCGCGACGTGGACGCGGGCATCGCGGCGTCGGTCAAGGCTGAGCACGGGTACCGGCACACGGCCATCATTCACACACAGAATGTGGAGACAGCCACCCGTATGGCGCGCGCCATGAATACCACTCTCTTCATTCACAACGCCGCATCGCCGGCCTCGCTCGGCGTTGACGGTCCAGGATATTTCAGCCACAGCATTGCCACCCCAACAGGCGAAGGCATCACAACTCCGCTAACATTCACGCGCGAGCGCCAGATGGTAGTCGGCAACGCGTTGCGGATTGTTTAGATATGTTTCTAGCGCGCATCGGCGGCACAGTAGTTGCGGCAGTCAAGCACCCGACATTAGAGGGCTGCCGATTTTTGCTCGCGCAGCGGCTTGAAGCAGACGGCAGCGCCGCAGCGGAACCGATTGTAGTGGTGGATTGGCTGGGAGCAGCAAGCGGCTCAGTCGTAATGATCTCGACCGATGGCGATATTGCTCGCACGCGTCTAGGCAACACAACGCCGGCGCGCTTGGTGGTGGTAGGAATTGTAGACGCGGTACAGACGCAAGTAAGCACGCGCGGAGGCAAAGCATGAGACTGGGAATCGTTCGCGGTCACGTCGTTCTCAATCCGGCCGTTGCGGCTTATCGCGGCAAGACGCTGGTTGTATTGGAGCCGGTGACGATGGAAAATCTTGGCGCAGGCAATGGATTGGGCGGAGGCAAGGCGCTGGTCGCGATCGACGAACTCGGCGCAGCCAAGGGCCAGATGGTTGCTTTCACTGAAGGACGCGAGGCAGCCAATCCATCTTGGCCTGATGCCGTGCCGGTCGACGCGTACTGTTCCCTGATTGTGGATTCATTCAACATACAACCGTAAAGTTCTATGAGAATTCGAGGTGGGGTTGTGAGGAGCGAAGTGAAAAGTTTTGATGTTTCCGGTCAGAAGTTGGTGGCGATGCGTGATGTCCAGAACGCCCTCGCGGCGGGGGCGAGCCGTCTGTTGATCGGAGAGAGCTGCGTTGTAACTCCTTCGGCCCGCGACTTCCTCGCCCAGAATAATATTGCATTAGTGGCCAATGGAAAAGCGCAAGCGGCCGCTTCCGCCGCGCCCGCTTCAAGCGCTTACGGCAGCAGCAATGCCCCGCAGGGACGCAGCACCGCGAATCCTAAATTGTTTTTCACGCCCGAAGCAGAAGCCATCAAAAAAGAGATATGCGCCGTCGGACGCAAGCTCTGGATGCGCCAGTTCGTTGATGGCAACGGCGGCAACATCTCCTATCGCATCGGTCCAAATGAAGTCATCTGCACGCCTACTCTCGTAAGCAAGTATGACCTGACTCCCGAAGATCTGAGCCTGGTCGATCTCGAAGGAAACCAGATCGCCGGGACCCGTCCGCGCACCAGCGAAATCTTTCTGCATTTGGAAATCTACAAGGCTGTGTCAGAGGCGAAATCTTGCGTCCACTGCCATCCGCCCCACGCCACGGCGTATGCCATCACTGGCCGTGTGCCGCCCAACCTGGTCATTCCCGAGTTTGAAGTCTTTGTCGGCAAAGTGGCCATCTCGCCCTATGAAACGCCGGGCACGCCGGAGTTTGCCCAAACCGTTTTGCCCTACGTCAAGACACATAACACCGTGCTACTCGCTAATCACGGAATCATCTGCTGGGCAGACACCGTCACTCACGCCGAGTGGTACGCGGAAGTGCTTGAGACTTACTGCTGGACCTTAATGTTGGCCGCGCAATTGGGCGCGCCGATCTCCTATATTTCCGAACAAAAAGGCGCCGACCTGTTGGCAATCAAGAAGAAACTCGGTCTACCTGACATTCGCTTCGACACTTCAAGAATGAAAGAGTGCCAGCTCTCCGATCTTGAAGTGCCGGGGTCCATCGCGCTCACTCCCAACCCATGCGACGGCAATACCGGCCGGTCAGCAAACGCGGATCTCGAGATACTGGTCAAGTCCGTCACCGACGCGGTGATGGAAGCGATGAACGCCAAGTGAATTTGTCAGTAAGCTTGGTGGCGGGAGGCAGGATCGAACTGCCGACCTACGGGTTATGAATCCGTCGCTCTAACCATCTGAGCTACCCCGCCGGGTGGAACGTCTAAAAACACAGGCTGCGAAGGCCCGGCCCCGGAAGTGGGCGACGACGAAATTCGCGCGCTACTCCCTGCTCTGATGATACGGGGCGGCTGGATGAGAGGTCAACCCGCGGACGGCGCGGTCGCGATGGGCAGGTGCCGGGGTGAACACTGTCGCCCGATTGCTGTAAACTCGGCTGCATGACTACCTTCCGAATTGCCGGCGTCATTCCGGCCCGGCTCAGATCGACGCGCCTCAGCCGCAAGGTGCTGCGCGTGATTGCCGGCCGGCCCATGGTCGAGTGGGTCTGGCGTGCAGCAACGGCCAGTGGGCTGATGGACCCGGTGATCGTTGCTACCGACTCAGAGGAAGTGGCCGCGGTCTGCCGCGAGCGCGGCATTCCCGTAGCGATGACCTCTATTGAGTGCCCCAGCGGCTCGGATCGAGTTCGGCAAGTGGCTCGCCAGATCGATGCTGAGATTTACGTGAACATCCAAGGCGATGAACCGACTCTGACGCCGGAGTTTTTTCCGCCTCTGCTGGCGCTCTTTGACCGGCCTGAGGTCGAGGTGGCCACGCTATCAGTTCCCTGCCCCGCCGAAGAAATCGCTGACCCCAATGCCGTCAAAGTGGTCACGGCTCTGGACGGTCGCGCGCTCTACTTCTCGCGTTCGACCATCCCCTTCGACAGAGATAACAGCGGCCAAGCCGTCTATCACAAGCATCTGGGAATCTACGCCTACCGCAAGGCCGCGCTCGAGCGCTTTGCCGCCTTGCCGCCCTCGCCTCTCGAAAAAATTGAGCGCCTAGAGCAGCTCCGCCTGCTCGAAAACGGCATCGCTCTTTACGTGGCCGAAGCCCCTGCCGACACCATCGGCGTCGATACTGAGGCGGATTTACAGCGCGCCGAGGCGATTCTGATGAAAAAACGATAGAAAACTTGCGAAAATCGCATCGGATAATCTTCATTTTTTGGGAAAAACAGATGTTGAGTCAGTTACGAAAATGCTCATATGGAATTGCGAATCACAAAAGACAAGTTCCGGTAATGCAAGATCTAGCTCATTTCAAAGCACTTACGGAACTACTTACATTCTTCGTAGAATTTGCAGGAACTGTCTTGTTTACTAGTTAATTACCTGCAAGGCATTGAAAATATATAAGGGGGGGTGGGGGGTCGCAAAAAGGGAATAGGGATCAGGGAACAGGGAACAGGAACGACCCGCGGCTTTGGTTGTTGTTCATGCTCTGATTGTGCGCCGTGGAGTGGAAATGATCTGCAAAGACTCCTTTGCCGCCGCCACTGCGGCTTGCCCGTAACTGAGGCCGCCGTCTCCCGGGCTGACGTTGCGATGCTGAAAGACCTCGAATCCCTCGGCCTCTAACTTGACGCGCAGCAGCCGAGCCAACCTTCGGTTGTGCATGCACCCGCCGCTCAGCGCCACTTGATTCACGCCGGTGGCGTCTCGCGCAAGCACGGCGGCTCGCGTAAAGCCATCTGCCACGCCGGCATGAAAGTGCGCAGAAATCCGCGACTTGCTCACACCGGCGCTCAAGTCCCGCACTAACTCATGCCACAGAGAAGCGGAGCTAATCCGCAGCGGTTCGCGCGCGGCCCAATCCCCGCCTGTGAACACCATCGCGCAGCCCAGTGGATCGTCCGCCTCGTCGATAGCGAGGCCTTCGAGTTCAATGGCTGCCTGCGCCTCATAATCGACGACGCGACGATCGAGCACCACTGCGGCCACAGCATCGAAGAGGCGACCGAGGCTCGATGTGAGCGGCGCATTCACATTGCGTTCGATCATGCGTTCCAACACACGCGCTTCCTCAGCCGTTGCTCCGGCGTGCGCTGCTGCTGTCTCCAGATCGAAACCAGCAGCGCGCAAGTGCGCGAACGCCATGCGCCAAGGCTCTTTGATCGCCGCCTCACCACCGGGCATGGGAAGATATTCCAAATGCGCAAATCGCTCAAAGCCATCGAGCCGCGCGATCAGCACTTCCCCGCCCCAAATCTTTCCATCGCTTCCGTAGCCTGTGCCATCGAGCGCCAGGCCGATCACCTCGCCCGTCAGTCCGTGCTCGGCCATGCACCCGGCCACATGCGCATGATGATGCTGCACGGCAACCATCGGGAGCTTGCGCTCGGCAGCCCACTCCTTGGCCCATGATGTGGAGAGGTAGCCGGGATGCAGATCGTGAACTACAGTCTGCGGCTCAATTTCAAAGGTGCGCATCAGGTGGTCGAGGGACTCGCGAAAGAACTCAAGGCCGGTCAGGTTTTCCAGATCGCCCAGGTGCTGGCTCTGGTAGACAAAGCGGCCCTGCGCCAGCGAAAAGACATTTTTCAAGTGTCCGCCAACGGCCAAAAGCGGCGGCGCTCCAAATGGTAACGGCAGCCCCAGCGGCACAAATCCACGCGCGCGACGAAGCAGTTGCGGCGCTCCATCGACGACCGCAGTCACCGAGTCGTCGCAACGCTGCAAAATCTCGCGGTCATGCGTCAGGAAGGCATCGGCTATGCCACTGAGTCGAGCCAGCGCTTCATCGTTATTGATCGCAATCGGCTCTTCACTCAGGTTGGCAGAGGTCATGACCAGCGCACGAATCCGCTCATCAGCAAAGAGCAGATGCTGCAATGGCGCGTAGGGAAGGAAGACGCCCAGCCAGGGAATCCCCGGCGCAACATCGTTCGCAATGATGGAGCCCTCGCGCTGTCGCGCCAGCACAATCGGCCGCGCAGAGGTGGTGAGCAACGCCTCCTCCTCGGCAGTCAGCGCGCAGACTGCCCGGGCCGCATCGAGATCACGCACCATGACCGCCAACGGTTTTCCATAACGGCGCTTCCGCTCGCGCAGGCGCATCACCGCCGCGGGGTTGGTCGCATCCACACTTAGGTGAAAGCCGCCGATGCCTTTGATGGCTAGGATTTGGCCAGAGAGAAACATGCGGATGGCTTGATCGATCGGATCATCCTGCCTGGAGGTCGAAGTATCCTTTGCTTCATAGGAAGATGCCGGTGCAGTCGAGAGCGGTTTTGACAAAGGCTGCGAGTTAGCTTCCGCTTCGCGGAAATTGCGAGTTAGCAAGTTAGCGGAATTGATCTTCAGGCCGGCAGCGCCGGCACTCTCAAGCCAGACACGCGGCCCGCACACCCAACAGGCATTGGGCTGCGCATGGAAGCGGCGATTGAGTGGATCGTCGTACTCCTGCCGGCAGTCCGGGCACATGGGGAACTTCGCCATCGATGTTTGCGGGCGGTCGTAGGGAATTCGGCTCGTGATGGTAAAGCGCGGCCCGCAGTTGGTGCAGTTCAAGAACGGATAGCGATAGCGGCGGTCGTGGGGGTCCAGCAACTCCCGCAGGCAGTCTGGACAAGTCGCGGCATCGGCGGGAATTCCGGTTCTCACGTGACCTTTCGCATCACTGGCGATGATTTGGAACCCGGCTGCATTGGTTGCCGCTAACTCGCGCACAGCAAGCGAATCGATGCGCGCCAGGGGCGGTGCCTCCAATCGCAGTCGGGTGAGAAACGCTTCCACGCGCTCGCCTGGTCCTTCGATCTCGATGGTCACCCCGTCGGTATCGTTGCCCACAAACCCGGCTAGGCCCTCTTCCTGGGCCAGCCGGTAAATGAACGGACGAAAGCCGACGCCCTGCACCACGCCGCTGACTAATACTTGGCGTCGCAGCACTTCGCGCCGTTCTGGTCCGGGTTGTGACTTGTCTGTCAAATGAAAGCACTCACCGGAGACCAGCATAGCGCATCGGCACCGACTCGCCTCGCCATTTTGCAGATACGCGCAGCCGTTGTCTCATAGTGCACAGCCCTTGCGCAGAATTCGCTTAGTCTAGAAGAGAAGGAACGCGGAGGATCAGCACGATGCGTGGCAGACACGTTAGCGCGGCATGGGTGGTCGCGGTTGTCTCTTTTCTGGCGATATTTGGAGTTATGGGAGTCGCGGCCCAGCAGCCGGACGCCGCATCGGTCATTCAGCAAATTGATGCCGCGGTGAAGGCCAGAGTCGACCACGTTGCGGCCTATACCGTCACCGAACATTACGCCGTATATCGGGGCAAGGACGAAACCCATCCAGCGGCTGAAATGACGGTCAAGACACAGTACCGCAAGGAAACGGGCAAAAGTTACACCATTCTGTTGCGGAGCGGGTCGCAATTCATACAGAATCACGTGCTGAATACGCTTCTTGAGAACGAACAGAAGATCAATCTGCCGGGCAATCGCGAAGCTTCGTGGCTCACCTCGGCAAACTACGAGATGCAGTTGAAGCCCGGCGGCGTTCTGCGCCTGGATGGGCGAGATTGTCTTGCCGTAGCCATCACGCCCAGGCGCAAAGCTCCCAACATGATCGAAGGAACTGTGTGGGTCGACGCCAAGGACGGGTCGATTGTCCGTATCGAGGGCGTGATGTCGCAAAGCCCATCAATTTTTACGGGGCCGGCGCACGTGATGCGGCGGTACGCCAACGTGAATGGCTTTGGTATGGCAACCCAGGCGCGAGCTGTGACGGATAGCGTTCTTCTTGGCCAGACCGTGATCACCATCGACTATCGGGATTACCAGGTTCAGCTTGTTCCCGCCAAATAAGCAAACCGGACGCGGCGGCAAAAAATATCTGATCAGTTGTCGCCGCTGAGAACGGTCCGTTTCCGCGTTTCGAACGAGAACATTTTTCCATTGATGCCGAAAATTAGATTACGTTACCAATCCACGTGACCGGGGTCACCGATGGACGCAAGCTAGACACCGTAAAACTTAAGATAGACATGGAATCTGGCGGCAGCGCAATTGCTGTGCGTTTCGTTCCGTGAATGGGAGGAATCGTGGCTGCATTCATACCACCGCCGCTGCCCAGCGACGATAAACGATGGAAGATCGTGAACGGCACCATGCGCAAAAATGGGTTTGCCCGCCACGCACTCATTGAAACGCTCCATACTGTGCAGTCCGCTTTCGGCTACCTGGATGACGACTCGATTCGCTTTGTGGCTCGCTCCTTGCGCGTACCGTTGAGCCAGGCCTATGGAGTGGTGACGTTTTACCACTACTTCAGCCTCAAGCCGCCGGGCAAGCACACTGTAACCATCTGTGCGGGCACGGCCTGCTACATCAAGGGCTCGGACAAACTGGTGGCAGCAGCCGAAAAGCGCCTGGGGATTCCTCAGGGACAGACCACCAAGGACGGCCAGATCAGCTTGATGACGGCCCGGTGCGTGGGCGCCTGCAGCCGCGCGCCCGTGGTGCTGAGCGACGGCGAAGTGATGGGCGAGATGGCCGTTGAGCACATGCTCGAGCAATTGGAAAGGTGGGCGGTTGAATGACAATTGAAGAGCTCGAACAGATAGCAAAAAGCGTCTCTCAGGAGAACGCCAAATATGATTTTGAAGTAAACGTCTGTATGGACCTGGCCTGCATGAGCCAGGGATCGGACCGTTTGCGGGAAGCGCTGGAGAAGGCTGCCAACGCTACTGGCGCGAATGTGCTGGTGCGCCGCACCGGTTGCATGGGGCCGTGCTCTTCCGGTCCGCTGGTTCGTGTGGACCCCGAGGAAATTCTTTATCACCACGTGAATGCCGATCACGCTGAAGCCATTGTGGCCAGCCTGGGAGGCACGCCCGTTCCCGATCTGCAGTGCGATCTGAATGAGCACTTCGACCGGCAGGTGCGGGTGGTGTTGGAGAACGCCGGACACATCGATCCGGAGAAGATTGACGATTATATTAGCCGCGACGGTTACAAGGCGCTATTGACCGCGTTGACCGAGATGACGCCCAGCGGCGTGATTCATCGCATTACCGAAAGCGGGCTGCGGGGACGTGGCGGCGGCGGCTACCCCACGGGACTGAAGTGGGGAACGGTAGCCAAGGCTGGCGGCGACCTGAAGTACGTGGTCTGCAACGGAGACGAGGGCGACCCCGGCGCATTCATGGATCGCAGCGTGATGGAAGGCGATCCGCATCGCGTCATCGAGGGCATGGCTCTGGCCGCGTATGCGGTGGGCGCAAGCAAAGGCTACATTTACGTTCGGGCCGAATATCCCGTGGCCGTCTCCCGGCTGACCACGGCAATCCGCGAAGCAAGGCGGCGGGGGCTGCTGGGCAACAGCATTTGCAACACTCCCTTTAACTTTGATGTCGAGATTCGTTTGGGTGCTGGAGCTTTCGTCTGCGGCGAAGAGACGGCGCTCTTGGCCTCGATCGAAGGCCGACGCGGCGCGCCAAGAACGCGGCCTCCGTATCCGGCCGTAAGCGGCCTGTGGGGCAAGCCAACATTGCTCAACAACGTCGAAACTTACGCCAATATCGCGCCCATTATTCGCAATGGCGGCAAGTGGTTTGCAGATATGGGATCGGAGAGAAGCAAGGGCACCAAGGTCTTTGCTCTGACCGGCAAGATCACTAACACCGGCCTGGTTGAAGTGCCCATGGGCATCAAGCTGCGCGAGATTATCGAAGTCATCGGCGGCGGCGTACCGGGCGGGCATACCTTCAAAGCGGTGCAGACCGGCGGTCCGTCAGGCGGTTGCATTCCTGCTGAGATGCTGGACCTGGGCGTCAGCTACGATGCGCTCATGGCGGTCGGCTCCATCATGGGCTCGGGCGGCATGATCGTGATGGACGACACATCCTGCATGGTCAATGTGGCCAAGTTCTTCGTGGACTTCTGCCGGTCTGAATCTTGCGGCAAATGCGTTCCCTGCCGCGCGGGCACGGCGCAGATGTTCACCCTGCTGACCCGCATCTGCGACGGCTCGGGAACTATGGACGACCTTGAGCTGCTGGTGAGTCTGTGCGAGACGATCAAGGAAACCAGCCTTTGCGGACTGGGCATGACAGCGCCTAATCCCGTGCTGAGCACCATCAAGTACTTCAAGAACGAGTACATCGAACACATTGTTCATAAACGGTGTCCGGCTGGCGTCTGCAATATGGAAGCGCCTGCGGCCGTCGGAGTTCCCAATGAGGTGTTGGCATGAGTGAAACCATGGGCGTTAAAACCCTCATTATCGACGGTCATGAGCTGAGCGCGCGCGCCGGGCAGACCATCCTTGAGGTGGCGCGCGAGAACGACATCGACATTCCCACGCTCTGCCATATGGACGGCCTGGGCGACGTAGGCGCATGCCGCTTGTGTTTGGTCGAGATCAAGGGAAGCAACAAGCTGCTGCCTGCGTGCGTGGCCAATATCCATGAAGGCATGGACGTGACCACCAACTCAGAGCGTCTGCGCAAGCATCGCCGCATGATCCTCGAATTGCTGTTCGCCGAGCGCAATCACATCTGCGCGGTCTGCGTGGCGAACGGCCATTGCGAATTGCAAGCGCTGGCGCAGGAGCAGGGCTTGACCCACATCAGCCTGCCATATCGCAACCCCGCGCTCACCGTGGATGCTTCGCACGAGCGCTTCACCGTCGACCACAACCGCTGCATCCTGTGCACTCGCTGCGTGAGGGTCTGCGCCGAGATTGAAGGCGCGCACATCTGGGATGTGATGGGCCGCGGCATCGACTCCATCGTCATCACAGATTTGCACGACGACTGGGGAAGTTCAGCGTGCACGCGCTGCGGAAAATGCGTTCAGGTCTGCCCCACCGGAGCTCTGTTCGACAAGAGCAAGATTGGCTCCGATCACCCCAAATATCCCGATTTTCTGCCTTACCTGAACCTCATGAGGGAAGCGCAATGAGCAAATTGAAGGTTGCAACAGTGTGGCTGGACGGTTGTTCCGGCTGTCATATGTCGTTTCTCGACATGGACGAACGCCTCCTCGAACTGGCCAAGCTGGTTGATGTGGTCTACAGTCCGCTGGTCGACGCGAAAGAGTTTCCCGACCAGGTCGACATTGCCCTGGTTGAGGGAGCCGTCGCCTCAGTGGATGACGAGAAGAAGATCAGGAAGGTCCGCGCCCACTCTAAGATGCTGATCGCGATGGGCGATTGCGCCATCACCGGCAACGTGCCCTCGATGCGCAATCCCATCGGGCCAGAATCCATTCTCGACCGTGCGTACATCGAGAACGCCAACCTGCAGCAGCAGATTCCTTGCGTTGTTGTGCCCAAGCTGCTCAAGATCGTTCGTCCCATTCACGAGTTCGTCACTGTGGATGTCTTTTTGCCCGGCTGCCCGCCCTCGGCCGATACCTTTCACACAGCGCTCACTGCGCTGGTAACCGGTGCGCCGCTGGACATTTCAGCCCTCACCCGTTTTGGAGCTTAACTCATGAGCCAAACCATTACGATCGATCCGGTCACGCGTCTCGAAGGGCACGGCAAGATCACCATCATGCTCGACAATCAGGGTCAGGTCGAGGACGCACACTTTCACGTCACACAGGTTCGCGGCTTTGAAAAGTTCTCAGAAGGCCGGCCGTTTTACGAGATGCCGAGCCTGATGGCGCGCATCTGCGGCATCTGCCCGGTCTCGCACCTGATCGCCTCGGCCAAGGCCTGCGAAGCCATTATGGCGGTTCGCATTCCGCATACCGCCGCGCAACTCAGGCGGACGTTGAATCTGGCGCAGATGGTGCAGTCGCACGCTCTGAGCTTCTTCCATCTCTCGTCGCCGGATTTGTTGTTGGGCATGGAGTCCGACCCGGCGAAACGCCATATCTTTGGCGTTGCCGCTGCCCGGCCCGACCTCGGCCTCGCGGGAATCGGTCTGCGCCGGTTTGGTCAGCACATCATCGAACTGCTGGGCAGCAAGCGCATTCATACCGGCTGGGTAATCCCGGGCGGTGTGACTGAGCCACTCTCCGCGGCCCATCGCGACGAGATTCTGGCCATGTTGCCCGATGCTTACGCCAATGTGAAATTGGCGCTGACCGCCTACAAGCAGATTGCCGACCAGTTTGGCCAGGAGATTTCGGTCTTCGCCAACTTCCCCTCGAATTACCTGGGCCTGATCAACGAAGACGAGTCCATCGAATTCACAGACGGAACGCTGCGGCTGATCGATCCGAAAGGCGCGATCATCGAAGACGGTATGACCGCGATGCGCTTTGCCGAGCAGATCGGCGAGGCCGTCGAAGACTACAGCTACACCAAGTTCGTCTATTACAAGCCGCTCGGCTATCCCGAGGGCAGCTACCGTGTGGGCCCGCTGCCACGCTTGAACATTGTCAAGTCGATGGGAACGCCGCAGGCGGACAAGGAGCTGGCTCTCTTCAAGCAATTGTCGGCTGGCCCGGTCGAGAGTTCCTTTCACTATCATCACGCGCGGCTGGTTGAGGCTCTCTACGGCATCGAAAAGATCGAACAGATCTTTGCCGATCCGCTCATTCTCGACAAGCACGTGCGCGCCACAGCCGGCGTCAATCGGCTCGATGGAGCTGGGCAAATCGAAGCTCCGCGCGGCGTCCTGAATCACCACTACAAGGTGGATGAGGATGGCAAGATCACCTGGGCCAACCTGGTAGTCGCCACCGGCCACAACAACAACGCGATGAACCGCGGCGTTCTGCAATCGGCAAAGGCTTACGTCAAGGATGGCAAGTTCACCGAGGGCGCGCTCAACCGCGTCGAGGCTGTGATCCGCACCTTCGATCCCTGCCTGAGCTGCTCGACGCACGCCTTTGGGCAGATGCCGCTGGCGATGACGCTGGTCAACGCCGACGGCGAAGTTGTGGACCAGATCATCAGCTAGGGATTTCCGACCAACGTCATGACAACTCCGTACCCCGCCCTCGCCGCGTTTTTGTTTTTGCGGCTAGGGTGGGAAATCGTTGTTGACACATCTACGATCTAGTCCCATAGAATGATCCCCATGACTTCGAGAATTTCTTTATTGCTCCTCTGTGCAACAATGCTCGTGCCGGTGCAAGCTCTGGCCAAGCCCGCAATTCTGCCGGATGCCTGTGGCGACGACGCAGTTAAGTTTGACGCGAAACTTGAAGACGGCAGTCCCGGACTCCCTGCCCTGACCGCCGGCAAAGCGCTGATCGTATTCGTTGAAACTATGCCCAATCAAATGAGTCTTCAGACAACAACTCGTTTTGGTCTGGATGGAGCCTGGGTCGGCGCGACCAAGAGTGACTCCTTCTTTGTTGTTGAAGTCACCCCTGGCGATCACAATCTTTGCGCGAGCATGCAATCTGCGCCGAATCGGATGAAGAGGGAGTTCACACAAATGGCATCCCTCACTGCCGAGGCTGGAAAAGTCTACTACTTCCAGGCTGCGGTCAACGCTATCAGAGGAGGGGGTAAGATGGCTATAGAGAACCTCGTCTTTGCGCAATTGTCTGAGGCAGATGGCAAGTATCGGGTCAAGGCTTGGAAGTTTGCCACCTCAACGCCCAAAAAGTAAGAGCTATTCTGTTTTCGACTTTTATTAGGCGGATTCTTGACACTCTCTCCAGCCCGATGCCTCATCCTGGCCTGCGGAAACACAATGCGTGGGGATGACGGAGTCGGGCTTTATCTTGCCGAGTGGGCAGAGCGGCGCTTCGCTGAGCAGGCAGGCCTCCGCATCATCGCCGACCATCAATGGACACCGGAGCTGGCCGAAGACGTTGCCCGCGCGCAGTCTGTCCTGTTCATCGATTGCACAATCGATTCCCCGCCTGGAGTCGTCAAGCTGACCTCAGTTGAACCCGCCCCGGCCGGCCGCGGCAAAGGAACCCATCATCTTGAGGCCGCCCAGTTGCTCGCCCTGAGCCGCGATTTCTATAATTCCCTGCCCTCAAAATCTCAATTGCTGACCATCGGCGCTGGCTCAACGGAATTAAGCGAAGTCTTCAGCCCAGCCGTGACCGCCGCGCTTCCCGGCGCTTGCAAAATGCTTGAAGAAGCTGTGCTGCGCCTTATCGCCAGCGCCGCACTCCTGTAAACGCCTATTAACTTTCAAGGACTCAGATATTAGAGAACAGGGACTGGGAAACCGAAGGCTTTGTCTTCGTGATCATGGGCGGCATGGCCGCAGCCTTTGCCATTGACTTCTTCTTGATTGCTGTTTTTGAGCGGGGTTCCGTTTTCCTGGGTCGAGTCGAATCAGCCTTGGCCGACGGTGTCTGCAACTCGGCGTGGAAAGACGCAGTGTCCTGGGCAATAGGAACGAGCGTCATCAATGGGGCGTTCGGCGTCTGCATATTCACAACAGTCGTTTGAGAATGTTGCAGAATCCACTGGCCATCGGCGCCCTGCAAATAAGTTAGAACTTTGTACGTGCGTGTTTCCGCTTCGGCTTGCGCAACGGGAGCGTTCGCACTTTGCAGGAATCTCTCCGCGCTCTGCATTAGCTCAAGCGGCGCCTGCGGCGCGTCAGTGGATAGAACACCCGGAGAAGCAGCTTCGGCAGAATCACACACCATGGTTTCTGGCTGGATCTCGACAGGCAGAGCGCCGCATTCATCATGGTTGGCCGCAAGTCCCACCGGCGTTAAGTTCAGCGCGTGCGCCGCGTCTGCGACTCGAATGCCCGGGGAAGAGAGGTCAGCGGGATTTGACGCCACGCTCTCTGGGTGGATCTGCTGGATAGCGTCAGGCAGAGAGTCTCCATTGTCATGGTTGGCCGCCAGCCCCATCTGCGTAATGCTGGGTGTCTGCTTCGAAGTGAAGATCCTTTGCCAGACGCGCCGGCCTAGACTCCTAGCCGGAAAGCTCGCCTGAGATTGCTGCGGGTACGCCTCGCCACTATCCGCGCCTCTCTCATTGAGTGGGCCGCTGTAACTGCTTGGCATTTCTGCTTCGATCTGCATTATGGGAGCGCTCGCGGTTTGCAAAACTCCCTTCACGCTCTCCACCGGCTCAATCGTGGCCTGCGCTGCATCCGCGGATAAAACGCCCGAGGGATGAGCCTCGGCGGAATCACTCGCCTCAGATTGCCGCAGGTGCCACTGGCCATCCGCGCCTTTTTCATAGAGGGCGCCTCTGTAGCTGCGCGTTTTGACTTCGGTCTGCTCTATGGGGGCGCTCGCGCTTTGCGAGGTTTCTTCCACGATGTCGATTGGCTCAGACGGCGCTTGCGTTGTGTCCGCAGTTAGAATGCCCGCTGAAGCAGGATCGGCGGAATCACTCGCCAGGCTCACGATCTCGGGCTGAATTGCGTCAGGCAAAGTGCTGCACTCATCGTTATTGGCCGCGGGCCCCGTCTGCGTAATGCTGGGTGCTTGCGTTGCATCCATCGTCAGAATGCCTGCGGAAAGAGCCTCGACGGAATCACTCGCCATGCTCTCCGGCTGGGTCGCGTCTGCCAGAGTGCTGCCATCATTCTGATTGGCCGCCAAACCCATTTGCGTAAAGCTGGGCGCCTGCTTCGAAGTGAAAATTGTCTCCCAGATGTGCTGGCCTAGACTTCTCGTTGGAAAACTCGCCTGAGCTTGCTGGAGGAACCCTTCGCCATCCGCATCTCGGTCATAAAGGAAGCCTCGGTAGCTGCATAGCGTTTCGACTTCGGTCTGCTCGATGGGAGCGCTCGCGCTTTGCAAGGTTTCTTCCACGAACTCGATTGGTTCAAAAGGCGTCTGCTCTACATCCGCAGATAGAATGTCGGAGGGAGGAGCTTCGGCGGGATCACTCGGCTGAGATTGCTGCAGGTGCCACTGGCCGTCCGCGCCCTTCTCGTAGAGGGCTCCTCGGTAGCTGCGGGTTTCAGCTTCAGTCTGCGCTATGGGAGCGTTCGCGCTTTGCAAGGTTTCTTCCACGATCTCGATTGGTTCAATAGACGCCTGCCCTGCATCCGCGGATAAAATGTCCGAGGGAGGAGCTTCGGCGGGATCACTCGGCTGAGATTGCTGCCTGTGCCACTGGCCATCCGCGCCTTTCTCATAGAGGGCACCTCTGTAGCTGCGCGTTTCAACCTTGGTCTGCTCCATAACAGCGACCGCGCCTCGCATGGTTTCTTCAACGATCTCGATTGGCTCAATAGACGCCTGCCCTGCATCCACAGTCAATGTTTCCGGGAAAGCAGCCTCGGCGACATCACACGCCATGCTCTCCGTCAGGATCGCGCCAGCGAGAGCGTCGCACTCATCATGGTTGGCCGCAAGCCCAAGGTGGGTGAAGCTCGGTGGCCTCTCCGGGGAGTATATCTTTGCCAGAATGTTTTGGGTGAGACCCTTTAAACCGAGGGCTGTCCCCTCTTCCGAGGTTGCAGGCTGGTCAGAATCGGGTCGATCCATCTGCCTGATACGAAGAGAGATAGGCGAAGAATCTGACCGGGGAAAAGCAGTAGAAGTGTGGTCTTCAGCCACGATAGAAGATGAGCGGGAGAACCGTGGAAGCTGCATGATCCCTCCGAAATGCCACTATCATACACGAAGAGATATGGTTAAGGCTTCTTTGAATCTTGAATAATGGACCTAGATCGCAGAACTGGCTGCCGTGAGAGTCGAGCTGGATTGGACTTCTTCTTTTAGATATGGTCTTGAGAATCTATGTGTTAGACGGGAATCTGGTGTCCCAGATCCCTTTTCAGGGATCTGGGAGTACCGCTGGACGCAAAACTCTAGAACGCACCCATTGTTTGGCGCAGGCTATAGGAACTGAGCGTCTTGATGTAATTGCCGCGATCGAACGGCGACGTGTCAGGCACAGAGCGGCGGCTCAAGCAGCCACGCGTTTCCCAAAGCGAAGTGTACTCGCGCTTTTCGAGCCAGTAGCGCACGTCGGCCAATACGCGGCTAATGTGCTCAATACCGTGAATGTGCAAGGCAGATGCCATCATGGTCACGCCAGCTCCGGCCATAATGCCTTTGAGCACGTCTTCCGCCGAGTGAACGCCGCCAGAGATGGCCAGATCCAGGTTCAGATGGCCGTAGAGAATCGCCGCCCAATGCAGGCGCGGCAGCAACTCCGAAGGCGTAGAGAAGTGCAGCGTGGGCCGCACCTCTAACGTCTCGATGTCGAAGTCCGGCTGATAGAAGCGGTTGAAGAGCACTACGCCTCGCGCCCCCGCATCCTCCAACCGGGAAACCAGGTAGGGAATGCTGGTGAACGACCGCGACAGCTTCACCGAGACCGGCACCTTGACCGCAGTGGTGACCGCCGTGACCAACTCGAGGATCTGATCTTCGAGAGCCGCCGAGGTCTGGCTTTTGTCCGTCGCCAGCGCGTAAGTGTTCAACTCGATGGCGTCGGCACCCGCCTGCTCCACATCTTTGGCAAAGCGAACCCAGCCGCCGGTGGTAGCCCCATTGAGGCTGGCGAGAATTGGAATCTTCACCGCTTCCTTACACTTCCGCAGGTGCTCGAGATAGACCTCTTGCGTCATGCGGTAGTCGTTCAAGTCAGGCAGGTAGCCAAGCGACTCGGCGAAGGAATCCGTTCCGCGCGAGAGGTCATCATCCAGCGCCTTCGACTCCAGAGCCAACTGCTCCTCGAAGAGCGATGCGAGCACCACGGCCGAGGCTCCGGAATCCTCCATCCGCTTGACATTCTCAAGAGAGTCAGAAAGCGGGGTCGAAGAGACCACGATCGGTCCATTCAGCTTCAAACCGAGATACTGCGTTGAAAAATCTATCATTTCCCACCTCCGGCACTCACAGTCGCCGCTTTATCCTCAACTTTTTCCGCCGGAGCGATGTTCGGAGTTTCTCCACGGCCGGGCATAGCTGCCCGCGCGGAGTAAACTCGCCACTGGCGCTCTACATCGTCCTGCGCTTCAACAAGCAGCTCTGCTGCCAGGTCCGGATTGCTACGCGCAAGCATAGTGTAACGCGCCTCGCGGTAGGTATATTCCTTCAGGCGGATCGACGGCGCCTTCGAGTCGAGCTGGAAGGGGTTCTTTCCCTCCTCGCGCAAACTTGGATTGTAGCGCATCAAAGGCCAGTAACCCGATTGGACGGCCAGCTTTTGCTGTTCCAGGCCATGCACCAGGTCGTAGCCATGGGCGATGCAACTGGCGTACGCGATGATGATCGACGGCCCATCGTGTTCCTCGGCCTCGCGGAAGGCCTTCACCACATGGCTATCATTGCCTCCCAGAGCCACCCGAGCCACATACACCGAACCGTAACTGACGGCTTCCATGGCCAGGTCCTTCTTGCTATTCTTCTTGCCGCTGGCCGCGAATTTGGCCACAGCGCCGCGCGGAGTCGCTTTGGACATTTGGCCGCCCGTGTTCGAGTAAACTTCGGTGTCGAGCACCAATACATTGATGTTCTTGCCGGAGCCGAGCACATGGTCCAGTCCGCCAAATCCGATGTCGTAGGCCCAGCCGTCTCCGCCCAGAATCCATACGCTCTTGCGGACCAGCGTGTCGGCGATGGCCAGCAGGTTGCGTGCATCTGAAGTCTCATTGCCTGCCAGCCGCTCACGCAGTGCCTTCACGCGTTCGCGCTGCTGATCCATTTCGGCTTCGGTCTTCTGTGATGCGCCGAGCAGCGCCGTCGTCAGCTCGTCGCCGATGACCCCACCCTGCCGTTTAACCAGCAATTCCGCAAAATCCTTCTGCTGATCGAGCGCGATTCTCATGCCAAAGCCAAACTCGGCGTTGTCTTCAAAGAGCGAGTTGGCCCAGGTCGGCCCGCGGCCCTGTGCATTGCTGCTATAAGGCGTTGTGGGCAGGTTGCCGCCGTAGATCGACGAGCAGCCGGTGGCGTTGGCGATATACAGCCGGTCTCCGAAGAGCTGTGTCAGCAGCTTCACATAGGCTGTTTCTCCGCAGCCCGCGCAAGCGCCGGAAAACTCAAAGAGCGGTTGCAGCAGTTGCAGATCCTTCACCTGGCCATGCGACAACTTCGAGCGATCGACTTCGGGAATCTTGAGGAAGTACTCCCAGTTCTCGCGCTCGGCCTCGCGAAGTGGCTCCTGCGCAACCATGTTGATGGCCTTCTTGCTGGCGTCGCTCTTGTTCTTGACGGGGCAAACATCCACGCAAACCGCGCAGCCCGTGCAATCTTCGGGAGCAACCTGCAGCGTGTAATGATCCTGTTCCATGCCCTTCCACTTGGGCTTGGCCCATTGGAAGGTCGCCGGCGCAGTTCCGGCCGCTTCAGGAGCGTAAACCTTGGCACGAATGACCGCGTGGGGGCAAACCATCACGCACTTGCCGCATTGAATGCACAGTTCCTTGTCCCACGCAGGAATGAACTGCGCAATATTGCGCTTCTCGTATTGGGCCGTGCCCGTGGGGAAGGTTCCGCCCGCCGGAATGGCGCTGACCGGAAGCAGGTCGCCATGACCCGCGGCAATCTGACCCAGGACATTGCGCACAAACTCTGGTGCCTTGCCGGAGATCGAAGGAATCAGATCGAACTCGGATGAAGCGGCCGTGGGCAACTCCACTTTTTCAAGATGGGCCAAAGCGTGGTCCACAGCGGCATAGTTCTTGGCCACCACCGCTTCGCCGCGCTTGCCGTATGTCTTGTAGATGGCCTTCTTGATTTGCGCGATAGCCTCGTCACGCGGCAGCACGCCGCTGATGGCGAAGAAGCAGGTCTGCATGATGGTGTTGATGCGCGTACCCATGCCCGCCTTGCGCGCCACTTCGTAGCCGTCGATCACATAAAACTCGATCTTTTTGCGCAGCATCTCTTGCTGCGTGGTTTTCGGCAGTTTGTCCCATACCTCTGCCGCGGAGTACGGCGAGTTCAACAGGAAGACTGCCCCCGGCATCGCCGCTTCCAGAACGTCCATCTTTTCGAGGAAGCTGAAGTTATGGCAGGCCACAAAGCTGGCGCGGGTAATCAGATAACTCGAGCGGATGGGATTGGGACCGAAGCGCAAATGCGATGTGGTCATCGAGCCGGACTTCTTCGAGTCGTAAACAAAGTAGCCCTGGGCAAAGTTCGGCGTCTCGCTGCCGATAATCTTGATCGAGTTCTTGTTGGCGCCGACGGTGCCATCCGAGCCCAAACCATAAAACAGCGCGCGCACGGTCTTCGGATCCTCGGTGGAGAAGGCCGGATCGTACGTCAAACTTGTGTGCGAGACATCGTCGTCGATGCCAATTGTAAAGTGGTTCTTCGGAGCGTCCTTGCTCAGCTCGTCGAAGATCCCCTTGACCATTGCCGGAGTAAACTCCTTCGACGAGAGGCCATAGCGCCCGCCGACGACCTTCGGCTTGGCAGCAAAGGGCAGGGTGGCTTCATTCTCGGCCAGCACCGTCACAACGTCCATATAAAGCGGCTCGCCGGTCGCGCCCGGCTCCTTGCAGCGATCCAGAACCGCAATCGACTTCACCGTCGCGGGCAGCGAGGCCAAAAAGGCCTTCGAGTCAAACGGCCGATAAAGGCGAACCTTGACCATGCCGATTTTTTCGCCCTGCTTGACCAGAAGATCAACAGCCTCTTCAGCAGCCTCGGCGCCTGAACCCATCAGGATGATTACGCGCTCGGCATCGGGCGCGCCGTAGTAGTCGAACAGGTGATAGGCGCGACCCGTCTCTTTGGCAAAGCGATCCATCACATTCTGCACAATCCCAGGAACAGCCGCGTGGTAAGGCGTACAAGCCTCGCGAGCCTGGAAGAAGACATCGGGATTCTGCGCCGTGCCGCGAATGATCGGACGGTCCGGGCTGAGCGCGCGCTGCCGGTACTGGATAATGAATTTGTCGTCCGCCAGGGCGCGGATCGTCTCGTCGCTGATGGGCAGAATCTTGCCCACTTCATGCGAAGTGCGGAAGCCATCAAAGAAATGGATGAACGGAATGCGCGATTCCAGCGTGGAAATCTGCGCCACCAGCGCCATGTCGGCAACTTCTTGCACGGAGTTCGAGGCCAGCATCGCCCAGCCCGTCATCGCACAGGCCATTACGTCTGAGTGGTCGCCGAAGATGGATAGCGCATGGGTGGCCAGCGTACGGGCCGTTACGTGCATCGTGGCCGGGGTCAACTCACCGGCAATCTTGAACATGTTGGGAATCATCAACAGCAAGCCCTGCGAGGCTGTGAAGGTGGTCCCGAAGGCCCCTGCCTGCAACGCGCCGTGCAACGCGCCAGCCGCGCCGCCTTCGCTCTGAAGCTCTTCTACGATGGGCAATGCGCCCCATATATTTTTCTTTCCCTCTGAGCGCCACTGATCGGCCCACTCGGCCATCGGCGACGAGGGGGTGATGGGGTAGATGGCGACCACTTCGGTGAGTCGATAGGCTACCGAGGCCGCGGCCTCGTTCCCATCTAAAATGACCATTTTGCTATCTGTTTTCACTTCACTCATTAAAAATCCCCTCAACGCGGTTTGCGGAAGATCGACCGCTACTCCGAGTCTCTTCGATGGGGTGGGGAGTGGCTGTGATGCAAAGCACATCAAGGGGGTGAAATCCCGCATCATGCAATGACTTTCTTATGATGGAGACGTTAGCCGCTTCTTCAATCTTGGGGATTATTGGACCGACTCCTAACTATTGCATCGCCATAACGCTGTCATCCGGAGCGGAGCGCAGGAGTCTTGATGGAGAAGCGGGTCGATGCGTCGCAACACTGCCGGTCACGAGAGTTGAAATTCCGCAATCTGCATCACGGTTGCCCCAAACAACAAAAGCGCCGCTCAAGGGCGGCGCTTTTGCTCGAAACATTGCAGGAGATAGATTTACAGTGCTGATTCAATCTCAAATCCCCAAGCTTCGAGAAGAGCCTCTGGGATGTATTTGGAATTCTTGTTTCTGCGAGCCCACTCACGCAGACGGGTGGACCGGATATACTGGTCCGGGCTGAGTTTGAACTCCTTGACGATCTGTTCGAAGGAGGTCACTGTGGGCACAACCGGGCCAATGGGCTCCGGCTTGCCCCAATTCGGATTTCCACGACGCTTTGCCATTGATTTGAGATCCTCAAAATAAAAGTGTCTTGACTGAACATCCAGAGCCGTCAGGCGGGGAGACACTGTCGGTCTAGACGAAATACTACAGTCCTATTTTACGGATTTTTTATTCAAAAATCAATAGCTAAATTGCACATAGTTTCAAACAATCGCAAGTCTTCCTGTAGCCCATGCCAAAGCCTATATAATTCTTTTTAAATAGGTTAAAAGCACACATTTCCTCTCCAAAAGAGTCCAACACGGCGAACACAAAATAGGCACTTATCGAGATAGCGACATGCCGCTTGGCGTGCTGCTGCCTCGAAAGGATTGAACCGGTCACCGTCACGCAGTCTTTTAGAGGATGGACGTCAGAGTTGATAACGCTTGGAAGGAAACCCAACTGCTCTTGCGAGAGGATACCCCACCTGTCTATCTTCAAACCACTTGGCTGGCTTCAAGCCACTTGGCTGGCTTCAAGCCACTTGGCTGGTAATTTTCGATCGAACCATCCATGCTAAAGGCCTGTTGAATGTCGATTACTTTGAGAAAAGATTGCTGTTGCTTTTGTCGAATTCCTGCTCGGTTTTCGAAGGCTTCTCCGCGGCCTTTTCGGCTACACGATCGATCTTCTTCTCGGTGGATGTCTTTGGAGCTATCTTGTCGTCGATGTTCGCGGCTTGCGGATTTTCAAATTGCTTGGTCATCGTTTGATCTCCTGCCGTCATCATTCACTGCCGGATCATGGCAGTTCTGGTCAATTCTGCTCCCCTCTGCTCCCCGCCGACGATCCCTTCTTTTCCTTCCTGCGTCGAACTCTCAGCCGCCCTGCATCGGTAAACTGGTGATTGAGGTATTCAGTGTTCCGTTTCGTCTTTCTTCTTCTCCTCTCCGCCGTGATTGCCGTCTCCGCCAAGAGTTTCTCGCAGGCTCCGCAGGCGTCCCCCGCTCCATCCCAAGCTCACTTCGAGCAGGTGGCGGAGGCCGAGGAGGACATCACAAAATCCGACTGGAAGGCTGCAGAGACCGCGCTGGAAGCCTGGCTGGCTGCTCATCCCACCGATGCGCGGGCGCTTTTTGACGCGGGCTACGTAGCTGACGCGCAGAATCGTCTGGGCGAAGCTGCCAGCCTCTATCGGCGCGCCGTCGATGCCAATCCGCAATCGTTCGAAGCGCACGTGTCCCTGGGGCTGCTGTTGGCCCGCCAAGACAAATTCTCAGACGCGCGGCCGGAACTGGTCATGGCCACCACACTCGATCCCGGTGAAGCCGGAGCAGGAGCCAAGGCCCGCGCATGGCGTGCACTGGCCCGGATTGACCGCGCTAACGATCCAGCCGCAGCATCGAATGACCTGCTGGAGGCGCTGAAACTCTCGCCCGAGAGCCCTGATGACGCGCTGATGGCCGCGAGCCTGGCCGAACAGTCCGGCCAGTACGAAGCCGCCGAAGCCGCCTACCGTCGCATCCTGGCCAAAGATGCCAACTCAGCGCAGGCCAACGCCGGCCTGGCACACCTCTTGATCGCCCGCAAACAGTATCCCGAAGCGGAGACCATGTTGCGCACAGCGCTCAAGCAGTCGCCCGACGATCCCGCTCTGACCGCACAGCTTGGCACTGTGCTGGCAGCACAGGACAAGGCCGAGGCGCTCACGCTCTTTCAAAAACTCCACGACGCACATCCGGATGACACCGCCATAACGCGCATGTTGGCGGCAGTGCTTTCTGATGCTGGAGACGACGCAGCTTCGGACAAGCTTTTTGTCGGGCTGCTCAAGACGAGCCCTGACGACCCCGCCCTGCTGGTAGCCCACGGGCAGAATCTGATCCGCACGCTCAATTACGCTCAGGCCTTTGCCGCCTTCGATAAGGCAACCCGGCTTGACCCGGCCAATGCAGACGGCTGGAGCGGACTGGCCTTTGCCGCCTCAAGAACCAATCAGCCCTCGATCACGCTCCACGCCCTCACCATGCGATCAAGGTATCTCGCTGAGCTCCCATCAACCTACTTTCTGTGGGCAACGGCCTACGATACGCTCAACCAAAAGGCGGCCGCGGCAACCTACTATCATCACTTCCTGGATTCATCCGCGGGGAAGTTTCCGAATCAAGAGTGGCAAGCGCGGCAGAGGCTCCTGTTGCTGGAAAAGAAATAATGAACGTGTAGCTTTCGAGTCGCTTAAAACTAGAAGCTACTCCTATTGATCCTGTTCTCTCCAGTAGTTGGCCCGCGCCACAACCCGCGCTCCGTAATCCTGCACGGTTCGTACGCGGATCGTGTGCAGACCGGGCGTTGGATCGGAAGGGCTGAAGGTAATCAGATAGCGGTTCCGTGTGCGCTTGGCCGCCTCGACCACTCGCTTCTCGAAGCCTTTGTCGCCGGTGAATGTGGTGTAATCTCCGCCGCTCATGTGGGCAATCTCTTTGGAAACGTTTTTCTTAAAGGCCTGCACCACCATCAATAAGGCAGAAACCATATTCATCGCCCGGTCGTCGCCACTATCCTTGATGTCGTGACCCAACTCGGCGCGCGCCGGAGAGAACGACACGCTCAGCACCAGCACGTCCGACTCGCCGATCTTGCGGATTAATTGCGCGGGCTTGGTGTGTTTGCTGCCGTGGTCGCGCTCTTCTGAAATCAGGAGTAGCACGCGCCTGTATTCCTTGGGTTGCGATTGCAGCAGATCAACGGCGTAGCTCACTGTATCGAGAATTGCATCGCCGCCATCGCCCGGATCGAGAGCTTTGAGATCCTGGTTGATCTCTTCGCTCGAGTGGGTAAAATCACGGACCAGATGCGGCTTCGAGTCAAAACCCACCAGCGCCGCCTGTCCTTTGCCGTCAACCAAAAACAGATCGAGCAGCGGTCCCAGCTTGGCCAGCTTGTCAAATTCGAGTACGCTCACGCCACCCTGTTCAACCGCTACCACCAACGCCACCGGCGCAGTATCCATCTCTTCCTGCACGCGAATCTTCTGCGGCACGCCATTGTCTTCCAACACAAAGTCATCCGGCTTGAGGCCATAGACAACGCCGCCGTCGCGCTTCTCTACCAACGTAGGCACCAACACCTCATTCGCCCTTATGCGCAGGGTGGGTGCATCTGAATGCGGGCTGGGCAGTGGCTGCGGAGGCTCGATCGGCGGCAGTTGCTGCGCTGAGGCTACCACGGCGGTAAGCGTCAACACCGCAATCGATAAGGAATAAAGGCGGAATAAAGCGAATCTCATACAACATAAAGTCTACAGCGGACCGCATAAAGTGTCCGCTGTCTTCATGCGCGCTTATGCACTTCGCTGTCCATGCGGCCAACCCAGCCGAGATAGCTCAAAAACTCCCAGCGCGAGGTCCACAGAAATCCCAGCACATCTCCGGCAGTCAAAGTCTCCGCCTTCATGCCGCTGTAGGTCTCGACCCGCCAGCGCATATAGGGGCTGCGCCATGGGGCAAGACGATGGCCGCGCGTTGCATTCCAGAGAAAACGGAGCGGAGCGAACATGGTGATTCCCTCGCATCCAGTATAGACGGCGCTTCTGAAGTGGCACTCCCTTCACTTGCACATAGATGCCTCAATTGGGGAGACACCTTCCCACCGCGCCGCAACTTTGTTTTTCCATTAGTTCGGATAAAATGAATGTGCTATGCACCGGTTATCGTCGGGAATTTGCGCCAAGCTTTTTGTCGTGCTGATATTTGCAACCGGCCGAATCCATGGCCAAGGTATGGGGCATCCCATGCCTTCCGCGCCTCCACCGGGAGCCAAGTCGCCGAAGTGCACAAACCGGCCCGTGCCGCAGTTGGAAGACATTACCGCGAAGTCGGGCATCCGGTTTTCCCACGCTTTTTCTGAAGATAAGAGATACATCTTTGAGTCAATGAGCGGCGGAGTAATCATATTCGACTACGACCGCGACGGTTGGCCCGACATATATTTCACCAATGCGCCGACGACTGATATGGCTTTGAAAGGGCAAACGAGCTTAGGCGCTCTCTACCACAACAATCACGACGGTACCTTCACCGACGTGACGCAGAAGGCGGGACTCACAAAAGCCTGCCTGGCGATGGGGGGAGCAGTTGGGGATTACGACAACGACGGGTGGCCCGATCTTTACATTACCTGTCTCGGCGGCAATGTACTCTATCACAACAACGGCGACGGCACCTTTACGGATGTAACGGCCAAGGCGGGCGTTGCTGATGGCCGTTGGTCCGCGGGGGCATCGTTCGGGGACTATGACGGGGACGGATTTGTTGATCTGATGGTGGCAAACTACGTCGACTTCCACCTCGATGACCTGCCGCAATTTGGCAGCACACCCTATTGCAAATATCGCGGAGTCGACGTGCAATGCGGACCACGCGGGCTGAAGGGAGCGGGAGACGCTCTTTACCATAACAACGGGGACGGGACATTTACCGACGTTTCAAAGAGTGCGAGTGTAGGCGATCCGAACGGCTATTACGGCCTTGGTGTAATCTGGGCCGATTTCAATAACACAGGGCGCCCGGACATTTATATCACCAATGATTCGACTCCGAAATTTCTATACAAGAATCTTGGGAACGGTAAATTCGACGAGATTGGATTTGAGTCTGGGACCGCTCTCAGCAACAACGGTTCCGAACAGGCGTCGATGGGAATTGCTGTAGGCGACTATAACCACACGGGACGACCTTCGCTTTCTGTTACAAATTTTGAAAATGAAAATGATGATCTATATCGGAACGACGGCAATTGGAACTTTTCGGAAGTGTCGTTTTCGTCGGGCCTGGCAATCGTGGCGTTGCCGTGGGTCAAATGGGGAACTGCATTTGTGGACCTGGACAATGATGGATGGCTGGATCTAATCACTGTCGCCGGGCACGTTTATCCGCAGATGGATCAGTTGCCGTCTGATCCTGGTTATCGCCAACCGAAGCTTCTAAGTCTGAACCAGGGGGATGGCACGTTCTGCGATGCGAGCGATCAAGCCGGCGCCGCGCTCAAAGAAAAGCGTGTTTCGCGCGGGCTCGCTATAGCTGATTTGTTCAATGATGGCAATATGGATGTCGTGATCAACGACCTGGACGGCAGCCCAATGATTTTGAGGAACCGGGGAATTCCGGGACGGCACTGGGTGAGTTTCGAGCTGGCAGGAAGCAAGAGCAATCGACTCGCTTTGAATGCTCGCATCAAGATCGTCGCCGGGGGAATGACACAGACGGACGAGATTCACAGTGGGGGAAGTTACCTGTCGCAGAATGACCTACGCGTGCATTTCGGGATCGGTTCGGCTGTAAAAATCGACAGCGTCGAAATCCGCTGGCCGTCGGGGGCCGTCGAGAAAATAAGTAATCTTGGCGCGGACCGATTTTACCAGGTGCTGGAAGGTCACGGGGTAGTTCCAGTGGAGAGCATTCGGCCAATATCTCCGGTGCACACCAAGACGGAAGCACGGTAATTCATTCTTTCTTTCGTTGGATTGCGCCGAGCCTAATTTGCCAAATCTTCTCAACGATTGGTAACTGTGGCTTCATGCGATTTGGGGCCAGTTTTGGCTGGCTGCGCGTCAGAGTCACCGAGAGTTTCGCAGATATGGAGTTCTTTTTCCGCGTCAGCCACACGCAACGCCGCCTTGTATGCATCGGCAAGCTGCCGATGAAACCTTGGATCGCCAGGCAGGAGCCGGGTTGCAGATTCCAGCTCGTGAATTGCAGCAGTCGTGTCTCCCATTTCTAGTTCGATCTTGCCAAGATCGTAGTGCGACTCCGGGTCGTTCGCATTCAGGAGAATTGCGTTTTTTAGTTCCTCGGTCGCTTTGTGCATATTCCCCTGGAGTCCAAGCAATTCTCCAAGACCACGATGCACTTCGGCGATCTCCGGATGCGCAGACTCCAATTCTTCGAGGCGTTCTTTACCTGATGAGATCTCACCAGTCTTCACGAGCGATTCCGCGTAAATATATTGCATCTGTGGAATAGATGTGACTTTCTCGTCTGCCCCTTTGAGTGCGTCGATGCAACCTTTGTAGTTGTTCGTCATGAATTGGCTCATTGCCAGTGCGCCGTGTATACCTGAATCGCCCGGATGCGACTGGAGATAATGGGAAAGTGGCGGGACCGCTTCAGAAAACTTCGCAGCCATGAACGCGGCTCGACCCATGTTGAGGTCCAACCCCTCAAACGAAGGGTGCCACGCTGCCGCTTGCTGAAAGTATTTCAGCGCGTTCGTGTAATTCTTTTTTGTTGCCATGATCGTACCGAGGTTGTTGTAACTGTCCGCGATAGCCGGTGTGAGCTGTTTCTCGAATGCCCTCTGCTTGCTGACGGCCACAGGATCCGCCGCGTGATGAATCGTGGACGAGTTGGCTGCGAAATTGAACCCGGCGTCAGAAGAACCAGTATAGGTCGCGCTGTCCGACAACATTCCTGCGAGCCTGGTCTTATCTCTTGATAGCGCCTTATCCGTAAATTCGTGCGCGATCTGCATCTCCGCATGTGCTTTTTCCTCCTGATGTTTTTGCATCAAGATTCTTCCCAGCAGAAAATGCGCCTTCTGGATTTGATAGTGGTTCCGCGATATGTCTGTTGTGAGTTCGACGGCGCGGCGAAGATTGACTTCAGCCTCCGTGAGACGGTTGGTATCGAAGTATATTTGTCCCAGATATAGAAATGCGTCGGGATTTTTTGGATTGAGTAAAACCGCGCGTTTCAGGTATCGTTCGGCTTCAGGATACCGGTGATAACTTGCTTCGATCTTTCCTAGTGCCGCATAGGTCAGGAAGCTATTCGGAGAAATCGCGAGTTCCTGCTTGAGTTCCGACTCCGCCTCCTTCAACGTCTTCTCGTCCTCACCTGCCACAAGTAGTGCTGCGGCCGCGCAATAGTGCGCATTCGGATAGTGTGGGTCCTTCGCGATGACTTTCTTGAACTCCGTCACGGCCCGCGGCGCAAAGTCTGAGTTACCGTAAGCCAGGCCAAACTGCATATGAAGTGCAGGGCTGTCTTCGACAGACGCTTCGATTTTATCGAATATCTCCATAGCGCATTTCTCGTCATCAAGGTCCAGGCAGACAACAGCGAGGTCGTATTCATTTCGGAAGCTGGGGTCGAGAGCGGCGGCTGCTTCCAGTTCGCTTCGCGCCTCCTGATCCCGGTTCATACTGAGGAGTGTGCGTCCCAGAATCTGATGAGTCACGGCCCGGCTTTTTGAGTCGTTCTTGTTGTCATTCAAAATGATTCTGGCGAGGGACTCCGCGCGCTTCAGATCTCCCGCTTGCAACGCTGCCGTTGCATAGTCCTGGCGCACTGACGATGAGTCCGGGGTCAACGCCAATGCCTCGTCGAACAATGCTGAAGCCCTTGCATATGCTTCAATCTGGGCATGGCTATTCGCCAGTTCGCCAAGCGCGGCTGTGAGGAATGCTCGATATTGCAACGCAGCCTGATCAAGATCGCCTTCTTTCTGGAGGCGCAGTGCAGCGTCATAATGTTGCTGTAGCGGTGAACCGACCGGTTCCGCACCCTGGGTCTCGGACTGCAAAACCGCGGCCGAGCAGAACGCGATGAAGACGCCAGAGAGGACGAGTTTGAGAAGGGCAGACATGGTAAATCGACTCGATAGCATTATCCACTTTCCAGCATACCTTTTTGGATAACGATAGAGCGGTTTGGGCGGAGATCGATGTTACCGAACCGGAATTTCCACGGGACTTGGATGTCTGGCGGCAAAAAAGAACCGGAAAGTGGACCGATCATCCACTTCCCGGTTTCGGAGAAAACAGTCAGAAGGAGTACTTCAGGTCAAGTTCGATGACCCTGTTGTATCCCAATGCCGACCTGACAGTCATCACACCGAACGCGTTCGCACCAGCGGCGGTTTGGTTGTAGTTTGGCGTGATGGCCTTGCTGGCATAGTCCACGTTGTAGTTGATGGTGTAGTAATTGCTGTTGGCGAACGTCAGCAATGAATGGTTGAGCCAGTCGAATGCGCTGACCCGGAACTGCACTTGCTGTTTTTGGTAAACGTGGAAGGTTCGATAGAGCGCCAGATCGTTGTCGAAATACGCCGTCATACTCATGTAGGGGAAATTTTGGCCGCCCTGCGTTCCTACAGCCGGAGCGTTGAAGCAGGCACCATTCAGGACTTGATGGCTGGCCAGGTTTTTGGTTGGGTTGCAGGTGAGCACCGGTAGAATCGGGATGGCCTCATCTGTCCCGAAGTACGTCGCGTCTCCTAGAGCAGTAGTGACCCCGTTAGCCGTTGCGGCAGCCGGCACACCGGTGTACTGCACAATCGATGCTGCTCCGTTATTGAAGTTTGGCACACCATTCCCAAGAAAGGCGGGAATGTAGCCGCCCTTCTGCCAGGTAGAAATGCCACTGATTGTCCAGCCGCTGCCCATCTGATTGAGCACGTTGTTCCCGGTATGAAGGGTGCCGCTGTTATAGGTGTAGGAGGAGTTGAAGACAAGTGGACGGTCGGTTGCGTTCGGGCCGTAGTTCCCACTTATGTTGTACGGGTCCTTTTGCAGGCCCGTCGCCAAGGTCTTTGACCAGGTCCCGTTCAAATTGAAGGTCAACTTTCCTGTTGTTTTGACCCACGACACTTGCAGGCCGTTGTAATTGCCGTAACCGGTGTTTTGAATCATGTAAGTTGACGCTGTACCGTACACGGCGCCGAACGGATGATAATCCTGATTCACATTTCCTGTTTTGGTGCCGTTGGTATTCGTGCCAAGTTTCTCCGGGTTGGTGGAAAGGACGCCGGTCACCGGATCCGGCGAGAAGAAGGCCCCGATCGGTGTCTTGTTCTGATTGGCCAGTTCGCTAAAGGTGCTGCCTTCGATGTCCTCGCCGGCATCGACCAATTGGCTGGTCTGGCTTCCGACATAGGCGACCTCAAGCTGCGATTTCCAAGGCAACCTCTGGTCGATCGTCAAGTTGTATGCATCGGTCATTGGCTGGCCGTAGTCGGACGGATCCAAGCCCCACTGTCCGCCCTGAACACCGCAAGGCGGAGTTCTAGTTGCTGATGGACATGTTCCCGCAGATGCCAGGTTGTGGATATTCTGCAACTGGAGTTCCGTTCCGCCGGTCTGGTTATAGCCCAACACCGTCTTCGCGGTTCCCATTGGTGTTGCACCATTGGCGATGGTGTTGACCTGGGTTACAAAGCGATACACGCCCCATCCGCCGCGAACCACGGTGTTGCCTGTGCCGAACACATCGTAGGACATGCCGAATCTTGCGTCGGGATAGACAAAGCGATTAGGTTGGCCGCTCAGTGGCACACCCGCGTCGATCGCATGCCAGTAATATCCGGGAGCGTATTTGCCGGAATAGTAATCTGAAAATACGCGGCTAGGATAGAATACGGCGATGCCAATGTGGTCGCGGTCATACCAGTGGCCCACGTGTTCCATGCGAATGCCAAGATCCAACGTCAGGCGCTTGGTCGCTTTCCACGTGTCGTCTATAAATGCCGCTGTCGTCATCTGGGCCGCATCGCCGATGGGCGCCGCGCTGTTCTCACTGTAGTTATTGGCAAGGCCGTTGACGAATTGTGCAACCGAGTTTTGCGGCGAGCCAATGGTCACACCAAGTATCGGTTTGCCCAGGAGATCCGCGCCTGCGAGATTTGGGTTCTGGCCGGCATTGAAGTTCATGGCGCCATCTTCGTTATAGGTAAACGAGCTTTGGAAGTTATCCGTGGTCTGCGTGAATCCGCCCAGTTTGAGGGTGTGTAATCCCCATACCTTGGTGATCGTAAGGCCGAACTGCGGCGCTTCCTTTTTCACCGCATATATGCCTGGGGGGTTCTCAAAGATCGAAGCCTGCGAGAAATCCGGGAAGGTTTCGCTGCCGCCGCTGCTATACGCCGGAATGTTGAGAGACGGAGTGGAAAAGACCTTGCCGTATGTGTAGCCAAGCGTGGTCCGATACGCCGCCGAGGGTTTTGGGGTAGTAAACGGATAGCTGCCATAGGCCCATGCTGCCATGAAGTCCGCAGTGGTTGTCGAGTTGAAGGTGTGCACGATATGGCCAGCTAAGGTTTTGCCATAGTCTTTCTCCACCTCTGCGCCTCCCGGATACGGGATGGAGTTGCCTGGCGTCCAGTAGAGGTGCGCGCCAATCTGCGGACTGCCACCTGCGAGGTTCGAGCTGTATGCCTGCTGATAGCTCCCGTAAATCTTGGTGTTGTCGCCCAACTGGTAATCCAGGCGCACACGCCAGATCCATCCATCGGGAGTGCTCGGGACCGGCTGGTAGTAGTTGTACCCGCCGGGAATTTTGGACGGATCGGCATTTGCGGTGGGCCAGATTTTGGCCAGAGCTGCCGCGCCAGGATCGAGGAATCCAGCAGGAAATTTTTGGCCCGCATCTGTTATGTACGTTGTGGTTCCAGAGGTGTATGTCCCAGTCGCGGCCGGGGTCGGCAACGGCGCCGATATGGTGGCTCCATTTGCCAGCACTGTTCCGCCAAGGTCACTGCACCATGATCCTCCGGGAAAGCCGCCGGGAGGTTTGCCTTGGAAGAATCCGTGCGGGCAGAGGGCCGCGTTATCGGTGTTGTCCATTGAAAAGTCGCCTGCTAGCATCTCTGGGGTTGGGATGTAGGACTGTGCAACGTTGGAATTGCCTTCGTTCTGCAGCCACTTCTCGTAACCGCCCCAGAACAACAGCCGCTTATGCGTGCCGGGAACTGGACCACCGACACTGCCGCCCGGATAGTAGTCGTGCGCCGGCCCTTCTGGAGTGCCATTATGTTTTTGTTGCCAGCCGTTTGCGTTGAGGACGTTGTTGCGGGCGTTGAAATAGACATCACCGTGATAGTTCGCGGTGCCCGACCGGCTGATGGCGCTAACCACCACCGGTCCGAAGGCTTGATCGGCTCCCTGGTTTGAGGCTTGCACGCTGACTTGAGCCGTCATCTCCGGGGCGATGATCGTGAGTGAGTTTGCCATGTTTCCGATGTCGATCATTTGCGCACCGTCTTCCAATACGCCGGTGCCACCGCGATTCACGGCGCCGTTGATGCTCATGCCGCTGCCGATCGAACTTTCGTCGACGGTGACGTTAAGGTCGCTGAACGACGCAGATGTCTGAGTGAGACCTCCCGATTGCGTCGTCGTGCCCGGCAACACCTTCAGCAGTTCGCTGGTGTCGCGGCCTTCGAGCGCGAGGTTTTCAATATCCTGAGAACTAAGAACGTCGACCTTTGAACCGTTTTCAACGGGAATCATCTGCGAGTCTGCGCTAACCGTCACCGTCTGGCTCTCGGAGCCGACGGTGAGCGCAAAGGCCGGGACCGTACGCGAATCGCCAGCGTTCAGTACGATGCCGGTTATCTGCTTGGCCTCAAAACCTTTTGCCGACGCCTTCAACGCATAGGTGGCGGGCACCAGGGATGGGAACGCATAAAGCCCGGCCTCATTCGTTTGAACCGTGTGTTTTTCCCCGGTAGCTTCGTTGATAAGGGTGACTTGCGCCCCCGCGATTACGGCTCCCCCGGGATCTTGCACTGTTCCCGAAACAGTTGCGGTGGTCTGGGATCGCATTACCGGCGAAAACAAGAAGAATGCGATAGCAACGAGCAATAGCGGAACGATCTCCCGCAGATTGATTGGTCGCCGATGCCGCCGAATCGGCGTTTTTTTGGGGAAGTCACACACCGGGGTGATGCAGGCCGGCGTCTGCTTACAAACACTCTTGCAAATCATGGTGCCTCCTGATGTTAAAGCTCAGCAGCCGGATATGCTTCCATTCCGGCCGGGGTCATTTGGGACGAAATATATGCTGAATCGCGAAAAATTGTCAATGATATTTTCGCGTAGAAAAGCGATTTATCTAATCACTTATTTCGACATGACCTGGCTCGTGACTTGCTGACCGAAGAGCATCGGCAAGTCAACGCGTTTATTATCAATGAATCATCAGCGATATCTTCCGTTCAGACTATGGCGAAAAGTGACCGAATGGCCCGGAATATGACCATTCTGGATGTCCGTCACGTACCGTCATATGTCGGCGTAGAGAGATACGAACCGTGATGGTTCGCGATGCCATTCCCCAACGCCTCAAGCGGGGCCGGGGACTCGGAGAAGCCATTCGGCTGCTCTCCGCCGACCCGGAATTGTGCGCCTAACCTCAACCGCTCTGAGCACATACGCATTGTTCGACGCCGCGCCGCCCATGCTATACTCCGTTACGATTGAAGGGGGCGGCCATGGTCAATTACACCGGGAAGGCCGATCGGCCGATTCTGCATAGGTCGAAGGACGTCTTCAATCCTCAGACAAATGAAGAGCGCGACGAGGTGCGGAGGCAACTCCAGAATATCCTCGAAAACCCTGTCTTCCACAACAGCAAGCGCTATTCGGCCGTTTTGAAGTATCTGGTCGATCGAACTTTGGAGGGGCGCGGCGATCAACTCAAGGAACGGACCATCGGCATTGAAGTCTTCAACCGCGCTCCTGACTATGACACCGCGGCAGACCATGCGGTTCGGAGTGCCGTAGCCGAGGTTCGGAAGAGGTTGGCCCAGTATTACCAACAGGCTGAGGGCAGCAAAGTAAAAATCGAAGTTTCGCCCGGCTCCTATGTGCCTCAATTTCGGTGGGCCGAAGAGCAGTTCTCATTGTCGTCTTCTGCATCGCATCGTGACCAGAATCAAACCGGGGACGCGCTCGCCTCACCATCTGCGGACCGAGTGAGTCGCCACGCATGGCTTCGCGTAGAGTGGTTCACCGCCATGTGCCTTATTCTGCTTGCATTCCTTGCTGCGTTACTGGTGGGGTCCGCACGGAAGCAGGACGCCTTCGATAGCTTCTGGAAGCCGATTCTGTCGTCGCATGCTCCTGTCCTGCTTTGCATCGGGGATGTGGAAGGCGGGCAGGCATTGCCGGGCCAGAACTCCAACCTTGATCCGAAGCTGTCGCTAAGGGAATTCCATAACTCGCCGTTTGAAACGGTCAATGCGTACGACGTGATCACCATGACCAAGTTTGCGGGATTGATGCAGGTCAGGGGACGGCAGTTTGAACTCAAGTCACAATCCGATGCCACCTTTACCGATCTACAGAACGGCCCCACCATTCTCGTTGGATTATTGAATAACAATTGGACGGAACGTCTGATGCCAAAGCTTCGCTTCACGGTGGAACAGGACGCAGACAAGGTTACGATTCTCGATAGCAATAACCCATCGCGCCATGACTGGTCGGTAGACTATACAACCCCCTACATGGATGTGACGCGAGACTATGCGCTTGTATTGAGGATGCTCGATCCGAAGACGGAACAGACGGTCGTCGTGGCAGCCGGCATCACTGTCTTCGGTACTTATGCTGCGGGAAATTTACTTACCAATAGAAGCGAAATGAAAAAGCTGGCCGCGATCGCTCCCTCTGGATGGGAAGGGAAGAATATGGAAATCGTTCTATCGACCGATGTGATTCGCGGCCGATCGGGTCCTGCCACTATCGTCGCCGCGCAGTTCTGGTAGGCGCGGCCATCGTGAAGTTCAGATGGCCGCCGTCGTGGAAACAAGTGTCAGGGTGCAGGCGCCAACTGGCGCGCCTATAACTTGACTTCATTGAAGGGTCAGGCGTCCCGCAAGCGGTGTGTTGTCTGAGGACGGCCCTGCCAGCACCTCGTAATCGCCGGGCGCAGAGTTCCAGCGATCATTCGCCTCATCGAATGTCTGCAGGACGCGCGGATCGATCGAAACCGTGACCGTCTGCGATTCTCCGGGAGACAGAGAGACGCGCTTCCATCCGACCAACCGTTTATAAGGTTCGTCGGAGCCCTTAGGAAGTCTTGCGTAAACCTGAGCAATTTCGGTGCCGGGTCGATCTCCGGTGTTCTTTACGGTGAAATGTGCAACTTTCGAGACAGAATCAACGGTCAATCCGGAGTATGCGTACGTCGTGTACGACAAACCGAAGCCGAAGGCAAACAATGGCTGTTTGTGTTTCAACTCGGACCACTTATAACCAACTGCGGCGCCTTCATAATATTGAACGGAATAGCTGTCGATGGCGCCTCCGGGACTCGTGGGATTTGCATTTGCCTGCGGCTGAGTCTGAGGGGGTGGCGGTTGAATAGTCGACCGGGGAAGATCGTTGTCATTCTTCGGAAAGGTGAGAGGAAGCTTGCCGCTTGGATTTACGTCCCCGACGAGCACATTCGCGAGAGCCTTATGGCCTGAGCTTCCCGCGAACCAAGCCTCGACCACTCCGGCAACCTTGTCTACCCAGGGCATGGCGACCGCGCTGCCTGTCTCGAGCACAACAATCGTATGGGGATTGGCATCTGCCACTCGTTCAATCAAGGCATCCTGGTTGTCGGGAAGCGAGAGGCTGGGTACATCCATATCCTCCGACATCCACTGGTATGCAAAGACGATAGTTAAATCTGCACTCTTCGCCAAACTCGCGGCGGACTTGAGGTCTGCTCCGGAATCGAAGTCGATCTTCGTATTCGGCAATTTCGCTTGAAGAGCTTTCAACGGAGAAGTTGGGAACCACATGTGCTTCTGCCATTGGGTCGCGCCCTCGCCGGCGGGCATAATCGCATTGCCGCCGGGCGGGTCAACCTGCGCCGAGCCGCCACCGGAAAGCATTGCGAGGTCAGCGTGCCCGCCTATGATCGCGATGCTGCGGACTTTGGATGAATCGATCGGGAGCACCGTGGGGCTGTTCTTGAGAAGAACTATGCTCTTTTCTTCAATCCGTTGCGCGACTTCAAAACCCTGCTCTACATCCACGACCCTCTTTTGCGGCGGGTCCTCGACGATCCCTGAAAGGAATTCCGCATAGAGAATTCGTCGTGCGTGATCGTCGATTTCTCTTAGCGGCACTCTTCCGGCTTCTACTGCTGCTTTCAACTTCGAACCGAAGTATTCATCCATCGGCTGTTCTTGATCGAGACCGGCGGCGGACGCTTTCTCTGTACTATGGGTTGCACCCCAGTCGGAAAGAACAAATCCCTTAAAGCCCCACTGTTTTTTGAGCACTTCGCGCAGAGCGTACGAATTCTCGCAACCGAAATCCCCATTGATTCGGTTGTAGGAGCACATCACCGCGCCGGGATTCGCAAGGGAGATTGCGATGTGGAAAGCAAGTAAGTCGGACTCTTGCATGGCCCGTTTGGAGATAATGGCGTTGACAAACAGGCGCCCCGTCTCCTGATCATTCATCACGTAGTGCTTGATATCGCCAACGACATGCTGAGCCTGTTCGCACTTCATGAGATTGCCGACGACGGTTCCAGCGAGAAGCGGATCCTCGCCCCCATACTCAAATGTGCGACCGTTCCGGGGCTCGCGAGCCAGATCGACTCCACCCCCCAGCGTCATGTTGAACCCTTGCACCCGGAGTTCCTGGCCGATCACACTGCCAAACTCGCATGCCGAGTCCACATCCCAACTTGCCGCAGCCCCCAGGCTCGATGGCATGGCGGTCGAATACCGACCGTTCGCTCCGCTGTCTCTGACCCCATAGGCTGCATCCGAAATCACCAAAGGTGGTATGCCAAGACGCGGGACGCCCTCAACGAATCCCGCTCCACCGTTTGCCAGATGCGTGAGCGGCATCTGCCATTCAGGGGCATATGTCATACCATTGCCGTGCAAGAGCGCTAGTTTTTCATCGAGTGTCATCTGCTTCAGCACGAGGTCCGCTCGTTCCTCTGGGGCGAGACCAGCATTCCTCCAACGCCGGTCGGCACTTTGAGCAGTCGCGACGGATGCCGCCGACACGGCCCCAAGGATCGAGGCGAAGATGAATAAGAGACGAAAACTGGAGTCCCGCTTAGACCTGGGTTTCCGAGATGTATTCTGGAGAGCGACGAGAGTCATTTTGAGCCTTCCGTTCTGTTTTGAATGACAAACCTGGCGTTCTTGGTATGGAACTCTCTGAGGTACGTCACTCCGTTTACGCGCGAAGTGACGACGCCAGTTGTTTCTTGTTTCCGTTCGATCATGCGCGCGAAGACCGCAAAGGATTTGTCGTCTTCCTTCTTGATGGTTACCCGCACCCTGGAAGAGCATCGTCAACAGGGCAGCCCGCGCATGGTCCTCTTGGGTGGTCTCCTGCTTAGGGTTAAATCGTGTTGGATTCCCCGCATGTATGCAGATTAGGCAAGTCTGGACCTTATTTAAAGCTCCATCGTGCATCAGACAGGACACAAAGAGTGAATAATGTTTATTTACAGCTAGATAGCCTCTCTGAAGGAGGCGGCTCGGGGGCGCGTATCATACAGAGTTTCGGCCCCAAAGGTTGGATTACCAAGTCTGGACGGCAACAACAGTAGGTGGGCCGGGATGACCCTCAATGACGTTCGCTTCAATGACAGCTTCAAGATTCAGTTTGTCCCAGTTCTTCGGCGCTCTTTGCAGCACCGCGTCCAAGTACGCTTGATTGGAAACGACCTCGCTTGCAGCTTCGGTTCCTTCCCCCAAAATGCCGGCGAGTATGATGACAGGTTCTCCTGTGACCTTGTCGTGAAGTCTCGCTACAACGGCGTAGTCGCGAGCGAGGCTTTTGCCTGGAACCTGCCATTCAAGCGTCCAGTCTTTTGGAGGCGAGGTCGTTCGATCGACCACCATGCGAACGTGGTGATTGTCGTATTCGAATCCAATCGGCAAATCCTGCGTGATGCGCATCGTCCAGGGATTGTCGAAAGCGCCTATCAAAACGAATGGGCCTTCTCGCAATTGAGCGAAACCGGTATCCGAGGCGGCCATTACGCGAAATTCGCCATTCTTCGGCACGATTGGCGCTATCGAACGTGCGAGCGTAATCACGTCAAAGACATTCAGACTGCCACTCTCTCCGGCGGTAACCGAGGGGACCGTTCTGCTTTGAAGATCGACAGAGTCTGTCGGCACGCCCAAACAGTACGTAACCCGACCTGAAGTTGAGGTGATTGGCCCCCAGAAGCGCGCTAGATTTGACGGCTCGGCGGGGCGTGCGGCGGGAACTGGAACTCTTACGCGCCCGATACCGAAGCCAAGAAGCACGGCGAGAAACAGAGCTATCGCTGTTAACAGCCAGTTGTGAACTGCAAAACGTGCAAGTTTTCTTTTGGGGTTTGCCGACAGAATTTCAGACGCATTTGCATGTTGAGGCAACGACTCAACATGCTCCGCGGCCCCCTGTATGTCATGGGAGGCGGAGGGATGATGTGTCAACTCTCGAAACGAGGGGACGTAGGAACCTAACGGCAACTCGATGACAAGCTCCCCCGCATGGTCGGGGCTGTAATAGTACTGAATGAGCCTTTTCCGAACCTCAGCCGCAGTCGTGCGCACCACGGGATCTTGATTTACATCGTAACTCGGCTCGCGCCCGAAAGCCTCGACACCGATCGTTCGCTCTTTAAGATCGTTCGCATTACCAAGCAGCGTTTGCTCGACTGTGTATGTGAGCAAAACCGGGTATCGCTTGCTATGGGTAAACAAAGGGTGCGCGACGAGGCGTCTGAGCTGTTCACGAACCAGTACCGCCTTTGGTGTCGATTCAGCCCAGATCGTGCGGTTGTCGGGTTGTGGCGCTGTCCCCATCGTGCATCCTCGCGACATGTCTGAATGAGCCGCCCGCCGCTAGCCAAGGTGTTCATGGCATTTCGAAATTCATTCCCGCGAGTTCGCACACGCGGTAATCGCATCTGAGATGACTGCGGTCGGAGGGAGAGCTGTCTCAAGCCTCCAATCATTCCATACTTAACTATAGTTGCCGAATTGCAATCCCGTATTATACGTTTCGGTGACGGCCATCGGCCAACCCCCTCCCGTTGTCGATTCTTTGAGAATCTGGGGATCGGTTTTGAACATCCGGACCCGATGGTTATGGTGGATGACTTGTGAGAGATACGTTTCAATCTCTTATTGTTTAGAAATTCAATCTATAGCTCGAAAACCATATGAACAGAATATGAATCATATGAATCGGACAGAATCGGGCATCTGTCGCAGAATCAGGATGTCTGTCGGCACAATGCCAGCCAATCAACCTCACTTAAAGATCCGTCGAAAAGATGGCCGATCGACAGAGAACCCAAAGAGGGAAACATGGCAAAACGCGATCGGGGGCTTCAAGATCCGACGAAGCTGGGAACGCTCGACAGCGACACCGGCTTGTATCAAGTCATCATCGAAACTCCGAAGGGTAGTCGCAATAAATTTGCTTACGATGCCGGGCAGCGGATTTTCTCGTTGAAGAAAGTACTTCCCGCGGGCATGGACTTCCCTTACGACTTCGGATTTCTGCCGCGAACACTTGCAGACGATGGAGATCCATTGGACGTTCTACTGTTGATGGACGAGCCTGCATTTCCCGGTATTGCAGTTAAGGCAAAGATCATCGGCGTGATTGAAGGCGAGCAGATTGACGGCAAAAAGCGAATACGGAACGATCGCATTGTTGCAATTGCTCAAGCCAATCACATGTACGCCGATATTAAGAAGCTAGAAGATCTTCCCGGTCGTTTCTTGAAAGAGCTGGAGGAATTCTTCGTGAACTATCACAATCTCGAAGGCAAGAGATACAAGCTCATGGGTTGTCATAGTGCTCAAACTGCAAAAAGACTCATCGAAGAGACCTTGCTATGATGGACGCGCTGCCTCGCTTCGTCGTCGGAGGCGTCTTAGTGACTGCGTTAGCGATTTTCGACGATCTGCTATGTCCCAACAGCATTGCCGGATTGTTCGGCACAGCACCTTCGGTGGCACTGGCATGCGTTGCCCTCACCCTCAGGGAACTATCTTGTGAAAATTTTCGGAGCACGTTGGCTTCTGGTTTTCGCAGATTGTCGAGCACTGGCGAGCGATGTATCATGGCTTGAGGGCGTCGGATGTGAGCTTGATCTTACGGCCTTTTTGCCCCAAAGGTAAAAGACGTGGCCAGCGGCTGATCGTCAAAGAGGAGCGGCGAGTCGACCTTAAGCTTTTTTCTGGAAAAGGATAGAGACATGGATTATCGGAAGTGGATATTGGCAGCGGCAATTGTGCTTCTGTCTTCGTTTGCCGCTGCGGCGCAGGATAGTTCCGAACTCAAGACGGACAAGGATAAGCTTAGCTACGCGCTGGGAATGAATATTGGGGAGAACTTGCGCAAGCAGGGACTGGAACTCGACCCCGCCGTGTTTGCGAAGGCATTCGGAGAGTCGTTCACGGGCGGCAAGACAGCGATGACCGACCAGGAGATGCAGACCCTGCTGATGGCAGTTGCGCAGGATATCCGGAAGAAGCAAGCGGAGAAACAGGCGGAGAAGGGCGAAGCCGCGAAGAAGGAAGGCGAAGCGTTCATGGCCGCGAACAAGACGAAGGAAGGCGTAGTGGCGCTTCCCAGCGGCTTGCAGTACAAGATTCTGAAGGCGGGCACGGGCGAGAAGCCGACGCTAGATGATACGGTGGTGTGCAACTATAAGGGCACTCTGATCAATGGTACAGAGTTTGACGCGTCTGAGAAGCACGGCGGCCCATCGACTTTCCCGGTAAAGGGCGTGATTGCTGGCTGGACCGAGGCTCTGCAGTTGATGCCGGCAGGATCGAAGTGGCAACTCTTTGTGCCGTCCAACCTGGCCTACGGAGCGCAGGGACCAGGAGACATTGGGCCAAACGCAACGCTGATCTTCGAAGTAGAACTGGTATCGATCCAGAAGGCCGCTACGCCGGCTGCGGGGGCATCGAAGTAGAAGACCAGTGATCAGCGATCAGTGTGAGGTCTCATCAGCGCCATGGCAAGCCGTCTGAAAAAAGGCGTGTAGATGACCGCGATTCTCGGCGCCAAACACAAATCCGCCCCTGAGAATATACGGCATAATGGCTACGCACTTCCCCTGGGCCAGCACTTCTTCAGAAGTGCCTTGATCTGGCAGCGCCATGATCCGGTGTAGTGTCGCTCCGGCATAAGCCAGGCGATATACACTTCCTCCTCGGTCAGTTCCCTTCCAGCCAATGCTCGTTAAAAGGGCGCTCGCACCGGACGATTTTGACCATCGAGAGCTTGGCCCGCATCGTTTGAGCAGGAAAGCTCAATGTGACTCTGCATGATTAAATGTCGGGCGATAACGGCACCAAACAGCATGTGGCAACATTGCTCCAAAATCGTCCGAGGTCTGGCAACTTTGCTGGGAAAGGATGTGCTGAATTGAACAGCAAGGCCATTCTCAGGATGACATACTTGCGCTAATCCCTTGAGTCAGGTTCCCCCTGAGTCGGGACCTTGGAGCGACAAGATGCCGAGTCCATTTACGACCCTCCTCATTGCCGACGATGAGCCGTCAGTGCGCCACTCGCTGTCGCAAGTGCTCGTTGAGATCGGACATAACGTCCGATGCGCCGAAGATGGCTTCGCCGCGTTGCGCGAGATCCGAAGCGAAGTTCCCGAGGTGCTTATTTCCGATCTGAATATGCCTGGCATGTCCGGCATCGAGTTGCTCTCGGTGGTGCGCCGGCGTTTTCCTACGATCCGGACAATTGCAATGAGCAACTCGTTCAGTGGCGACGAAGTGCCTTCCGGAGTTGCCGCGGATGCATATTACCAAAAAGGCAGCAGCATCCTCTCACTGATGAGAATCATGGAAACATTGCCCCAAGAAGAGCGACAGGCGCACCGACGCACGAACCGGAGCGCGACTGTTTGGATTCATCGCAACTCACATGAACCTTCTCAGGATGCATTCGTGACTATCACCTGCCCGGAGTGCCTACGGACCTTCCCGCAGACTCTAAGCTCTGGCCACCTGAAGCGCAAAACGGACTGCATTTACTGCGGAAGCGCGATTCGCTACGCAGTCGTGCCGCAGGCGGAACGGACACCACTGCCTATCTTTAGGCTCAAGTCCGCCAGGGGTGCGCGCATTGTTCGATCTGCATCCAACCTCAGCGACTGAAGCCCGCAACAGACAGAGTGAATCATGCTAACCATCACAGAAGTGAATATCATGGTGTCATCGAGGACAACGAGATACGTTTCGGTGCACAGGTGAAGCTCAGTTTGAAAAGCTCCGCGGGCGAATGCTGAATGCAGAAACAACATGCAGGGACTGTTAACGGGCAGGAAACTCCACCTCGACTTGGTCCATCTCAATGGATTCAATCGCTACTTAGATCGCTCGGCCCGGGCGTTATTACCGGAGCAGCGGATGATGACCCCTCCGGTATCGCCACCTATTCCGTCGCCGGCGCACAACTGGGAACCAGGCTATTATGGACTGCATTGATTACCTGGCCTTTGATGGCCGCGGTACAAATGATGTGCGCCCGCATCGGCAAGGTGACAGGGCAAGGCCTCGCGGGAAATCTCAAGCAACGATTTCCCAAGTGGCTGCTACTTACATTCGCCACTGCTCTATTAATTGCAAATGTGATCAACATAGGAGCGGACCTGGCCGGAATGGCCGACGCGTCTGCCATGTTGTCGGGGATTAACGCCCACTGGTTTCTAATTGCGTTTGCCGTCGTAATTTCATGGGCAACGGTTCAGCTCCGCTATCATCAGATCGCGAACGTGCTCAAATGGCTTGTGCTGGTGCTTTTCGCGTATCCGATTACTGCGTTTGTGGTGGGGGCCAATTGGGGTCAGGTGCTACGCGACGCACTCGTCCCATCGGTACCGCAAAGCAGAGATGAGTGGGCCATGCTAGTTGCGATCCTCGGCACCACAATCAGTCCCTATCTATTCTTCTGGCAGGCCAGTGAGGAAGTTGAAGAGGAGAAATCGGCCGGTCAGCGTACGCTCGCGCTGCGCAGAGGAGCCACATCCGAGGAGCTCGCTCTGAGAAACATCGATGTGGGCGTTGGCGCATTCTTCTCGAACATGGTCATGTTTTTTATCATTCTTACCACAGCGATCACCCTCAACCGGCACGGCATTACAAAGATCGAAACCGCAAAACAGGCCGCGGAGGCTCTTCGGCCTTTTGCCGGAAAGTTCGCCTCCACGCTATTCACCGTCGGAATTGTCGGCGTTGGATTTCTCGCTATCCCAACGCTCGCTGGATCGGCTGCATACGCGTTCGCGGAGACTCTTGGCTGGCGTCAGGGGCTGAACAAGAAGCTAAGGCAGGCGCGTTGGTTCTATGCACTGATTCTGGTATCGACAGGCGTGGGTGTAGGTCTGGATTTCATTGGCATCAATCCAGTGAAGGCACTCTATTGGACAGCAGTCATCAATGGTCTGCTGGCGCCATTTCTTCTCGTTGCGATCTTGATCGTCGCTTCCGACAAGAAACTGATGCAGGGCCAGCCGAGTTCCCGCCTGGGATGGGTTATAGTCTCAGTCACTGCCGTAGCTATGTTTGTGGCCGGCGTCGCGATGTTTGTTGTATAGAGCCGTGCCGAAAGCGGCAGGGGAGCGGCTTCGCGGGACGCCTGGAGATCCGGCAGCGAGCGCAATCGGCAGGAGTGGAATCGGTGGTGGAACGAATGCGGGAAGAAAGACCGCCGAAATCGAATGTCGCTCGACCCACTTAACAAGATGGGCGAGCCGACAGAAGCAGAAAGCAAAACAAAGTGATCAATACCGTTGATGCGTCTCGATATCGGCAACACTATCGCTGTTCCCTGTTACGCAGGCAGCTTGCTGAACAGACTATTGGAACTCGAATTCAATTGTGCGATCACATCCTCGAGCGCCGTCTGTTGGGTTTCAGATAAGGTGAGTTGCGTTGAGACCGTCGCAATATCGGCCTGCATCAGGTTGCTCTGAGCGGTGGTGAGCTGTAGTTTCACGTTCGTTACAGCTTCGGAGGAGGCGGTAAGCTGGCTCATCGAGTCATCAATCGTCACCCGCTGCTGAGATACGTAGTTCAGCGCCGTGCCTAAGGCCGCGGTATCACTCACGGCCTTGGTGGTGTCGACCGTGCCGCTGGAATAATCTGCGACCAGGCTATTGAGCGCCCCGAAGACACTGTTTGAACCGCTGCCCAAGAATATCTGGCTGCCTGGCACGTTCAACTGAATCTTCTGCCCGTTCGGCGTCTCAAGATAGTTCACGCCTTGGTCGCCGCTATAGGTCGTTGTTGCGGGCGATGCAGCCGTTGATGCTGATGTAGTGAAGGGAGATGTGGAGGTCTGACCGCCGGCGAAGATGTACTGCCCCTGGTAACTCGTATTCGCCAGCGACTGTACCTCGTCGAGAATGCCGCTAATCTGATTCGAGACAGACTTGACGTCGCTCGAGTTCATGGTGCCGTTATTGGCGCTGGTGGCAAGCGAAATCGCTTGCGTGAGCTGCGTAACCACGCTGCCCAAAGCCGAATCCGCCACCTGTAACTGGCCCGTAACCTGGGTGGAACTCTGCGTGAAAGAATCATCCTGCTGAATCTGATTGAGCAGCAATGAATTCTGGCCCGCGCCCACTGGATTCTGGCTCAGCGATGTAATGCTCACTCCGCTCGATAGCTCCGACGATAACTGCTGCTCATTCACCTGGGCCTGATCGAGCGAACCCACCATGTTCGTCACGTAATAGGGATCCACACGCATCGCATTCCTCCACTAACTCGAATAACTCTTCCGCCGCCCGCGGCCCGCGCTTTCGCCGAGACGGCCTTGGCCGCCTTAGGAAACCGTCGACTGTTCCCCCAGGTTCAACGCCGAGTTCATGATGTTGTTCAACATCGCGAAGACCTGCGACGCCGCCTGATAACTTCGTTCCAACGTGGTCATCGAAGATGCCTCATCATTCAGATTCACGCCGGAAAGCGCATCATTCTGCGTCTTTAACTGCGTCACTGAGGCATTCTGTGCCGTATTCTCCGTTTGCACGCCGGAAACCGTCGCGCCCAGCGCGGTGACGAGATTCGCATAGTAATTCGTCGGCGTCTGGCCATTCACAATCGTCTGGTTGGCCAGGGCAGCCATCGCCGTGGCATTCGAGTTATCGCCCGTTCCATCGCCCGCGCCGGCCGCCGCCACATGGTTGGGATCGGTCATCACCACGCTCATGTTCATCGCGCTGCCGGCCACCACCGTTGGTTCATTGAAGATGTTGAGCGGAGCAGTCGCCGTGCCGGTCGCTCCGTCATAATCGGTGCCCGCATTGTTCTGTGCATTTACTGCTGTAGATATGCTGTAGGCCATTTGGTCCAGTGAACCGAGCACACTCGGAATATCCTGATTGAGTGCCGTGAGATAACCGCCCACTGAACCGCCACCTGCAGCCAATTGTGAAGTGATATTCGTTCCGCCCAGAAAAAAACTCATCGAACCGTTTACCAAGCCATTGGTCAACTGGTAACTCGTCGCTCCAGAGAGCAGCGACTGGCCCGATGTCGTCGTAATCGCCAATCCATTATTCTCGGTGGTAATCTGATTGATTCCGATCAACTGCGAAAGCTGGCTGATATCCAGCTGACGCTGGTCCTCAAGCGCTCCCGCATCGGCGTTGGGCGAGGTGCTTGTGATCTGCTGATTGAGCTGGGCGATGGCGCCAGTCAGCGAATTCACCTGACTGGTCACACCGGCCGCCTCCTGGCCAAGAGCCTCGCTCTGAGAGTTCAGGCTGGCCGCCGCGTTCGAAATGTCGCCCGCCAGAGTGCCCGCCGCGGAGAGCACTCCCTGGCGGTACGAGTTGTCGGTGGGATTGGTCTCCAGCTTTGAAAACGAATTGAAGAAATTGGTAATATCGCTGCCAATATCTCCAGCCGTTGAACTGGACGAGCCAGAGTCCGGCGTAAACAGAGCCTGAAGCGTATTGAGCGCTGTCAGCCGCGAGCCTGAGGACGCAGCTAATTGCTGCTGCTGATCCAAGCGCGACTGCAGTACCCGATCCCGCTCCGAAGTCGATCCGGTCTCCGTTACCCCTTGCCCATACGAGACCCCGTTAATATTGAGCGGCTGATTTTCCTGCCAATCGGGCTTCTCCTCCGTGTAACCGGGAGTATTGGCGTTGGCCACATTGTTGGCCACCACGTTCAGGGCTTCCTGGTCGGCATCAAGAGCCTGAGACATGATGCTGAATGCGGAGTTAATTGTCCCCATGCCCGCTCTCCGTTCGCTGCCATTGAGACACTTGCGGAGCATCTGATTGGAAGCTGCCTTCGCGGTACTCCAGGCGGCCTTCGCGCAAATCCCGCAGACGGTTCATCACATTCAGATTGGCCCGCGTCACCTCCAAAACCCGCGCAAAGACGGCCATATCTCCGACTGCCTCTTTGGCCTGAGGGACCAGCGCAAGACGCGCCTTGCCATCCATGAGCGCCAGATCGCGGTTCAGAGCCTGGCACGAGAGCGCCAGTTCCTCCAGCCGCTCCGCATCCAGTTGCGCCAGCGACCGCGAAGCCTCTAGCACCAGCTCTTTCAACAACGGGTGTCTCCAACGCCCTCCATGCTCCCGCAATGCAATCGCTCCCTGCGCTGGTGACCCAGCGCTTCCTTTGCCCATTTTCCGTCTCGCAATCCACTCGCGTTCGTGCAGACGCCATCCACTTCGACAGCAAACTCGTCCTGTCTCCGAAGTCACGGCTGGATTCACATGAAACTAATCCTGGGTACCCAGCATTGAATCCACTACCTTAGAAGCCACTGCTCCGGCCGAGACGTTGTAACTGCCCGAAGCCAGCGCCGCCTGAATGCTGGCAACCTTGTCCATGCGGACACCCGAGTCGCTGGCCGTTTGTGAAACCTCGCTCCCGGCATTGCTAAATGTTGCCCGATCACTGCCCAGTGCGCTCCCGCCCGCGGTCGCGCCGCTCTTCGGCTGTTGCGTGCTCGCGGGCGCTGCCGCCGGTGTTCCTAAAAGAGACTTCAATCCTTCAAGACTGCTGCGAATGTCCATGATTTATGACTCCTTGCCCACTTCATCGACCTGTGTACTAATCACTCTAGTCATTCATAGGTTTTCATGACGGTATTGCCGTGCAGTTTCCCGGTTACTTGCATAGTAGCTGACTTGTTACCCTCATGAGCCAGCTGCCGCACAATGCTACTGGCAATCCCAAACCCGCCCATCTCGCTCAACCCTCGCCCCAGCGCTTCCGACGCGAACTCTCCCAGCGCTCCACCTGAGCCCGAGGACGAGTCATCATCTTCTCCGTTCACGTTGCTCGCCGTCATCGGCTGCAATAGTTCCTTCATCATCTGCGCCTCAAATTCATGCGCAGCATGTACCAATCTGGGCGATGGCGTGGATGGAGACGAAGCCACATCCATTCCTGCATTCGCCGCCGCTGTTGCTGCTATTGAAAGCATCTCATGCACCTCTTGGCACAACTGCGATATTAGAGAATTTCCAGGTCGGCCTCTAAAGCGCCGGCCGCCTTCATCGCCTGCAAAATCGAGATGACGTCCCGGGCACCTGCCCCTGTACGTTGCAATTCCTGGACCAAATCCTCAACCGTCGCACCTTCTTTTAAGTCAATGCGGTTCACCGGCTTGTCCTGGGCCGATACGGTCGTCTGCTGAACCACTTGCGTTGTTCCCGTCGATCCCATATTGGGCTGCGAGACTTCGTTCTCCGAGACAACATTCACGCTCAATCCGCCGTGCAGAATCGAAACCGGCTGCAACCGGACCATGCCCCCGATCACCACCGTCCCGGTTCGCTCGTTCACCACCACACGCGCCCGGGGAAATACATTCACCTCAACGGCCTCCACCTTGTCCAGCAACGCCGCCATGTCTTCATCTGGCGCGGCGCTTACCTCTACCCTCCGGCTATCCATCGCGTGAGCTCGCGGCGAACCCAGTGCCCGGTCAATGGATGCAGCCATCCGCTCGGCAGTATGGAAGTCGGCATCATTCAGTATTACGCTCACCTCGTGCATCTGCTTCAACTCAAAAGGCACGGATCGCTCTACCAGCGCCCCGCCCGGAATCCGCGCCGTGGTCGGGTGGTTTGACAGCTTGGTATTGCCCCCAGCCGAGGCCATGTATCCGCCCAGGACCAACGCCCCCTGCGCCTGGGCATAGATCTGACCGTCTGGACCATAGAGCGGAGTCATCAGTAGAATTCCCCCTTCGAGCGAGCGCGCATCCCCGGCCGAAGAGACCGTAATATCCATCTTGTAACCGGGGCGACTGAAGGGCAGCAGCGTGGCCACCACAAAGACCGCGGCCATGTTCTTCACCTGCATATTGCTGGCACTGTTCGATCCAGTCTGAGGAACCGTAATACCCATCCGCTCCAGTGTCGAGATCAGCGTCTGAGCTGGAAAGACCGTCTGCGAACTGTCCCCGGTGCCTCTCAGCCCCACCACCAGCCCATAACCTACCAGCTGATTCTCCCGAATCCCTTCAATGGTTGCTACGTCCTTGATCCGCGCCAATTGGCCCGCGGCCGTCGCCGCATGCGCCAGGGTGGATGCCGCAACAAGCGCCAGACTGAGCGCGATCCGTCCCGCGAGGCTCATGCCGCGCACCGATCTTTTACTCGCCACCCGCATCCCTAGATCCTTTTTCACCGTTCCCTGATCCCTGCTTCCGAGTTTCTAGAACACCAGCAGCTTCTCGATGAAGCGCACTACCGGGTTCTGCCGGTAGGTCGAGTCGTTCACAATGCCCTTGCCGGTCACTTCCAACTCAAGATCGGTCATGGCTGTCGACAACACCTGATTCTGCGCACTCACATCCTCTGGGCGCACCAGGCCGCGCAGCTTGATCAACTGCGTCTGCTGCGAGAATGTCAACTGGCGTGTTGCCTGCACCACCAGCATTCCATTCGGCAGCACATCCACCACCTCGGCGCCAAAGGTGGTCGTCAAACTCGAGTTGGTCGTACTCTGCCCCTGTGCCGAAAGGCCTGAAGCGGCTTGCATGCCCAGCAGGTTCTGCAGGTTATTCGCGGTCTTGAGCTTGCCAAAGAGTCCGGTCAGCCCGGAACTGGCACTGGAGGCGCGCGAGTTCTTCACCGCGCCGTCGGTTGATGCCGCCAGGCTTTCGGTCACTACAATTCCCACCACGTCATGCAGCCGGAAGGCCTTGGCATCGGTGCCCAGCCGCACCAGCCGGCCCTCCGCGCTCCAGATCGAGCCCAGCGTCAGCACCTCCGCTTCCTGCTGCGCCCGCACCCGCTGGATATAGGATTTCAAAGCCTCCTCGGGTGGAGTTGCCTTGCCCGCAATCCCCGGCGTCGACTTTTTGCTACCCAAAGCCTGAGCCGGCAACGCCGCAAACAGCGCCGCTATCACCAGCACCACCACGGTCCGACGATCAATTGTTGATAGCCTCATGGCCGCCCCTCTGTCTCCGGTAGAAGAGCCGCGCGGCCCGGCGCCAGGGCCACGGCCCGTACCACCTTGCCACCAATCGTCAAACGCACTTCGAAGATCGCGCCTGTCGCCGCCGGTTTCATCGCACGCGCCTCCAAAACCGCATCGACAACCGCTGTATGTTCTTCGACAATCAACCGGTCGCCCGAGCGTATGACAGGAACCGCGACCGCTTCACTCGCCCGGTTCGCAGCGCGCACAAATGTTTCGGCGGAGACGATCCGATGAGCCGCAACCAGCACCAGCCGCCCCGGTCCGCCCGGAGCCTGGTCATTGCGCACCAGCAGCCAGCGATCCCCGGTGTGCGGATCATCGATCTCGCGCACAATCTCTCCTTGCGCCGTCCCTGCAACCGAAACCAGACTGCCCGACGAGAGCATGACCTGGGCGCGGGACCCCGAGGGTGATTGAGCAGAGACTACGGATGCCAACGCAAATGCCAGCGCGATCCACCGCCATGAACTCATGGTTTTGACACCCTCCGCCGCCCTGCTGCTCGCCATACGCATGAAGGAACCTCGCGCGCTGATTTTCTATTGTCCACTGTTCACTGCCTGCTGTTCACTGTTTAGTGCGTCATATTATTGACCTGGGAGTACATGTCGTCGGCGGCTTTGATCACTTTCGAGTTCGATTCGTACGCCCGCTGCGCCAGCACCATCTGCACGAACATGGTGACGATGTCCACATTCGAGTTTTCCAGGTACCCCTGTTGCAGAGTGCCTAGCCCCTCGGTCCCACCTGGGTTGCCCAGCACCGGATCGCCGGAGTTGAGCGTGGCCTGCAAGAGATTCGAGCCCATGCTCTCCAAACCCCCTGGATTGGGAAAGGTCGCTAGTTGCAGTTGGCCGAGTTGAGAGGGATTCTGCTGCCCCGGTAGCGTCGCATTCACCACTCCATACTGGGTGATGGTGATCGCCGTGGCATTGGCTGGAATGGTGATGGTGGGAATGATCGGGTCGCCGTCAGTGGTGACGATCGTTCCCTGGTTATTCAACTGAAATTGCCCGGCGCGGGTGTAGTCGATGCTGCCATCGGGCCGCTGCACCTGGAAGAAGCCCGAGCCTTCGATGGCCACGTCCAGCGGATTCGAGGTCTGGTTCAGCGAGCCTTGGGTCATGATGACTTCCGTAGCCGCAGATTTCGTTCCCAGCCCAATCTGCAACCCCGCCGAGACCGTCGACTGGCTCTGTGCCGCGCCCGGCGTCACCAGATTCTGGTAAACCATATCCTGAAACTCCAATCGCAGCTGGCGAAATCCAGTGGTCGAGGAGTTGGCCAGATTGTTGGCAATCGTGTCCAGGTTCAACTGTTGCGCGCTCATGCCGCTGGCTGCGGTATACAAAGCTCGAATCATTTTGACTCCTTCGTTGCCGTCAAACCCTCGGCAGATCTTCGCTGGCAATCTTGTTGAATTCCGTGTGAAAAACGGTCAGCGCACGCTGCATCATCTCCGCCTCGCGCTGTACCAGGATCAGATTCATCGTCCCCTGAATCACACTCTGGTTAGCGTTCTCTATTGAGCCCTGATGGACCGAGGCGTTCTTTGCCAGCACGGGCGTGACCCCCTCAGGCCCTACGTAACGATTGGCCCCCTCGGGGGTCAACTCACTGCCCGGGGGAAAGGTGAAGACCCCAACCGTCGCTACCACACCGCCCGCCACCGAAATCACCCCATCCACGCCCACCGAGACTTCGCCTGGGGGAACGGGAATCAGTTGACCGGTGGGGGAAAGGACCGGGTCGCCAGCCGCCGTCACCAATTGTCCGCTCGGAGTGCGATGAAAACCGCCATCGCGGGTGTAGCGCAGTCCGCTGGGCGTCTGCACCTGAAAGAAGCCTTGTCCTTCAATAGCCAGATCCAATGGATTGCCGGTCTGCTCAAGCGCTCCCTGGCTCATATTCAGCCGGTCGCCCCCCAACAGGCCATAGTTGTTCACCGTCTTGCCCAATTGCGAGTCCTGGCCATCGGGCCCCATCAACACCGAGCGAAAGAACTCCTGCTCGGCTCGGTAGCCGGGGGTCTGCGCATTCGAGAGATTGGTGGCGGCTATGTCCATGGCCTGAGTCCGAGCCACCAGCCCGGTCATCGCCGCATAGTATCCACTGTCCATCTGCCGCCCTCCTCTAGCACAAGAGAAGCTTGCAGGTGGAGGACCGGATGGGATGGGGAAGTGATTAGAGAAAGATTAGAATCGGAAAATGTCTCTAGTGTCTAGCTACTAGCCGCTAGCTTCTGGCCCCTCGATGGGAGGATGAGGAGCGTCTGAAGTACAAGGGGAAGTGATGAGCTGGCAGCTTCCCCCTGTTTCCTGCCTTACTGCAGTCCGTCGCAAATAATGGTCACTTCGAAGCTGGCGTCATCGAACTTATACGTGTGGTGGAGCTTGAACTCGGGTGCCTGCACATGCAGGTTGTAATCCCGCCCGGTGATCACGGCGGGAACCGACAAGCCGCAGTTGGCCGCTAATTCCGGCACCTTGCCCTTCCACGACCCGGCAACCATATTGCAGATCTCGCCGATCCCGTCCTTGACGGTGTCGTCAATCTCGTCGAACTCCATGCCCGTCATGTGAGCGGCGATCTTTATCGCTGCCGAGGCCCCGCTGCGAAAAACGCAGGCCCCGCTCAACAGGCCGCCAAAGCCCACCACCGCAGTGACCGACTCCGGTTCGCTGATCTCGACCAGTCCCGAGTAGCGCTCGCAATTGATCCCCAGCATCAGCTTGAAGACTTCTTCAACGCTTCCATCCAGGTTCTTGGGATCGCTGACCTGCTGCACATTCTCTCGCAACGATAGCGTCATCTTACGCTCCATTTCCATAGTGCCACCGCCCCCCGCTCGCGCGATCGCGGACTTGCGTACACCATACAGTTGCACACCGTGCCTCCCGGCTACGCCGCATTGAGCAACGGCAGTACCCGTTCCTTCACTTGTTCGGCCGTAAACGGCTTGCGAATATATCCTTGTGCTCCCGCCAGAATGGCCTGCTTGACATGCTCCTCGCTCGACTCGGTGGTAATCATCACCACCGGGACGCCAGGAGCGAGATTCTGCGCCCGCAACTGACGCAAAAACTCCAGCCCATCCATCGCGGGCATGTTGATATCGGAGAGAATCAGGTCTACCTGCTGAACCTTCAATAAATCCAGTCCGTCGACACCGCTGCCGGCCTCATGCACCACCAGCGGGTCCAGACCCGCCTGACGAAGCGCGCGTTCCACAATCTTGCGCATCACCGAGGAATCGTCGACGATCAAAGCTCGTACTTCACTCATGCCCAGGCTCCTCTGCTGTTAACTCTATCGGCGCTTTCCTTCAATTCTTGAGCGGCAATTCTTCATCAGAGAGAATGATCGAGCGCCCCCGCTGCTCTTTCAATGCGTCCCAATCGAACAGATCAGGTCCTGAGTAGAGCCGCGCTCCGGCATTGCTCCCGTCTGCGGCCGCTGCCACATCCGCAGCCACAGGCAGTCGTGAACCCTCACCAGCTTGGAATAAACTGGCCGCGCCCGTTCAATGGCCTTAGAAAACGCATGCACGGCTGCCGGCTCGGAAGAGGCTTCTATCAACTCCACGGGGGGAAACCTGGCGTTCAACATGCGCGCATGGGCCGGGCCAAAGAGCGACTCCTGCACCAGCCCGCTCTCCACACGCAGCCCGCTCATCCGCTCGACCGCCAGGGCCACAACCGGATCCAGCCGGTCCTCAAATCCCAAATAAAGCAGCTTGCCCGCGGCCACCCGCAGCGGCAGCGCGCCAAAGGCATCCACAAATAGACGCGGCACCAGAACCGTCAGCGCCTCGGCATCGTGAAATTCGACGGGCAGGACCGGACAGCTCCATTGCAGGCCCAGCGCTCTGGTCACCAATTGCTCGCTGACACCCTGCTGCGAAACCAGCCAGCGTCCTAACCGCCCGGCTCCCGCCTGCTTCTGAGCATCGAGCGCCAGGCGCAACTGTCCCGCGGTGATCCAGCCCTGTTCGAGCATCACCAGGCCCAGGGGAATGCGATGGCGATGGCTCTCCTGTCCCAGACCTCTCCCTTCGAGCTCACGGCGCACCGCCGCTTCGATCCGCGCGGTCGTGCACGCCGCTGAACAGCTCCAGCCACCCTCGAAGACCGGTGCCGTGCGACTGCGCCAAAGATGCAACCAGCCGGAACCACAGTCCGGATTGGAGCAGGTTTCAAAGATGCCTCCCCGCGCACGGGCACGCACTCCGGCCACGATTTGAGCCGGCTCACCGGTCTCCCGGTCATAAAGCGCCGGGGGTCCAAGCGGAGCTTGAACGAGAGACATTGGCGTCATCCGGCTCGACAATTCACGGCTCTCTGCGCCACTTAGAATAGGCACCGTATGCTCTCCAAACGCTTTCTGGGCGAAGCCACCTCGGTCACCCGCAAACCAAAGTTGCCATTCACCAGCACCACTTCGCCGCGCGCCACAATCTTGTCGCCGACGATCAGGTCCACCGGGTCAGCCACATTACGATCCAATTGCACCACGTCTCCAGGACCAAGATCCAGAATCTCGCCCAACGGCAACTCCTTGCAGCCGAAGCGCAAAGCTGCTTCGAGTTCCACATCCAGCAGCAGTTCAATTCCCGCGCTCCAGTTGGGCGGCGCGGACTGCGGGGGTGCGGCGGCAGATGGAGCGGCAGACTGGGCAGCGGCGGGGGACTGAGCCGCCCCCGGCTTGGGAACGCGCACCTCGTCACGGACCAGAATTGTCCACGAGTGCTCGCCGGATTTCAACTGGAAGGCGCGAGAAACTTTGCTCTCCCCCGCAATCTGCTCAAATTTCTGAACGCTGCACTTCTTCCCGGTTTTCGCCAATAGCTCACCGGTCGCGGCATTGGCCACTTCCTGCAGCAGCTCCGCCCAGCCCGCTTTCTGATCTACGCCCTCGCCCATTAAGGGCGATTCCAGAACAGTGGGATCGAGCACTACGGCAAAGCGGCCCTCTTCGTCCCCCGCGATGGTCGCGGCAAAGCCAAAAGCACCGGCTGCCAGTGGTTTGGGCAGCGACTCGGCCAGCACCGGCTCTCCCGCCAAAGCCTGTGAGAACAGTGCGGTTGCAACATCGATCCAGCACTCCAAATAATTTTTCATGCCTCAGCCTCGGGAATCGGCTGCTCGAGGCGGGCAGCGCGATGGGCCCCCTGGCGAATCGCCTGCGCAGTCGAGAGCGCCTGCCCACCTACTCTCCACTCGGGCAACGTGTTGGCGGCCATATCCAGGCGCAGAACCGTTCCGACCTCCAGATTCTCGATGGCGCTTGCCGCCAAGCGCACCGACGGGAGTTGCAGGCTGCCGCCGAAGCGAATGCGCCGCGCCGTCATCTCCATTCGCGCCCGTGTATCGTCGCCGTGACGGCGGCGGCGTGACCAATCGGAGGTCAATCGGCGCAGAATCGTGTTGGCCACAACCGCCGGAAAAGCCAGGTTCAGCAATCCCGAACTATGCGGCATGCGAATTTCAAAACTCAGGCAAAGCGTCTTCTCGGTGACCGACATGATGCGCGCCACCTGGGTCTGCATCTGTCGGCGCTCGAAGTTGAAGCTCAGCCCCACCGGCTGCCAGGCCGCCGTCAACTCCCGGCAAATGATCTCGACCACGGAGGCCAGGATCGACTCTTCTATGTCGGTTAACTCGCGCAAGGGGCCATCCCGGCCCTCGCCGCCCAACAAAAGATCAATAATCGGAGGAGCCAAGGCCAGGTCGAGTTGCAGAACAGCCAGCGCGCCCAGCGGCTCCATACGGACCGAGGCCACGTAGCTGATTTCGGGAATGCGCAGCAGAAACTCGTTGAATGGAATCTGTTCGGCTGAAACCAGATTGACCTGAAAGCGGGAGCGCAGCCAGGCAGCCAGATTATGGGTAAGATTGCGGGCGAACAGGTCGTTCAACATGCTGATGGCGCGCAACTGGTCGGTCGAAATCTGACCCGCCGAGGCAAAATTATAAGGCACCACACGGGCCCGCACCTCGGTCTTCTGCGCCTCAGGCATACTGCTGCGCGCGGCTTGGAACAGAGCGTCGATCTCGTTCTGCTTGAGCGTCTTCTCCATCATTGCCATTGCGTGTCCTCGGAAAAACAGCTTCTAGCTTCTAGCCTTCAGCTCTTAGCTCTTAGCTGGGTACCCCATCCTTCGTACACTTGGCGAAGCGTGGGAAACCTCAACACCCTTGAATGCTCTGTTCCCAGTTCCCTATTCCCTGTTCCCTGTTCCCTGTCTTTTTCACCGTCGCGCCCGTTCCACCGGCTTGCGGGGGCGCAGCCGATCAAAGGCACCGCGCGCCGCCAGATCCTTGAGCGCGCCCCGCAGATGCACTACAGCGGAAGCATGGACCTGCGAGACACGCGACTCTACGACCCCCAGCGCCAGGCCGATCTCGCGCATGGTCATCTCTTCGTAGTAGTAAAGACTCATCACCAGGCGCTCCCGGTCGGGGAGATTCTGAATTGCCTCGGCCAGCCGCTCTTCCAGCTCACCCCTGAGGCAGCGAAAGAGCGGGTCTTCATCCGGACGCCCAGGAATATACGCCAGTTCCTCTTCGCCCGAATCTTCATTGCGCTCCATGTGCAAGGTCCCGATCTCCAGGCCCTTCAAATCCCCCAGCAGTTGCTGATACTCTTCGAGCTCGAGCGCCATCTCCTGCGCCACCTCGCCCTCGTTCGGGGCGTGCCCCAATCGCGCCGTAATCACCCGGATCGCCTCTTCCACAGCGCGGCCCTTGCGGCGCAACTCCCGAGGACTCCAATCCAGCGTTCTCAAGCTGTCCAGGATAGCTCCCCGAATGCGAAATTGCGCGTAGCTGCGAAACTGCACCTTCTTGGCTGGATCGAACTTGGTGAAGGCATCCATCAGTCCCACCACCCCGGCCGAGACCAGGTCTTCGATGTCCACATGCTGAGGCAGCCGCTCGTGAATCCGCCGAGCCAGAAAGCGCACAATCGGTAGATGCTCAAGCAGGACCCGCTCCTGCTCGCCGGTGAGTACCGGATTCTGCGCGCCCCCAGGCGGATAACCGTTCCCGGGAGCGCCCCGCCGCGGCGTTCCCTGACTGCCAACCGTATTCGCCGCGTCCATCCCCATTTGCCGGCCCCTTTTCACTTGTTCCACCGTGTGTGTTGCATTTCCCGCGCCGAAGAACGTGAACTTCTCCTTAGGAAAAAATCACCCGACGATCCATGCTTCCTTCCGCGCCCCTGAAAACCCGCGATCGCAAATCTCGACCCCTACCCTGTCCCCTGCCCCTAATCCTTGCTCCTGTTCCTTGCTCCCTGTCTCTCACCGCACCGTCCCCACCGGACGCAAACGAATTTCCGGAGGAATCTCCCCGGCGGCAATCACCGCCAGACGAGGAATCACCGGCTCCAGCCAGCGCTTGACGTGATAGCGGGCTGGACTAGGGCATAAAAGCACGGGAAGCGCCGCAGCGGAAGAGGCGGGGATGAGCCGCCTCAAAGAATCTGCCAGCCGGCGGACGACCGGCGTTCCCGGTGTGGCTCCAGCGGCCAGCATCCTCTGGCCCGTTTCGGGTGAGAGAGTGTTCAGAATCTCTTCTTCGAGAGCCCCGTCAAGCAACAGGACCGGCAGTTGGCCCTCTCCATCCAATAACGGTTGAATCAGCCTTCTGCCCAGCGATTGGCGCGCCGCCTCAACCAGCGCGACGAGACCTTTATTCACCGCCGCAGTCTCCAGCATCGATTCAAGAATCGTGCCCAGATCGCGGATCGAGACCCGCTCGCGCAGCAGTTGTTCCAGCACCCGGCCCACTTCGCCCAGGCTCAATAGCTTGGGCACCAGCTCTTCCATCAGCTTGGGATGGCTGTCATTGAGAGAATCCAAGAGGCGTTTGCTCTCGGCCCGGCCCAGCAACTCGTAGGCGTGACGGCGGATCAGTTCTCCCAGATGCGTAGTGATCACTGTCACCACATCCACCACCGAATAGCCGGAGGCGATGGCCTGATCCTCCAGAGCCGGAGCAATCCAGATCGCGGGCACCCCAAAGGCTGGCTCCCGCGTTTCCTTGCCCGCCAGAGGACGGCGATTGGCGTCGCTCGAGACAGCCAGCAGTTGCGCCCCTTCCGTCTGCCAGCGGCCAATCTCCATGCCGCGCAGCGAGAAGAGGTACTCGCGCGGCCGCAAACGCAGGTTGTCACTGATGTGCACCGGAGGCACCAGAAAACCCATCTCGGCGGAGAGATGGCGGCGCAGAGAACGCACCCGGCTCAGCAGCTGGCCTCCTTGTTTTTCATCGACGAGCGGAATCAATTGAAAGCCGATCTCGAGCGTCAGCTCTTCCAGGCGCAGCAGGTTAGCCAGATCCGTGCTCTGAGCATCGCCTGCCTTCTTCTTCTCGTTCACCGCGGTTTCTGCCGGCGGAGGGGGCGCGGGCTGGGCCGCCACGCGGCGTGCCACAAAAAACAGACCCATCGAGACAATCAAGAAAGGAAGCTTGGGCAGCCCTGGAATCAGACACATCGCTCCCGACACCAGGCTGGCTACATACAACGTGACCGGCTTGGCCAACAACTGGGCGCGAATCTCGCCGCCCAGCAGCCCGGCCGAGTTGGCACGGGTCAGGGTGATGCCGGCAGCGACCGAGACCAACAGCGATGGGATCAGTGTCACCAGACCGTCGCCCACCGTCAGCACGGTATAGGTCCGCGCGGCCTCGCCCAGCTCAATGCCCTGCTGCAAGGTGCCTATCAAGAGACCGGCGATGATGTTAATGCCGGTAATCAGAATCGTGGCCAGTGAATCCCGCTGGTTGAAGCGCGCCGCCCCATCCATTGCGCCGTAAAACTCGGCCTCGTGTGCAATCGCCTGACGCCGCCGGCGTGCCTCGGCCTCGTCGATCAGTCCGGCGTTCATGTCGGCGTCGATGGCCATCTGCTTGCCCGGCAAGGCGTCGAGGGTAAAGCGCGCCGTTACCTCGGCGGTGCGGACGGCTCCATGCGAGACCACCAGAAACTGAATTGCGATCAGGGCCAGAAAGAGTACGAAGCCAACTACATAGTTGCCGCCTACGACAAACTGCCCAAATGCCTCGATGACCTTGCCGGCAGCCGCCGTGCCCTCTGAGCCGTGCAGCAGAATACGGCGGCTCGAGGCGATATTCAACGCCAGCCGAAAGAGCGTCAAGAGCAACAACAAGGTGGGAAAGACGCTCAGCTCAACGGCGCGGCGAATCTGCACCGAGGAGAGAAAGACGATGATCGAGGCGGCCATCGAAAGCGCAAGCAGAAAGTCGAGTCCGGCGGCTGGCAGCGGCACCAGCATCACGAAAATCACACTAATTGCTACCAGCGGCAACACATACTCGCGCAGCCGATGAAGGAACGAAACTGCGGACACGGGACCGGATGCTGAACCGGGAGCCAAAGCGGTGGTGCTCATTGCGGACCTCCTGCAAAAGGCGGAGCAGTGGAATTGGGCCGCCGCGATTGGGCAGCCGCCCTGGACGCCGCTTCGCGGGCGTGCCGCTCCCGCATCTCGCCCTCCAGGCGCTGGCGATAGAGGTAAGCCAGAATCGCCGCGACCGCGGCATACAGATCAATCGGAATGGGCTGCCCAACCTCGACCGAGCGATAGAGCGAACGGGCCAGCGGCGGGTTCTCGATGATCGGCACCCCCGCCCACCGCGCCTCAGCCTTGATCTCTTCGGCCAGCAGATTGCGCCCCTTGGCCATCACCTTGGGTGCCTCCATGGTGCCAAAATCGAAGCTTAGTGCCACCGCATAGTGCGTCGGATTGGTGAGCACCACGGCCGCCTTCGAGACGTCGTTTTTCACCTTGCGGCGGCGTGCCTGGCGCTGCAAATTGCGGATGCGGCCGCGAATCTGCGGATTGCCCTCGGTCTCCTTGAACTCATCGCGCAAGTCCTCGCGGCTCATCTTCAAGCGCGACTCGCGGCTCTGCCACTCAACCAGGTAGTCGACCAGCGACCAGGCAAAAAGCAGCCAGGAAGCGGCCAATAGCATCCCGTAAACATCGGCGCCCAGCTTCTCCAGGCGCGTGACGGAGAACGGAGGCATCGCCAACTGCCGGGCAATGCGCTGCACCGCGAAAACCGCAAGGAAGGTAGCGGGAATCAGGGACTTGGCCAGCCGCGCGGCAGCGCGTAGCGAAAACAGGTTCTTGACGTTTGAAACCGGGTTGATGCGATCCAGCTTGAAGCCCACTGAGCCCGGGTGAATGTTGATTCCGCCGGTTTGCAGAACACCGACGCCAAGTGTGGCCGCCGCTACCGCCGCCATCACCATCGCCGGTGGTCCCAAAACGTGAAACGTCAGCCGGCGTAGCGCGTCGAGCGTCGGTTGAATCTCGGACGGCTCCCAGCGAGCCGGCATCCCCAGTTCTAGAAAAGCAGCAAAATTGGCGCGCCAGACAATCAGCAACTGGCTGCCCAGAGCGCCCAGCACCATCACCCCCGCCAGCGTGCCCGCCGCGCTCGACAACTCGCGGCTGTGCAGAATGTCGCCATCCTTGCGCGCCTTGTCACGCCGGTGCTGTGTTGCCTGTTCAGTAGGCTCTCCAGGCATCGGCTATCCTCCCAAGCTCTGGCCCGGCGCAGCAATCAGATGCTCCGCCAAGTCCAATAGCCCTCCGAAGCGGGCCTCAATGAAACGCGGCCACAGGGCCAGCGAGCCGGTCAAGAGCGCAAAACCGGTCAGTGTTTTCATCGGTACGGTCAGCATCATCACCGGCAGTTGCGGGCTGAGCTTGCCCAAGAGAGCTACCGCCACCTCGGCCAGCATGGTTGCGGCCAGCACCGGGGCGGCCAGTTCCACGGCCGCCAGAAAGATACCCCCGGCGGCGTGCACAATCTCGAGTCCGGAACTCGGCGCAAGAGCAAATCTGCCCAAAGGCGCCACGCGAAAGCTGCGCACCATCGAAGCCAGCAGTACTCGGTCGAGGCCTGAGGTGATTACAACCAGCGTGCCCATCAACTGAAAAAGGTCACCCAAGAGAGGAGTCTGGATCGAGGAGGTCGGGTCCAGAAGATTGACCATCGAAAAGCTGAACTGCACGCCCAGAATCTGGCCGGCAAAAAGCATCATCTCGTTCAGTAGAGTCAGCGTCAGGCCATAGACCAGCCCCACCGCCAGTTCACCCAGCAGAGCGGAAAAACCAAGAGAGACGTGCGCATTCGGCAGCGCAGCCACCAGAGGGGCCAGCAAATATGCGACCGCGCCCACAAACACCGCCTTGGTACGCAAGGGCAGAGCCGTCGATGAAAAGAAGGGAGCAAAAGCCACCATCCCGCTCACCCGAACCAGGGCCAGCGTCATCGCGATCAGAAAGCTCGACCAATCCGGCATCTTCTTTTAGCCTCTAGCTACTAGCTCTTACCTGTTCGCCCGTGGCATCTGAACGCATCCCATTTCTATTTCGTCTGAGAGCTGCGAACCTAGGCATCCGCTCAAAATCATTTACATTTCCCGACTCCAACAAACAGCTCATAGCTAGCAGCTAAAAGCTAGAGGCTGAAAGCTATCCAATATAGCGGCGCAGATCGCTCAGCAGGACAACGGTGTAGGTCGCCATCCTCCCCAGAAACCAGGGCATTCCCACCAGCAGAATCATGGCGATGGCCCCCAGACGCGGCACACTGGTGAGGGACTGCTCCTGCAAGCTGGTCAAGGTCTGGAAAAGACTCAGTACAAAGCTGAGCACAATCGTCGCCAGCAAGAGCGGCGCGGCCAGAATCAAAGCCTCTTTCATCAACTGGCGCAGCAGTTCGGCAACCATGTCGGGCGTCATCGGGCATCCTTTCCGAACAACTCAAGCAATCCAGCAACAGGTCAGAAGCTCTTCAACAGCGAATTAGCCAGCAGGTTCCAGCCGTCCACCATCACAAACAGCAGAATCTTCAACGGCGTTGAGACCACCACCGGCGGCAGCTGGAACATGCCAATTGAAGTCGTGACCGCGGCCGTGACCATATCGATTAAAAGAAATGGAAGAAACAAGACCGCGCCAATGGCAAAGCCGGCCTTCAACTCGGAGAGAATGTAGGCCGGCACCACCACCCGCATCGGCAGGTCATCGGCCTTCTCGGGGCGCGCAATCTGCCCGGCGGCGGTAAACAGCGCCAGGTCCTTCTCTCGCGCGTACTTGAGTAAAAAATGCTTGATCGGCTGAGCCCCGCGGTCGATGGCCTCCATGCCCGTAATCTGCCCTGTGCGGAAGGGTTCCACCGCCTGCTGGTCCACTTGATTCAACACCGGAGTCATCAGAAACCAGGTCATCATCAGCGCCAAGCCCATCAGTGTGGGATTCGAAGGCGCCGTTTGCGTGCCCAGCGCCTGGCGCAGAAAGTGGAAGACCACGAGCAGCCTGACCATCGGTGTCATGGCCATCAAAATCGCCGGCAGCAAGGTGATCAGCGTCAGAACCAGAAGAATCGTCCAGGGCGTCGAGTCAGAAGGATGAAGACGAGCATTCAGGTCTGGCAAGAGCGGCACCGAAGCTGGTGCGGCCATGCTTAGCAGAGCCCAGGGAATTACCATGAGACCCTCGCCGCCGGCCGCGCCGGACCCGGTTGCCGATTCAGCGCAACCCCCGTCCGCTCATCGAGCGGATAAAAAGCTGGCGCGCCCTCCGGCGAAGTAGCCACCAGGAAACGTCGTCCTTCGGCCTCAACCAGCGCCAGCGACTGGCGCGGAGCCAATGCAATTCGCTCCAAAAGCTCAAGCCGCGGCCGCCGCCGTCCGCCAGACCGCAAACGGCCCAGCAGCCAACCCGCCAGCCCGCCGACTTGTGCCATCTTCGCCATCTTGTCCTCTTGCATCCCCCGGCCTTTCTCGCGCCTTAGATTTACTTAAGAAAATCCAACTCCGGCCCTCTGATCTCAGACCAGCCGTGTCACACGCACCGCCAACTGCGTCTCGATCACCTCAAACTCGCTCCACGCCAGTTGCACATCTCCCGAGGCCAGCGGCATATCCTCGCCATGCGCCCACTGCGTCTCGATCACCAGCCCCGGCTCCATGGAAAGCAAATTGCGTACGCGGAAATCCCGCACCGGTACGGCCACATCCAATTCCACCGGCAGCCGCGCAATCGCTCCGCTTAGCACAATTCCGGGCGCTGCCGCAGGCGAACGATGCGAAGGCACTAACGCCTGCTCGACGGATCCGGCCGCCTTCCCGAGGTCAGACGGAAGTGGCGGCGCGACCGGTGGAGGAGCGATCGGTTGCTGCGGTAATGATTGAGCGGTGGCCATTCGCTGTGAATTGAGGCAGAAAGGTGACCAGAAGCAGGACAGCGGAATTAGGAAAAGCTAAGAATGTCCGTCCCGCCCCGCGTCAAACCCGCCAGCAACATCGCTGCTACACTGGTAACAGACAGCTATATGCGGCTTTCCAGTGCGCCAAGCATGGAATCCGCCTTCAATCGAGGTCCAAGTTCATGCCTGAGTTCAATGGAAACAAACCCGTCGCCGCCACCAGTCTGCGCCTCAAAATCGGCCTGGCCGAAATGCTCAAAGGCGGCGTCATTATGGACGTGATGAACGTCGAGCAGGCGCGCATCGCCGAAGAGGCCGGAGCCACCTCGGTCATGGCCCTTGAGCGCGTCCCCGCCATGATTCGTGCCGAAGGCGGCGTGGCTCGCATGGCCAAGCCATCGCTCATCCGTCAGATTATCGCCGCCGTTTCCATTCCGGTCATGGCCAAGGCCCGCATCGGTCACTTTGCCGAGGCCCAAATCCTTCAAGAACTGGGCGTCGACTTCATCGACGAGAGCGAAGTACTCACCCCCGCCGACGAGGCGCATCACATTGACAAGCACGCCTTCACTACGCCCTTTGTCTGTGGCGCGCGCAACCTGGGCGAGGCTCTGCGCCGCATTGCCGAGGGCGCGGCCATGATCCGCACCAAAGGCGAAGCCGGAACCGGCGATGTCGTTCACGCCGTGCGGCACATGCGCCAAATCACCCGTGAAATGCGCGCACTCACCGTCCTTAGCGAACAGGAGCTCTACGCCGCAGCGAAAGATCACCAGGCTCCGTACGAACTCGTCCGCATGGTAGCCCATGCCGGCAAGCTGCCCGTCCCCAACTTCTCGGCAGGTGGAATTGCCACCCCCGCCGATGCCGCTCTGATGATGCAATTGGGAGCCGAGGCCATCTTCGTCGGTTCAGGAATTTTTATGAAAGGCAACGCCACGCCTCTCGATGTTGAAAACGATCCCAAGGAGCGCGCCGAAGCCGTAAGCCGCGCTAAGGCCATCGTGCAAGCCACCACTCATTACAATGACCCCAAGATTCTCGCCGAGGTCAGCGAACAGGTCACCGGCACCATGAAAGGCTTGGCCGCGGCAGGCATCGAATTAAAGGACCAGTTGCAGACAAGGGGCTGGTAGCCAGTTACGATGGGCCAAACTGTCCGGTGAATTGCGTCACGCTGAGGAAACGATAATAGTCGGAATTCTTAGAATCGCACAGCCCCTCTTAAAAGGATTGTGAGCTGATCCTAATAATGCGGGGAGGCGTAATCGAGAAGTGGAGGCGCTAGGTGAGCGGCGGCGCCCCGCTCGTTTCGCGCAGCCGCAACTACTGGCCGTGCTTTGCAACTCTCCCCCCAACTCTGTCTGCGCATCCAGTCTTTCTCTCGAATTCTGCCCCGACTCTCGAAAAACCTCTATTTATATGCAAAAGCCTTCGCTCATCCCATCCTCATTCCCGAGTCTCTATTTTTCTCTTTTTCACAAAAAGGTTGTAGACTGCCATCACGGCGCACGGAACGGACTGAATGTCCCGAACGACTCAGAAACAAAAGCTCTTTAACGGTCGCGACCACTCCTGGATGGAGTTCAATCGGCGTGTGCTCGAAGAGGCCGAAGACCCCTCGAACCCCCTCCTCGAGCGTGTCAAGTTCCTCGCCATTACGGCCTCGAACCTCGACGAGTACGTTGAAATCCGCCAGGCGGGCCTCTTGCAGCGCATTGAGGACGGCTACCGCGAGCCCGGCTTTGACGGTCTGCGCCCCGCCGAATCCCTTACCGAACTGACCGCTGAGATTCACAGCTTTGTCGACGCGCAGTACCGCTGCTGGAATCAACATTTGCTTCCCGAGATGCGCAAGAAGGGCATTCGACTGCTCGATTGGGAGGAACTGGACGAAGACGCCAGGTCATTTGCCCAGAGCTGCTTCCAGCGCGAAGTTGATCCACTGCTGACGCCTATCAGCATCGATCCCGCCCATCCGTTTCCTCGGGTGCTCAACAAGGCTCTTTGCCTGGCACTGCTGCTCCGGCTCAAGCGGCGCAGCTCCGGCCCTCAAGTTCTCGGAGTCGTCACGGTCCCGCGCGCTTTGCCCCGGTTTGTCCGGTTGCCCACGGCCGAGGGCACATACGACTACCTTCTGCTCCAGGATTTGATTGCCCAGAATCTGGCTGGCATGTACCGCGGTTACGAGGTGCTGGCCAAAGCTGCTTTCCGGGTCACCCGCAATTCCAACCTCTACTTCGAGGAAGAAGAAGCCCGATCACTGCTGGAAACTATTCGCGTGGAGCTTCACAACCGCCGCAAAGGCGATGTCGTGCGCCTGGAAATCGAGACTGGCGCAGATCCTGAAATCGTCGAGCGCCTCCGCGTAAACTTTGAAATCGATGAAGATCAAGTCTTGCGAGGCGAGGGTCCGGTGAACCTTTCCCGCCTCTTTTTCTTCTACGGCGACGTGCAAAGACCAGATCTCAAATTCCCGCCCTTCACGCCCAAGCCCCTAAAATTAGGTCGCAAATCCGCCAGCATCTTCGACGAATTGCGTCAGCACGATGTGCTGCTCCACCATCCTTATGATTCCTACGATCCGGTGGTCGATTTCATTCAGCAGGGCGCTGAAGACCCGGCTGTGGTGACGATGAAGCAGACCCTCTATCGAACCAGCCACGACTCGCCGGTCTTTGCGGCCCTGATTGAGGCTGCAGCCACCAAGGAGGCCACGCTGGTGGTCGAACTGATGGCCCGCTTCGACGAAGCATCGAATATCCGCTGGGCGCGCACCATGGAAGATGCCGGGGTGCAGGTCTTCCACGGCGTCGTGGGTCTCAAGACGCATTGCAAGCTGGCCATGCTGGTTCGCCGCGACGAAGACGGCGTCACACGACGCTACTGCCACCTGGGCACCGGGAATTACAACCCAGTCACGGCCCGTTTCTATACTGACCTGAGTCTGCTTACCTGCGATCCGCAGATCACCGAACGGGTCCACATGGTCTTCAACTACCTGACAGCCCACGCGGAGATCGATGACTATAGACCGCTCCTGGTGGCGCCGCTGACAATGGCGGAGAGCTTTCTGGGCCTCATCCGCCGCGAGCAGGAGCATGCCCAGGCTGGGCGTCCTGCCCACATTATCGCCAAGATGAATGCCCTGCTCGAGCCCTCGGTGATTGAGGCTCTCTACCAGGCATCGCAATCGGGCGTCGAAATCGATCTGATCGTTCGCGGCCTCTCGATTCTGAGGCCCGGCGTCAAGGGCCTATCGGAGCGGGTTCGAGTTCGCTCCATCGTCGGCCGCTTTCTCGAGCACTCGCGCATCTTTCACTTTGCCAATGGCGGCAACGACGAAATCTATCTTGGCTCGGCCGACTGGATGCCGCGCAATCTTTTCGAGCGCTGCGAGGTGGTCTTTCCGGTTCGCGATCCGGCTGCTCTGGCTCGCATCCACAACGAAATTCTGCCTGCCTATCTGGCCGACACAGTGAAAGCCCGCCTTCAGCAGTCAGACGGCAGCTACTTGCGCGCCAGCAAGCTGCTCAAAGACGCAAAGCCTTTCACCAGCCAGGAGTTCCTTATGCAGTTGGCCGAAGGCAAGGTGGAACTGGACGCAATTCCCAAGCCCATCGCAGCCAAGCCGCCCGCCAAACCCGCTACAAAGAAGTCCAGCGTTGCCGGCTGACCGAATTGGTCACAAGCAGATTCCGCGGGTTGCCGATTGTGAGGTGCAATCGATAGTATTTCCATGACACGATTGGAGAAACGATGAATCGACGTGATTTTTCCGCACTGCTTCCCATGTTGATGGCCGCACCGGCGCTCGTGTCTGTTGCCGAAGCTCAGAGCGGGCCGCAGAGCGCGGCTGCACCGGCGTCACTGCCTAAGCTGGCATCTGGCCAGTACGTTTGGGGCGAGGCCTTTGGCGCGCAGCGGCCGGCACGCACCTCGCACCGCTTCCTTATGGGAATGCTGCCGGATAATATCCGTGTGGAGTCGCACGTTACGTTTCTTGCGCCGGGCGCGCCCGCAGAGCCCATCGAGCACCATAAACACTCTGAGATTTGGTTTATCCGCGAAGGCTCGGTCGCGCTGATGTCGGCGGGTGTTACGCGCACGCTCAAGGCTGGCGACATGGGCCTGGTCATCGCAGGCGACGACCACTCGATCACTAATGCCAGCAAGACCGAGCCTGCATCGTATTTTGTTCTTGCCGTTGGACCGCCAGAATAGCCCGCATTCTCATGCCTGGGGTTCCGAAGTCTCGCCGATTCAGCGCTGGATTGGCGGCAACCCAGCACTTCTCCCCGCTGGTAATGTTACATTCGTGTTAATATTGGAGATCAAGGAGCCGGCAGCTTCCCTTACGACCTAGCCGGACCGCTCCCGTATGAACCTCTACCTGATGCGCCACGCAAATGCGGGAATGCCGCGCGGGAGTTCCATTCTCGACGCCAAACGCTCTCTCATTAAAGAAGGAAAAGACCAGTGCATGTTGATGGCGCGGGTGCTGAGCGCGCTCAAGGTGCAGGTGGACGTGATCGTCTCCAGCCCGTTAAAGCGTTCCTTGCAGACCGCGCAGTTTGTAGGTACTGAGCTGGGTTACGACGCCAAGGTCGAAATCAGCCCTGCGCTTGCGCCCGACGCAGATTACACCGATTTCCAGCAGATGCTGGCTAAGTATGCCGAATATGACGGCGTGCTGGCTGTGGGACACAACCCCAATGTCTTTCAGTTTCTGGGCCGACTGGTTACGGGCAACGGCGGCGCGGCCATCCGCATGAGAAAAGGTTCTGTCGCCCGCGTCGATCTTGAGCGCCATCCGCCGCTGTTGCAGTGGCTGATTGATCCGCGTTCGGCGCGGGCCATCTATGCGAGCGTACAAAAGAGTTCGCGCCCAAAGACCTCAAAAAAGTAATCGGCCTCTTTGCGCAGCGACCACAGTTCCAGTTCCGCCCCAGTCCGCCCCGGTTGCACCTCAAGATATACCCGCTTGGGATAGACCTTGGCCGCGACTCTCAGCACATCTGAGGCGCGGTCCTGATTGAGCGCGACGGCTAAACGCAGCAGCACCACCGCACGATGGACGTGCTCATGTTCGTCGAATGGAATGTTGCGCAGCGCCCGATCGCCCGGCTGGGGACGGCTCTTACCCAGGTAGCGCGCGATGGCGGAAACCACCGTCCTCTGCACCGCCGTGTAGCCGTAGATCTCTGAACTGGAAACAATGTACTGCGTGTGCCTGTGATGGCCTTGGTGGTTGATGAACTTGCCGGTGTCGCGCAGAATGGCGGCCGCCCCCAGCCAGCTTTCGTACTCCGGCGGCAACTCGTGCAACGATTGAAGCTCAAGGTATAGCTGCAAGGCATGGGCGCGCACCGGCTCAGCCTGCTGCGGATCGACGCCGTAACGCCTCGCCGTGGCCAGCACACTTTCCCACCGTTCGAGTTCGAATTCCCTGTGTGCGGTGGCGCGTGCGTCTTGCTCAGCCAGCATCTGGGCCAGGATGCCGTCGCGCAGCCCCAAGGGTGAATAATGAAAGCCAGCCAGCCCAAAGCTCTCCAGCAACTCGGCAAAGACCAGCGCGCCAGCCACAATGATCTCTGCACGCCGCGGTCCGATGCCCTCGATGGCCACCCGCTGTGCGAGCGTCATTGGGGTCAGCTTTGCGGCCAGCCTGCACACCTCGCGCGTGGGGGCAATTCCAGCGTCCAGCGCTGCAAGGCCTGTCAGGTCGGGCGCCAGGTCCTGGTCTTTTGCGGCTATCTTGATGCCTGCCCTGCTTGCGGCCTTCTTCGCCGATTTGCCCAGCGGTTTGCTGGACTTGCCGTTGCTGTCGTTGGCATCTGCCGTGATCGCCGCGCTCAGCGCTGCGGCCGTGCCTGAGGTGCCGATGACCAGCGAGATATTTTCCGGCTGAATCTTGCCATGCGCCACGCGCAGTTCGCGGGCAATGAACTGCCGCATACGCGCCAGGCCCTCGATCGGAGCAGGATCGCCCGGCAGAAATTCCTCACTGAGCCGCACAGCGCCCAGCGGCAGGCTGATGGTTTCCAGAATGTGTTTGTGTTCGGAGAGTGTGATCTCGCAACTTCCTCCGCCCAGGTCGATGAGCAGCACGCACCCCGATGTGCCAGACTCGGTTCTGGGCTCAGCTCCGGGTTCGTTGCCCGCTATGCTCAACCCCATCACGCCCAGATGAATGAGCCGACCCTCCTCCAGGCCAGAAATGATCTCCACCTTCCAGCCTGTTTCCTCCATCACTCTTGCCTGGAAGACCGCACCATTGCGCGCGTCGCGCATGGCTGAAGTCGCCACCACGCGAATCTGGTCCACACCATGCAACTGCACCGCCCGCTGAAAGCGCTTGAGTGCCTGGAGCGTCGTCATCATCGCTTCGGGTGAAACCAATCCGCACTCGAAAACGCCAGTGCCCAGCCGCGTCACCTCGCGATCTTCGTGCAGCGTCTTCAACTGGTGCGCCACAACCTTGGCAATCTTTAACCTGCATGAATTGGAACCTATATCGATGGCGGCAAAAGTGGGCATGGGAACGGCGCTCCGAAGAATGAAAAATGGCTCTGGGGTCAAGATACACGACTGGGCCGATGCGCGCAGCCGGTTCTAGCACAATCGCGGCTGCGATCCGGCCCTCGGCCCGCGATACGCTGCGATAAAACAAACCGCGCGCAACGGCTTCTGCTTTGAGACGTGTTTTCCACTCAAATTCAAAAAACAAATTGGTCTTAAAGCAGCCTCATCCTCGTGACACAGGCGAGGCGCCGCAGACAGAGCCCTGTTGGCGAGCACATTACTCGTGAATGGTTACCGAGATGGTTGCGCTCACAGCTGTGGTGATTGTTGGGGATGAGGCTGAAATGACGTAAGAATATGTGCCCGGCGTCATGGCAAGGCCTCCGCGACCGAGGCAGCCGGTAGTCCCACATAAACCGGTCAGACTCACGGCACACACCAATACCATTGCAAACCAGCGGTTCAGTTTCTTTGTGCAACTGAAGCCCAGCAGTGCGGCGACCAATGCACAGAATTTGAGCGGAGTGTGGATAGGGCTTCCCGGATTCCGCGGCAGGGCGTGAGGCTTCGCCGCGGATTGGACTGAGCTGGGAGGATTGAAATTCATGGTCCCACTCGCCGAACCACCGGCTGGCACCAAGAACTCTTCAATTGCGGCGCAATTGGGTAATACGAGGTCCGGTACGAGAAGGGGGTTAGGCCCAGTGCATACCACGCTCACCTGGCCTGCGAAGCCATCGACTGAGGTCAAAGTGAAATTGCTGACGCCGGATCCCATGTCCGACATATTCACATTGCTGGCCGTCAGGGTAAAGCCCGGCGTCGCTGCGAACGCTGGCAAGGCGAAGGGCGCACAGCAGATGAAAAGAAACAGTCGCGCGAGAGCAAATGGGCGGCGTGTTCGCAAGATGATTTCCTCATGGAAGGGATGATCTTACTCATTCGCCATTCTAGCCCTCCATGCGCCCTTCGGAAATTACTTGACAACCCCGTCCGCCCTCGACTTGCCTGCACCTGCGCGCACTCAATGCCGTCCCTTGGCCAGCTCTGCTGCGTCGTGGCTTTCGAACCAGCCAATCACCCGGCGCTCGTATTCCTTGGGTTCCGCGCCGTATGCGCCGCAGTGGTCTGCTTCCGAAGGTTCCCATAGCACGACTGCGGGGTCACGCGAAGGGTTGCGTGCCTGAATCTCTTCAGATTGGCGTGGGGGAAGATTGGTGTCTTTTTTGCCATGAATCAATAGAACAGGAACTTTGCTTGCGGCCACTACATTCTCCGGTGAGGCCTGCTCGAGGTCAACTCCGTACTTCCAGCGCGCATAGAGGAGACCGGCTTCCACGGCAGGACGCAGCAAGGTTCGCCCTACCCACGCGCCGGCATGAAGCCTTTCGCCCAACCGGAGATAGGACGCCTCTCTGAAACTTGCAAAAGAAGACTCCGCTACAATTGCGCAGAATCCGGGTGTCGTACGAAGGGACTGAAGCAATTGCGCTGCGCCCATCGATTCTCCAAGGCCATCTATGCAGCGTCGGGATTCAGAGCGTTCAAGCCAGTCGAACCAGTGGCGCAGGTCACCAGCCTCTTTCACTCCATAAGTGGCCAGATCTCCTCCGCTCGTCCCATGCGCACGAGCGTCCGGCAGCAGCACCGTATAGCCGTAACGCAGAAGTAGATCAGCATTGCCCAGCATTCCGGCTCGGCTGTCGGCCTGACCATGCAACAATATCACCGCATCCCCATTGCCCCGCTCGGGCCGGATGCTCCAGGCTCGCAATGTCACACCGTCGCCGGCGGTGAGGTCGGCATCGGCAAGGTGCGAATGATTGCGCGCGGCTACTGCTTGGGCCAACACCTCATCCGCGACTTTCGGCACACGCCTCGCCGGGTGCAGCGCGCCCTCTGCGGCAATCATGCCGATAGCGGCACTGAGGACGAGCCAAGCCCCGGCAAGAACCGCACTCCAGCATAGAAAAATGCGCGCAAGCTTCATGAGCCCAGAGTTACGCAGGGCGTCCTCCATCCGTTCCCGGACAACATTGCGCGCCAAGAGTGGCGATAACTGGCTAAGGCCGGTTTACGGCACAGTGACCTGGATATTCGTGGTCAAGATTGCGTCTCCAACTGCGTTGGCTGTGTCTACGTAACTTGCCGTAATCGTGTACTGATAGGTTCCCGGCGTCATGGATTTGTCTATGCTGCATCCGCTGAATCCGCCCATGACGGTCAGAGAGATCGCCGCGAAGACGGTCAACACAAGCCAGCGCCTTGCGCTGCGCCGAAATCCGAATCCGAGCATCAACGCGCCAGCCAGAGCCAAGCCAGTCGCTGGCAGAGGGTTTGAACGGTGAGGCGCTTTGTATAGGCTCATGGGAACGGCAGCGCCGAACGGGTAAAACAAAACAGTGCCAATCTGCTCGCCCGTGGGTACGGGAAATGTGTCGATCGGGCCGTAGGTGCAAGTGGGTATCCTGGCAGCGGTGATCGGACCGGAATACAGACAACCAATCGTAATGGTGCCAGCTGCGGGAATCCCGGTGATCGTGTATTGGCTGCTGCCGTTGCCGCTGGACGGCATGGTGAGGTTGGTTGCCGTGATGGCAAATGGTGTGACAGCCATGGCAGGTGCGCCGGAAAGCCCGCAAGTTACTGCCAAAACCATCCCAAAATGAACGAGAAGACGACGAATAAGCATGTCTTACTCCTTTCGCTGGGAGAATATTACGCCATTTTATGAGTCATAGGGTAAGAATTCGAATAGTTCTGAGCTTCATTTAACATTTTTCCTTAGAGTTACTCGCAAAATTGTACGAGGAAATGCAGGAAGCGTCAGGGCGCGACTTTTAGCCCCTGGTCTGTGCTCTCAGGGGTTTTTGCCCAAAACGCTGTCTTTTTCCGCAAACTCCTTATTCGTGCTGAGGGTATTCTTTGCAGATTAATTCGCTCCTACGCGCATAATCAAATCATGAACAACCATCAGAGTCGCACGCTTCTCCTGATCCCTGATCCCTGTTCCATATTTCACCCCGGAAAGGCACCCCCCCCCACCCCCCCCTTTTATATTTATTTATCCACAGAAAACCTTGCAGGTAATTATTTAGTTACTATGCTGAGCCGCTTGCAAAACACAACAGGAGTGCAGGAAGCGCGGAGCGACTCTGGTAAGTGCTTTGAAATGACCGAGCTTTATGCCATCGCGGTAGGCATCTCTTATGATGCGTGATTTCGTAAAAGGAATTTCGCAAGTGGCTCCATAGATTTGAGTTCATTCCCTGCCGCATCTGGGACGTCTTTCTAGTGGTTTCTCCACAGCCGTCAACTGCCTGTCCGTGCTACTGTTATCCTGATTCGGATGGTACTTTCGGCAATGACGAACGACTCCCAAACACATTCTCGCCCGCAATCCGCGCCTTCGACGCTGACTGTCTGGGCACTTTTAGTGGCGATCTTTGCCGCGGTTTACTTTGGCTCTCTTTTTACGCCGCCACTGATGGACGACGTGGATTCCTCTCATGCCCAGGCCGCCCAGTACTTTTCTGAGCATAGCGACTGGGTATCGGCGAAGATCAACGGCATTCGCTACATTGAGAAGCCGCCGCTGCCCTACTGGATCTCCGCCGTGTTCTACCGGATCTTCGGTCAAAACGTCTTTGCCTCTCACTTGCCCAATGCGCTGGCAATGCTGGGTCTGGCCTGGATGGCGTGGGTGTGGGCGCGCCGAGCCTGGGGCGCTCGCGCGGGCCTCTATGCAGCATTGGGCGTGCTGACTTCGATCGGGCCGTTTTTGTTTACCCGCTTTATTATTCCCGAGTCGCAACTAAGTCTGTTTCTGCTGATTGCCCTTTACTGTCTGCTTACCGGCTTTGAACCGGGCCAGTCGAAGCGTTTTTATTGGATGTGGGCGACGCTCGGGTTGGCGCTGATGACCAAGGGGCTCATCGCTCCCACATTTTTTATAGGGGCCGCTATTCCTTTTCTGATTCTCAGCGGCTTATGGCGGCGCTGGCGAGATTTGAAACCTGTCACGGGCACGATGCTCTTTCTGGCCATCGCTGCTCCCTGGCATATTCTTTGCGCCTTGGCCAATCCCGATCAGGGCCATCCGATTGGCAATCACCCAAGCTTCGGCAACGTGCATGGGTTCTTGTATTTTTACTTCATCAATGAGCACTATCTGCGCTTCTTCAGTCAGCGCTACCCAAAGGACTACAGCAAGCTGCCCTTTGCCGCTTACTGGCTGCTGCATCTGGTCTGGCTCTTTCCCTGGAGCCTTTTTTTGCCGGTCCTGATTGCCGTGGCCTGGAAGACCCGCCATCACTGGCGACAGTATCTGCAAGACGACACCGGCCAGACGATGAACTTCTACCTGGAAAACACAGCCCGCGCCGACGTGGCTGAGCGCGTTTTTCTGCTTAAGTTTCGCGCGCGCACGATCTGGCTTTTGAGCCTGTTCACTGCATGGACTCTGATCTTCTTCAGCATCTCAAGCAATCAGGAGTACTATACATTTCCGGTCTGGCCGCCGCTGTTCATCCTCATTGCTGCCGTGGTGGCGAGCATCGAGGAAAACGGCGGCATCGATCGAACTGCGGGGGTCGATCTGGATGGCCGTCAACCGCTGCTCTCGATGGCATGGCTCACCGGGACACAGGCTGTCTTCGCCGTTATAGGGGTACTAGCGTCTGCGGTGCTGGCCTGGGGGCTGTGGGAATCGCGCCACCTGCCCTTTGTTGCCGATGTCGGCACGTTGCTGGCGCATCGTGGGGTGGCCGACTATGAGTTGGCAATGTCTCACCTCTTCGACCTTACCACCGCATCGTTTGCCGCGTTGCGCCTGCCTGCTATTCTGGCTGGCCTTGCTCTGCTGATTGGGCCGGTCGCGGGCCTGGTGCTGCGGCTCAAACGCAAGCACATTGCCGCTACCGTCAGCGTCGCCCTTACCGCGTCCGTCTTCCTGATCGCCGCGCACATCGCATTTGCGCGTTTCGATCCCATGCTCGGCTCCAAGCAATTTGCCGACACCATCATCGCCAAAGGCTCGCCCACCGACACCTTCATCATCTTTGGCGACCAGACCGCTGCCTCCTCGGTGATCTTTTATACTCACAAATTCCTGGGTGGGAAGCCGACCTTGCTGATGATTCCGCGCTGCGGGCAGCATGGGGAAGGTTCAACACTACTGTGGGGTTCCTGCTACCCAGACTCGCCGAATATCTTCCTCAGCGAGGACCAGCTTTCCAAAGAATGGGGCGCAGGTGAACGCAAGTGGCTCTTCGCCGAAGACATCAGCCAATCCAAAGCCGAGCAACTGCTGGCTGGCCGGCTGATTTTCGTCCAGGCCCTGGCCGACAAAACGCTGTGGACCGACCGGCCATTACAGTGAAAGCGGAGAGAGGGTTGCGAACAGTTGAGGGTGCGGAGTTACCAACGCTGCAACATGCGTCGCTAATATGCTAGCCTGAATTGAATGCCGCATTTCAGCGGGGCTGAGCCGATGCCGGCAACTTTTGCACGAGCGCATCGCAGCCAGCCAGAGAGCTATTCGTGAAGAAACTCATTGATTCGCATTTTCAAGATTTGTACGCCGCGCTGGAGAACGTCCAGTACACCGGCCGGCAGGGGGAGCTTTTGGATCGCGCCGAAGCTTACGAGCGCACCCTGCGGTTGGCGCTTGAGGCTACCGATCGCGGCGGCAAGCAGATGTTCATCGGGAATGGCGGCTCGGCGGCAATCGCCAGCCACATGGCTATTGACTTCACCAAAAACGGCGGAATGCCCGCAATGTGCTTTAACGATGGCGCGGCTCTCACTTGCCTGAGCAATGACTTTGGCTACGAGGAAGTCTTCGCGCATCAGCTTCGCGCCCACGCGCGCAAAGGGGATGTGCTGTTTGCCATCTCCAGCTCCGGCTCCTCCGAGAACATTCTGCGCGCGGTGGCCGTTGCCCGAGCCTGCGAATGCGCGGTGATTACGATGACTGGCTTCAAGCCCGGCAACAACCTGCGCGCGCTGGGAGACGTGAACTTCTACTTGCCGGTGAGCGATTATGGCCTGGTGGAAGTTGGGCACACCGCCATGATTCACGCCGTGGTTGACCTGAAGATGGCAAGCTCGCTGGCGGTGGGCGCGCGGATTTCGGAATAGGCCAATATGATTATTAGCAAAACGCCTTGCCGGCTCAGCTTTGCCGGCGGCGGCAGCGACATCGAAAGTTACTATCGCGAGTATGGCGGCGCGGTGGTCAGCATCACCATCGACAAATACGTTTATCTGACCCTCCAGACCAAGTTTGACCACCACATCCGGATCGGCTATTCGCGGACCGAGGAGGTGGAGCGGGTTGATGAGATTCAGCATCCGATTGTGCGCCATTGCCTGAATATGCTGGGTCCGCGCCAAGGCGTGGAGATCACCTCTCATGCGGACATTCCATCCAAGGGCAGCGGACTTGGCTCGTCCAGCTCGTTTACAGTTGGATTGCTGAACGGGCTCTATGCCTATCAGGGGCGTCATGCCTCTCCGCAGGATTTGGCCGAGCAGGCTTGCCATGTGGAGATCGATCTGTGCGGCGATCCGATCGGCAAGCAGGATCAATATGCGGCGGCCTTTGGCGGCTTGCGAATGTATCACTTCCATCCCGACGGCTCGGTCAATGTGGAACCGCTGATCTGCCGTCCTCAGACGCTGGAGAAGCTGCATCGCAATCTGCTGATCTTCTACACCGGAATTACGCGCAGCGCGGGAGACATTCTGAAGGAGCAAGGTCAGGCGCTGGGCGTTGAGCGTTCGGCGATTGAGAAGATGCATCGCATGGTGGAGTACGCGCACGCGGTGCGGCACGAACTAGAGAACGGCAACCCCGAAGGCGTGGGTGAGATTCTCCACGAGAGCTGGATGCTGAAGCGCGGACTGACGAGCAGCATCTCGACTCAGGCCATCGACGATTGGTACGCGGCGGCGCGCAGAGCTGGCGCCGTGGGTGGAAAGATTCTGGGCGCGGGCGGCGGCGGATTTCTGTTGCTCTACACACCGCTGGAACGCCAGGAGTCGGTCAAACAGGCGCTGAGCATGCTTCGTCAGATTCCCTTTCAATTCGACCGCGACGGAAGCAAGATTATCTTTTACAATCCAACGACGCTTGACCCGGAGCGTGAAGAAAACGGGGGCAACTCGCCTTCGGTGCTCTCTGCCGCGCGCGGTGACGGAAAGGCGTAAACGGTGAAGGCGGTCATTCTAGCGGGGGGAAAAGGTTCCCGTCTGGCTTCGCTCAGCAAGGGATTGCCCAAGGCGCTGGTGCCGGTGGATGGCAAGCCGCTGCTGGAGCATCAGCTTGAACTGCTGGCGCGGCACGGAGTGGAGCAGGTGACCGTGCTATGCGGATTCGGGGCTGCGGCCATTCACGATTTCTGTGGCGACGGTTCCCGGTGGGGACTGCACCTGCAATGCATCGATGAAACTGCTCCGTTAGGGACGGCGGGCGCGGTGATTGCGGCGCTCGATCAACTGCCGGATGAGTTTCTCGTTATTTACGCCGACACCATGATGGACGTGGATCTGACGCGCTTTTATGCGGCGCACACGGCAAGCGGCGCGGACGCCACGCTCTTTCTGCATCCCAACGATCATCCCCACGACTCCGACCTGGTGGAGAGCGACGAGCAGGGACGGGTTACCGCGATTCATGCCCCTCCGCACCCCGAGGGCGCACAGCTTCCCAATCAGGTGAATGCAGCGCTCTACGTTCTGAAGGCTTCGGCGCTCAGCGGATTTTCAGTCCCGGATGCGCCGCTCGACTTTGCCCGGCACGTATTCCCGCGCCTGCTTCAAGAGAATCATCATGTCCACGGCTATCGCAGCCCCGAGTACATCAAGGATGCGGGCACGCCGGAGCGGCTGGGACGGGTGGAGAATGATCTGCGCGCGGGAGTGATCGCGCGAAGCGGCCTTTCGGTGATGCGACCGGCAATCTTTCTCGATCGCGATGGCGTCATTAACGAGGACGTTTCCTACCTGACCCGTCCGGAACAGATCAAGATGATTCCGGGCGCGGCTGAAGCCATTCGGCTGTTGCGCGCGGCGGGCTACCGGATGGTGGTGGTGACCAATCAGCCGGTGATTGCGCGCGGCGATTGTACTCCACGGCAGTTGCGGCTTATTCACGATTGCCTGGAGATGGCGCTCAGTCGCGATGGCGCGTTCCTCGACGGCATTTATTACTGCCCGCATCATCCGGACAAGGGGTTTGAGGGTGAGCGCCCGGAACTGAAGTTCGATTGCGAATGCCGCAAGCCCGGCGACGGCATGGTGCGGCAGGCGGTTCACGAACTCAATCTGGATTTGTCCGCAAGCTGGCTCATCGGCGACAGAACCAGTGACATTCAAACGGCGCGCAACTGCGGAGTGCGCGCCGTGTTGCTGCGTACTGGAATTGGGGGGCGCGACCAACGCTACGCTGCCGCTCCGGATTATATGTTTGACGACCTGCTGGCGGCGGCGCGATTCATTGCGCAACAGAACTCCGCGGCGAAAGAAAGTTAGAAATGATGCATGACTTTGCAATTTTTCTCGCCGCGCTTGGGGCGCTTGGGACCATCTCTTCGACGGTATTTCTGGTCCTGGCGCTGATCGGAGCGTGGCGTTTTCACTCGATTGCGCGCCAACAACGCGTTTTTGAAGCGACTCTCAACGACGCGCAGCTTCCTTTTGTCTCCCTGCTCAAGCCTCTGCACGGGCTGGAGCCGCAACTTGACGAGAATCTGGAGAGCTTTTTTACCCAGGATTATCCGCAATTTGAAGTGCTCTTCGCCGTCGACCACGAAGATGACCAGGCGGCAGAGGTGGCGCGGCGAGTGATGGCGCGGCATCAGGAGCGGACATCGAGGATTATTGTGAACGGCGAGCCGCCTTGGCCGAATCCTCCCGCCTATTCGTTTTTCTGCATGGCCAAAGAGGCGAAGGGCGAGATTCTAGTCACCAGCGACAGCGATGTGATTGTCGAGGCTAGCTACTTGCGCCAGGTGGTGCCTCCGCTTCTGCGCCAGAAGACGGGAATGTTGACCTGCGTCTATCGCGGACTGAATACGGGCGGCTTCTGGTCGTTGATGGATGCGATCGGCATGAGCGTGGAGATGACCGCCGGCGTGCTCATTGCGAATTGGATGGAGGGAATGAAATTCGGCCTCGGACCGACGATCGTGGTGCGGCGCGACGCGCTTGAAGCTATCGGCGGTTACCCGGCTATCGGTGAATATTTTTCCAACGACTTTGTGATCGGCAATTTCATTGCGGCCAAGGGATTCGACATTGCTCTTTCGCGTCAGATCATTTCGCACGTTGTTCCTCCCATGACTTTTCAGCGGATGTGGCAGCGCCAGGTGCGCTGGGCGGCAGGGACACGGAGATCACGCCCGCTTGGGCACCTGGGTAGCGGATTGGTCTACGCAGTTCCCTTCGGACTGTTGGCGCTGATTGCCGGGGTGCTGCTGAGCCACGGAGCGCTAGGAGCGGCGGTGCTGGGCTGGTCGGTGCTGAACCGCTGCGTTGAAGCGCTCGCCATTGGCTGGGGAATTACCAGGGATCGCGAGTGCCTGCGGCGGCCCTGGCTCTATGCAGTGCGCGATCTGCTTGGCTTTGCCGTGTGGATTACCAGCTACATGAAGGGAAAGATCACCTGGCGCGACGGACTCTTTGAACTGATCGACGATGGACGGGTATTGCGGACGAGGTAGAACGCAGGTTGATCGAAGCCGAAAGAAGCAGCGCCGGTTGGATATGCAAAAGGATAGAAAAGCACATTGGCTAAGTCTGTGGTTTTCAGAACCGCATCTCGCTCACGGCCATGGTGGTGATGTTACTTTCTGGTTCTCGCTCTGCTGCAGGATCGAAGTCCGTCTTTGCCAGCTAGAGTAACATCGTGAAGTTTCAGACAGTTTTTGGCTCCTCCAATGCTCCGGGGATGGCCCGATTCAATCACGGAGCACTGAGATAGGCCGCATTACCATGACATTTGGCCACAATCTGTTTGTCGTTCTCGATGCGCTTGCCGTCCTCGGAGTAGCCACTTCGACCATTTACAGTCTGATGGTCGCCTTCGCTGTCCTTCGCTTTCGCCGCCGCTCCGCAGCCACAAGGAACCGCATCAGCGCGCGCGCCTTTCTTCCGCCGGTCAGCGTACTAAAGCCTGTGCATGGAGACGAACCGAATCTCGAAGACAATCTGGCTAGCTTCTTCGAGCAGGATTACCCGGAGTTTGAAATTCTTTTTTGTGCGCGCTGTGGTGACGACGCCGGCCTCGATGCGGCTCGCCGGGTTGCCGGGCGTTTCCCCCACATCAAGGCCCGCAGCCTGGTCTGCGGCGAACCTCCCTGGCCCAATGCACGCACCTTCTCTTTGGAGGTCATGCGCCGCGAGGCACGCTATCCCATCCTGGTAGCCTCTGACAGCGATGTGCGCGTGTGCGCGGATTACCTTGCTTCTGTGGTCGAACCGCTCAGCGACCCGCGCGTGGGCATGGTCACCTGTCTCTATCGCGGCGTCAGCCAGCACGGACTCTGGGCGCAACTCGAGGCCTTGGGCATGTCCATCGAGATGACGTCGGGCGTTCTGGTCGCCGAGATGCTCGAAGGGATGAAGTTTGCCCTTGGTCCCTCGATGGCCATGCGTAAAAGCACCATTGAGAAGATTGGCGGATTCGAGCAGATCGCGCAGTTCTATGCCGATGATTTTGTGCTCGGTAACTGGACGGCAAAGGCCGGAGAAACCGTTGAGCTTTCCTCCTACATCGTCGAGCACCATCCTCTGAACGCCTCGTTCGCCATGAGCATTGCGCATCAACAGGATTGGGCCACCAGTACGCGTTTTTCCCGGCCTTTGGGGCACATGGGTGAGGTATTGACCCACGCTGTTCCCTTTGGATTACTGGGACTGGCCATCCTGGGCAGTACGGGACACCTCGCCATGGGACTCGCGCTGATGGGTTTCACACTCCTTGACCGCGTGCTGCTCTGTCTGCTGGTGGCAGGCTGCGTGGTCAACGACCGTGCGTCTTTCCGCAAGGCATGGCTTTATCCTCTGCGCGACTTTATGGGTTTCTGCTTTTGGGTGAGGAGCTACTTTGGCTCGCGCCGCTTGCGCTACCGCGGCGACTCTTATGAGTTACTTTCCCACGGCAGGTTGCGCAGGCTGCCGCAATGAATTAGCGCGACAACTTGACCAGATAGAAGCTAAAGAGCACCAGAATTCCGACAACCATCACGGTGGCCACGCGGACGCGGAAATTAAAAAGGTCGCGTGGCGAGCCGATGCGGGGAACCATTGGAGCCGCGAAGAGCAGCCCGCAGAGAACACCGCCCACGTGAGCTGAATTGTCGATGCTCACTCCGGAGCCGATGGCTTGGGTACCGGCGCTGATCGACAAGCCAATCACTAGGTTGATGGCGGCAAAGTAGATCACCGATCTGCGCAGCTTTTTCAGCTCCAGCGGAGGAACCGGCAGTCGATGCGAAAGCAGCACGATCAGGGCCCCGGCAATGCCGAAGACCGCTCCTGACGCACCCGCTCCGACTGAAAAGACAGCCGTGGGATCCAATGGTGCTCCGGCCAGCCGGTGGCTTGCCCATTCGGCCTGGTATACCGCCCAATCTCCGCTGTGCCGCCACCAGCTATAAAACGTGGAGAGCAGGTTGCCCGCCGCACCGGTGAGAATATAAACCGCCAACACACCCGCGGAACCCATCAGCGGCTCGGCCAGTAACCCCAGATTCCAAAGACACCACATGTTCAAGCCCAGGTGAATAAAGCCCACATGCACAAACATCGCCGTGACGATGCGCCACCACTCTCCCTGAATCAGCACCGAGCCCGCGTTGTCGGCGCCCCAGTACTTGAGTTGTTCGATGGTGGGGCTCCAGATGCTGGCCCCTCGCGCCACCATGAGCAGAAAAACCGCGCAGTTGATGCCGACCAATACGTAGGTGGCGGGGGCGTACGACCAGGAGGGACGCTGTCGGCGAACAGGGGGCGGAGGCGGCGCATTGAAACTGCCGTCTGGACTCAGAAACTCGGGATTGGGAGCGGGCGGGGAACTTCCCATTCCATTACTTTAATGCATTTCGAGCAACCTGGCAGGCTAGAACTTGTAACTCTCAAGTCCGAGGTTTCTTTGTACCACCATGCGGTCTGCTCGCGGCCCACGCCCTTCGATGTACTCTGGAGTTTGGCGAAACCAAAAAGGAGTGGAACTGTGAATTCAGAAAAACGGATTCGGCGTGCGTTGCTGAGTGTGACCGACAAGACCGGCCTGGTGGAGTTTGCCCAGGCGCTGGCGAGCTTTGGCGTCGAGCTGGTTTCGACTGGCGGAACGGCGCTCGCGTTGCGGGCGGGTGGCCTGGACGTGAAAGATATCAGCGAGCTGACCGGCTTTCCCGAGATGCTGGATGGCCGGGTGAAGACCCTGCACCCCAAGGTTCATGGCGGGCTGCTTTACATTCGCGGCAACCCGGAGCACGAAGCGGCGGTGTCTGCTTATTGCATCGAGCCTATCGACATGGTGGTGGTGAATCTCTACGCCTTCGAGAAGACCGCGGCACAAATACCCCAACGACATGGACCCGTCGTTGGCGACCCCGCGCAAGTCGGAGTCGCTTTTGGACACCTGATAGAGAATATCGACATCGGCGGACCGTCCATGGTGCGCTCGGCGGCCAAGAACTTTGAGGATGTGGCCATCGTGACCCGTGTTGCCGACTATCCCGCTCTGATCGAAGAACTGACGGCCAACGATGGTAGCCTGACTCGCGAAACTCGCTGGCGGCTGGCGCGGAAGGCCTTCGCGCTGACGGCGGCTTACGATACCGCCATCGCCAACACGCTCGACCGGATCGCCGACGCTCCAGCGCCAACCGCTCCCGTCGAGCCCGATACAACCAGTCTGCCTACCACTCTGCGCATCAATCTTCCGCTGGCGCAATCTCTGCGTTACGGCGAAAACCCCCATCAGAGAGCCGCGCTTTACTCGGATGGCTCAGGGCAAGGAATCGCCGGCGCTCATCAACTGCAAGGCAAGGAACTGAGCTTCAACAACATCGTCGATCTGGATGCATGCTGGGAGCTGGCGCAGGAATTCGACGAGCCGGCCGCGATCATCATGAAGCACACCAACCCCTGCGGCGCAGCAACTGGCGAAACGATTCTGGAGGCTTATAGCAAGGCGCTCGCCTGCGACCCGGTTTCGGCTTTCGGCGGAGTGATTGGCATTAATCGCGAAGTGGACGGCGCAGCGGCCGAAGAGATCGCCAAGCTCTTTGTGGAAGCTATCGCTGCTCCGAGTTTTTCGGCAGAAGCGAAGGAGCGCTTTGCAGCGAAGAAGAATCTGCGGCTGCTCGAGGTTCACTCCGCGCCTGCGAGACCTGTGGTCAAGCATGTGTCAGGTGGTTTGCTGATGCAGGACGCCGACACTGGACGTGTCAACGCTGCGGCGCTCGACCCAGGGCTGAAGGTGGCGACCTGGCGTCCGCCGACGGCTGAGGAGTTGCGCAGCCTGCTTTTTGCGTGGCGCGTTTGCAAACACGTCAAGTCGAACGCAATCGTTTATGCGCGCGACGGCCAGACGCTCGGTGTTGGCGCGGGCCAGATGAGCCGCGTGGACGCTGCACGCTTTGGCGCGATGAAGGCTGTGCTTCCGCTCAAGGGCTGCGTTGCGGCTTCGGACGCCTTCTTCCCGTTTGCCGACGGCCTTGAAGCCATCGCCGCAGCCGGAGCAACTGCCGTCATTCAACCTGGAGGTTCGGTGCGCGATGACGAAGTTATCGCCGCAGCCGATCGGCTTGGAATGGCTATGGTCTTCACCGGAATGCGGCACTTCCGGCATTAGACAGTGGATCGTTTTTTCGCAATGGTTCATGGTTTTTCTCTTCATGAACCTTCATCTTGTGTAGCGGCGGAGCCTATCACGGCTGCTAGAAATAATCTGCAACGCCAAGTTTCGGCTCATGCTTTGCGAGCCGGTGTTGTTTTGCGTGTATGTTATTGAAAAAGTGCCTGATTCTCGCAATGATTGAAATAATCTGCAAAAAAACGGGGCTGAAATAAATATTTATAGGGGGGTAGGGGGGTGCCTTTTGGATGTCAGTTGTCAGTTGTCAGTTGTCAGTTTCCAGTTTCCAGTCAGTAGCACGCGGGTCCTATCAATGTTCATATTTTGATTGTGCGCGTTGGGAGCGAATAATTCTGCAAAGACTCGCACCACCAGCCTCAGGGGAGTCTCACCCAGGTTTCGGTGCGGCCAAAGAGTGAGACGCCGACGAAACCGCGCAAGTGAAGACTGTCTTTACCTACGGTCCAAATCTTGCCCTGGTATTCTTTTCCATTCTCTGGATCGACGACGGAACCTCCAACCCAGTCGTCGCCTTCGGGATGGAAGTTGCGCAAGAACACCATGCCGAGGATGAGCTGGTTTTTGTATTCGCCGGAACATTTGTCGCATACGTCATGAGGTGTGCGGCCAGGTCGGAGCTGGGTCACACGGCCAAAGAGCTTGCCGTTGTCGAGATAGATTTCAGCCTGGCCTCCGGGTGCGCCATCGCTGTTCACGATCTGCCAGTGGCCGACGGCGTCTTGCAGTTTTGGGGAAAGCTGCTGCGCGCGGGATGCGGAGAGGGACAGCAGCGCGAAGAGCGCGACGAACCAGAAGGATTTGTGGCGAGTTGTTTGCAAGGGGACCTCCCATCTGTATGGATTGTAAAGGCAACTGGGGTGCCTGGCCGTCCCGCTCATCGCGAAAAAACTGCGATGAACAGGGCACAGCTTCTCGTGGTGCTGGAAACTCTTTGGGGCTGGTGAGCGGGCCATCTGGCTAGACCGCGACAGCCAACTTCCGTGAGTCCGGGCGGGGATTTGGCCTGTCTAGGGGTTTTGGCTGGCGCTTCTTCGATTCCACTGGGCGCACGGCGATGCTTGTCTCAAGATGCAGACGGTCGGCATAGCGCAACAGCTTTTCGATGCTCACCTGGGCGACTCTGCCCTTCAGGAGATTGCTGACCGTACCAATTTGCCATAGGTCGAACTTGGCCTGCATGCGCAGCCAGACTTCGGGCGATGAGGTGCGGAACGCGGCGGCCAGGCGTACGGCCATCTCCGGCGAAACCGCAGCTTTGCCATTGAGAACGCGGGAGAAGGTGACCCGGCCCACGCCCAGATGCTCGGCCGCCGCCGAAACGGTCATCTCGCCGAGATACTCCCGAATCACTCCGCCGGGATGCGGAGGGTTGACCATGCGCATGGTTCGTTCTCCTCTCAGTGGTAGTCCTGGTAATCGACCTATGCGGATGCTTTGTGATGGCGTTCGACGTACTCGCGCAGGGCGGAGTTCATACGGGTTTGGTAGCCTTGGCCCTGGCGTTGGAACCAGTCGAGGATGTCGGCGTCCACGCGGAGCGAGAGAGGGCGCTTGATGGGACGGTAGAACGGTCCGCGCACCGCATGGCTCCAATCGGTGATGGGCGGCATCTCGGTGGTGTCGATCTCGCTGTCGGGCATTGCGGCCAGTGCGTCATGCTCGGCCTGCAACTTCGGGGTCAGCGGTTTCGGGTTACCTCTCTTCATAGTCGCGTTTTTCATGGGCTTCCGCCTTTCTTGCGCTGATGATTCTTCCGGCTCCTGATTCATCCTCCGGCCAAGTATGAACGACGTAGAGAACTACGATCCCATCAACGCTTGGCGAGCCGAGTGTCCTCCACCGTTCCTCGTTGGGATACGGGTCGGGGACCGATATGCACAAAGGATCGTCCAGGGCACGTGCGGCGAGGTCGAAGCTGACCTTGTGCTTCTCAAGGTTCTTCTTCGCCTTTTCGGGGTCCCATGTCCAGCGCACCGGTCCTCTGTATATACGGTATTGTATATACGGCTATGATTTCTGTCAAGAAAAATATGTCGTTGAATCCCGATCCCAAAGGCGGGACCTGGGGCATCCGGCGCTTGTATTGTGGTTCCATTGTGACTACACTTGTCGAAGGAGGGTCGCCATGATTGCCGCCGATAGTTACGTCCGTGCACGCATCGACACTAGGACAAAAGAGCGCGCAGCCGCCGCGCTGGAAGCCATGGGCCTGTCGATCTCCGATGCGATTCGTCTGCTGATGCTACGGGTAGCCGACGAGCGCCGTCTGCCCTTCGAGGTCAAGGCTCCCAATGCCACCACTCGCAAGGCAATGGCTGAACTTGAGGCTGGAAAAGGTAAGCGCTTTGCCAGCGTTGAGGCACTGATCGCTGATCTTCATGCGGACGATTGAGCGCTCGACGGCTGTCAAACGTGACTACAGGCGGGAGGCTAAAGGCGAGCATCGGGCCACGCTGGATGCGGATCTGACGCCCATTCTGGAGGCCTTGGCAATCGACCAGCCCTTGCAGCCACGTCAACACGATCACGAGTTGAGCGGCGATTGGCGAGGCTATCGCGAGTGCCATGTGAAGCCTGATTTGTTGCTGATTTACCGAAAGCCGGACGCCGAAACTTTGTGGCTGGCACGGATTGGATCGCATAGCGAAATCTTCGGTTGAGCGGTCAGATTGAATCCCGGGTCTCAAAGGCGAGACCTGGGGCGCCCGGCAATATCAATTCTGCAACTGAGCGCAGACGCTGTACTCCTTCTTCATTCGTCGTCGCAACAGGAAGAAGATGAAGAAGAGCGTGGCGATGACGGGCGGGCCAAATAAGGCGACGTTCTCGATATTCCTGAGGAGGATTCTCCTCGGGACTTGGCTGCGGAATACTTGAGATTCAACCATGCGAACCGTGTGGCCAGCTGCGGAATTGAGTTCTTCGACGGTCTTGAGGTTCGTTACTGCTCCCGTGCGCGTATCGAATACGAAATACCCACGATCTTTATTCTCTCCGTCATAGGATCGGTTATCGAGATGGCCGTATGCGCCATAGACAGTCTGACCGTCTTGTTCCAAGCACCTTACACCCCCGAGCAAGGGCGGTTGGTGCTTCATCGGCAGAGTGGATTCGAAATAGGAGAATTCGGGCATTTTTCCAAGGCCAGTGAGAATGTAGCCGTTTGGCAGCGGCTCCGCAAAATCGCCGAAGAAGAAATCGGGCTGGTCGGGGACAAATATCTCCATGCAGATTGCGCAAGAGATCACATAGACGAGAGTGGAGATCGGGAATAAACCTGCAATGACAATCAAGCGCATTGGACGATGGTGCCCCCAGAACAGGAGCCATGCCAGAGCCGCAAAGACACCTCCAGCCAATATGGCAAGACCGCTGAGGATGGCCAACCCGAATAGTAAGCCGATCATCTCGAACAAGTTTGATCTCCTTCCGGCGAAGCCGACGAAAGCCTCTCATTTTTCGCAGAGCGTGAAGGCCTTCTTATCGGCTGCCGGCGATCATTTGGGCGGCGTGCTGCAGGCTGGTTTCTGTTACTGTTGCGCCGGATAACATTCTTGCTACTTCGTGGGTGCGGGCGCGATCGTCTAACAGGCTTACCTTTGTTTTGGTGCGGCCATCGGATTCGCGCTTGTCGATCAGGAAGTGCTGGTCGGCGAAGGCTGCTATCTGGGGCAAGTGAGTCACACACAAAACTTGCTGGCCGCGACTTAGGGATTTTAGTTTTTGGCCTACCGCCTCTGCGGCGCGTCCGCCGATGCCTATGTCGATTTCATCGAAGACCAGGGTGCGGGGAGTGGGCTGCTTCTTTTTGGGCTTGGCCGCGCCTTCCTCTACGCTGACTTTTAGGGCTAACATCACGCGGGACATTTCGCCGCCGGAGGCGATTTCGTCGAGAGGCTTGAGAGGTTCGCCGGGGTTGGTCGAGATGCGGTATTCGACAATGTCCCAGCCGGTCGCGGTCCAGTGGGACACCTGCGGTGTGGCCAACTGCTCGCTCTTCGCTCGCGTGGAATTTGTGCTAAAACCCGATTCCCCGCCCTTCGATTGTTGAAGGTCATCGGCGGAATGGACGGCGACCTCGAAGCGGACCTTCATAGCTAGTGAGTTGATTTGGGCTTCGGCTAGCTTGGCTAGCTTGTGGGCGGCGGTTTTGCGTTCGGCGCTGAGGGCGGAGGCGGCGGTGCGATAGGCTGCTGCCGCTGTGTCTAATTCGGCGCGCAGGGTTTTGAGAATTTCGTCGCGGTCTTCTACCTCAGCTAATTGGCGGGTTACGTCTTCACCGAATGCAATGACTTCGGCGATGGTCTTGCCGTACTTGCGCTTGAGACGGTCGAGGAGGGCGAGGCGGTCTTCGATTTCAGCGAGGCGCTCAGGGGAGGCGTTGATGGCCTCAGCGTAGTCGCGGAAGCTGGCGCTTAGGTCGCCGACGGTGGCGCGGACGGCGGCTAGTTGCTGGGCGGGTTCGGCGAAGCGGGAGTCGTAGCGGGCCAGTTCTTCGACGTTGCGCAGAGCGGCGCGCAGAGCGGCTTCAGCGGATGCGCCGCCTTCGTAGAGCTGATCAAATGCGCCCATGGCGGCGGCATAAAGCTTTTCAGCATTGGCGAGGACGCGCTTTTCGGTTTCGAGCGCTTCATCTTCGCCGGGGACAAGATGGGCGGCATCGATCTCATTGCTTTGATAGCTCCAGATATCGACCATGCGGAGGCGGTCTTGCTCGCCCTGGAGAAGTTCATCGAGCTTGACAGAGGCCTGACGCCAGAGGTCGTGGGCTGCCGAGACTGCTTCTGTGGAGAGGCCGCCGAAACGGTCGAGGAGGATGCGCTGCTGGGTTTGATCGAAGGAACTGAGGCTTTCGCTTTGGGCGTGGACCAGGGCGAGTTCCGGGGCGAGCTGGCGAAGGACGGCGACGGTGGCCGGCTGGTTGTTGACAAAGACGCGGCCTTTGCCGGTGGAGAGGATTTCGCGGCGAAGGATGACCTCCGTGCCGCCGGAGTCGATACCGTTTTCTTCAAGGATGGATTCGGCATTGGTGGTGGACTCAAAGACGCAGGAGACGACGGCCTTGTCGGCGCCGTGGCGGACGACTTCAGCGGAGGATTTGCCGCCCATGAGGAGGGCGAGCGCATCGACGAGGATGGATTTGCCCGCGCCGGTTTCTCCGGTGAGCAGGTTGAGACCGGGGCCGAAGACGGCGATGGCGTGGTCGATGACGGCGTAGTTTTCAGCGCGAAGTTCTACGAGCATGGCGGGATGAATCTCCTGAAAAACAAAAGCGTCGCGAGGATGGGGCACCCAGCTTCCTGGCTTCCCACCCGTACACGGAAAGCGCAACGGGAATCCGAGCGCAGCATAGCATGAACGGGTGCATGTGTGGCTTGGGGATCGGGCCTGGAAGCCGCAGGGGGGACCAGATCGATAACTTGGAGGGGGGCACGGCGTCTGATACGGTGATAGGTGAGGTGACTATCCATTCTTACAGCTACCCTCTTTTTCGCATTGCAATCTGACAGTGGCGCGGGTCAGGGGATGTCTTCAGCCCTGGGTTCGAGCGCGCTGGTTGAGATGGTCTCCAATAGCGGCCCGGTTGCGTTGGCGGTGCTGGTGCTGCTGGCGCTTGCCAGTCTTTACTCCTGGACGGTGATTCTGGGGAAGATTTTTGCTTTCAGCAAAGCGACGAAGGCTAGCCATCGGTTTCTCCAGGGCTTCCGCAAGGCGACGCGTTTGCAAGAGATTTCAGCGCTGGCAGCGGAGTGCAAAGCAAGCCCACTGGCGCTGGTCTTCGAGGAAGTATACGAGACCTATAAGCGGCAGACGGGCGGCTCTGGACCACCGCGAAATCTGAAGTCGCTGGAGCGCTCGGCACAGACGGCGGCGAGCGAGGCGGTGACGGGGCTGGAAGGGCGGATGACCTGGCTCGCGACGATTGCATCATCGAGCACGTTTGTTGGGCTGTTCGGTACGGTGATCGGCATTATGGATGCCTTTCACGGGTTGGGCACGGCTGGGGCGGCGACGCTGAGGGCGGTAGGTCCGGGCGTGGCTGAGGCGCTGATTACGACGGCGGCGGGGCTGTTTGTGGCGATCCCGGCGGTAGTGGCTTACAACCAATTTACGGCGCGGATCAGGGTGATTGCCGCGCTGATCGACGACTTTAGCCGGGAGCTGATGAATTCGCTGGATGAGATTCCGGCGCGAACGGCAACGCCGCCACGAGTGCCGATTCCAGAAGCCACCAGGGAGGTGGAGCGTGGCGTTTACAAGTAGCAACGGCCAGACGCGGAGTTCGCTGGCAGAGATCAACATTACGCCGCTGGTGGACGTGGTGTTGGTGCTGCTGGTGATCTTCATGATTACGGCGCCGGTGCTGCAGTCGGGGATTGAAGTCGCGGTGCCGAAGACGCGAACGGTGAGGGAGATTACCGAGCAGCGGATGGTGGTAACGATCGACCGCGATCAGAAGGTTTTTCTGGGCGATCAGCCGGTGAACGTTCACGAACTGCGGCAGAAACTGCGGCGGGCCGGAACCGATCCGTCGAAGCAGGTGATCTATCTGAGGGCCGACGAGCGGGTTCCGTTTGGCGCGTTTGCTACCGTGATGGACGCTGTGAAACAGGCGGGGATTACCAACATTTCGATTGTGACGCAACCGCTGGAGGCCAAGGCTGAAGGCGGCGGGTAGGTCGTGGGCTGGGCGGGGTTTGTGGTTTCCCACCCTAGCGACAAAAACAAAAGCGTCGCGAGGATGGGGCACCCAATTCTTCGATTGTGCGGTTGATTTCAAGAAGCAGGTCCTTCGACTCCGCTGCGCTTCGCTCAGGATGACAGCCGCAGGATAGGCAATCTCAGGCACGCTATGGACAAACTGCTGGAAGGCAGCGAGCAACTGGAGCTGGAACTGGGGTCGGCGCGCGAACCGATGGTTGCGCCGGCGGCGGGATCGCTGTTGCTGCATGGGGCCCTGGCGGGAAGCATTATTCTCTATGGCGTGATGGGCGGCCTGTTTCATCACAATGACTGGGGCGGCGCGGGTGGTGGCGGCGCGATTCAGGTGAAGCTGACCAGCGCGCTTCCGTTGCCTTCTGATCAGCCGCCGAATGAGAATGTGCTGGCTACGGAGACACCGAGCCAGGCGCCGGCAGAAGCTGCTCCCAAGACGAAAGAAGCTGTGGACCAGAGCGCGCTTGCGATTACCGGCAAGCAGAAGGCGCCGGAGCCACAAAATACGCGCAAGTCGCCTCAACAACCGAAGCCGGACAATCTGGCGAAGTACGGCGAGCAGGCTGGTTCGTCGATGGCGCGAGCCACGCAGGCGCAGGGTTTTACCAGCGGCCAGACGACGGTGAGCGATGAGGATTTCGGAACTCGGTTTGGATGGTACGTGAGCAATAGCATCAATCCGATGATGTCTTCGAATTGGATCAGGGGAGTGGTGGACCCTCGTACTCCCAAGGGCACGCGGGCTTATATTCAGTTCACCATTCATCGCGATGGTAGTGTGAGCGACGCACAGATCGATCACCCGAGCGGATACCCCACGCTTGACCGCTCGTGCCTGTACGCGGCGCTGCGGGTGGGACATTTTGAGGTGCTTCCATCGGCTTATAATTCAAGTACATTGAAGGTTTCTTATTATTGCGAGTTTTAGAGACTTTCAGAAGCTAATCATGATTTGCGTTCGTTCTTCACCAGGAAGGATTGCTGATCGCATGAAGGCATACATCCGGATTTTTCTCCTCCTCACCACAGTTGCTCTGACTTTGTTGATTGCACCCCGGCTGAAGGCCCAGGACTGGGTCCACACGGGCACGAACATGGGCAATGATCGCATACGGGTTGCGGCGGCAGACTTCAAGCCAAACGACAACGATCCGCAGACGCCGGCATTGAAGGCGGCCTTTGACGCCACGCTTTATAGCGATCTGGCGAATGCGGGGATCTTCGATCTGGTGTCGAAGAGCATGGCTCCGCAAAGCACGCCTGGGTCGCCGCAGGAGATCAGCCTTGCGCAGTGGTCGGCTGCGCCGTCGAATGCAGCGATGGTGGCGTTCGGGTCGCTCTCGGTGGTGAATGGGCGGCTGATTGTCTACGGTTGGCTCTTCGACACGCGTAACACAGCCAGCCCTCAGGTGCTGGGCAAACAGTACAACGAAGCGGCCAGCCAGGACATGGCGCGCACCGTTGCGCATCGCTTTGCCGATGAGATTGTTTTGCGGCTGGGCGGTGGCGTGAATGGGATTGCCGACACGAATATTTATTTTGTGAGTTCGCGCAGCGGAACCAAAGAGATTTGGGAGATGGACTACGACGGGCAGAATCAGAGAGCTGTGACACACCTAGGCTCCATTTCGCTCTCGCCACGCATCTCACCAGATAACACGCGCATCGCATTCGCCTCGCTGGGCCGCGAGGGATGGGCGATCAGGATGTACTCGTTGGAACTGGGAAGGCTGGTGAGTTTTCCGGGAGGCACGGCGGGGGGAAGCAATCAGTCTCCGGCGTGGTCGGGCGACGGGACGCGGATTGCCTTTTCGTCTTCGCGGTCGGGCGATCCGGAGATTTGGGTGGCAGATGCGAGCGGGGGGAATCTGCGCCGGCTGACGAACTTCGCTGGGCCGGACGTATCACCGACCTGGAACCCGCGAACGAATGAACAATTGGCCTGGGTGAGCGGGCGGACGGGGTTGCCGCAAATCTACACGATGGACCAGGATGGCGCGAATGTGCAGCGGTTGACTGACGGGGGCTACGCCATTTCGCCTTCATGGGCGCCCAACGGACAATTTTTGACATTCAGCTGGAATCGCAAGTACGGGCCGGGCGATCCGGGCGGGCAGGACATTTATGTGATGGACATTGCCAGCAAGAAATGGCTCCAGGTGACGCACGAGGCGGGCAGCAACGACTTTCCTTCGTGGGCACCGGACGGGCGGCATATTGTCTTCCAACGGGAGATTGGCAAGCATACCGATCTGTGGTCGATGCTGGCTGATGGCACCGAACAGCATCAACTGACGCAGACGGGCAACAACTTCATGCCGAACTGGAGTTGGAAATAGGGACGCATGTGGAGTGGGGGTTGCCGGCAAAATCGGCTGCGCGGAAGGCGCGGGCTGGATGCATTATCATACGTTTGAGCATGGCTTTCCCCTTTCGCGTCTATTCGTTAGGCTACCGGAGCCCCTGGGCGGCCTGGTGTTAAGACTCGAGGCAAATCACTCTTCTGAATCTAACGAAGGAGTAATTCATTGATGAGACTTGAAAAGATTTTCGTACTCGTTGTTCTGATGGTTGCTTTGGTTGGAGCGGCAGGTTGCGGCAACGGCGGCAAGAAGCACAAGCCGCTTCCGCCCGAGGAGACGGCTCCTCCAGCGACGGTGGTGGCGCCAACGGCGAAGCTTACCGCGACACCCACGCAGGTATCGGCTGGCGACCAGATTCAACTGAGCTGGCACACAACGGATGCCACTTCGGTCTCGATCGATGGGATTGGCGACGTGCCGACCGCAGGCGTGAAGACAGTGACTCCAACGGATTCGACGAGCTATCATCTGGTGGCACGCGGTGATGGCGGCACAGCCGAGGCCACAGCACGGGTGACGGTGAATGCGCCGCCGGCGGTGGTGGTGCCGACCAAGACGATGAGCCCGGAAGAGGAGTTCAAGGCTAGTGTCCAGGACATATTCTTTGACTACGACACCTACGATATCCGGTCCGAAGCGCTGAACACACTTGCCGGCGATGCCGCTTACCTAATGGGCCATCCGGAATTGAAGATTGTGATCGGCGGCTACTGCGACGAGCGCGGCTCGAACGAGTACAACCTGGCGCTGGGCCAGAACCGGGCCGATGCGGCCAGGAAGGCTTTGATCGCAGCCGGAGTGTCGGCAGACCGCATCCGCGTGGTGAGCTACGGCAAGGAAAAGCCGTTCTGCGCTGAGTCAAATGAAGCGTGCTGGCAGCAGAACCGCCGTGACGGATTCACGATAGACAGGTAAGGGCAGAGCGGGCAGCAGGCAGTGAGCAGAAATCTGATTGCTGATGGTGCCTTGATGGGTGAATGATGAAGAGGACAGGTACACTTCGCAATTGTCTTACGGCGGCGGGAATCTTCGCCATGCTTCTTGTTTTGGCTCCGACGCCGGCGCGCGCCGCGTCGAAGGAGATGATCGAGCTGCAGGCGCAGGTGCAGCAACTGCTGGATAACGTGCAGCGTCTGCAATCGACGCTGGACGCGCGCTTCGGCGTGCTGCAGAACCTGGCGCAGCAGACGGCGGATAACGCGACGCAGATGAACGCGACAGTCAGCGCACTGCAGCAGAAGATTGCAGCGCAGAACGATGCGGTCAGCGGCAAGCTGGACTCCAACTCGGGCCAGGTGCAGGCAGTGAATGACTCGGTGGACGAGTTGAAGTCACGCATCAGCAAGCTGGACAAGTCGATTCAGGATTTGCAGACACAGTTACAAAACATCCAGAATCCGTCGACAACGGCTGCGGGACCGGCCCCGTTTCCAGCAACGAGAGGCCTGGCCCCGGCGAGCAGTTCTCCGGCTGCCGCGATACCCGTCGATCAGACGCCGCCGCTTGAAGGGACTTTGCAGGCCGCTGTGCGCGACTACAACGCAGCCAAGTATGAAGTGGCCTCTAGCGAGTTTCAGGATGTAATTCACTACTATCCGCTGGATGACCATGCCGGCACGGCAGAGTTTTACGTGGGTGAGATTGCCTATCGGCAGAAGAATTATCCCGACGCGGTGAAGGCCTACAACGCAGTTCTGGAAAGCTTTCCAGGGAATGCTAAGGCTCCGGCGGCGCAACTGCGGAAAGGGCTGGCGCTTATGCAGTTGGGCAAGAAAGACGCGGGCATTCATGAGCTTCGTTCGCTCGTCCAGCGTCATCCGCAGACGCCCGAGGCGGCACAGGCGCGGGCGAGGCTGAATGCGATGGGCGTGAAGCCCGCGGCGGCGCACTGACGAGAGCATTCTTCGAGACCCTAGGGGGTTGTGGAGAACCAGCGGCATGACGCAATTCCTCCACAACTCGGCATTCTCACAGGTGACGACGCTGGCCGGACTGCGGACGGTTCACTCTGCCTTTGCATGGCTGCACGGCAATCCCAAAACAATAATGGATTGGCAGACGGAGTTGGCAGCGATTCCCGCACCACCGTTTGGCGAGCAGGCGCGTACCGAGTGGATCGCGGTTCGGTTTGCCGAGGCTGGACTGAACGCGATCGAGATCGATAGCGTGGGCAACGTCCTGGGGTGGTTGCCTGCGACCAATCTGCCAGCGGAGAGCAGCGGCCCGGTGGTGGTGCTTTCAGCTCACCTGGACACGGTCTTTCCTGCTGAAACGCCGCTGCATCCGGTGGTAGACGGCGAGCGGCTTGAGGCTCCGGGGGCCTGCGACAACGGTGCGGGCGTGGTGGGAATGCTGGCTGTTGTGCATGCGCTGATCAGGTCTGGGACGGAGCTGGCTGCGCCGCTGTTATTCATGGGCAACGTGGGCGAAGAGGGCGAAGGCGACCTGCGTGGGGTGCGCTACCTTTATCAGCAACCGGCGCTGGCGGGGCGCATTGCCGCGCACATTGTTTTGGATGGAGCGGGTGCGGAGCCGGCTGTGACGCAGGGTTTGGGCAGCCGCCGCTATCGGATCAATGTGGCCGGACCGGGCGGACATAGCTTTACCGATGCGGGCACGCCGAATCCAATTGCCGCGCTGGCTTCGGCGCTGGCTGCGCTGGCGCGGACGCCGTTGCCCGAGGAGCCGCGGACTACTTTGAACCTGGGCACGATCCACGGCGGCACCAGCGTGAATTCCATTCCGGAGAAGGCGCAGGCTTCAATCGATTTCAGATCAACCAGCCCGGAGCAGCTGGTGCGGCTGGAGGTTGCGCTGCATCGCGCGGTCGAGGACGCTGTGGACGGTTGCAATGAGTTGGCAAAAGCCGCCGACGCACAAGACCGAGGATTGCTGACCTTTGCTGTCGAGCTGATTGGCGACCGGCCTGCGGCGCAACTGCCTGCTGACTCTCCGCTGCTGGAGGCTCTATGTGCGGTGGACCGCCATCTGGGCCTTCGGACCGACTTGCGGCTGGGCTCGACTGACGCGAACATTCCACTTTCGCTGGGAGTTCCGGCGTTGTCAATGGGCGCGGGCGGCGACGGCGGAGGCGCGCATACTTTGGCTGAGTGGTACTCAGCCGAGGACCGCGAGGTCGGATTGAAGCGAGTGCTGCTGCTTGCGTTGGTTATGGCCGAATGGGCAGCGAAACAATAATTATGCGCCCCCACGGAACTGGATGATGCGACGACGGTCGCGCTTGGACGGGCGATGCTCGGGCAAAGGCGCGAATTGCTGCATGGCCTTGCGCTCGGCAGCGACATTGGCTCGCGCTTCCCTGCTTGCTTCACTTTCGCGATAGAGCGCCTGCGCCACCGCCGCTGGACCGCGCATCTGGCTTAGCGCTAAAACTTCAATCTGAAAGTCGCCGCCTTCGTTCTTTACTTCGAGTTTGTCCCCGACACGAACCTCGCGCGATGGCTTGGCTTCTATGCCGTTGGAGCGAATTCGGCCCAGGTCGCAGGCTTTGGAGGCCAGCGAACGAGTTTTGAAGAAGCGCGCCGCCCAGAGCCATTTGTCGATGCGAATGGAATCCATCATTCTATTGTCTTACATGTGGTTACTTTGGCCAGGATTTTTGGAGAAGTGCGGGGATTTATGTTGTTGATATTGCTTTCTATAGAGGAAGTTACTATTTACCTTTTAATTAACTGCAGGTTTTCGAGAATAAATATAGGGGGGGTGGGGGTCAGGGTTCAGGGAACACGGAACAGGGATCAGGGAGCAGGGAACAGGAACGGCCGCGGCTTTGGTTGCGGTTCATGCTTTGATTGTGCGCCTTGGGAGGGTTATTATCTGCAAGCGGCTGCGGCGGGGCCAACTGGCTTGGGCTTGGGTCGCGATGATCGAATGAGCGAATTTGGCATGATATTGACAATGTTAAAAATCGTCTTGTTTTGAATCTGCTCCGATATTCCCTGCAACCATTTTCACGTTGCCTCGTCTATCTGGAGTCCAGAAGTGCGTGGTCGAAGGCACGTAGTCTTCCTTGCGATTTTGGATTCACGATTTGGAAGCAGCAAACGATGATTTTATTGTGCACCAAGATCATCGAATCGACTCTCACACAAAGGAGGAAAACATTATGAAACGTCAGTTGTTGACTGTGGCCCTTGCGCTGTGTGCTCTTCCCCTAACCGCACTGGCGGGCACAAAACAGTCTGCGTCGATTGACCTGGGTCAGGCGGTCGTAATTTCGGGCACTCACCTTCAACCGGGCCAATATGTGGTTCGCTGGGACGGCTCGGGTTCCGATGTTAAGGTCAAATTCTTGAAAGGGAATAAGGAGCTTGTATCGGTACCGGCGAAACTGATTAGCCAGAACAATGCAATGAGTCCGGCGGTCAGGATAGGTTCAGCCGAAGACGGATCGCAAACCATTAACGAGATCGACCTGTCGAAGATTACGCTCAAGTTCACGGAATGAACTGAATCCGCCGCAAAGTTGTTGGACCTTTTGCGGATGGGCTGTGGGTACACCCCTGTCCCCACCAAAGACGGCGCGTGCCTCATCTTTCCGTAGTCTCATCGCGGAAGGGTGGGGCATGCGCAACTTGAGGGGGCAGTGGCGGAATTTCATCCCGGCCCTACGGGACGGGGCGGATTGGAAGGGCCGTTTACCCAGGGTTGCGCTTCGCTTTACCCTGGGCTATTTTCATATTCTCCCTGACGGGAGAATCGCTCTCGCGTGCGCACCCGCACCCGAACACGCGGGCTCAGTCGGATTCTCTTGGGGTAGGAATTCGCCTTCCATTTGGCTCGATGAGTTCAACGACTGAGATTCTATTGGCGTAATTCGATGAACACATGGCGATTTGCCGGTGCAGATCCCGCTCGGAGCTTTAGCCGACGACCCAATGCCCCTCCCTGATGTTCAAGCTTTGCGCGATGCCGGCAGCCTGCCAGACAGAATTGATTATCGGCAAGAGAATTGTCGGATATGGACGCTCTTCCGTGATTTGCTGGACTTCCACGTCAGGGCAAACAACTACATCCCTGTCAATTGGATGACTTTCATACCCGTAAGCATAATAGGGTGTAGCCAACTTACTGCCTTTGACACCTATCAACGTTAAGGTGACATAAATTGGCGGAGAAACTTCCAGACTATTGAGAAGTGATATGGCTTTCTCAAAAGTAGCAACGAGTTTTTCCTCTAAGATCGCGCTCGGGATAGAGCCCCTACCATTCCGTCGAAAGACATAAGAGTCCCCGTACTCTAGCGAACCATCTTTGAATACCTGCAAATATGAGCGACCTTCGTCGGTTGTTCCTCTTGAGGTCAGCAGGAAGCCGTCCGCATTATATCGCCACGAGTCTGAACTGCGACTCATCAAAAGTTGCCCGTTGCCCCACTTATTAGTATCAAATACGCGCGGGAAAGATTGGCCGTCAACCATCAGCGTAGCCGTCGGAATCAAGTGAAAGAGCAATCTTTCGCCGGTTAGCTGGACGGGGCCCTCTCCAGAAATGGTCTTCGAAATCCTGTCCGCTTTCCAGGCTCTCAGCCGTTCCCCGATGCCTCTCTGCTCAGCGAAAGCTGCACGTATCTGGTGAACATCAAGGAGAACCTTACCGCTACTGCTGTTCCTTGAGAAAAACCGCGTCCGGTTGGCATAACTGACCATGTGAGGTGCAACCCAACTCTTACCAACTCGAATGACAATTACCGTTCCGCGTCCGGGTATTTCGAACGCTTTGACAAAGACAATAGGCAGTCTTGGCTGAAGCCCGGTTTGGATAAGCTGTTCGATTCGATTGCATTCAGTTCCCGCGTTAGAGATCGTCAAGCCGATAATCTCACCCGGAATGCCAGATGCATTACCGTCTTCGCCCTTCTCATCAGTAATGCCGAAAAAGAGGTCTCCCCCAGAGGCGTTTGCGAAGGACGAAACATCGGCCAAGAATTCAGCTTTGTCATCAGTGTTTCCAACACTGAGGGTTCTCTTGTACTCCAACGTCTTGCGCTCAGATACCTTGTCTGTCACCATGCGCACGATGTCGTCAGGGGTGATGTCGTCAAATCCCATTGGCAGCATGGCAAAAGTGTATACCCCGGGCATTCAACCCGTCATCGTCACTTTACCCTGTTCCTGTAGGTTGGTCCTCGCAAACGCCCTTGTAGGCTAAAGATTTTCGGTTTGCGCAAAATTGCCTTCCTGCTCATGAAAGATTACTGCGTGCTTTTGAAACCGATTCTTTTGATTGTTGTCGAGAGAAGAGACAGGCGCTTCGTTCATGGACCTGCAGAACCTAATGGCTAAAAAGAAATCAGGTCCGGGCATGAGGGCTGCTTATTTTGCTGCTGTCTTCAGGGACCTGAAGGCTCCTGCTCTGTCCGATGGCAGAGGCAGTTTCCCACGCCGCTCAGTTAAACTCGTGGTTGGGAGTTGCGATGGCGAGCCTTTGGGCTAAAGTGCGGACTACGCTGGAGATGATCAAGTGGGAGCACTCGGTATTTGCGCTGCCGTTTGCGCTTACGGCTGTGCTGCTGGCGGCTCATGGATTGCCTCACTGGCAGACGCTTGGGTGGATTGTGGTGGCGATGGTGGGGGCGCGCTCTTCTGCGATGGCATTTAATCGCTGGGCGGATGCGGAACTGGATGCGGCTAATCCTCGCACTCGGAGCCGCGCGATTCCCGCTGGACTTTTGACGCGCGAATTTGTACTGGCGTTTGCTGTGTTGACGGCGGCGGTGTTTGTGACGGCAGCGGCGGAACTGAATCGTCTGACGCTGATTTTGTCGCCACTGGTGCTGGTGGTGCTGTGGGGCTATAGCTATTTGAAGAGGTTTACGCGCTGGTCGCATATGGGATTGGGGCTGGCGCTGGGGCTGGCTCCTTCAGCGGCATGGATTGCGGTGCGAGGCTCACTGGATGCGCGCATCGTGGTGCTGACCGCGGCGGTGACGCTGTGGGCGGGAGGCTTTGATGTGCTTTACGCCTGCCAAGATTTTGAGCATGACTGCACGGCTGGTCTGCATAGCTTGCCGCAGGCGATGGGGATTCCGGCGGCGTTTTGGACGGCGCGCATCATGCACCTGTTGATGCTGGGGCTGCTGATCTGGTTTGGAGTGCTCTTTCAGTTCGGGACGATTGGCTGGATGGGGATTATGGTTGTGGGGCTGCTGCTGGCTTATGAGCACTCGCTGGTTTCGCCGCTGGATTTGCGGCGTTTGAATGCGGCGTTCTTTACGATGAACGGCGTGATTGCTACCGTGTTTTTTGGATTTGTGGCGGCTGATTTGTGGGTGCGGTAGGCGGACGCGATAAACTAAGCGAAGAGCCTGCCTGTGCGCATCCTGACCCGTTACATTCTCGGCGAGATTATCTCTCACGGCCTCATCGGAGGCGTGATCTTCACCTTCATTCTGTTTATGAAGGAGTTGCCGCGGATACTCGAGATGGTGGTTCACAACAGCTCGACATTCACGAGTGTTGTTCAGGTTTTTCTTTTTACGCTGCCGAATTTTTTCATGGTCACGATTCCGATGGCGGTGCTGGTGGGCGTGCTGCTGGGCATGAGCCGACTGGCGTCGGACAGCGAGATCATCGCCATGCGGGCCTCTGGCCTCGGCATCGGCTACTTTGTGCGCGTGTCTGCGATCGTGGCGATTGGCGGCACTTTGCTGGGACTGGCCAATGCGTTGTGGGTTGCGCCGCGCGCCAATCAGGCGATTTTGGCGATGGACAAAGCTCTGGCCATGCAAGCCTCATATGAGATTGAGCCGCGGGTCTTCGACGAAGATTTTCACAATTTTGTTTTGTACGTGCAGGACGTGCGATCGGGAACCGGCGCGGCCAATTGGCGTCAGGTTTTCATGGCCGACACCACGGATTTCACCAATCCGCAGATCACTACGGCAGCCTCGGCGACGGTGGCGAACGATAACAATCCCGACTCTGGGCAGGAGTTGCTGATGCGTTTGCGGGACGGGGCGCGCCATGAGACGGTGGCCGGCCAGCCGCAGCAATACAACATTTCGACATTTGACTTTACCGACCTGCCGTTGGCCTCGAGCCAGCAGAGCGAAGGCCACCTGGGACGACTGGACACGGACATTTTTGCGATGCCGATGAGCGAATTGTGGAGGCGCGGCCGCGGACCGGACGGCAAGCGATTTTTGATTGAGATGCACAAGCGCGTCGCTTATCCGGCCGCGTGCCTGGTGCTGATGCTTGTGGCCGTGCCGCTGGGTGTAACGTCGCGGCGCGGCGGCAAAAGCTTCGCATGGATCTTCACGATTCTGCTGGTCTTTATTTATTACCTGCTTTCTTCGACGGGAATTGCATTGGGCAAGCAGAATTGGATTTCAGCATTTTTCGCGGTGTGGTCAGCGAACCTTCTGTTTGCCGCGGGCGGCTTGTTTCTGCTGTGGCAAATGGCCTCAGGCGGACGCTTTTTGAATGCGGTGACGACGTTGTCTTCGCGTTGGCAAAGGTCAGAAGCGGCGGTTGCAAACAAGGCGAATGGCAGCGCATTGAGCGGCTTGCTGAGCAGGTTTCAAGCGCGTCCGCAGCGCACCAAGGCGCGCAATGTCTTTCCGCGGATTCTCGATGAGTATGTGGTGCGCGAGTTTCTGGGCACGTTTCTGCTGGTGCTGTGCGGCTTTGTGATGCTGATGCTGGTGTTCACGTTCTTTGAGCTGATCGGGGACATATTGCGCAACCACATTGCGTTGACCACGGTGGGCGAATACCTGATCAACCTTACGCCCGACATGCTCTATCAGATTACGCCGCTGGCGGTGCTGATTGCGGTGCTGGTGACCTTCGGCGTGCTCAATCGCAACTCGGAGATCATTGCGATGAAGGCATGCGGCATCAGCCTGTACCGGCTGGTGATTCCGATTGTTTCGATCTCAGCCATGCTGGCCGTGGGGCTATTTCTCTTCGACCAGTTTTATCTGCCGCAAGCTAATCGCCGGCAGGAAGCTTTGCATAACATCATCAAGGGACGCCCACCGCAGACAGTACTGCACCCTGAGCAGAATTGGATTTTTGGGCAGCCGCGTCCGGGGGAGCCGGGCCGCATTTTCTACTATCAGTTTTTTGATTATGGTCGCAATGAGTTTGCCAATCTCTCGATCTTCGAATTTAATCCATCGACTTTCGCGCTTTCGCGGCGCATCTTTGCCACGCGCGCACGGTGGGATGACAGTAGCGACAGGTGGCGTTTTTTGAACGGGTGGGAGCGGGATATTGCGGCGGCCAACGTGAGCGAGTATCACGATTTCAAACAGACTTCGTTTGCGGAAATTCACGAAGATCCAGGCTACTTCAAGAAGGAAAAACTGGAATCGCAGGAGATGAACTTCGGCCAGCTTGACCGATACATCGGCGACCTGCGGCAGAGCGGCTTTGATACGATGCGCCTTCGTGTGGAGCTATGGCACAAACTTGCGTATCCGCTCATGGCTGTGGTGATGGCGGTGCTGGCAATTCCGTTTTCGCTTTCGATGGGACGCCGGAGTTCGCTGACTGGAGTGGCGGTAGCGATCGCCGTGACGCTGGTCTACATTGTCTGTACCGACCTGTTTGAGGGATTGGGTAACGTGAACTATCTTCCGGCGATGATGGCTGCCTGGTCTTCGGATATTTTGTTTGGACTGGTTGGTGGTTATTTGCTGCTGAGAACGCCGACGTAGAGCCGCGCTACGATCCGGAGATGAGAATAAAATCGCCCCTGCGAGTGCCGGGGATGATCTTCCAGCCGGGCGTCAGTTGAAGCGTCCAGCCGTCCCCTTTCAGACTGCTGCCCTCACTCACGGAGGGAGCGACAACAATCACAGCGCTCCAATCGGTTTTCATTAGCGCCCCGTTGGATGCTTCCAGAACGCCCCATTCGTCGTTGATGCGCATCGTCGCGTAGACGGTTCCAGCACCATCCAGAGGTTGCAGCTTACGCGGGTCGAATTGCACCTGCATCTTCCGGAATGGAAGCGTGAGAATCGGGCCATCGACAAATTTGGCGCGATTCTGCGCTAGAATCTGCTGCCGCTTCCGCTCTTTTTCAACCTCTGATGCACGCAACGCCGCGCCGTCGTAGAGGGTTGCCTGCTGCTCGGCGGCCTGATGAACATTGGCTGGAAGTTGATAGTGCAGAGCATTCCCGAGCAGAGTTTCATAACCATCTCCGGCTTTCAGCGCGCGATGCCATCCGGGGGTATAGCGATCCAATAGCAAGCCGTAGGCCGGACCGGTTGCATAGGGAAAGGAGCGGACAAAGGTGCTGGCGTCTATAAGCCTCGAGATGTCACCCAGAGTCTCATCAATCCGTTGCTCGGGGGTTGGATTGCCAACCCGCACGCCAGTGAACTCAGCCAAGCCTTCGTTCCACTCCATCGCATGTTCCTGAGTGGCCGCATCGGGAAAGAGCCGGTAGCGCTCGGCGCGAAAAAGGACTGCATCGCCGGCTGCGGATCGCCGCTCCTCATCGCTCTGTGCTCGCAGCGCGCGGGTGAGCGCCCGCAATTCGAGCTGCAGCGTGATCCGCCCTTCGAGCGTGTCGAGTTGCGCATTCTCTCCACCTGGAGGTGTGGGGAGATTGAGCCTGGGTTGAATGCGGTGAAAAAGTTCGTGCGCCATCAAGGTTTTCCGGTGGCGTTCCTCTGTGGGAAGCGGCCATACCATCTGTGTCCAGCGCACGCCGGACCACTCATAGGCGGTATTCGAGATGTAGAGGTTTGCCGGCAGAAAGCCGGTGAAAACTCCGTTTTCTGCCTTCAAGACTCCATTTGCATCTGCTTGATTGGCGACGATGAAATGGGTTTTGGGATCGCCAAACATCATCGGTCCGCAGAGCGAAATGCCCCACAGCTCCCCATGATCGCCCTGGCAGAGCGCTTGAGCCTCCGCAAAGTACGCGCGCGCAGTATCGGTAGGAATGGCCTGGGGAGATTGCGAAAAAGCGGCCAGAGGCAGGGCGAACAACAAGGACAGAACAGACAGACGCACGGATCTCATTGGCCTCGATCTCCGGGATAAAAGAACAACCTCAGGGTAGCACCAAATTCTCCGAGGTCGCCCGTCCTCGTACAATAAAACCATGTTGCGCGACTTGGCCCCGCTCTTCGTTTACATGCGCCGCTACCGCTGGGGATACCTGTGGGGCACACTCTCCTGCATCTGCACGAATGCCATCTGGGTGCTGTTTCCTCAAGTCATCAAGATGGCAATCGATGAGATGAAGCACGGGATCAGCCGGCAGAGGATTCTGATCCTGGCTGGCGAACTGGTGGCCATCGCGCTGGTCAAGGGCGTCTTTCTCTACTCTCAGCGCTGGATCCTGATCGGCATTTCGCGGGAGATCGAGTTTGATTTGCGCAACGATCTCTTTCTGAAATTGGAAAAGCAAGACTCGGGCTTCTATCAGCGCTATCGCACCGGCGACATCATGGCCCGGCTGACCAACGACTTGAATGCGGTGCGCATGCTGCTTGGGCCGGCGCTGATGTATAGCGCCAACACAATTTTCTTTACTGTGGGCGCGTTGTTCTTTTTGCTGCGCATCAGCCCCTGGCTGACGCTGGTGGCGTGGGCTCCGATGCCGCTTGCGAGCATCCTGGTGCAGTACTTCGGAAGCAGGATTCATGACCGCTTCGAGCGCATTCAGGCGAGCTTTTCAGAGATCAGCGCTCAAGCCCAGGAGAACTACTCCGGGGCTAGACTGGTGCGTGCTTTTGCCCGCGAGGAGTCACAGATCAGCCTTTTCGAGCGACTCAACCTGCAATACATCGCCCGTTCGCTGCGGCTGGTACAACTGATGGGCATGCTGTGGCCGACGCTCGAATTCATTCTGGGCATTTCGATGATCATCACATTGCTGGCGGGCGGCCATCTGGTGATTGCTCATCGCATTACGGTGGGCGATTTTGTGGCCTTCAACACCTACATGGTGATGCTGATCTGGCCGATCATCGCGGTGGGCTGGGTGGTAAACCTCTTTGAACGCGGCACCGCGTCGGTAAAACGGATCGACGAGTTGATGAAGGCAGAACCGGCCATTGACGACAGCGCAGCCGATGAAACGATTCAAGCCGGCACGGTGCTTGGCGGCGAAATTGAATTTCGTGAATTGAATTTCAGCTACGGCGATACGGAGGTGCTGCGCGGCATCTCGCTGACAATTCCAGCGGGTTCAAGTTTGGCCATCGTTGGACCCACCGGTTCGGGAAAATCGACACTGATCAATTTGATTACCCGTCTCTACGAAGCGCCTGCGGGCTCGCTCGACATTGATGGACGGCCGATTCGCGAGTATCCCCTGGGCGTGCTGCGGCACAATATCGGCATGGTTCCCCAGGAGACTTTTCTATTCAGCACGACGATTCGCGAGAATCTTACTTTTGGCGCGCCTGATGCCAGTCTGGAAGAGATGCTTGAAGCGGCTGAAGCGGCGCACATTCGCAAAGAGTTCGAAGAGTTTCCGCAAGGCTTTGAAACCATGGTGGGGGAACGCGGTGTGACGCTTTCCGGCGGGCAGAAGCAACGCGCGGCCATTGCCCGGGCGCTCTTGCGCCGTCCGGCCATCCTGATTCTGGACGATGCGCTGGCCAGCGTAGACACGTATACAGAAGAGCGTATTCTGAATGGTCTGCGAAGCTATACCTCGGCCTCGACCACGATTTTGATTTCGCATCGGGTTTCAACCGTGCGCCACGCCGATCAGATTGCCGTGCTCGATCACGGCAGAATTGTGGAGCTGGGCCGGCATGACCAATTGCTGGCCCTTGACGGCTATTACGCCGACCTCTATCAGAAGCAGCAATTGGAAGAAGAGCTGACTGTGGCGGGGTGAGTGAAGCAGGGAACAGGGAACAGGGATCAGGGAACAGCAAAATCATTCTATGATCTGACACTTCCTGTATCCGAGTCTCACAAGCAATTCATCCTTTAGGTAAGAAAGGAAGAATCGCAGGAAATAGGTTTTGTCATCAGCCGTGCCGGGCTCTCATCTCTATTCCCCGGTTCCCTGTTCCCTGCCCTTAAGCATTCCATCGGGAGCCGGTGGAAGACTCTGAACCGTAATCGGAGTTATCGAAGCCAGACTGCCTCTGTCCAGACGTCATGCCGTTGACCTGCAATGGAGCTGGGTTGACCGCGGGGTCTCTTGCGACCTGGCGCCAGGCGTCGCGCACATTCTTTACACATTCGATGGCATGTTCGAACTTTTGCAGCGAGTCGGACTGCGATGCTTGCAGGATTTGCGCAAAGATGGTTGCGTAAAATTCGCTGAGCACTTGCGCGGGCCTGCCGCCTACATCCATGCGCAGCCGCGCTTGCAGGTGGATGATAATGTCAAGGGCCCGCTTGACAGCGTTGCGGCGGGCAGCCGCGTCGCCATGCTCGACGGCGGCTGAAGCCGTGTAAAGAAAACGGAGTATGCCGTCATAGAGCGCCACCACCAAGTCGACGGCCGAAGCGCTGTCGAGTGCATGTTCCTGATAACTTCCCATGGAAATCATTCTCCTTAGCCGTTTGTCTGCTGGTTATAGCCGGTGATCGCCGAGTAAAGCTCGTTGACCTGATCCAGCAATGTGGGGATGGATTGAATGAGCTGGTTGGCGGTGTTCAGCTCAGTGGTTAAGCTTTTTTGCTGTGCGGAGATGAGACTGTCTTCTCTGGAGATATTCGCATTCAGCGTGGATTCGATGTTGCTGTTGGAACTGGATGCCAGCGCCAGAACGCCGGTTGGGGAGCTGTTACCGGCATCGGTCAGTATGGTCGAGAATGTTTGTCCCCAACTGTTCGCGTTCTGAAAGAAGCCAACCACGCCGCTGAAGTCCGAGTTCAAGATCGAGTCCATGCTGGCAGCGTCGAAGGTTAGAGAGCCATCGTTATTGATGCTGATGCCCATGCTGGTCAGGCTGTTGATGTCCGATGAGTTTGTATAGTTCAGCGTCGAAGTGGTTGTGTTGGTCGAGTCCAGGATGTTGGAGGTGACCGTCATATCGCCTCCCGATCCCAATGTCTCGGACTGAAGAGACAAGCTGTAAGTTCCATCGTCGTTCTGTACCACGGACGCATTCACACCGATGTTGGCGCTGTTGATGGCGCCGGCCAGTCCCGAGAGATTGTTGCTGGGAGAGGCGGAGGAGGCAGGAGGGACTGCAATCGTCTGCGCTTGACCAGTGCCTATCTGCATGGTGATGGAACCGGTGAGAGCATCATTTTCTGAAGGAATTCCAGTCAGAGTTCCGATGTCCACCGGAAGCGCGTTACTGGTTCCAGAGTCCGTGTAAGTGAGTGGTGTATCGCTGGTGGCGGCGAGCTTGGAGCTTACGGTCAATGCGCCGCTCGAGCCCGCGGTTTGCGATGCAAGCGTGAGATACGACTGGCCGTTGCTGGTCACCACGTTGGCGGAGATTCCAACGCCGTCGGCGACAAGACCGGGCGTTACAGTCATCTCTCCTGCGTCGCCGGCGGTTAAAGACTGGAGCGCCAGGCTCGATGTGCCATCGTTGTTGGAGAGGACTGTGGCAGTGAATCCGAGCGTCGACGGGTTGGCGTTGATGGTGTCGGCCAATCCCTGGAGGGTGTTGACTCCGCTGCCGGTGTAGATGGTGTTGGCGGCCGCGCCGGTGGATGGCTCGGCGCCCATGACAATATTCTCTGCCGTCCCGCCGCCGACCTGGACGGCGAGCGTGCCGCCAATCTCCGCATCCCGGTTGACGATTCCGTTCGTAGTCACGTACGAGTAAGAGCCGTCTGCCGAAGCGGTGAAAGTCAAATCAGTTTGGGAATTGGCCGCATTGATTGTGTCGGCCAGCCCCTGGAGAGTATTGACGCCGCTGCCGGTATAGAAGGTGTCGGCAAAGGGAGAAGCGGGCGCGGAGCCCATGACGAATGTCTCGGTCGCGCCACCGCCTATGGAAACAGTCATGGAGCCGGCAAGCGTGGTGTTGGTGTTGGCCGAGATCGGAGTGAGGGAGCCGTTCGGACTCTGCATATTGAGGCCACTCAGCAACTGCTGCTGAAGCAGCGAGAGCGTGGGAGAGCCGAAGAGAGGCTGGGCGTGATTTGAGCTGTCCAGCCCCTCTTGCGCGTTTACGCCGCTAATCAGCGAGTTGTAATGGCTGACCATCTGGGCGACCGTGCTTTCTACCCCGGCGTTATCGTTGGCGATCACGACCTGCACCTGCTCCAGGCTCTTGTCTGACTCGGTCGTGCTGGGCGCGAGCAATTGAAAAGTCACGCCGGGAATCAGATTGGCCACCGTGTTCGAAGCGCTGGTCATGGCAACGCCGTCCACCGTCAGATTGGCATCTGCGCCAGTCACCGCCGAGGTGTAACCCAGCGAGTTGGTGGTATCCACGATGCCCGAGGAAACGGTCATCGTGCCTGCCGTCCCCGAGGTTAACTGGAGGCTCGACGACCCGTCGCTATTGGGCACGATCACAGCCGAGACGCCTATGTTGGCGGCGGTGATCTCGTCTTTCAGCCCGGTGAGCGAGTTGACGCCGCTGCCGGTATAGAATGTGTTGGTTGACGCGCCCGTGCTGGGCTTGGCGCCGATCACAATTTTTTCTGTCGCGCCCGAACCGACCTTGACCGTAATGGAACCGGAAAGCGTGTCGCCCAGGTTGTTGATTGAAGTCAGGGTTCCGCTGGGATTTCCGGAGGCGGTACTGGCCGTGTAATTCAACGCCATCTTGGTATCGACAATGGAATTTCCTGTTACGTTGATATTTCCGTTCGCGCCCGATGTGCCGGAAACGAGACTGAGCATTGATCCGGACGAATCCGTCAGCACACTGGCGACAATGCCCACGCCCGAGGCGTTGATGGTTGAAGCCAGTCCGGCGAGGGTATTGTTGGAAGAATTCAGTGTGATGTTCAGCTTGGTGCCGCTGCCCACTTGCAGCGTGACCGACCCGGTGAGCACGTCGTCGGCGTTACTAATGCGCGCGAGGTAGCCGCTCGAGGTTTGCGCCAGATTGGTGACCGTAACGGTGTGCGTTCCGGCAACCGCGGCCGAGGTCGCCGCTGAGAGGGTCAAAACATTCTGGTCGGAACTGGAGCCCAGTTTCTGTGACATGGTGCCGGTAAAATCAGTCAACGTGCTCATGTCATTTGAAAGACTTGACATGAGAGTTCCGAGGCTCGAAATCGCTGTATCCTGGCTCTGTAAGGAGGTCAACTGAGTCTTCCACGGCGTCTCGACATTTTGCAGGTTGGTCACAATCTGGGCGACCGTGGTACTCACGTCGAAGCCTTGTCCGCTCGTTGCCGATCCGAAACTTAGTCCTACTGTACCCATTGCGCCCTCCATCAATAAGTTATGCAGCCTAAGAACCACCGGCTGTTGCGCCTTATTAAAATAAATACATTCATTTCGATTTCGCTCCGATTCTCTGTTTGCTGTTCCATGCCGGCCAAACAGTTCATCGGCTTTGGCTGTGTTCGCTTTAGGTCATTCGCGGTTTATTTTGTGTGGATTCTCGACACTATCTGGTTGCGCAAAGAAGGGCGCCCTCGTGGGCGCCCTTCTGGGGTGATTGGCTTGCGCCGTGGGATTACTGGAGCAGCTTGGTGACTTCCTGCTGTACGCTGTTGGCCTGTGCCAGGGCGGCGATGCCGGTCTGACTCAGAATTTCGTACTTGGACATGCTGGAGGTTGCGGACGCATAGTCGGTAGCCTGCACCGCATTTTGCGCTGATTCCACGTTCTCCTGCTGGGTGCTGAGCACCTGGCTGACTGCATTCAGCGTGTTGATCTGTGCGCCGATGTAGCCGTCCTGCGCCGCCACGGCGGTAATGGCCGAGTTGAGGCTTGTCAAGGAGCCCTGGGCATCTGTCTGGTTGGACAGATCGGTGGCTGCCAGACTGACTCCGGCACCGTCTGAGTAGCTCATGGTTGCGATTCCGCTTGATGCGGCGGAGTTGGATACCATGGTCGCTGGCGCGACGGAGGTCTGTCCGACCGATGAGTCGTACAGATTCGTGCTGCTCAATCCCACGTTATAGGCTGCTGCGCCTGTGTAGGCCAGAGTTGCAGTGGCTGTTTGGTCTGTGACGCTGGTTCCGGCGCCTGCGTTCTGAATGTCACCGGCTGTTCCGTAGGTATCCGACGTCAGGGTTACGTCGTAGAAGCCGGTGGTCGCGTTCTGGGTGTATGCGGCATGTACGCCGTTTACATCCGGGCCGGTGCTGTTGGTTGTCGAGCCGGTGTTGATTTCGTTGATCAACCCTTGAACCGTCGTATTTGCGGCGATTGTAAAGCTGACCGGGGCGCCCGGCGTTCCTGCGAGGTTGAAGTCGACGGTGCCGGCGACCTTGTCTCCCAGGCCGGCAAAAGCACCCAGCGAGGAAACGGAGGTCGGGTTATTGGTACCGGCGTCTTTTAACGAGCCGGCTGCTGAAGTGATATTGATGGCCGTGGCGCTATCGACATTGGAAGTCATGGTCAGCGTGCCGGTGCCTGAGCTATTGCTGATGCCAACATTGACGTTCAGCTGGTTCAACACCGCGGTTTGCAAGTTCTGCAGTGTATTGCCGTTGACGGTGAAGGTATTGCCATTCTGCGACAGCGAGCCTGCGCCTCCGCCCTGCGATGCGCTGGTGCCCATCACAAAGGTGATCGCGTTGCCGCTGTTGGCGCCGTTGGCGGAGATCGCGATGCTACCAGTCATCACATCGGAGCCGGCGAGCGTACCAGTCATCGTCTCGAGTGCTGTGGAGGGAGCGGCGATCATTCCGGTAGCCGGAGCCAGGACGTTTTCAGTGACCGTATCGGATAGAGGTGTAGCCCCGCTGGTCACGCTGATGGTGGTGTTGGTTGCGGTTGCCTGCAGATCGAGAGCGCCGTTATTGACAGACGCCTGCAATCCGAGGTTGGCTACGTCGCTGTTGATGGCATTCTTGAGATCATTGAGCGTGAAGCCGTTGGTGGTGATGGTTGGGCCGTTGACATTGGCGGTCGAACCCATGACGAAGGTCTGCGCCGTGCCTGGTGCTCCGGTGTTGCCGTTGCTGATCACGATGGTGCCAGCGAGCTGATCGGTTTGGCCGATCGCTCCCAGGGTTCCCACCGTGGCGGATGCGCTGGTTGGGCCGGCCGGTCCGGTACCTCCCGTTTGAACGCCCTGGACGGCACCATACTGGTCTTCGAGTGTGCTGGCGACTGAGGTAAGAGCGCTGCCGAGAGTGGAAGCGTTGCCGGTATCGGTCGAGGTTATTGTCAGGCCGCTGGATGTGGCCGTGGCAGAGATATCGAGACCAAGGCCGCCGCTGGCCACGGATGTGCCGGCAGTGGTGATGATGTTGGCCAACCCTTGCAGCGTCTGTGCGCCGGCTGCTGTGCCGGTATAGACGTCGGTGGCGCTGTTGTTGGAGGTGAGTCCGCCGATGTGGAAGGTCACCTGTCCGTTGGGGTTGGCACCGGAGTTGCCCGCACCATAGATGGTTCCGGTTCCGTTGTTGCCAACGTTGGTCAACACGATGGAGCCTGTGACGGGATCCGCTGCATTGTTCGACGTACCGAGCGCCGCATTGGAATAGTTGAGCGTGGCGGCGGTGTTGGTGGCCCCGGCCGCGCCGTTAGTGCCGTTGGCTCCGGTCTCGGCCAGCGCAACGGACAAGCCCGCAGTATTTGCGGCCAAGCCGGTGGCGCCTGCTTGCGTCGACTGGACGAAGACGCCGCCAGTCGCCGCATCCACTGAGGCGGTGAGGTTGAGGAGGCCCTTGCTTTGGTTGCTGGTATCGCTGCCTGCGTTGTTGATGGCAGTGACCAAGGCTCCCAAGCTGGTTGCGGTCATTGAGTGTGTGGCGCCGGAGGCAGCATAGACATCGCTGTTGCTTGCTGCGCCCATCACAAAGGTATCGGTGACGGCATTTTGACCGGTGCCGTTGGTGACGGTGACGGTGCCGGTGATTGCGCCGCCGCTGCCGAGCTTTCCGCCGTCTGTGAGCGCAATGACGCCGGCCAGATTCTGGCCGAGGTTATTGCTCCCATTGGGCGGGGTGGTGAAGCTCATCGTCGAAGTATCCGACAAGCCAGTCGAATTTACGGCGATGCTGGTTCCATTTGCGGTTGCTGTGAAGCTCAACCCAGTGCCAGCCGCGTTCAATGAGGCGGTGATGTCGGTGGCCGGGGTTGCCGTGTTGTTGCCGTTGATGGCGGCCATCAAGGCATTCACCGATGTGCCGGCTACGGTGACATTGCCGGTGCCGTAGCTTGCCGATTGAGTGGCTCCCGTCGCCGAACTCGACATGGTGTAAGTGACCACGTCAGTGCCCTGAGTGACGCCGAGGCCGTTCGACAGGACGATTTTGCCGGTGAGGGTGTCGCCTGCGCCGGAGATCTGATCGTTGTTGATGGCCGCCACGCCGGTTCCAACGGCAGCATTTGCGCTCTTGACTGCGCCGGAAGCTACCGATGCTGTCGGCGAGACAACCAGGGAGTCTGCCGTGTCGGTCAACGTGTTTGTGCCCTGGGTGAGGACAGTGGCGCCGCCGATGGCTGTCACAGCCAGACCGGTGCTGGATGCAACAGCGGTGAGGCCGGTGCTCTGGTCGGCGTTGGCCAAGGTGATCGCAGCGGCCAGCCCATTGAGTGTCTGCGCGGCCAGTCCGGTGGTAAAGTGAGTGGCGTCAACTTTGGCCGCGCCGCCAGCCGCTCCGCCGACGGTGTAAGTGATTGCGCCGCCGCCCGCACTGCTAGTCAGCACGATGCTGCCGGCAATTGGATCGGTGGCAGCGTTCATTGTGCCGCCTGTGGCATAGTTGACGGTCGCGGGAGTTGCAGCGCCTTGGCCGACTGCGCCGTTGGTGCCCTGAGCGTTTGTCTCGGAGGCCGCTGGCAGAAGATTGGACAGCGTTGAAGTGACAGTTTGGGCCGTCGCCGCGGTATCGGTGACAACCAGACCGCCGCTTGCGCCCGTGTCCAGACTGGCTACCAGGGTGGTGCCGAGTTCAGCGATACCCGCATTGGAGCTGTCGCTGGCCGCGGTGGTGATCGCCGTGACCAAGCTGCCCAGCGTGGTGCCGCCCGTGTAGAAGACGTTGTTGGTTGCGCCATTGACGCCGGCGTACGTATTCGCGCCGGAGCCCATCACGAACGTATCGGTTGTTGCGACAGCGCCACCGCCGGATGAGGCGTCATTATTGGTGATGACGACAGTACCCGAGAGCGCGCCGCTATTGGCTGTGCCGGTTCCAGGGATTGCGCCACCGTTGGCCAAGCTCACCGTGGCGGCATAGCCGCCGGAGGGATTGCTCGTAGCCACGTGTGTCATCGCCGATGTATCGGCCAGGTTATTGGTGACGCCGATCTGCCCGCCAGTCAAGGCCGTTGTGAAGGCCAGGCCGTTGCCGGTGGCGTTCATGGCGGCTGTGATGCCGGTGGCGCTTTGTTCTGTGGCGTTGTTGATAGCGCCCATCAAATCGCTGAGCGTGTTGCCCTGGACGGCAACCTGAGTTGTTCCGTATCCCGTTGTAGCTCCAACGTTGCCCATGGTGAAGGTAGCTGTTGCGGCAAGCGGGCCCGCAAGGCCGTTCGAGAGAACGACGTTGCCGGTCAGGACATCATCGGTATTGATGTTGGTGACATTGGTGGCGCCGTTCTGGCCGACGACTTTAAGTCCAGCGTTGGCGCTGGGCGTGGCGACGGAGGGAACAGCGGCGGTTTGCGTACCGGCCAGCGCGTCTGGCGTATCGACCAACGGGTTCGTGGCGCTCGCGCTCACCGTGATGGTGCTGTTGGTGGTGTTCGAGGTCAACACGATTTTTCCGCCGACAAGATTCGCGCTCATGCCGTCGGTGCCGGTGTTGGCATTGATTGCCGCCACCAGCCCGTTTACCGTGGATGCGCCGGTAGTATATTGGCCGCCACCAGGTGCAGCCGCGGCTGTGCCCATGGTAAATGTCATGGGTGTGCCGGGGACGGCTGCGGTGCCGTTGCTGATGATAATTTTGCCGGTGAGGCCGTCACCGCCATTGAATGAACCGTTGCCGCCGTTCAACGCGATTGACGTCGATCCATCGCTGCCGTTGGTGGCGGTTGCGCCAGCGACATTGCTGGTTGCGTTCAAATTTGGAACCGCGGACAGTGTGGAAGCGCCAACCTGCTGCAACGTGGTGCCGGGCGTTCCGGAGGTGATGGTGATACCGTTGGTGCCGACCGTGGCGGTTGCGCCGTTGCCGAGTTGCGAGGCGATGGCGGTGGCCAGATTGCCGAGCGTGTTGCCGTTCACGGTGAATGTGCCATTCAGAAGCGTTCCCGCGCCGGAGCCGGAAGCCGCGCCGGTACCCATCTTGAAGACGATTCCGCTGGCTGCGGTGCCCGCGGCGGCGTTAGAGAGGGATATTTGACCGGAGAGCTGGTCGGTTGCCGAGCTGGTTCCAGATGCGCCGAGGCCCAATACGACTGAAGCTTCGGAGCCGGCTTTTCCAGGCGTGGAAGCACCGACTGTCATAACGACCGGATTGGCAGAGTTGGTGGTTCCGGTGGTGAGCGTGTTGCTGTTGGGGCCAGGAGTGCCAAAGGTTACGGTCAGCGCGCCACTGGTGCTGGCGTTATCGGCGAGAGATAGGCTCTGCGAGCCGTTGCCGTTGTTGATCACGGTTGCCGTGACGCTGGCGTTGAGGCCATTGGATGGGCCGGAGGTATTAATGGCATTGGCCAACCCGGTCAGACTGGCGGTGGCGGAGTTGATGGTGGTGGTAAAGGCGGTTGTGCCACCCACGGCAATGGTGATGACCTGACCCTGGGTCAGATTCTCGGCGGTGATTCCTTTGGGATTGAGAACGCCGCTGGTGCTCACTGTACCGGGCTGGACGCCGGCAGAGACGAGGCCACCGCTGATCTGGATACCTGTCTGGCTTCCGCCGCCAACTACGCCGGCCTGCGATTGCGTGGTAAAGCTGGCCGTGAGGCCGAGCCCGGAGCTGTTGATGGCGCTGATCAAACCATTGGCGGTGTTGTTGGCTCCGCTCACGCTGATGGATGTGGTGGCGGTTGTCTCGGTGCCATTGGCACCCTTCACGAGATAGTTGACGTTGATGGTGGTGCCGCCGG
>JBEKWJ010000005.1:0-133390 GCA_049513195.1 Occallatibacter sp.
AAGTCGAGAGCCGGGCACTCGTTCAGAGCGCGATCGGGGTCCGTAGTTACCGGCGGGCCGACAAAAGCGATGCGCATGGTGGGATGCACATCCTTGATGGCCTGGGCAAGAAGCTGATCGCTCTTCCAACCCATCGTCGAAGTGAACAGAACCAGGAACTCGTATTCTTTGCAGATTTTGATGGTTTCTTGCGCCGAGACGTGATGCGGGGAGGCATCAAGCACGCGCGAACCCTCTAGCAAGCCAGCCGGATAGGTCAGCCAGACGGGGTACCAGTAAGACTCAATCTCGCGTGTAGCGGGCCAGCGCGAACTCGCGCCACCGTCAAAATTCTCGAACGAGGGCGGATTCAGAAAAAGCGTCTTCAGGGGCATAGTCATCCCCTCTATTCTAACATTTCGTTGGTTTTGCTGCCGCATATCCCCGGACCGGCATTATTTCTCTTCAGTTCCTACGACGAAATGAATTTTCTTCGAGCGAGTGCCCCTCGAATTCGTTTTAAGGACACTCGCTTGGAACTACAAATTATCAATCGTGAATTGCAATGCAATTGAGTCCGGTCACGATAACGCCATTGTTATTTTCGAGGTTATCAATCTCAATGTTTGTGCTTGTGGTAGTCTTATTCGCATCCGGTATGAGGATCGTAAATGAATAGATGTTCGCCCCTCCTCCGCCGGTTTCCGCGACGCTTTTCGGCGTGCATGTAACCGTGTAGTTTGTATCGACAAAAGGCGTACCTGGCCAGTTCACGGGAATCGTGCAGGTACTGCCTATGCCGCCACCCGTGCCGCATGAGGCATTCGTTCTCACATGCTTAAAACCGCTCCCATTGGCACTGACGCCGCTATTGATCACTACGTCGTTTGTTTCGACCTGCAATGGCGAAACCCCAGAGCCGGGCGATGACGCTTGGTAGGCCGTTGCTTGTATAGTGCCGTCGGGAAAAACGACTCCGCCGGAGGATGACCGGATCGTTCCGGCCACATCGAGCAAATATTGTGGATTCGTTGTGCCGATGCCAACGTTGCCAGAGTTGGTGATCATCATTCTCTGATAGCTTCCTAGGTTTGCGCTACTTATCGATTGAGCGGCGGATCCAGTACTCGCAAACGTATAGAGAGTTAGGTTGCCGTTTCCGTGATTTGTGAGAATCAGCGATCCAGCGTTATTGGTTCCGTCGCTAGGCAGCGTCCAGTTTGTGCCATTAAAATAGGCGTTGATTCCCAGTCCTTCAAGATATCCGTTAGTTGCCGCGTAGTCTGGAATTAGATATGCCCCGATATTGCTACGCGTCACCCCTAAATCCCCAAAAACATGGAGGGTATGTAGAGGAGGCAACGTATAGCCCAGGCCTACGTTACTGCCCGACTGAGTGATGACGGAGTTACCCACCGCAGAGGTTCCCGTAAACACCGGAATTGTACCGATAGTGCCTGAGCCTGTCACTGCCTGGGCCCCGGCACTCAACGCAAACGCCACGATGCATATTGTCGCTGCAATCATTGTCTTGTGCATTGTCGTCATAACCCTTCCTCCAAATTTGTGTCTGTGAAACTCGTTCGTTATGTATGGCAGGTTGTCTGCACGCACGGATCTCATGAGTTCAGTGATTAACAGAAATCATGAAGTGATCACAGCTCGTCAATTGAACTTTGAATTGCCGCCGATGCCAATTCGATTCACCTCACAGTACACGCCGCCGCGACTCCCAGATGTTATAGATTTGTCATTAGATTGTCATTTCTTGGGGTAGAAGAACTGGCTCGCTGCTCGCCGCTGTCAGGCCATCTCGCACGGCTCTATGCGATTTTAGAACGGCGGTTCGTATCGCTTACCCGAAATTGCATTGGAGCCGAGAGAGGAAAAATGGAAATTCGGGCTGATATACTCTGGTTCTGATGTGTTTAGTGTTTCTTTTTCTCGTCTGCAATGACCGAAATACAGGAGTTGGCTATGCCGGAATTGGACGAAAGGGTGGCACGAGAAAAAGCCGCGCACGACGAAGGCTCTGTCCGTGAGGACAGCCGACGGCTGCATGATCGCTTCTATCATGTTTTTCGTTGCCCGAATTCAAAGTGGGCCGAGCGCTACTTCGATGCCTCAGTCGTCAAGTACGCCAAAGACCGAGACATTCTGGATTACGGCTGCCACGGCGGCTGGGCGACGCCGCGCTATCTGGAAATGGGTCCGCGCAGCATCACAGGCCTGGATATCTCGGAAACGGCCATCGCACTGGCAAATGAGCAATTTGGCCAGTTCGGCAAATTCTATGTTGGCGACGCCCACCGAATGCCATTTGCTGATGAATCCTTCGACCTTGCGGCCGGACGCGGTATACTTCACCATCTCGATTTGAATCTGGCGCTGAAAGAGATTCAGCGCGTGTTGCGGCCGGGCGGTGCGGCCATTTTCATCGAGCCACTGGCCGACAACCCCGGAGCAAAACTGCTGCGAGCACTCACGCCGAAGTTCAGAACGCAAGATGAGAAGGCATTGTCGCGCGCGAGCATTCTTTGGGCGGATTCGCTCTTCGGCGGTTCTTCCCACCTGTTTTACAATCTAGCGTCTGTGCCTGCGGGCATGCTCACTTCGTTCACCCCTTTGAGCCCGGATAATTTTCTCTTGCGATTGACAGATATTCCCGATCGGATGATCGCGCAGACGCCCTTGAAGTATTGGATGCGGAATGTTGTACTGGTTTGGCTGAAAGCCTGATCCCATCAGTAGCCTTTGCATAGCTCTGGTGTTCTTTCGTTCCATAATCGCGTTTGCAGTCTCTTGTTATGGACGTAACGCGGGCGCCAAAATAACGGTCGTTTCCCTTCCCAGTTACTTTGCGTGCAGTTCGTGCAGCCAGTCTTCCATGTGGCCGAGGGCGCGCAGCAGGCCTAGCCGCGCCTTGCTGAGTTCGAGTGCTGCGTCGAGCGAATCTTGAAATTTCTGCCGTTCATCGATGCGGGCTAACTGCTCGGCCTTGGGAGTGAGTTGCGGCACAGAGCCGGGGCCGCTTCCTGAGCCATTGCCGAGTTCGAGTTGTGCCATCACGGAGTGCAACTGCTCGTCGGCGATCTGTTGTTTTAGACGCGCAATCTCTGCCAAAGTATCCAACTCGCGGAGGCTGCCAGTCAACTCCGCGATATGGACGTCGTTCTGGCGCTGGGCCTGTTCGGCTTCGACCTTGGCTCGAAGCGCATCGGCGGCCGACTGCCTGGCTTTGGCGCGCAAGGCAAAGTCAAAAAATGGAACGTTGATCTGCAGGCCGAAGCTGACATTGTTGGGAGTGAACGTGCCGGGAGCATAGAACTTCGCGTAGTCATTCAGCTCGTTGGAGTCGTAGTTATATGTGGCTCCAAAGCCGATCTGCGGCCGCCGCCATAAGAGGTCATCGCCCTTGGCCTGGATTTGCTTGGAGTGCGCCAGGGCGAAGGCAGAGTCGATTGCGGGTAAGCCGCGCGGCTTTTCTTCCGCTGTGACGGATGGAATTTCGGGAATGGAGGCGTCGTCCGGCGTGATTGAGCCCGTCGGCATTCCAGTGAGCGCGGCAAGCTGCTTGGCGAGAACCCCGGCGCGGGTTTCCAAATGCAAACGCTTGAGCTTTAATTGCGCGGCTGTCAATTGCGCTTGCAGCAGATCGCTGAGCGGGTCTACACCGGCCTCGGATCGTTCCTGTTCGATGGTAGAAAGGCGGTTTGCGAAGGCCTCCTGCTGCTGCGCCGCTTCCAATTCCCGGTTCACGGTATCAAGCTCAATGTAGGCGTTCGAGGCATCCAGAGCCACCTGCTCACAAGCGTCCTTGAGGCCCAGGTTTGCGGCGGCAAGCCCTGCATTAGCGGCTTTGACGTATTGACGCTGGGAGTAACTGAGCACCAACGATTGCATGGATGCGTTGCCCACCGATGGCTGGCCAGTGGGGAAGCCGTGAGAGTAACCGATTGTGGAGCCGATCCCGAAGTTGGGGATATACGCATCATGAGTCTGCGCCAGCGCTGCGGTCGCTTTCTGCACGTCGGCCTGGGCCAGCTTGACCGTGCTCGAATTGCGCTGCGCCATGTCCACGACGGTGCCTAGCGAAACCTGCGCTGAGACCAGTGCCGGCGCTGCCGCCAACGCCGCTGCAAGCAGAATCAACGCCGGCGCCTTTCGCGAATTAAACTCGTTCGTCACGTATACTCAACCCTTCAATGTTTCAGGCTCAAGGATTCAATTCGAGTGCCGGCTTGTAGTCATGCGCCAGGGTCAGCGCCGCTGTCCGTTCCCGGCTGGCTGCGGCCGGGTCTCCAAGTTGCGCCTTCAGTTGCGCCAGCCATGTATGCGCGACAAACGCCGGCGCATCTTCGGATTTTGCGCTGCTGGCAAGATATTCTTCAAGCATTTTGGCGGCTCGCGCCGGGTCGCGGTTGGTGGAGCGCAACAAGGAAGCCCCAATATAGAGCGCCAGACTGGTGCGTTTATCCCGCTCCACGGCGCTTTCTCCGCTATGTATCGCCGATTCCATGTCCGTCCAGCGTCCCCTGCGGCTGTAGAAATTGGCGAGCGTCATCCACTCAAAGGCGGGATGCGATGTGGCCGTCAGTGTCTGCTTGTACTCCCGCTCGGCCGTGCCGTAGTCTTTGCGCTGCTCGGCGATGCGGCCGCGCAGTTGATGGGCGCGAATGGGGTCGATCTTATCGAGTTGCGAGGCCACTCCCTCTGCCTTGTCGATTCCGCCGCCTACTACGCCCGGCGCTTCGCAGTAATACTCACCCAGGTCGGCGAGGGCGTCGGCGTTGCGGGGATTCAGCCGGGTGGCTTCTTCAAACTCAGACCGCAGCCGCTTGGCCAGTTTATACGCGCTGAAGAACGAAGCGCGCCTGGCCTTCTCACCGAGAACGCGGGCCAGCCACATATGATCGTCCGAATTCTGTCCGTCCAGCTTTACTGCTTGATCACAGTCGTTCGCGGCTCGTTCCCATTGTTGCAGCGTGAATTCCACGCGGCAGCGGAGGTTATAGGCTTCGGGTTTGCCGCCGGGTTGGGCAAGTGGATTCAAGAGGGTCAGAGCCTTGTCTGCTTCGCCGGCCTGCAGGGCCGCGTTGGCCTGAGCGAGCTGCGAGCTGGCGCCCAGCGCGAACGCCGAAGTTGCAGTGGTAAAGGCCAGCATAAACACTGCCCGGATTAGCCCCGCAAGCATTTTTCCCGCCAATACCTTCACCGCACAACCTTGATTGGAACGCCTTCGCGCAAGGGGTCGCCGTTGGCTGTTCCGGTTGCCACGAGGTCACCCTCTTGAAGTCCGGAAAGAATGGCGACCTGGGTCAGATTGATCGTTCCGGTCGTCACGAAGACCTTTTGCAATCCATCATGCACAATCTTGTAAACGTATGTCCTGCTGTTCTCCGAGTGAAGCGCCTCGCGGGGTATGGTCAGGGCATCGGGTTCGCTGGAGATGGACACGGTGGTGGTTACATTGGTGTCAGGCAGCAACTCGCCATTCGCATCGTCGATTGCCACCAGCACCTCGCCCACGTGGCGTGTACCGTAGGTAATTACCGTGACCGGCGTCCGCTCGATATGCCCATTCCAGAAGCGGCCCTGCCTGGCGTCCCACTTGATTTGAATCTTCTGGCCAACCCGCAACTGCGCAATCTCGGGCTCGTCAAAGTAGGCCCGAATCCGCTCGTGGTGCAGGTCAGCCATCTGGAGCAATAGCTTGCCCTCTTCGACATACTCGGTTGGCGCTGCATCCACGCTATACACAGTTCCAGATGCCGGGGCGCGCACCACGGTTTGCGCCACGACCTCTCGCGCCGCCACCAGACCGGCCTGGGCGTCGGCAAGGGCCGCCCGCGCACGCTCTACCTCTGCCGGAGAATAGCGGCTGATTGCGGTCTGCTCCAAGGCATGAAGATTGGCTTCGGCCGTCTCCAGCCGCTGCCGTGCGGCGGCCACCTCGTTCTGCGAGGCCGCTCCAGTGGAATTGAGTTTGGTCAGCACGTCCAGGTCTCGCCGCGCTTCATCGCGTTCCAGCCGCGCGCGTGTTTCATCGGCGGCCGCCATCTGGCGTTCCTGCTGAGTTCCATTGTGAGTAGCTGCTTCCAGAGCAGCCTGCGCGGACTTGACGCCGCTCTCTGCCGATGCCTCGCGGGCGCGGGCCTGCACGTCGTCCAGCAGCAGCAGTAGCTTACCTGCCACGACCTGGTCGCCGGGCTGCACGTACACTGCCTTGACGGTGGTTGAGACCGGGCTGTGAATTTCGTAATTCATCTCCGGCTCAACACGGCCATTGGTACTGACGGTGCTCACCAGTGGCATATGCGCTGCCGCGGTCGCATGGACCAACAGGCGATCCCGAGTGAGGGAGCGCACTGCGAAAAAAATGACAAGGAGGAGCACGGCCGAGCCCCCCCAAAACCAAAGCCGAACTGGGCGAATTCTTTCTTGAGTCATTCAGTCAACCAGAGTCAGTATATAGGACTGAGAGTCCGGCAGGGTCGTTTGCTGCCGGCGCAGTCCAGTGCGCGCGGCGCGGTCAAGGCATGGCTCTGGTGGGATATCAGTTTGCAAGCTCGTACAATAGATTCATATGGCTGCCGAATCCCGCGACTCATCAGGCTACACCGACGTTCACGCCAAGGCAGGACTCGATTTCGCGTTTCCGGCTATCGAGACCTGGCAGAACCAGTTTCCAGGTTACGAAATCCTGATTGACGACCCGGAACTGACCTCGGTCTGTCCCAAGACAGGCCTGCCCGACTTCGGTCTGCTGACCATCCGATACATGCCCCGCCAGCGCTGCCTTGAATTGAAATCTCTCAAAGAGTATCTCTTCAGTTATCGCAACCTGGGAATTTTTCAGGAAAACATCGTCAACCAGGTGCTGGAGGACGTGGTCAAGGCGTGTGACCCGGTCTGGGCCGTGGTTCGAGGAGAATTCCGTCCCCGAGGCGGTATCGGCACGACTGTAGAAGCCCGTTGGCCCCGGCCTCAGGCCTGATCGACCTACGCAGACAACTGGGGTTGGTTACTGGGTCCCTGCTGGCAGCAGTTCAAGTGGACGGGGTTGCCCGCGTCTGTCTTGACCAACTTGACCAACAGGAAGGATTCGCCGACAATAGAGCCAACGAGATGGAGGCAGCAATGGCAGGCATACAAGTAAATTTGTACGAAGCGAAGACGCAGCTCTCCAGTCTGGTAGAGCGGGTTGCGACCGGCGAGGAGGTCGTGATTGCCAAGGCGGGTAAGCCACGGGCGCGGCTGGTTGCCCTGGCGGAAGAGCCGAAGCGACCGCGTCTGCCTGGGCGGAATTTGATGGGGATTACCTATATCGCAGACGATTTTGACGCACCTCTGCCTGAGGAAGTGCTGCAGGATTTTGGGCTGTAGAAAATGAAACTGCTGCTCGATACGCACGCCCTTCTGTGGTGGGACTCGGATGTTTCCAAATTGCCCGAGGTTCTCCGCCTGGCGATTGCTTCGCCGCATAACGAGGTCTTCGTCAGCGCCGCGACGGTCTGGGAGATCGCCATCAAACGGGCTTCGGGAAAGTTGATCTTCGGGCAGCCAGTTGGAAGATGCATTGAAGCTCATGGATTCCGGCCTCTTCCCATCACTGTTGAACACGCAGAGTGGGCCGGCGGTCTTCCACCATTGCATCGTGATCCCTTTGACCGGTTGCTTGTGGCGCAGGCGCACCTTGAGGGACTGGTTCTCGTCACCGTTGACGATCAAATTGTTCGTTATCAGGTTCCGCACTTGTAGTCGCCAGCAATTCTGTACTGGTTGCGGGGTCGGCGACAATTCACGAAAAAACGGAGATTCAAATGAACAAGGATTCGATCACATTTATCGTGAGCGTATCCTCGATGGGGTAGAGTATTCTCGCCCCTTGCCCTAGGTAATGTCCTCGGTATCGTAGACCGCGGAGCCTCGTTTTTTGGGCACTCCGTGGACGCTTGCAAGCAGGTCTTCGACCACGTCTTCCAACTGGCGCTGGCTTTCGATGACGGCGCTCATACTTTTTAATTCCTCGGGTTCAATGACGCGCTCGACCAGCGCAACGGCGTGGCATTGGGCGACGTGATCGAGGTTCAATCCCTCGGGTGTTTTGGCTTTAATGCTCACCTGGTCCGTGCCGAGGCCCAGCAAGTCGGCGACGCGGGCGCGTAAAGCGCCAGAGACGGACGCGATTTTGGGCGCGGACAAAATCAGAGTGGTGTCGATGTTCACAATACGGTAGCCGGCATGTTGCAACACGTCCATGGCCAGGTTGACGAAAATGGCTGAGTCGGCGTCCTTCCAGCGGGCGTCGCTGGGCGGAAAGAATGTACCGATGTCGCCGGCGGCAATGGCGCCAAGCAGCGCGTCGGTAATTGCGTGCAGCAGCACGTCTCCGTCGGAGTGGCCAGCCAGGCCTTCCGGGTGGTCGAGCGTCAGTCCGCCCATGCGCAATGGCACGTCTGGCGTGAAGACGTGCGAGTCATAGCCAAATCCGATCCGTATTTCCATGCTCTCCGTGCCTATTCTTCTATTAGCTCAACCGGCGACCATTTCGATGTTGTTTGCCACTCTCAGCGTACGCGTTGGCGCAGATAGAACTCGGCCAACGCCAGATCCCCCGGCTGAGTAATCTTTAGATTAACCTGAGAACCGTGCACCACGGCTACTGGATGTCCGGCGCGTTCAACCACCGAGGCCTCGTCGGTGCCGATAAACCCGTCCGCCTGTGCCTCGGCAAAGGCGCTTTGCAATAGCCCATAGCGGAAGCCCTGGGGCGTTTGCGCCAACACCACAAACTCGCGTGGAATGGTCGAGGTTACCAGCGCCCCATGCGCGGTCCGTTCCACCTGCTTGATGGTGTCGACAGCCGGCATTCCAACGATGGCAGCGCCGTGCAAGAGAACCGCGTCGATCGTTCTTTCGATGGTAGCGGCGTCAATCAGCGGGCGCACCGCGTCATGCACCAGGACAATGTCGTCAGGCTCGGCGGGCAGGGCAGCGAGCGCGTGGGAGACAGACTCCTGGCGATGGTCGCCGCCCTCCACTACGCGGACTCGGTCGGCGAAGCCATACTCGGCAATCTGCGCCTGCACTCGCTCCATCTCAGGCTGGCGCACGGCCACATAGATCGCCGTCACACGCTCGACTGAAGCAAAGGCGCGCAGCGAATGAATCAGGATGGGAACACCATCGAGGGAGAGGAACTGCTTTGGCTGGGGGCCGGCCATCCGGGTTCCCAGCCCCGCTGCGGGAAGAATCGCAAATACTTGCATACCGGTTGGAGTATACAACGGCGAAGGTGGTTTTCGCAGCGAAAGATGCGCCGTTGCGCTGAACAAACTCACCGGTATTGACGCAGCGCTTCATTGCCGGCTATCGCGTGGCCGATCTCATCCGCAACTTGTTTGGTAAGCACTTTGACCCGATGACGTCTGCTGACCGGATCAAACCCTTGGAAAGTACTTCCCTGGGCGAGGTCTGAACTTTTGAAGCTCGTTTCCCGTATCGATTTCTCAGTTATTACCACAGGAGAAAACCGTGGACAAAATTCAGAAAGAGTTGCGCTTGCTCAAAATCTATGCACTGTTTTCAACTGGTATGTTTGTCGCCTTGTTTTGCTTAGCGGCCAAGAGCCCCATCCGAGTGGCCAAATTTGACGAGATTGACGCTGAACGAATCAACATCGTCGAGCCGGACGGGAAGGTCCGTCTCGCTTTGGCCAATCATGAGCGCATGCCCGGTGGGCAGTTGGCGGGAGTCGATTTAACCGCACGATATGGAAATCGCGTTATGTCGAATAACGGCCCTTCAACTGCCGGAATTACATTTTTCAACGATGAAGGCGACGAGTGTGGCGGCCTGGTTTATGGAAGCAAGATCGTGGCTGGAAAAGCGAAGGAGGTCGTTCGTCTCTCTTTTGACCATTACCGGCAAAATGAGGCAATCGATATTGCGCAGGGAGAAGAAGGCGGTATAAGCCGCTCGGGCCTGGAAGTGGTGGATACAGGCGGTCCGATAACTGCGGATGCGGTTCGGCAAATGAATAACCTGCTCTTCATGAAAGACGGTCCGGATAAAGATGCTGCTATGAAGAAGTATGGCAGCGAGCATGCCGCCGAACTGAAATATGCGCCACGGCTGTTTGTCGGCCGCCTGCCTGACGATGACTCTTCCGCGGTGATTCTGATGGATCCGCATTCACGGCCGCGCATTCGCATGGAGGTCCATGCGTCTGGCGCTTCCTCTTTGCAGTTTCTCGACGAGCGGGGCAAGGTCACGTACAGCTTGCCGGGTGCATCAGGCAACAATGATCATTCGACGCACTGATCACTAAGGCGGGGTGTGTCACGGGCCAGCGCACAGCTTCAACCGCACCCGCCTCGGCCCTTTATGATCTTGAAATGCACACTACGCTCGCGCTCGATACCAAGCTGCTGAAACCGGGGTTGCGGCTGGCTGTTGGCCTCTCGGGTGGCGCAGATTCTGTGGCCCTGCTTTGTGCCCTGGCCGAGCAGAGCAGGGAATTGGGCCTGGTGCTGCATGCTGCCCACCTGCATCACGGATTGCGGGGCGAGGAAGCCGACGGCGATCTTGCGTTTGCGCAGGAACTCGCCGCCAAATTGGGGGTACCCTTTCATAAGGCGCGCGTGGATGCCGGGGCGTCGGCTGAAGAAAACAGCGAGACGATTGAAGAAGCCGCGCGGCGTTTGCGCTATGGCTGGTTCCGACAGCTGATGGCGTCGGGAGAAGTGGAGGCGGTGGCCACAGCCCACAGCCGCGACGACCAGGCGGAGACGGTTCTCGCCAAGTTTTTGCGAGGAGCGTGGACCGAGGGCTTAAGCGGCATTCACGCTGTTGTCGAGTTTTCTGAAGGACGCATTCTGCGCCCGCTACTGTCAACCACGCGGGCCGAAGTCGAGGCCTATCTCGTGGCGCTCGGTCAGGGCTGGCGCGAAGATTCGTCCAATCGTCACCTCACATTCACACGCAACCGCATTCGCCACGAGTTGTTGCCGTTGTTGGAGGGCTGGAACCCACGTCTGCGCGAGCACCTGGCGCAGATGGCCCAGTTGGCCGGCGACGAGGAGGCGTGGTGGGAGACAGAAATGGGTCGCCTGGCCCCGCAGATTATGTTGCAAGGCCGCCCGGTGCGGGGTGGTGGCCGCGCCTCGAGCGATGGCCTGGCTCTCGATCTGACTCGGCTGGCCACGCTTCATCCGGCTCTGCAGCGCCGCCTCTTGCGCTACGCAGCCGAACAGTTGGGCGCTGCCATCGATTTTCCCGCGACCGAAGCTCTGCGCGCGGTGGCCCTGACTGGCCGCGCAGGACAGAAACTTCAATTGGCGCAGGGGTTGCGCGCTGAACGAATGCACCGCGAACTGCGCTTGGCGCTGGTCCCGCTTATGCCGGCTGCGACAGCGCTCGCGGAGGCTGCAATCGAGTACGCGGTCGCGATTCCCGGCGAGATTACCGCCCCGGCCTTCGGGCTACGGCTTCGCGTCGAGGTTGCGGATGCAGTCAGGCTGCCCGCGGCACATGCCACGTTGCGCAACTGGCGTCCGGGCGACCGCGTCCTGCTGCGTCATTCTTCCGGCCCGCGCAAAGTGAAGGAGGTACTGGAACGCCTTCACGTTACGGGCTCCAACCGGGGCCTTTGGCCGGTCCTCGAATACCAAGGCAGCATCGTTTGGATGAAGGGCGTGGAAGCGGAGCCTCCGGCTGGGGTTGGTATCGTCGCAACTAGCCTGGAGTGTGCGGAACGGGCGTCCAAACCGCTATAAGTTTTTCTGTCTTGGGAGTACAATCTTAGCTACTGCTGATTCGGGCGGCAAGGTCGTTGGGTTCTGCCGCCGAGGGGTTTGTGTACTTTCTGTGACTTTCAGGAACGTACCGGCGTCTAACGGATGAGGTGGCCGGTGCTGGAGACCTAATGAAGGGTTTCTTCAACGCCGGAAGAGAGGAATCCTGGTGAATTCGACCGTCAAAACGATCATGTTCTGGGTGCTAATCTTCGCCTTCGTAATGGTCCTCATTACATGGGTGCAGAAGGGCGCCGGGATGGGGGTCAAGGACACGGAGATTCCGTACTCCGACCTGGTTGGCAAAGTGAAGCAGGGGCTGGTGGCAGATGCCGAGGTTCAGGGCATGGAATTGCACGGCCACATGAAGGCCACGCCCAAGGAGCAATTTCACACTCATGTAGGGGAGCACTACGAGGCTCTTGAGAATGCGTTTCTGGCTTCGGACGCGCACTTTGCCAAGAAGGCGGAGCAAAGTAATTTTCCGTTGCAGGTGCTGTTCAATGTGGGCCCGATCATCTTGATTGGTTTCCTCTTTTTCTTCTTCATGCGACAGATGCAGTCGGGCGGCAACAAGGCGATGTCTTTTGGCAAAAGCCGCGCGCGCCTGCTCAGTATGCAGCAGAAGAAAATTACCTTCAAAGACGTGGCCGGCGTGGATGAGGCCAAGGAAGAGCTGAAGGAGATTATCGAATACCTGCGTGAACCGGCGAAGTTTCAGAAGCTGGGCGGACGCATTCCCAAAGGCGTATTGCTGGTGGGCCCTCCGGGAACCGGCAAGACGCTGCTGGCCCGCGCTGTGGCGGGCGAGGCCAACGTTCCTTTCTTCTCCATCTCCGGTTCGGATTTTGTGGAGATGTTTGTGGGCGTGGGCGCAAGCCGCGTTCGCGATCTTTTCGAGCAGGGCAAAAAGAATGCGCCCTGCATTATTTTCATTGACGAAATTGACGCGGTGGGTCGTCATCGTGGAGCTGGCCTGGGCGGCGGACACGACGAGCGTGAGCAAACCCTCAACCAGTTGCTGGTGGAGATGGACGGCTTTGAATCGAATGACGGCGTGATCCTGGTGGCTGCTACCAATCGCCCGGACGTACTGGATCCTGCGCTTCTGCGTCCAGGACGCTTTGATCGCCGCGTGGTGGTGGGTCTGCCTGATGTCCGTGGCCGCGAAGAAATTCTGCGCGTACATGTGAAGAAGGTTCCGGTCTCCGACGATACCGATCTGAATGTGCTGGCCCGCGGAACGCCTGGCTTCAGTGGCGCTGATTTGGCCAATATGGTCAACGAGGCTGCGCTGAGCGCCGCGCGCATGAATCGCAAGCAAGTCGTCATGTACGACTTTGAACTGGCCAAGGACAAGGTGCTGATGGGCGCCGAACGCAAGTCCATGCTGCTCACCGAGGAAGAGAAGCGGGTGACTGCCTATCACGAGGCCGGACACGCGCTGGTTTCGCTCAAGCGCGTGCACTCCGACCCGATTCACAAGGTCACCATCATTCCTCGCGGCATGGCTTTGGGCGTTACCATCTTCTTGCCCGGCGACCGTCATAATTACACGCGGGAATATCTGGAAGCCAATCTGGCGATCGCCTACGGTGGACGCGTGGCTGAAGAGATTTTCCTCAGCCAGATGTCGACCGGCGCGGGCAGCGACATTGAAAGTGCGACTGACCTGGCCCGGCGCATGGTATGCGCATATGGCATGAGCCGCCTCGGCCCGCTCACCTTCGGCAAGAAGGAAGAGCAGATATTCCTTGGCCGCGAGATCGCCCAGCACCGGGACTTCAGCGAGGAAACGGCGCGCCAGATCGACCTTGAGGTGCGCCGGCTGATCGACGAGGCTTACCAGTCGGCTCACACCATCGTTGAGTCGAATGCCGATGCCATGCACCGCATTGCCGCGGCACTGCTGGAGCGCGAAACCATCGATGCTGAAGAGGTCAAGATGCTCATTGAAGGCAAGGAACTGCCTCCGATGCGTTCGAACCTGGCCACGCCGAGCGATGTCGGCGGGCCCGACATACAACAGATCCTCAAGCCTGAGAGCCGCGGGCCAAGCTTTCCCGAGGGTTCTCCCTCGCCGGCATAACCACCTGCGGTGGGGCCAACCGCGGCCACCTGCGGTGGGGCCATACGCGGCTTCGCCGCCAATGCAATCCGTCTCAAGAAGAAAAGGGTCATTCGTTCATGCGAGTGGCCTTTTTTGTGTTCAGAAGAATTTCTTTCGCGTAAATTGAACCATAACTCTTTTTCCTTCGACTTATAGAACGAATGCCCATGCAAAACCAGGATCGAATGCAATTCGAGTGGCTTGCGCTGCGTTGCCAGAGCGGCGAAGCGGGCGCCTTCGAGGATCTGATTGTTGTCATGGAGCGTCCATTGCTCTATTACGCGGCCAGTCTGACTGGCAGTTCGGACAGTGCGCTCGACGTGCTTCAAGAGGTGTGGATCAAGGTCTTTCGCGGTATTCGCAAATTGAAGGATACTGGTTCCCTGCGGTCGTGGCTGTACTCGATCACACATGGAATCGCCGTGGATCGAATTCGCAAAAGCTATTCACGGGAGCAAGCCGAGAAGGCGCAGATCGAGGAGTTTCAGGAAGCCGAGGAGCCGTCATTCGCCGAAGAAGATGCGGCAGAGATTCATCGGGTATTGAGCGAGATTGGTCTCAAGCATCGCGAGGTTCTCGTTTTGCATTTTCTCGAGGACTTATCAATGGCTGAGATAGCAAAGGTCGTGGGCTGCTCGGAAGGAACCGTCAAATCCCGCATCCATTACGCAAAACGTGCGATGAAGGAAATTCTGAGTGGAGGAGATTATGGAAAAGCAGAATGAAAGTATGCGCGACAGGTTGCTGGCGCGCTTGCCTCGGACGGAGAATCTGGAGGCTTACCGGGAAGAGACTGAGTCTTTACTGAGGCAACACCAAAGGGCAATCTTCTGGGGGGAGAAATTTCCAGCTCGAGTGCTTACGTGGCTTGGGGTTGCAGTTGGTATGATGGCCAATTCCACCTGGGGTCCGAAGCTTGATACAAATGGACACATCGGCCTTAACGCTATAGCTGGAATTCTCCTCTTCACAGCAGCGATGAATGAACTGGGTTATCGCATCAGCTTGAGCAAGGTGGACCTGTTGAAGGAAATCAAGCAGGTCCAGTTGCAGGTGCTCGAACTTCAGGCATCGCTCGAAAAAAACAACAGTCAATAAAACAATTCCGCTGCATCCTGGGCTCGTTTCTGAAGCCTGAGATGCAGCGGAAGGATGATCTGGTCTGCTTGTTGACGGCCAACGGAATTACGCCGTGATTTAGAAAATCTTGTAGCCGATTCCCACGCTGGCGCCGTAGGGCGCTAGGGTAGAGTTACCCCATGCGGGCCAGTACTGATATTCGGCATCGATCAGCCGGAGACTGAGGCGCTTGGTCATCTTTACATCCAAGCCGCCGCCGACAGCGATGGTGGTAAACGAGCCAGTACCGGTTCCGGTGCCGAAGTTCATCTTGGAATACCCGCCCAGAGCCTTGGCGTAGGCGGTCGCCTTCCAGAAGTGGTACACGGGAAGCCTGGGTCCAATCAGGTAGTTGTCCTGGTTGATGCCGTAGTACTGGTTAAAGCGCTGCCAGCGCCCTTCGGCCTCCAACTGCACCCAGCGAGTCAGCCTCACGTCCACATACGTTCCTACGCCAAAGAGTGCTTGAGGGCTGGCGGTGGATATGGGATAGCAGACGATGGGGTTGCTGGTGGAATTGCATTGCGATCCGCCCCACCATCCCGCATATTCGGGCTGAAAGGCAGAGGCCGTTCCGCCGACGGTAAGCGAAAACTGGCTTGCGGTGGCCGAATGAATTACCTGCGCTCGGGCGGCGATCATCCCGGCGGAAGACAATATCAAGAGCAAAACTGCTGCAGATCTTCTCATAGGAAAAGTGTGTTGCTCCGGGTCAAATTTCGCTGCTGGGAAAGCGAGTTCAATTCAACAAGCTCAGAAGCCCTGGTCTGGTTAGCGCCATGCGCGGACCAGACCGGGGATTCCAGACCAAATGCTACTGCTGTGGTGGGGTCGTGGCATCCGCCGGTGGCGGTGATGCCTGGCCAGCCGCAGGCGGAGTTGCCGGAGCAGCGGCCTGAGGAGCAGCCGACTGATCGGACGGGGTGGTCGCGGGCGTTTCAGCCGACGGAGTGGTTGGCGCAGCCGGCGGCTGCGTTGATGGGGTGGCTGCAGGCGCAGGCGCTACGGCAGGAGCAGTTGTCTGCGTCAGTTTCGAGGCGTCATAGCGCTGGAGTTTGTAGAAGATCGGCGTTAACTCCAACGGCATTTTGTCGCGGGGATTCATGTAGGCGTAGATCTTGGCGTTGAGCTGGTGAACCTTGTCGTCCCAGGGATCGGTCTTGAGCCAACTGCCAAGCGGCAGGGCCGGACGCTGGGTAAGATCGTCCCAGTTGAGCGCGGGCGCCATGCTCTTCAAATCGGACATCCAGGCAGTTCCATCGGGTCTGATCAGCGAGTCGCCGAGCTTGGGCGTATTCAGAGCCTTGAGCTCCTTCTCACGCTGCACCAACTGCGCGTAGTAGAGACCCGCCGAGGATAGCTTGTCTTTGTACATGGAGTTTTGCAGATACTCCATGGCTCGTTTGGCAGCCTCAGCGTTATCGTGGTCGGAGTGATACATATCGATGCGCTGGAAGGTGGTTTCGTCAGGGAACAACAAGCGGTCGTTAAAAGCGTACCGGGTATCGATGTGATGGCCCATGGCGATGTGAGCCAGTTCCATGGCCACGACCGAGGCAATCGATTCTTCGCTGGGCAGGGTATCGATGAGCCCTTTGCTGACCAGGATGGTATTGCCGACCGTAGTGGCTTCTACCGTGGTGGAAAGCAGAATGCGGGTATGCACCTGGTCGGTGAATGCCAGGTTATTTGGCACCTGCAGATTGATGACGATCTGGTCGAGCACCGTGTTCTCGTATCCGCCCGGCGTCAAAGGAGCCACCAGGCCAGCTTCCACGAGACGGTCGATCACGTTGTTTTCAGCCTGCGTGACCCAGGCGCGCGTGGCCTGCAGCGGACCCACGTCTTGCGAGTCTTCGCTCTTGTCAACCGCGTCGTCTACCTTGACACTCACGTTCTCGCTCTCGCGTGTGGGCAGCTTGAGCGAATAGCCCCAGAAGTGCGTCTGAGCCCTTAGCCCGCCCGTCTTTCCGCCTTCTATGCGCTCGGTCTCTTCTACATAAACGGCCACCGGCAGCCAAATCTCCGGCTGCACGTTCATGCGCCAACTGTCGAAGTGGAACCAGTACTTCGAGGAATCCTCCATGTCGGCGTGGGTGAACGTGCCGTTGAAGCGGACGATATTGCCGTCCTCGTCCTCGATCCAGATGCGTCCATAGAATCGGCCTGTTCCGGAAACCTTGGGATGCACGTCATAGACCCAGGTCCGCACCGACCCGAGAAACTCGCGCCTCACATAGCTGAAGACGTAGTGCTGGCTATCGAAGCTATGCGGGTCGAGGAACATCATTTCCGTAAATCCGAGAGGATTGTAGGAGAAATGCGTATCCAGCTTAAGGGCCTTGGTCAGCGCACCAATTGAGCCAATCGAATTTTTGAAGAAACCCTTCTTGGCGCTGGAGCGCGCATTCGGCTGGTAGGCCTTGTCGAAGAAGCCTTTGCCGAAGTCGACGCGGCTCAGCATATACTCATCCGAAACCGGAACCTGGTAGAGCTTGATGTCGGGCTTGGTGTTTTGGATGTAGGTCTCCACCAGGGGGGTGCGCTGCTGAATGTTCTTGATCAGCACCTTTTCCCGGCCAACGGCTTTTTCCACCAGCGCGGCCTGTTCCGGCGTTAGCTGATGGGCCTGCGAGTACTTGGGCTCCTTCTTTTTCGCGTACGCGCAGGTGACGCTCAGGGTGATGAGCATGAGGATAAGGGAGATCTTCCGAAACGTCATTTCAGGCTCCTAAAGCTGGGTTCATTCAATTGTGCTTCTGGCCGCCAGCGTCACTGCTGTATCCCGCTGAAATATGCAGCCATGGTTTTGTCTACATCTTGGATGTTACGCCAATTGAAACGTTATCGTGATATTGGTTGTCATGTCCACGGCCTGACCATTGCGCGTGGCGGGATGAAAGCGAATTTGTTGTGCTACCCGTCGTGCCTCTTCATCCAGGCCGTGACCCAGGCCGTGTACGATGCCTTGCACCAGCACCTGTCCGCTGGCCGCGAAAGTAACCCGCAAAACCACATCGCCCTGCACTTTGAGCTGCCTGGCTTCGCTGGTGTATTCAGGCATCGGCTTGGAGATGACGATCAGGTCTGTGGGAGCTGGCCCCGAAACTGTTCTGGGGGCTACTGGTACCACGGTTGGCGCGGCGGTAATGCCGGTCGAGGCCACCCTGCCGACGTTGCCCGATGGTGCCGCTTTGGATGTGCTCGGCACCGCGACGGAGGCCACCTTGCCACCAGGTCTGCCGCCGTTGTTGCCGTACTTGAGTCCGTCGCCAATGCCGGTCGAGCCGGGCACTCCGTGAGGCGCGATGGCCGGCCCCCTCATGTTGCCATACTCGTTGCCGATGGCCGCAACAGTTGCCGGTCCCTTGGCGTTGGGGTTGGGAATGACCCCGAAGGTCTGGCCCAGATGTACCGGCGCCGTGGATACTTTGCGGCTAGTATCCTGTGCCGGCATAGCCGCCGGCTTTAGCGCTGACTTAGGCTGTGGTCCTTCGATAATGTTCGGCCTGGCCGTCTGGATGATCGGCATGGGCAGCTTGACTTCCGCCACCAGAGGCTTGGGTTCCGGCTTGGGTTCCGGCTTGGGCATCCTAATCTTCGGTGCCTCGAACTTGATTTCTGGAACCTTCGGCTCATCCTTGGGCGGTGGTGGGGGCATTTTCGCCTTGGGCGGCGGAGGGGTGGGCTTCGAGGGAAGGATCAGCAGGGTCTCCTCATACTTGTGCTCTTCCAGCGCCTTTTTGGCGGTCGCCCCAAGAATGAGCATTAAGGCCAAGATCAGCCCGTTGACAACCATACTGGTGATAAACGAGCCAGGGCTGCGCTCCGGCTCAGGAAGCAAGCCAAATGGATATGGTCTCACCGGCATAAGTTCAATCCTCGTTCGCGGCCACTGAGGCCGGGCAGTATGGCTTCCAAAGTCCGGGGACCCTCAGAAGCGAAAAAACGCAGTAGATCGGTGAATTCAGCGGATTGACTTGTAAAATATGCGGCCGAACTCCATCGGGACGCTGCGCCGGGTTCACCTTGCCGGTGCATATTTCCGATAGGGACTAGAGAAAAATCTCTGCTCATGTTCGCCGCGGGTATTGCCGTAAAACCGATGCAAGCAGGACCTGGTTTTTTCCCGCGAGGCATCGCAGAATTGCGAGGCCCTACACATTCCAGATGATTGGCCACTTGGACCTTGGACATCCGCACACTCCAATTCGTATCCAAGGCATAAAACAATATTGTAATCCCTCGCTCCGCAGTGGAAATTCCGCTGCAGAGTTTGTTCAAGAGTGCCTCCGCGATGGCCCTGCCCCAGGGCACACCGGGAGCAATGAAATGACCAGACACGACGACCCGTTCTTCGACGGTATTGAGAGGCGCTTCATCCCTCCTCCGCGTGCCTACTGTAATACACTCTAAGTTATATCAAAGCGTTCGGAAAGGAACAGTTTTTTGTGAAGATTTTAGTTACGGGAGGTGCGGGGTATATAGGTGGTACTGTCGCGGGATTGCTGATGGAAAAAGGTCATCAGGCGGTAGTTTTTGACAACCTCAGTCACGGACGCCGCGACCTTTTGCCTACCGATGTGGAATTCATCCAGGGAGAACTGGAGGATCGGCGCCAGCTTGAAAATATTTTCATTACCTCAAAAACTCAGGGTAAACCCTTCGATGGTGTGCTTCATTTCGCCGCCCTTATTGAGGCAGGCGAGTCTATGGTCCATCCCGAGCAGTTCTTCCGCAACAACACCGCTTCGACTCTAGCTCTGCTGGAGGCTATTCTCGCTCACGGGCCCCGGCGGCTGGTTTTCTCCTCGACCGCGGCCGTCTATGGCGAGCCGGAAGTGGTTCCAATCAAAGAAAACGCCCAACTGTTGCCGACCAACGCTTATGGCGAGTCCAAGCTCTTGGTCGAGCATATGCTGCGCTGGTTCAACCAGATCCACGGGCTGCGCTACGCTTCGCTCAGGTATTTTAATGTGGCCGGCGCTCCTGAAGGTCCGGGCGGCATCACCCGCGGCGAGGCTCACGATCCCGAGTCCCACCTGATTCCGCTGGTTCTCGATGTTGCCCTCGGCCGCCGAGCGTCCATAAAGATCTTCGGCGACGATTATCCCACCCCGGACGGCACCTGCATCCGCGACTACATCCATGTTTCCGATCTGGCAGAGGCCCATCTACTCGCCCTCAATGCCCTCGAAACCGCTCCCGAGTCCGAGAGCCGCCTGATCTTTAATCTGGGCAATGGTCAGGGCTTCAGCGTTCGTGAGGTGATTGAATCGGCCCGCCGTGTCACCGGCCATCCGATTCCCGCAGAAATCCAACCCCGTCGCCCCGGCGACCCCGCCGTGCTGGTCGCGAGCAGCGAAAAGGCCATCCGCGAATTGGGCTGGAAGCCCCGCTACACCCAGCTCGACGAGATCGTTCGGACGGCCTGGATTTGGCACCAGAAACGGTATGCCTGAGTGACAATCTCCTGGCCTGACCTCGGAGATTATCATTCAGGGAGCATAGAGACAATTGGAATCTCCTATGCGTCTCGCGCTTGCCTTACTTCCCGAACTATTTCTGAGTGTTCTGCTCCACGCGCAGACCCCACAGTGCTCAGGTTGCCCGAATTCGGAAGCTGGTTCCTCACTACAGGTTCACGCACCTTGCCTTTCCAGTAGTGAGATGTACTCCCACATTGCCACCCGAAGTCCCGTCGCACCACCAGGATTGAATGAGCTGCACATGAACAGCCACGGAATCGTCGAGGCATGCCTATGTTTTTCGCGGAGAGGCAAAGTGACAGATTTACGCGTTCTTTCCGGTCCGGCGATGATGCGGCAATCTGTGCTGGATTCCGTGGACTTTTCGCCCGGACATGCTGAGAGAACGACACTACGGTGGCTGCGGCACCCTGAAGATTCACATCGATATGAAGGACTCACACGTGAGCACAACAACCGAGAAATGAGTTTTGACATGGTTCTGAATTGCAAACGATGGACGAATACTTGCGATCATGCTATGATGTAACTAAATTTAGTTGCAGAGAGGCGGCCCGTTTGTCCAAACTGCAAAAGGCTGTTGCGCGACTTCTTGCCAAACCGGTGGACTACTCATGGGAGGAGTTGCTGTCTCTGATGATCGCCCTCGGTTATGAACTCCGAACCTCGGGCGGTTCGGGCAGAAAGTTTTTCGATCCTGGAACCAAGGCATTGTTTTTTTTGCACGAGCCTCATCCATCCAAGATCCTCAAGGCATATCAGATTCGCGCAGTCATTCAGTTTCTACGCCAAGAAAGGAGAATTCCATGAGCCAAACGCTCCAACACAAGAACTACGACGGCTCGGTCGAATACAGCGCCGAAGATCGTCTTTTGCATGGGCGGTTGCTCGGTATTCGTGATGCCATCGTCTATGACGGGATTGATGTGGACAGTCTTGAATCCAACTTCCGCGCCGCTGTGGACGAGTACTTGGCCTTTTGCGCGGAAGAAGGCAAGACTCCAGATCAGCCCTTCAAGGGCAGCTTCAACATTCGGGTTGGACCAGACCTGCACAAGCGGGCAGCCCTGTTCGCTGAAGAGCATAATGAAAAACTGAATGCTGTAGTATCCAAGGCGCTGGAAAAGTTTCTTGTCCAGGCAAGCTCACTGTGAAGACTTCAAAAACTGTTCACTTTCATCTGGACCCGAAGAATCCGCATTGTCCGTGCAACTCTGTGTCTTTTCAGGGTATTATCTCGTCATGAGATTTCGGAAAAGTTTCGGGTTCCTTGGCTTTATCTGGATGTTTATCCTGTGCAGCCAGATCTTTTCTTGGATTGTTGGACGGCATCTGAGCCAGGGGGCTATATTTCTCTGCGTCCTATCGGCGATTATGGTTTTGTTTCAAGCATTTAGCCGCTACCTCTTCTACTGGGATATCGATTCAGAGGGTCTTCACCAACGGCACTTCGGAAGCAAGAAGGATTTCTCAATTGCGTGGGATAAGGTCTTATGTGTTCGAAGTGCTATTCCCGGCGTAACTTGGGATGGCACCGTAGCGGTTTATTATGACCATCCCGAGTCAAAACTGGGCTTTAAGTACCTGGTGACCACACCTGAACATCGCAAGAGATTCATCGCGGCACTGCGAGAATATGCTCCCAAAGCCACCTACAAAATCTAGACATCTCTGACGCAATAGATTCTATTGTAGCTACAAATGAAACGTCAGTTGGAGTGTCTTTCGTAGTATAATTGAGGTCGATGTGGAGTTCGAGTGGGATACCGCGAAGGCTCAAACCAATCTGCGCAAGCACAAGGTGCCGTTTCTGATGGCGTGCGAGGTCTTCAAGGATTCCGAGAGGCTTGAACGTCCGGACCGTTCGGGTTATTACGGCGAGGAACGTTGGACGGTGGTCGGGCGCATCGAGCAAACAATTCTTTTTGTGGTCTTTACACAACGCGGACAGAGGATTCGATTGATCTCCGCGCGAAGGGCAACTCGCAATGAGCAACGAAGCTACTGGATTGGTGACATATCGGCTTGATCCTGACAACCCTCCTGTCTTGACCGCGGAAGAGCGCAAGGCGTGGGAGGAGCTCAAAGCAATGCGCGATGAAGATATCGACTTCAGCGACATTCCTGAGCAGACTGGCGGTGGCTGGCGGCGCGTCTCGGAGTTGGTTTCGGCGGAGAACAAGCAACAGATTACGCTGCGACTCGATGCCGATCTGATCGCGTTCTTTCGCTCGACCGGACGCCGCTATCAAAGCCGCATCAACGCGGCGCTACGCGAATACGTGACCGCGCAGAAGAAGACCGTCTAGCAGACTCTCGCCGCAGAGATGCTACGTGCCCCGCGTCAGATTCGCCAGTCGTCGGCGCGCCAGCTCTTGATGCGTTCCTTGATCTGCTTGCGATTCAAATTGTGTTCAAGCGCCTGCTTGGCCAGTTCCACCACCTCATCATCGGCGGCAAAACGCAGGCCGATCAACTGATCCTCGGTGAGGCGATAAATCTGCGGGTGCCACGCTGTGGGCGCCAAAGCCTGCAAACGTATCCTCTCCTCAAGCCGAATCACGCGATCCTGCACCTTGAGCGGATAGGTGCGCAGCTTGAAGTAAGGAATGAATGCCACCACTGAGAGCACCAGGAACCATGCCTGAGCGATTGGATACGGGCTCCAATGGCGGATCAAATGGAAGACAGCGAAGACCAGGTTGGCAAGCAGAAAGAAGCCGAGTACGAAATGGAACGGCGGATCAAGCCGCCCGTGGTTCTTGAGATTCTGAGAGTTCTTACTCATGTGCTTCCTTGACTTTCCTGAGGCCGGTATTTGCCGCTGCGCCCTCTTTGGCTTCCGCGAAATCCTTGGCGACTGCGCTCGGAGCCTGCAAATTTGCGCTGTCAGGATTCTGCTCGGTGCGGGCTGATGCTGTCAATTCCCACATATTTCCTGGTCCCAAAAGCTCCGGATGCGGGGGGATAAGATGATGGCGGCCGCGCACCAGATAATCCACGAATAACCCTCCCACCAGGTATGGATTCACAATGGCGATGGGGACGGCCCAAACCGCCGAGGTCGATAGCGACTCAGCGATGCTCTTGTTGGAGTGGCTGTGGCGGCGGTAACCGGGAATCTGCGGGATCTCATAGATCGTCAATTGCGTCTCAGGGTGCTTGTGAGCAAAGCGCTCCAGCTTGTAGACGATCTGCTTGGGAGTCGTCATGCCCGCGTCGGGAAATATGCTGCGCCGAAAGGTGCGGGGAAAATATTCATTGAGTATGAGACGCGCAAAATCCGAGCAGTTGTTGAACAACAAGTAGAAGTTCGAGCGGTTCCGGCTATCGTTGATCTGGGCGATGAATTCGTCATCCTGCTCTTCGCTGGTCTCAAACCGGAAGGCATAGATGCGGCGCTCATACGAAGCGCCGATCAGTTCGGTCCAGCCGCCATGTAAAAAGTTGCCCGGACGCAGATCTTCTCCGAGACTGAGCAGATGGGCTTCGTGATAGCGGTTGCGCAGCCGTTTTACTGTTTCGCGGTCGACATGAGCGGGAACTTCTGAGATATTTTCGACTGAGTAGAGGTAAGGAACCAGAGGGATCGCAATCCAGTCGTACCCTTCCATGCCTTGATAGCGCGCGAGCACTGCGCCCGACTCGCCGGGTTGGCAGCGGCGCAGTTTTACTGGAGTCTCAGCGCAAATCCGCTGAAAATAAATAGCAATGTGGCCAGTCGGATTGACCGAGCCAAAAAAACCATACGGCTCTTCCATCAGCAAAGCGCCCTGCGCTTTGCATCGTGCCGGGGAGAAAATCAAAAACGCTAAGACAATGAAAGAAAATGCAGATATGCGCACTTTTCGCGTTGTGTGCATCCGTCCTCCGAGGTCAGGTCTCGAACTACCTTTCAGTTTGTACCGCTTCCGGGAAATGGACTGCGCAATAGTGACCGTCTGATTTGGGCTGCTCAGGAGCTTGTCGGGCCGCTGAACTCCGCCTGGGGAATCAGCTAAATGTGAGCGATACTAAACATTCTGACACGGATTGGCGGAAAAGTTGCGGAGAAAACCAAAGAAAACCGAAGATTCGGGGGGCGAGACAAGAATCGTTTACTCTGGTAACACTCTCGGTTCAGCAACATCCGTTGCGATGAACGAGGAAAAAGGTCCGGTCCATGGCTCCCATGAAGCTCGCTTTGAAACTTCGCAATCTGTTTCTGCTCACGCTGTTGCCCGCCCTCGCGGTCTCGGCGCAGATCACTCTCCCCAAAGTTCTTTCCAGTCACATGGTGGTGCAGCGCGACCTGCCGGTTCATCTGTGGGGAGCGGCTGCCGCGGGCCAGCAGGTGAGCGTGGCCTTTCGTGGTGAGACCCGCATCACAAAGGCCAACGCACTCGGCCGCTGGAGCGTCTACCTCAAGCCGGGCGAGGCCGGTGGACCGTTTCAAATGACGATCAGCAGCGTATCGGCGGCTGCCGATGCGAGTGATGCGCCCGTCCAGACCATCTTACTCGACGATGTGCTGGTGGGTGATGTCTGGTTGGCCTCGGGCCAATCGAATATGGAGTTCGAGATGCGCAAGGCGGCCTCGGCTGCTGCGGATCTTCCCCATGCCGCCAACCCGCGCATACGCCTTCTGACGGTGAAGAAAAGCGCCGCCGAGTTCGCGCAAGACGACATCGATACTGACGGTTGGACGGCCTCATCGCCAGAGACTGCCAGGGATTTCTCCGCCGCAGCATGGTACTTTGCTCGCGAAATCGAGCAGCGCGAGAATGTTCCAGTGGGCGTCATCGATTCAACCTGGGGCGGCACGATGGTTGAATCATGGACGCGGCTGACCGCATTGGGCGAAGACGCATCTTTGATGCCGGTTTTTGCGTCGCGAGGCAGAATGACCGACCGGGAATCCGATGCGCTGCTTATGGATAAAGACCATCAGCGGCAGATTGAAGAGGCCAAGGCGCAGGGCACTCCGCCGCCGCAGTTCCCATGGCATCCGCTGCTGGCGATGTGGGGGCCGGGCTTGCTATGGAACAGTATGATTGCGCCGCTCACGCCCTTTCCCATTCGCGGCGTGATTTGGTATCAGGGTGAAAGCAACAGCATGGTCGAGAGGTCGCCGAGCCTCTATCACCGCCTCTTCCGCGCTTTGATCGAAGATTGGCGGCGACAGTGGGGCGAGGGTGATTTTCCGTTCCTCTTTGTGCAGATCTCAAACTTTAAATCGGGTCCATCCGAAGATTGGGCTGCCATTCGCGAAGGGCAGTTGAAGACCTTGGAACTGCGCAACACAGCGATGGCTGTGACCATCGATATTGGCAACCCGGACAATGTGCATCCCACTGACAAGCTGGATGTGGGACTGAGGCTGGCTCTCGGGGCGCGGGCGCTCAGCTATGGCGAGGCGATCGAATACTCAGGGCCTTTGTTTCGCCAGGCGACAGCGGAAGGCGCAGCGATTCGCGTCTGGTTTGAACATGCAAAGGGATTGTCCGCAAAGGGTGATGAGCTGACCGGCTTCGAGGTTGCCGGAGCCGACGGCAAGTTCTGGCCGGCTGTTGCCAAAATCGACGGTGCGACGGTTGTGGCGTCGAGTCCCGCCGTTCCCGAGCCGACTCAAGTGCGCTATGGCTGGGCCAACAGCCCGCAATGCAATCTCTTCAACAGCGATGGATTGCCGGCTTCGCCCTTCACCTCGGCGCAGTAACAGGAACGCCTACGCTTTTTCCTGGGCTTCTTCAGGCGTCCGCGAGTAACGAACGACTTCGACGGTGGAGGTGGCGACCAGTCCCTCCTCGACCATGGCGTCGAGAAAAGGCGTCAACCTGCCGATCTTTTCTTCGATGTCGATGATGCTCATCTGGATCGGCGCATCTTTGGAGCGCGGCCAATGGCTGGCATGGCGAATGCGGCTCGCCGATCCGTAGCCTTCGATGCCTCGGAAGACAACCGCTTCCGCGATGCCCAACTCCATGCATTTGGTCAGTATGGCCTCATGCAAAGGCTTGCCCTGCCAGCGGTCGTCCTCGCCAAAGTGTACGCGCAACATACGAGCGGTAAATTGTTCTTTCACGGGGCTTGCCTCCCGGATTCCTGCGCGGGCGTCTCTTGCTTGTCAGTTTCGAGCGCTCGATAAGCGTACTTGATGATGTCTACATCGGAGAAGACCACCAAACCCTCCTGCACCATCTGATCCACGAGAGACAGAAATGCGCGCAGTTTTTCGGCCGTGTCGATGGCCGAAAGCATGATCGAGCCGTGATGCGTTGAAACAAGCGGCTTTTCTTTGTGAACCCGCCGATGTGCTCCGTAGCCGAGGATGCCGCGATAAACCGTGACTCCGGCAATGTCGTTGGCGCGCATGGCCTCGACCAGCGCTTCATAGAGCGGCTTCGACTTCCAGCGGTCCTCTTCGCTAACGAAGATGCGCATCATCTGCGCCTTGCCTTCGATTTTGAGATGAGCAGGCGTCAGCGGCGTTTTGGGCTTCGACAATTGCGCGGGCTTGGCCACCGTGGTCTCCTGCATCTCGATCAGCCCACTGCCAGTCAGCTCTTCCAGCTTGCCCAGCAAAGAATCGATCTTCTCGCGCGTCTCAATGAACTCGATCTTGATAGGCAGCCGATCGGAAATCTCTACAAGGTGAGCCGAGTGCATATGATGATCGGCGCCAAAGCCGGCGATGCCTTTGGTTACAGTGGCCCCGGCAACACCGCGAAAGAAGAGGAAGTCGAGGATGCTGGAGTAAAGTGGAACCCCGTGATGGGTTGCTCCATCGCTCAGGTAGATGGTGACTTTAACAGCTTTTCCGGCTTGCAGCATTTCACACTCCGCTGGTCAGTGAGGATTTTACGCTCAAGCAATCGCTTCGGCCAGCACCGCGCCGCACCATACGGCAACAAGGCCCAGGACAAGGCTGCCTAGCGCGTAGAGCAAGGCCAGTGAAAAAGCTCCCGCGCGCAAGGTTGAAAGCGTCTCCCACTCATACGTTGAAAATGTGCTGTAGGCGCCGATGAAGCCCACCGGAATAAAGAATCTCCAGGCAGGATTTAACCCCGCACGTTTGCCCAGGTAGGTGAGCGAGAAGCCGATGACGATGCAGGCGGTGATGTTGATGACGAAGGTGCCGTAGGGAAACCGTGTCCCCATGCGCCCGGCAATCGTCGAGCCAACCCAGTAACGAGCCACGGAGCCAAGCGCACCACCGACGGCGATGAGAAGGTATTTCTGCAAAGCGATCTCCTTGTTCAGTCCTATTTGACTCGGGGATCGCGCTGGGAGACGACGCCCCAACAGGATTCCCTGTCAGGAGTCATCATCTGTCCACCTATCGGCGGCGGACAGCGGTTAAGGGTGAACTCCTTCACCACGACCAACACTTCCATTACACGGCGGAATACTTTCCAATGTCAACCCGTTTGTGGAAGAATTCCGCGTTGACTTCTGCAAAATCTTCGAATTCCTCCGGCAATTCATCAACTCCATAAATAGCATTCCACTCGCAAGTGACATAGCATGCGCCGCAGTTGCCGCACGCTTCGGAATCGATATAGAGCTGGGTCACTTCCGTGAAGCGCGGCTCTTCAGGAGTGGGATGAATAGCATCGCTGGGGCAGGCATCAAGGCAAAGCAGGTCCTTGATGCACTTGTCGGTAATCACACTGAAGTCGGGCATGAACGAATTCTCCTGATGAAGCAAGTATGAAGTCCGGTACTTGCTTCATCGGCTTCTTCCGTCCGTGCATCAGTGGTCCGTATCACCGATCCGTACAGGAGTAGCAAGGATCGATCGAAGCCTGAATCAGCGGCGTGTCTGCCAGGCGCGCGCCCTTGATCATCCAGCGGATCGCCGGCATCACGGCAAAGGTTGGCGTGCGCACATGGACTCTAGCCGGGTTTCTTGAACCCTCTTTCCACGAGACGCTATACATGACCTCTCCGCGCGGCGCTTCGACGCGGGCAGTGGCTGTTCCAGTGGTGAAGGCGAACTTCTCGCCCTCGGTGGCTATCTCGCCCGGGGGTAGCTTGCTGAGCGCCTGACGCAAGATCTTGCAGCTCTCCATGATTTCAAGAGCGCGCACCAGCAGACGAGCCGTCACGTCGCCGGCGGGCTGCACGGGCACATCGAACTCCATCTCAGCGTAGGCCGCATAGGGAGCGGCACGGCGCAGATCCTGCGGCACACCCGAAGCGCGCGCTACCGGGCCGACAATGCCCATGCCAACGGCTTTCTCGTTGGTGAGCACGCCGACGCCCGCGCAGCGTGAACGAGCCGTTCTGCTGGTGGTGAAGATCGGGATCACGGTGCGCCCCATCTCCAACTCCAGTGCCTCAACCATCTTCAAAATTGACGCCGGATCGGTGATGTCTCTATTCACGCCGCCAATGCGGTTCATCGAATAGTTGACGCGGTTGCCGCTGATCGCCTGCAGTACGTCCATCACCTTCTCGCGCAATTCAAAGCAGGTCATGAACATGGTTTTGAAGCCCATCAGTTTGGCCGCAATGCCGGCCCACAACACGTGGGAGTGCAGCCGCTCGAGTTCTGCCATGATGACGCGAATATATTGCGCGCGCGGAGGCGGTGTGAGGCCGGTCAATCCTTCCATCGCCGAACAAAGCGTGAGTGTATGGATGTTCGAGCAGATGCCGCAGACCCGCTCCATGAGCGCGATCACCTGAATATGATTGCGTGTTTCTGCGAGGTGCTCGATGCCACGAAAGTTGAAGCCGATGCTCAACTTGGCGTCGATCACCGTTTCGCCTTCGCAGATCATATCCAGCTTGTAGGGTTCTTCGAGCGCCGGGTGATAGGGCCCCATGGGAATTTTGTAGCTCATTTTTTCTCCTGACTCGCTGCCACAGCGTCACTCGCAGCCACAGCGCTACCCGCGGCCACGGCGTCTCGCAGGTTGACGCCCGTTGTGTCTCCCTGGCGCAGCAGCAGGGGTTCGTACTCGCGTCCCGTGAAGTCCAAGGAATATTCCTCATGAATCTCGCGTTCGATCCAGTCCACGGCCTCGCACAGATCGAAGATGCTTTCGATGGATTTGCCCTGAAGCACGAAAGGGAAACCCAGCAACTGCCCGTCGAGATCCCAGTGGTACTCCAGGCGAAAGCCTTCTTCTTTTGGCAACTGATAGGCGGTGATGGTGATGAAGCGCGCATGAAGGCCGTTCATCGCCGTGGCCAGTTGGCGCACATTCATCGCGCCCAGTGTGAGCCAGTGCACGCCACCCTTTTCAATCCAGGGTTCCGTTGTTCCCAACTGCGCGGGAATGTTTTCAAGCGAAATCATTTTGTCTCTCCAGTGGCGGGGATCGGAATTTGCTCGGCAAGAACAGCCGGAACCGGTGCTGCTGGTTTGGGAGCAGGCGGCTTCTGGCGGGTAAGGGTGTGGGATTCGTTCAACTCGCCGATGGTGGTGTACACGGGCGGACATTCCGATTCCTGGGTCAATGCATGAGTTTTGCAGCCCTCGACGCAGCGTCCGCAGAAGGTGCAATGGCCGGGATCGTAGCTCCATGTGAACTCGCCCTTGCCGCTTTTGAATTCGATGGCGCGCGCGGTGCAACGCATTTTGCAAATGGCGCAGCCGGTGCAGAGCGCGGGATCGAAGCGTACCAGCCCTCGATACTTCTCGCTCACTTCGGGGCGCTTGGGAAAGAGCATCGTGCGCGACCCGCCCCACAGATTCTTCCACAGCATGGTCAAAATGTTCATGCTCTAAGCCTCATGAAAAGCGCGGCCGCAACCGCCAGGACCGCGAAGATAAGCGTGCATTGCCAATAGAAACGCACGGTTGTATCGATCTGCAACCGCGCCGTAGCTGACGCAACCACCGACAACAGCAAGACGATAGCAAAAGAGAACGCAATGAAGATGAGAACGCCAACCCACCAGAGCGTGACGGCCGGCGCTGCCAGTGTCGCCACCAAGCCAGTGGCAGCAACCCATTCGAGACCGTGCGAAAGCTCCCACATGGCTAGCTCCGGTCCGGCATACTCGGTCATGGGGCCTGAGTAAATTTCCTGCTCGGCGTTGGGTAGCGAAAAGGGATTGAGATGCAGCTTGGCGGGCAGGCAAATCAGAATCGCAATCACGCCCAACCAGCGCAGAGGCGAGGCCGGCAATTGGGCCAGCGCCTCAAGACTGAAGGTATGCTGCGAAGCGGCGACAGAAAGAATGGCCAGAAGGAAGACCACGTTGTACGAGACGCTGAGCACGGCCTCGCGCGCTGAGCCAATCTCGCCGAAGATAGAGCCGGAAGAAAAGCCCGCGGCGATGATGCACATCGAAGGCACTTCCAATAGCGCCAGCAACAAGATCAGATCGCCCTGAAATCCACCCGAAGCAGGCAGCACCGGCAACAAGCCCACCGCGCCCGCCGCAGCCGAAACCGCAATCAGCGGCCAAGCCTTCATCAGCAGTCCTGCGATGCCGTTGCGCGGAGGCGTACTTTTGCCCAGCAGCTTAATGAAATCGAAAAACGGCTGCATGAAGGGAGGTCCAACGCGGCCTTGCATCCTGGCCACTGCCTTGCGCTCCACCCACAGAAAGAACCACGCGGCCGGTACGGCGAACAACAGCCCAGGAAAGATGAGCAGGCGCGCCAGAGAAGTCGTCATACTGTTCATGGCTGCACCTCTTCTTCGGTTTTAATTTCCTTTGTAGCTCCACATGCGCAAGCGCCGCCGCATCCCGGCCCTACTAACTGCATGAGAACAGGTTCGACGGGCAATTTCTTCCCGGCTCTTTCGGCCAATATCTCGGCAGCTTTCGCGATGCCCAGAATAATGGCGTCAGGGCGCGGCGGGCAGCCGGGAACGAAGACATCGACGGGAATGTGCTTGTCGAGCGGCCCTTCGAGTGTGCGGCTGTCGATGAACACATTCGTTGTTGCGGGGCAAGAGCCGATAGCCACCACGGCCTTGGGTCCGCAGACTTGTCCGTAGACGGTCTTGATGGCGTTGGTAGCATTGTGGGTGATGGGGCCAGTGACGCAGAGAATATCGGCGTGGCGCGGGCTGCCTTCCAGACGCACGCCCAACTGCTCGGCATCGTAACGCGGCGAGAGGCTGGCGATCAGCTCAATGTCGCAGCCGTTGCAACTGCCTCCGTTCATATGGAAGAGCCATGGACTGTGACGCCGGCTATAGCACATCAGTTTGTTCCAGAGGTTCATGGTCTCCCCCCAAGCAGCATTTGCAGCGCATCCGGCCAGATTCCAGCAGCCAACAGCAGCGCAACCAGCGCCACGATGACGGTCTGCAACAGGAACGGCTCCTTTTTGAAGGAAGGCTCATTGGTTGGATGCGGCGGGGTTGGCGGTGGACTCGATTCATTCGGTGGTCCCCACCAGACGCGTGTTAAAGCCAGCACATAGGCGATCAAAGCGAAGATCGACGAGAGAATGAAGATCGTGGCCATCGGCCAGCCGATTTGGAGAGCTGCCTCGTAAAGTCTCCATCGGCCGATGAAGCCCATGGTCGGCGGAATGCCCAGCATGGCCAACATTCCGAAGAGAAAGCCGAAGGCTGCGACCGGGTAGCGCGCGGCTAGGCCTTTGGGTTCGCCGTCTAGCGCGCCATCGGCCTCGGGACCGCTCAGGCAAGTAAAGAGTAGAGCCTTGGCTAAGGAGTGAGTAGCGGCCGCAACCACCGCGCCCTTGATTCCGAGAATGTTAACGGAGAAGATCCCCAGGATCAGGAAGCCAATGTCCTCCACCGTCGATAGAACCAGCAACCGTTTGAGGCTGCGCTGTGAGAGCATCAGCAGAGCGGCCAAGAAGGATGTGGCGGCGCCCGCGCCGAGCAGAATTGCATGATGTAGAAAGAAGTCGGGAACCGAACATGCGGCAACCAGGGATTCGCCGAAAGCGGCCATATCGACAACCGCGATAATCAAGCCGAGAACCAGGGCCGGAATCTCGTCCGCCAAGCTGAGCAGCCAGAAGAAAAGCGGAACGGCAGCCAACTTTACGCAGACGCTGGTGACGAGCAGAGCCCACGCCCACTCAGCCTGTTTGTGTTCCAACAGCAAGTGGCTCGAAACCAGAGATAATGCCGAGATGAGAACCACTGCGAGGTAAGTCAGCTTTGCGGCGTGCGTCCTTGCGGTTTGCCAGACCAGCGCCACGGTCGCCAAAGCTCCCAGTTCCAGAAGGCCAAGCCGAAGCCACGGGTTGGGAGCAATTAAACCAGCAATGGCAGCCGCAGTGACAAGCGTCATCAGCGGCGCAAGACGGCGATTGATCACGTGTCCGAGGGCAGCCAGAATCAAGCCAATCCCGGCCATCGCGCAAGCACCAATCAGCAGCCTTGGCACCGGAATCGCCGCGGTAATGGGCACACCCAGCGGCCACAACCAGGCGCTTTTGCCGGGCGCAAACCAACGAGTCACCGCCAACACACCCGCCGCCAGCACAACGACCAGGGGCAACGCGTGGCGCTCCATCCACGAGACCACCACGCCCAGCCCGCGCGAAACCGCCTGCAAGCCGCTCCAAACACCCAGATAAATAGCGTCTACATTCGACCAGCGGAAGAACTCGTGCCAGTTTTGCAGGAATATGCTGGAGAAGTCGCCGGCCGTCAGTCTTCCCTCTGACGACAACGGTTCGCCGCCGGTGAAGATTCCGCCTCCGGCCAACGCCGCGCCGCCCGTAGACGATGGCCGCGCAACGTAAGCAACCGCGTAGATCAGGCCGCCCACAATTAGCGAAACCACAGCCAGCACCAGACCGCCCATCGTCGAAAAGCTGCCCGCATCTGACGACAGCCCAAACCACGTCACGTTCACCGCCGTCATTTGCAGCGCATTCAGAATCGGATTGAGCAGATAGTTGACAGCCAACTGCGGCGCTACGCCCAGAATGATGCTGCCCGCGGCCAGAAAGCCCATTCCCCAAACCATGGTCGGCGGAGACTCGTGCGCGTTTTTCGTCGCCTCAGTCGTTTGGCCCAGGAAGACCGCGCTGGTAGCTTTGGCGCATAGGAAGACGGTGCCCAAACTGACCGCCCAGGCCACCATCGCGGGCACCGCCCATCCAGCCTGCAGGGCCGCAGCGTACAGCATCCACTTGCTGGCGAAGCCGCTCATCAGCGGAACGCCCGCCATGCTGCCAGCACCAATCAGCCACGACAGCGTGGTCTGCGGCATCTTTTGCGCCAGGCCACCGAGCTGGTTCATGTCACGAGTACCGGCGCCATGTTGCACAGAGCCAGCGGTCAAAAACAGCCCGCCTTTAAAGAATCCGTGATTGAGGCAATGCAGCAGTGCGGCGGCAATCGCGAGCGGTGTGCCGATGCCGATGCCCATCATCATATAGCCGATCTGGCTGACCGTCGAGAAGGCCAGCATTCGCTTCAAATCGGTTTGAACCATGGCATACATGACGCCTACGGCCATGGTGACCGTGCCAATCCAGACCAGAGTCGCGCTACCCCAGGCGAATCCGCCGTTCACGGGCCACGCGCCAAAGCTGTGCATGCGGCAGGCCAGATAGACGCCTGCCTTTACGTAACAAGCTGCATGAAGCAGGGCGCTCACCGGAGTTGGCGCGGCCATGGCTTCGGGAATCCATGTGTGCAATGGCACCTGCACGCTCTTTGCCACCAGCGCCACCAGCATCAGCACAAAAACGCCGCCGGTGAAGGCTTGCGCCACTTTGGGATCGGTCCATAGCGCGCTGCCCGTACGGTGGTAAACGACCAGAATCGCAGCCAGTAAACCGTAGCCGGCGATGTGAGTCATCAGCAGCACTTTGCGCGCGCCGGCCACCGCTTCGCGATTGGTATACCAGAATCCCACCAAACTGAAAGAGCACAAACCGACCAGTTCCCAACAGAGATAGAAGAAGAAAAGGTTGGCGCTATAGACCAGCCCGACGAAGCCTGCGATGAAGATCAGCATCGAAGTGTAAAAGCGGGTCGCCGATTCATCGTGCGCCATGTAGCCGATGGAGTAGAGCAGCACGAATGCGCCCAGCCCCGTACCCATCAATGCAAACAGGACACTCAGCGCATCCACGTGAAAGACCAGGGCAAGCGGACCATCCCAATGCAGCGCGTTCAGCTCGATGGCGCGTCCTGCTTTGACCCATCCCACCAGCCCCGCCACAGAAGCCACGGCCGGCAGACAGGTAAGAAAGGCCAATATCCCTTTTGTCCGGGCATTAAAAAACCGCGCTACGAGCATCTGTAGCGCGGCGCCCAGCAGAAGCGAGCATGGCGCAATCAGAATAAGAGTCTCTGCGTTCATAGATATGATGCTATTTTGCAAGTGCTCTCCTTGATGTGATCGGCCTCACATTTAGAACCATCGTACTGTAATGCGGGACGAGCGCCTACGCAGGTTCGACATGACGAAGAAGGCGGTTAAAGGAATGGTTACATGTTTTTCGATCCTGCGCACGCGCAAAAATTACTTTCGATTAAGGACTCTCTGAATATAAGTGGAAAAGCGAAAGTTGCGGCGCGGTCTCCCTCCCAAAAATACTCGCCCGCGAGGGAATATTGATTCCGGCCTCTTAGTCTCGGCATTTCCATTGCCGTACCAGATCTTCGGCCGCTTCTTGCCACCCGGGAAACTCAAACTCAAATCCGGCGTTGAGCAGGCGCCCCGGAACGGCGCGGCAGCTTTGCAGCACCAACTCTGGCTCAGTGCGCATAAAAATGGCGCCGAGTTTGATGGCAAGCGCCGGGGCAGGGAAGCCATTGGGCACGTCCCAGGCCCAACGCAGAGCCGCCATGAAATCGCGATTCGTGAGCGGCTTGGGCGCGGCAATGTTGATCGGCCCGGCAAGCTCCTCGTGCGCCACAATGAACTCGACTGCGCGCGCATAGTCAGCCTCATGAATCCACGAGACGAACTGGCGTCCATTGCCCTGCTTGCCGCCCAGGCTCAGCCGCACCAGATTCGACAGTACACCAAATGCGCTCTGAGGCGTTGGACTCAGAACGACAGCGCTGCGCAATGCCACTTTACGTGTGCGCGGAGTTTCCGTTGCAAAGAACGCGGCCTCCCAGTCCCTGGCCACACGCGCAGAAAAACCCCGCCGCTCTATCCATCGTTCTGTCGTTGTTGCCGTTTCGAGTTTATCTTCGTCCAACTTGCCCGTAGCTTCGTCCAGTGGCAGATCGATTCCGTTTTCGCCTACTACTCGCTTATAAATGGTCGCCGCCGAGGCGTTCATCCAAACCCGTGGCGGCTCGGCGAGCCCGGCGATCACTCGACCCAGGAGCCTTGTGCTCTGAATGCGCGATTCATAGATAGCCCGCCGATGAGCGGCATCATGACGGCAGTTCACGCTGCGCCCGGCCAAGTTAACGCACACGTCAGCGCCTTCCAGGTATTCGGTCCATGGGCCGGTGTTCTCGCCATCCCAGTGAACGGTCTGCCAGGTCGCCGCGTAAGGGCCACGAGTCAGCACGCTCACCTGATGGCCGTGCTCTTGAAAGTGGCGCGCGAGCACTTCGCCCACCTGTCCGCTGCCCCCGGCCAGAACAATGCGGAGGGGTTGAAGGGCGCGCGGAGTCATGGCGGCAATCGTGTCCATAAATCCAGCTTACGGCGTTGGACTCAGCCAACAGCCGGGAACGGGTGGCAAGTCTTCAGCAAGATTCAAAAACCCGGAACGACACGTGTCGCATCAATTTGCTTATTTCGATCCGCGGCTTGCAGGGTGATTGAGCATAGGACAAGAGCCGTGCCAAGAGGATTGCAGAGATTGAGGAGTCTTACCGCATGCGGGAAAAGCGTTGCCGCTGGCTGGTAATGAAAATATGAGGAAAACGCCGTCTGCTGAAAACCAACCAGACAAAATCCTATCAAAAACAAATAATCCAGGACAGCAATAAAGCCTTTCGCCGACATCTCGCGACTCTTCAACACAAGTAAAGGTAGTAGCAAAACACCGGAGTAAGGGAACACCTGCAAAGGCATGGCAATCATCCAGGCGAAGCTATATACGGACTTTACCTTCAAATCGGAGCCTCGATTTTTGAAAAGCATCCATGCGTAGGAGGCTATCCACAATGCCAGATACGCAAAGATCACGGCGTGATTCAAGGCATAGTGATGATGCGCATCTGTCACATCGATCGGACTAAGCAGACCTATCGGGCATATATTCTCCGCCCCAAGCAGTTCCGCGCTCCGTCCGGTCTGACCCACGATGAAACTCCAGAGTAGCGAGTAGAAAGGCAGCATGAGAAGCGCCAGCACGAGTAAAACTGCCGCGACCCTTCTCCATTGCCGTGCCATCATCAGCGGGATCAGCAGCAGGATGCTGTAAACCTTGAATCCGATGGAGAGACTCAGAGCGAGTATCTTGATGAATGGATTCTTTGTGAAAATCGATACCAGAATGAGACCTAACATGATCCCATCAAGATTCCCTCGCTGCAAAAGGAAGATGACAGGAAAATAGATGGAAGCGATGCCATATAACAGAATGCACTCTCGCCGCGTCATCTTAAACCAGTGACATAGACCGGCAAGCGATGCGGCAACGATTGCGATATCGATGAACAGAAATGCTATGCGTCCAATATTGCTGCCTAAAAGCTGAAATGGTAAAGCTGCCAGAAGCGTAAGAGGCGATTTATTAAAACGGATTCTAAGATACGGATCAATTCCGTGCCGCCAGTCCGAAGTGGCTATGATGAAGTCATTGAAATCAATTTGAAATCCAAGCCTCTCTACAAAGATTGGTGTTAGACCCGAAATCGAAGAAAAAACCAGGATGAATAACAATTGCACAAAGAGAGCAATAAATACGCACAGCAAAACCTGTTCTGCGAGGGTCCCGCTTCGTTTGGAACCTGTTATCCATGCCGGATTCAAGCTCATCTCCGATTCACGCACCGTGATCGCCTTTCAATCTTGGACTGCGCCGTAATTCCCACACGGCATTCCGATTTCACTTACCAGAAAACTCGTTCTTCCGTCACTGTTCAACATCGATAAATCCGCACGCTCTGGTCCGCAAAAATCGGTGTAACTTGCCAAACCCAGGAATGGACATCCGAGAACCCGGCGTCGCCGGATCGAATCACCAGATAGTTAATTCCCAGGTCAGTGCATCTTTGTTGAATCTGATCAAAATGAAGGCCTGTGTTTTCAAAAATCGGCTTGATCTCATTTTCTTCACTGAGACGAAGATCGAGCGGGATGGCTCTGTCAAAGTGACTATCGATTCCTGCTTCGCGCAATACCGTTCCACGTTCCATAAACAACCCGGAGTAGATCGCGTTTTCCCTGGTTGGATTCAATTGAACTACTGCTTCCGGATAACTGACATGACGTAGAAAGTCCATTGCCACGCGCAAATCATAGGTATGGTCGCCTGTTTCGCGCGTGTTATCGACTACAAAGTAGAAGCGCAGCAGCATAAACTCGGTGAAGGTTGTCGCAAAGCCAAGCACGATCAAAATCACGAACACAGGACGGAGCATGCTCGCCCATGAAGAAAACAGGGAACGCAAGCCATCGCTTCTCCAGCCATCAAAAAATCGAACGCCGTAGAAGATGAGGAAGAACAGCGCCCCCAGCGGCGCGCGCCAGCCTAGATCGTTCGTTCCGCCGCTCAATTCAATGGAGTTCACAAACAGCACAATAACGGTTGTTACCAATACGAACAGGCCAATCAGATTGTCTCGGTTGCGCCCCTCTGCGTCGAGCCCGGGTTTGCGCCATGCAAAGGCCCAAACAGCAATCACAGCCATCATCCCGAGCTCAAAGAAAAAAATCACGGGTTCGATAACCAGATTGAGCAACTGCCTGGCCGCTGGAGTTATGTCATGAACGTGCATGGCAAGGTCACCGGCAAGAGCGGAGGGCCGCATCGACAGCGCCAGCGGAAAGGGAGACCCGGCGGGCGCGCGCATCGACCACAGGTAGGGCGCAATGAACAAAACCGACAGCCCCAGCGCGCACGCCAGTTCAAAGCCCAAGCGGCGATCGCGTCCCTTAAATAGCTGCCACGCGCACAGCAAGCCGAGATATGCAAAAAACGGCACGCAAACAAAAACAGACAGACCTACCGAGGAGGCCAATGAAAAACTTGCTGCCAGCACCAAAACCATCCGCTCCCGCCAACTGGCGGACTTATGCATTTCGTAGAGAGCGAGCAGTGCGATCAAGGCAGCTAATACAGACGCTACGCAATGAGGAACCCAAAGTAGAGAGTCCAGCCAGTAAGTAATTTGTCCCAGCCAGTCTATGCGCGTCAGCGTATGGCGACCCAATTGCCATGAACCCTTGCTGTGTCTGCTCAGCAGTACCAGGACCAAGAATATCGGCCCCTGAAGTCCCCCCAGCAATAGCACAGGCACAGACGCAACGCTCTGACGCAGAGCGTGTTTTACCTTGAAAAAAAGCTTCCAGTAGAGCCCCAGCACGGCAAGAAGAAGAAAGCCAAGCCAGACCACGCTAGCGTTCAACGCATCCCGGGCTCCGATCTGCCAGCCTGTGAGTTTGGGAATCAATCCGCACGCCATGAACCAGAAGTAGTGATAGCGAAGAACAACCGCGCTCGAGTTACCCGCAAAAAACGGAGATAACGGAGGCAATTGTGAAGTGCGAGCCAACTGCGCGACGACTTCCACTCTGTAGGAGTTATCAAGACTAGCTACCGAATTGACATACAAACCGTTTCCAACGGGGAGATCGACAAGGCTGAATAGAACAATCAGCATCCATGCGGCGCCAATAAATATCAAAATTCCAGGGATACGAACTCGGCGCAGAAGCCTGTTGTATTTCAGCATCAGTCCTATTCCAAACACGACCGACAAATAGTACCCGGCGACCGCCCATCGAATGGAAATCGTCCAAAGGAAAAATAGGATGATTGGCGTAACGGCGACTGACAATCCAAGCGACAAACAGGTTCTTGTCAGAAAACTCTGACTGCGAAAACGGAAGATGTCTGTGGCGCTGGCAAAAATATATCCTGGAAACGCAAATAACGGTACAAACAAAAATATCGCGATCCCTGCATGGAGGTAATCCAAGAGGTATCGTGTCATCATCAGCGTAACCCCTCTACCGCCGGAGTGCAGTCAACTCTCAAAACACATGACGATGCCTGGCACCAAAGCCTTCGTTTGGCTTCTCAGACTCATTTAAAAAGACGCCGATGAATGATGAAAGTTTTGGCTACCGTCGAGTATAGCAAACTGTTGACGCCGCCGCGCCGCGAGTTACTTCTGGAGATGAATCTTCGCTGGACTCAGTACCGTCGTCCAATCTTTCGGCGAATCCACAACCACATCCGGCGGGTTCTCCATCAGACTCGGCACTCCGAATCCGAAGGCGCAACCCAGACTCCAGACTCCGGCATTGCGCGCCGTTTCAACGTCAACCTTGCTGTCGCCCACCATGACGGTCTCTTTGGGGCGCGCGCCCACTTCCGTCATCAAGGAGCGCAACCCCTCTGGATTCGGCTTCTTTGTCTTGAAGCTGTCGCCACCGTAAATATGCAGGAAGTAATCCGCCAAGCCCAGCCCTTTGCAGATGCCTTGAGCCGGACGAACCGGTTTGTTGGTCAGCACGGCCATGGTGCGGGACATCGCGCCAGGCTGGTCATGCAATTCGCGCAACGCCTCAAGCGCCTCCATCACCCCGTTGTACGCATAAGTGAAGTCCAGTTTGTGCTCGCGATAATGATCGAGAAAGAAGGCATAGGTCCTGGCCTGCAACTGCTCATCCACGCGCTCTGGATCAATGCCGCTTCCGCAAGCCAGCGATTTGCGCATCAGCATGGGCGCGCCGTTGCCGACAAATCCGGCAATCACCGGGTCGGGCAGCGCCTCGCGCCCCACGTGACTCAGCGCGGCGTTTACACTGTTGCACAAATCCTGCGCAGAGTCGATCAGTGTGCCATCCAGATCGAAGACCAGCAGTTTCAATTTCTCAACAGGGATCGGGTGGAGTATGCGAACCATGCTTCCAGTGTAAAGGTAGGGGATTGCCCGCAGATTTCGGGGATATGCAGTGCGGAATAAAAAAACAGGCGAGGTTCTCCCAGAAGTCATAAGACCCCGCCTGTGAAGTGAACTAACGCTCTTTCAGAACAGACAAACCTATTGCAACTAGAAACTCATTCGCATTGCAATCACTTGATCCATATTAATGGACGCGAATCTCACCCGACCCAGTTTCGATGCGCACTGTAGGCCCACCGCCGTGGATCTTGCCGGTCACGTGGTGGTGGTCGCTTGATCCTAGAGTCAGCATCTCCTGGTCAGTGTGAATGCTGCCCGAACCGGTCGAGGCGTCCAGTGTGAACGCGGCGCTGCCGGCCCCGATCTCGATGCTGCCCGAGCCAGTTTCCAGCTTCCAATCCGCGGATGGCGTTCCGTTCACCCTGATGTTGCCCGATCCGGTTCCGGCATGCAGCCCGCCGCGCAGATCACGCAATTCCACATTGCCCGATCCGGCCTGGGCCTTCACGAAGCCCTCGCCGGTCTGCTCCGCGTAGATGTTGCCCGACCCGGTATCCACCGTAAATCCTCCATGCAGCCCGATGGCATGAATGTTCCCAGAGCCGGTCGAAATCTTTGCGTTCTCGCCCACGCCCTCGATGTTAATGTCGCCCGAGCCTGAGCCGGCGTTGAGAAATGCATTCTCCGGCCCCTGAATCTCATAGTCGATGCTGATATTGTGCAGGTTCTCGTGATGGGCGCCGATGCGGACGATGTTGCCTGTCTGCTCGACGGGTGGGTTGGCAGCGATCTCTCGCACTCGCTGCTCGCTGCCGCCCCAGCCGGACTTTACTTTCCCGTAGATGTGAACCTGGTTGCCCGAGCCATGGGTGATATGAATATTGCCCGAACCGGTTGAGACCGTCAGTTCCACGCGACCGCTTACCGAGAGCGTGCGCTCGAAAGTAGCTTCCGAAGCCATTGAGGGAAGCGTTGCCAGCGCAGCCGCAGCCATTACCGCGATCCAAAGTTTTTTCATCGTGCTCCTTTCGTGCCGAAGTGTTCAGTTGTCAGTTTTCAGTTGTCAGCGAAAAGCAAACTCAGTGTTGCGGGCGCAAGTTAAGATTCCTGAAAGAACTCGTGACTTGCCGCATAGGTTTCCTGCAATTCGACTGACAACTGACAACTGAAAACTGACTACTGTTGTAGAACCACCTGATCGCCTTCTTTCAACCCGCTCAGAATCTCAGTCACCGAGCCGTTCGACAATCCTACCGTGACCGGAACCTTGCGCTTGCCTTCTTTTTGCTTCTTGTCGGGAATCTCGACCGTCGCCTTCTTCTGGTTGTCATAAATCACGGCGCTCTCAGGCACCGTCAGCACGCCCTTATGCTCGTCCAACAGAATCTCGGCATTGGCAGTCATGTTGGCCTTCAACTCGCCGCCCGGATTATCAATCGAGACCCGCACCTCGAAAGTCGTTACGTTGTCTTTTTCCACGCCCAGCGGCGCAATCTTGGTCACCTTGCCGTTGAAGACGCGGTCGCGGAAGCTCTCCACTTTGATGCGCGCCGGCTGTGCCATATAGACGTGCGCGATGTCCGCTTCGTCAACCTTCCCCTGCACGTAAACTTCGTTGATGTCGCCTTCGGTCATCACCAGGGTGGCAGTAGAACCCAGCACCAGAATCGAGCTGACCGCGTCGCCGATCTCCACGTCGCGCGATAGAATCACCCCGTCCATCGGCGCCACAATCGTCGTGTAGCTCAACTGCTCTTCAAGCTGCTGCAATCCGGCTTGCGCCTGCTGAACCTGCGCTCGCGCCTGCTTCAGCCGCGCCGCATCCACGCCAATCTGCGCCTTGGAGTTGTCGCGCCGAGTCAGCGCCGCTTGATAGTCCTTGTTGGCGTCGTCCAGTGCCTGATGGCTCACAATGCCCAGCTTTTGCATTTCCAGGTTGCGGTCCAGCGTGGCTTTGTACATGGGCAAGTCGGGCGCGGCGGCGTTCACCTTGTCCTGCTCGATATTGGCTTCGAAAATCCCCACATTCGATTCGGCTGACGATAGCTGCGCTCGCTGCGCATTCACTTGCGCCACAATCTCCTGCTGATCGAGCTGCGCCAACTGCTGCCCTTTGTGCACCTGGTTGTTGATGTCCACATAGAGCTTCTCCACGATCCCCGAGGCTTTCGACTTCACCTCGACCTTGGTGATTGGCTGAATCTTTCCCGTGGCTACCACCGAGCGAGCCACATCTCCGCGCGTCACCTTGGCCAGCTTGTTGGGATCAATCGTAGAGCCAGAAACCAGCCGCGCCAGGCCTAAGCCCAGCAACAGCACCACCACAACGATTCCACTCGTAAGCCAGATCCAGAATTTTTTGCTCTTCCGTGTTGCCGCCACCGAAACCTCCCAAGGCGTTAAAACATAACTTCTCGCTGCCCAGACGAATCGCGTGAAAATGCAATGAATGTGTGATGAAACAGGCTCACAAGCTCAGACGGCGTTCATGCGCCTTCGTCAACCATCCTAAACCCGTCAGCGCCCAACCTTTGCTTTTCAACCATACGCAATCCGCCACGCCTTGGTTCCAACGGCTTTGTGATGGGTCATTCTCATGGCGACTCATACCTCTTGAATGATTCATTCAAATTCTCTGAAACGATCTGGCGGTCTCAGCCACCATACGTCGATGACTGCGCCTCGCACAGGGCAGCGTTTTGGGGCTTCCCCCTCAAACCGAGATTCGTTGACTTCAATACCAAACCCGAAGGAGAACTCTGTATGAGCCCGCAAAAAATCTCTCGCACACAACTTGCGCCCGACAAGACGCACCTCACCGAATCGCAGGCAGCCGTCCTTGCCTCTCTCACTGGAATCGAAGCATCGAAGCTCACAGGCCTCACCATCGCTGAGATTTCTTCAGAGTATCGTTGGCAAATCGATCCCAATCTCCTGTTATTCACCCGCGTCTGCGGTCGGGTGGTCAAGCTCGATCCGGCCACCGGCAACTTGAATCCTGTTCCCTTCGCCACTGTCTATGCGGAGGAAACAGTTTGCTCGCTCTTCGGTCTTTTCCCCGGCGGCCTTCCCTGGGCCTGGTTCTTCCCATTTCATTGCCACACCTCGGTGCTCGCCCAAACCACAACCGATGCCTGCGGCAATTTCTGCATCTGGGTGCCGCGCTTCATCATCGAGTGGATTCTGCGTTTCCGCATCGAGCGCATCTGCTATCTGCAACTCTTCAACAAGCCCACCGTCGCGAGCGTAATTGCCTACTTGCAAGGCCATCCCGGCGGTCCCGATCCTGGTCCCGAGGCACAGGCGAATGTCACCCTGACACCCGGCACCGCGCTTTATCAGAAGGCCGAACAGTTGCTCGGTACGCAGGTCGTTCGCCAACTGGCATCGATCGGTAACAGCAAGGCATTCGGCAGCGCCAATCCCAGCAAGCAAGCGCTTCTGGCTCGTCCCGCCTTCCCCACCGCGTTGCCCCCAGCCTTGCCCAAAGAGTTCAGAACTTCTCTGAAGAAAGTTAGCGCGGAGCACCAGCGCGCCGCGGTCCACAGCACCTTGGCGAACAACCTCGGTCTGGACGTGAACCAGATTGACGGTCTCGATCTGAATAAGTACTACGGGCCTTTCCTGCGCTGCTACGACCTGATCGTGCCCGAGTGGGTGCCTATCTTTGAGGTGCCTGATATCTCCTTCCGCGTGACTCAGGATGTGAACGGCACCGGAACTCAGGAGGTCATCTACTCCGGCGGCCTGTTTGAAGTACCATGGTCCGGCAACGTCTCCAACGTAACTTTGCTGGCCTCGCCCATTGCCACCTCAACCACCAATTGCAACACGCCTCCCGTGGCCTGCGGCAACGTGCCTTCGCTTGAATATGTGGGCCTGATGCCGCTGCTGAATCCGCCACTGCCGGTCGCGCCTTACATCAATGCGACAACCGGCTTTGCAACCCGTCCCAACGCGCCTCATCCCGGCGGCACTCTGGCCGAGGCCGGCGTTCAACCCTCGACCGCACCCTACACAGGCACACTGCAACTCTACGGATGCACAGAGGTCGATGGCGCTGCCTACTATCGCTTGCGCTTCACCTACACCGCTCCGGGAACTACGACCGCCTCGGCCCTCACGCCCTTCACCGGCCTTTCGTGGCCGCTCTATCGTGAGGTCGGGTTGACGCTCGAAGAACAGTGGCCCGTTGCCGACTCGAACGGATGGTACCCGGTCATTAATCCCGCCGATGGCTGGTTCCCCAACTCGATGGTTCTCGAATGGGACACCATCAACTCGTCATTCAATGCGGACGGCCTTTACACCATCCAGCTTGAAATTGCCGATGGCGGCAAAAGTCTGCTGGCTACCTCGACGCCGATTGGCTTCGTCATCGACAACTCTGTACCAAAAGTCGCCTACAGCGCCATCTGGAGCTTTGCTTCTGATTTCAGCGGCGCACAATCCGTGCCCACTGACGATTGCGTGGTCATCAACCGTGGAACCAGCCCTCAGGATGTATTTGTGCAGTTGACTTACTCGGTCGTTGCCAACCATCTTCAGTCCGTCCAGGTCGGCAGCGGAGGATGCTCTGGAGGTGCCACGCTTTACCCTGTTGCGACAACTGCGGCGGAGCTTGCAGCTCAGTTGGCTACTGTGCAGCATTGGTATGAAGACGCTGCCGACAATACTGTCGCTAATGTTGCCACCTACAAAATTTCAGCCTCGCAGCCACAAGGGGTCTACAGCTTTGACGTCTACGCCGCCAGCCGCGCATTCAATCCAGCCGGAAGCGACTCGGGCCCACTGGACGACTGGAATTACAACCCCACGTACGTCTGGACGAACCCTGTTCCCTCCTTCGCAATTGCGATTGTCAACGCTTGAGCTCCTCCCCCACCACGCGAAGCGGCTCCAACCAGGGCCGCTTCGCCCAACCATGCAGCCAGGAGACTGCCGATGGACACAGAACGATGGTTTTACCTTGTGCTCGGAGTTCTCGCAACCTGGCGGCTGACTCATCTGTTGGCCAAGGAAGACGGCCCTGGTGAAATTTTTGCCACTCTCCGCGGCTGGCTCGGCAACAGTTTCATCGGCCAGCTGATGGACTGCTTCTATTGCCTCAGTTTGTGGATCGCCGCTCCCATCGCTTATCTGCTGATGAACAAATGGCGAGAGTGGCCGCTGCTCTGGCTGGGACTTTCCGGCGCTGCATGCCTTCTCGAAAGACCGCAAGATCATCCAATCGTAATGCAACAAATTCCGCCTTCGGAGGAAACAAGATGAGTTGCTGCGGAAAAAAACGCGAAGCAATCCGCCAATCGCGGACGATCTACGCCACGCCCGCTCCAGCGCCGACCGTGCAACACCAGCCGCTTGCGCCGGTCGTCTTCAAAGGCTCAGGCGCCTATCTTGTCACCGGTCCGCACACCCGAGCCGTCTACCAGTTTTCGCAACAACAGCCCGAGCAATGGATCGACGCCAAGGATGCCGCCGCGCTCATCCAGACCAGGTTTTTTCAAGCCGGGAACTGAGCATCGTTCACGCGTTGCTTTTCCGCAGTTGAACCGACCCCGGTTTCCTGACTCCATCCCCCCTGCCGGATGCTATTCTCACATCCGAGATGCACAGTCTCTCTTTGCTCGAATTTGTCGCCGTGGCCATGCTCATTTTGGCCAACGCTTTCTTTGTGGCCGCCGAGTTTGCGCTCGTCTCCATCCGCGATACCCGCATCGAGCAGATGCTGGCCGCCGGCCATCCCGGAGCCCGCGCGGTCCGCCGTTTGCAGCAGGATCTCGATGACTTCCTCCCCGCAGTCCAGCTCGGCGTGACCCTCTGTTCATTGGCTCTTGGCTGGATCGGCGAACCGCTGGCCGCCTCCGTCTTTCTTGGCTGGATGGATGCTCTGCCCCAGCCTCCAGCCCACGCCCAAGCCTATGCTCACGTAGTTGCCGCAGCCGCGGTTGCTCTCGGCTTCGCCTTCATCACCTACTTCCACGTAGTCGTCGGCGAACTTGTTCCCAAGTCCCTGGCTTTGCGCCGTGCCGAGGCTCTCGCCGTCGCCGTCGCGCCGGCCATGCTCATCTTCATGACCCTGGCCCGACCTGCCGTGCGCCTTCTCAAGAAATCCGCCGCCGTCATTCTTTACGGCTTTGATATTCCCATGACCGAGCGCGCCCAGGTCCACTCGCCGGATGAACTCAAACTGATCGCCACCGCCGCTCGCCGCATGGGTGTCCTGCCCCCGTTCCAGGAGACGCTCATTCATCGCGCCCTTGAACTGGACGACATCCCCATCCGCGAGATTATGACCCCGCGCCAGAAGATCTTTTCGCTTCCGTCAAACCTGACCATCGAAGCAGCCAGCGCCCAGGTCATCGATCACATGCACTCCCGCGTCCCCGTCTACGATGAAACCCGCGGTCCCGAACACATTATCGGAGTGATTTATTCGAAAGACCTGGCCCGCCTGATCTTCTTTCGGCCCACCGGGCAGCGCATTCCCGTTCAACCGGTGACCGTGAAGGGTACGGCCTTTAGCCCGCACACCAACCAAACCAATTTTCCGGCGGCTTTGGCCCCTGAGGGTGGCTTTTCGGGAACTCCGCCCTTCGTCGAACTCAAGCTCTCTCAAGTCATGCGCGAAGTCCTGGTCGTTCCCGAGACCAAGACCGTCCTCGACCTGATCGGCGATTTTCAGAAGCGCCGCCGCCAGATGGCCATCGTCGTTGACGAATACGGCTCCACGGTCGGCCTGGTCACCGTCGAAGACGCCATCGAGCAGCTGACCGGCGAGTTGGAAGATGAGTTCGGCTCACCCGCGCTGCCCGTCCTCACCACCGCGACCGGCGAATTGCTGATGGATGGCGGCGTCAACCTTCGCGACCTGGAAACTCAAATGCAATGGAGCCTGCCCCGTGATGGCGGCGTAGAGACTCTCGCCGGATTCCTCCTCATGCGCCTCGGCCACATCCCCAAAGTGGGCGAATCCGTGATCTATGAAGGCCGCCGCCTCACCGTAGTGGAAATGGATGCTCGCCGGATCGCTAAAATTCGCGTCCAGCCGTTCAAACAAGAACCGCCGCTCAACTAAGGAGTCCCTGCTTTTTCAAGCCGATCAAAATTGCCAAAATCGCGCTTGCATCCTGGCCTGAAAAAGCACATGATGCTCCTATGTTGTACACAGGCGCCCGCCTGCGAATCCCCAGCCTGGGACATAATAGGGCTAGAGAGGGCCGCTTTCAGTGGCCCTTTCGCTTGTGGGGCCTGGACCTGGGCAGTTCTCCAATCTCATGGCTCAACCGCGCCATCCACACGGACAAGGAAACTCCACCGATGTCGTAGTCTGTTGACAGGAGTCAGGAATGCATTCTCTTGCACTTTTGTTCGCGTTTAGAACCGGCATCTTTGCGGAAGAGCGGCTTCTGGGCCGTTTGATGGATCAGTGGGCTGTCGATACCCAGGAGTTCATTCACACCAAGGTGCCGCACCTGATCGTCGTCGCTCTGATCGGCTTTATTCTCAGCCGGTTGTTGAGGCTGGTCTCGACCCGCATGATCCGCATCGCCGAGCGGCACGCTCCAGAGGCCGACCATGTCTCCCAGGTCAAGACTTTGTCCAGCGTGATTCACACCACGGGAATGGCGATCATCGGCGTCATTGTCGGAATGCAATTTCTGGACGCGATCGGAATCAATCTTGCCCCGTTGCTGACTTCAGCGGGAATTGCAGGAGTAGCCATTGGCCTGGCCGCGCAGAATATCGTGCGCGACATGCTCAACGGCGTGCTGATTCTGATTGAAGACCAGTTCAGCGTGGGCGACACGGTCCGCCTGGCAGGCCTGGCCGGAGTGGTGGAGGCGATGACGTTGCGCAAGACCACGGTCCGCGACGCCGATGGCACCCTCTACATCATTCCCAACTCGCAGATCACCACTGTTGCCAATCAGAGCGTGGGCTACTCCGTCGCGACCGTCAATGTGAGCGTGGATTTTTCTGCCAATCCCGACCAAGTGCTCCAGTTGCTCAAAGGCATTGCCATGGATATCCGCAACAGCGATCAGTTCCGCGAGAATTTTGTGGCCGATCCACAGATTCTGGGTGTCGACGCAATCAAGGGCTCCGAGTTGATCTTCCCGGTGGTCTTCAAGACTCTGGCAACCAAGCAATATGAGCCGGTGCGGGAGTTTCGCCGCCGCGTGAGACTGGCGCTCGAGGAACATCATTTTCTGCCCGGCGATCCCAACCGGGTCTTCAGTACATTCACGGGCAAAGCGGGTGGCCGCAGCCAGCCAACCCCGGCAGCGGAACACGACCCAACCTTGCTCAAGCAGCCGGAAGGGAATCCTTTCAGCGGGGAGTGATCGACAAGCTCGCTTCTTCAACGGGGATTGGGGAGTTTTGGATCACTTTCTGGCGAGGCTCCGGTGAAGCTTGGATGGTAGAAGACCACGCGATTGCGTCCCTCGGCTTTGGCCGCATAGAGGGCTTTATCGGCGATTGCGAGCAATGTTTCTACGCTTGCAGGTCCATAAGATGGGTCGAAGACGGTGGCGCCCACGCTACAGTTGAGCCGGTACGAAGAGCCAGGCAAAGCGATCTCCAGGTTCGAGATCGCGTGATGAAGCGCGGCCAATCTCTGTTCGACAATATCGCGCGGAACCTCGGTGAGAACCAGAAGGAACTCTTCGCCGCCGTAGCGGCCGGCATGGTCGTAAGGGCGAACGGCGGTTCCCACAGCGGCGGCAAATCTTCGCAGCGCATCGTCGCCGGCCAGGTGCCCATAAGTATCGTTGACGTGCTTGAAATAGTCCAGATCGATCAGCGCCATCACGACCGTCCGGTTATCACGCCGGGCGCGCTCCATCTCAGTGGCCAAGGCGCGCAGAATGGCGACTCGATTCAACATTCCAGTAAGCCCATCGTGGGTAGCCTGGATGCGCAACTGCTCGCGGCTGATCTCGAGTTCACGCGTGCGTTCTGAGACCAGTAACTCCAATTGCCGGCTGGTGGCGCGCAGATAGCGAACGTAGAGATGAATCGAGCCTGCCAGTAGAAGGAGAAAGGCCAAACCGCATAGGGCATAAAACCAATAACTCCTCCACCATGGCGGAAGAATCTGAACTTTTACTTTCACTGTAGGCGAGAAAAGGTTCAGCCCCGGATTATGGGCCAGAACCATAAAAGTATATTCTCCGGGCGGCAAAGCTGAGAAAACTGCGATGCCGTTTCGGCCTTCAATCCAATCCGTCTGCAACCCATCCATTCGATATTTGAAGAGCAACTCGCTGCGGCCACGCAGGGCGGGGGATGAGAGATCAAACTGCAACGGAGCCTGAGACCAGGGCAGAACAATCGGTCCTCCAATCGCGAGGGCTTGGTTGTTGCGCTCAATGCTGGTGACCGAGACGGGGAGCGCCGTAGAGTCAAAGACCCGCTCAGGATGTATCAGGTGGGCCAGGCCGCCGCTGGTTTCTATCCAGAGTGTGCCGTCCAGGCCGTTCGTCAATGTTCCTCTATTCAGGTCGTTCCATAGGAGCCCGCTCTCTTGCGTAAGGTGGCGCCATTCCCGGCCATTCCATACTGCCAGGCCCCAATCGCTCCCTAACCAAACCCAACCTCGCCGATCCGCCAGGATCGCCAAAGGCGAGAGTGCGCCGAATTCTGAAGGAATCGGCAGCTTCCAAGCCTTGATCCGTGAGCCGCTCGGCGTCAGTCGCAAAATGCCGGTGTGCTGGCCGGTTGCCCACATTTCGCCATTCGCGCCGCACGAAAGATAGACTAGGGAGCCGTTAAGTCTCGGGAATCCATCGATCGGTGGAAACGTCCATTGGCCGTCCTGCTCGCGCAACAACCTGTTTTGCGCCAGGAACCAGACCACACCATCAGGCGCCACGCAGCCCATATCGACCTTGGTCGAATCTCCCACCAGCGCGTCTACGGCAGCAATTCGGTGCGGCGAAGCGTTTAAAGCCCCAGCTTCCCTTTCATAAAGCCCTCCGTCTGTCGAAAAAATGATCCGGCCAGCAGAATCCTGCACCGCTCCCTCGATCAGGGATGGCAGCTTGGCGGTCTCATTCACCCGGCCGGTCTTTGGATCGATGCGCAGCACGGCGCCCGAAAAAGTTCCGGCCCAAACCGTGCCATCTCGATTTGTCCCTATCGCACTGACCTGTCCATAGGTCCATTTCTGGCCAGGAATAAGCGAGCCGGCCAAACCGGTTTTCGGATTCGCCCACCCCGGGCCCTTCTCCGTTCCCACCAACACTCGGTCATCGCGGAGTGGAGAGAAGCTCAAGACGTCGGCACTTGGCAGGCCTTGCAGATCGCTCCAGCCTTCCCACTCTCCAGGTCCAACCCAGTGGTAGAGTCCGTGCCCGAAGCTGCCTAGCCACAAATCACCCGTCGCATCGACTACCAGACTGGTAATGTGACCTGTATGAAGCCCTATGGATGGGTCGATCAAGCGCCAGCTCTTCCCCTCCCAGCGCGCGACTCCCCCTTCAGCGCATACGATCACCCTGCCTGCCTGATCGACGACCAGCGCTGAATGCTGGTAGATGCTGTTTGGGTCGGGGCCCGGGAAACTTCGATCGACGAAACGCGTCGCTCCACGCGCCAGAAACACCACGTTGTGCTGCTGGCCCGCCACCCAAAGTGTGCCAGAGTGATCGAAAGCGAATGAATGCCAGATGCTCTTGGGAACGCCTTTCTCCGTTCCCCATTGCGTTACCGCGCCCCCAGGGCCGTCAAACCATGAACAAACCATGGTTCCGCATCCCATCCAGATAGTCTGGCCGCCCGCATTGCTCACACTCGACAGATGGTTTAATGCGGGGTTGGAAGCGAGTATTTCGCCTGAGAAAACCGGCGTATAAGAAATCATTCTGCCTTGGGTGTCGTGCTCCAGACGGTAGAGCCGTCCATTATCCACAACGAGCAGATGGCGCGCGTCTTCAGCTACCAAACGCTGCGCCCCGCGGATTTGAATTGGATTGCTGCTGACGGCGAGGAATCGCTGGCCGTCCCAATGATATAAATTTCCAACGGTGCCGGCCCAAATAATGCCGCTGGGGTCTGCGTAGACGTCCTCGATGTCACGCTCGAAAATCCCTTGATCCTTCCCGTACGGCTCAAAGATCGAACCAAGGAAACGGTAGACGCCGTTCTCCGTGGCCACCCACAGAAAACCTTCGCTGTCGGTTGTCAATGCATTCACAGCAAGATTCTGAAGCCCCTCACGCTGGCGATATGCCTGAAAGACATATTGCTGCGCCTGCATGGCAACGGAAAATGCCAACCAACACGCGAGAACCCGGATTGGACGAAACCGTCCCATGCCTTCCTTTGAGCAAGAGCATTGACTGCGGCAAACAGCCGACATAGGCCTTATCGGCAGTTGCGGACAATAACTACAGAGCGGACAAGAGATCGGAAGCGGGGCATTGCGATTGGCAAAAGGCTATTCCCAATGACGAGATGAATCGTCCATCTCGCATCATAAAATGATCATAATAAATAGCTTATCACCAGAATGAGGCAACCCGAAGCATGTTTGCCGATAGAATTCGATGGTAATCTGATTCTTCTTTCCTGGCAGTCTGCCGGCGCGAATCGATCTCTGTAACTCGGCAGACGCCTGCCCTCTAGACCCGGTCGTTCAATGCTTTCGCAAGTGCCTCGGCCTCAGTAATGGGTGGCAAACAGGTCCGTCCGAGGCAGACCATGGCCCACACATCTGCGTTTTTCGGCTTGGGAACCTGGAGTAGTATTTCAGCCAGCGCCTCGGGAACGCCGCCCGGAATCAGCCGTTCAGGATCGATGCGGACGACGGTTTTGTTGACGGCGAAACCGCCAACGGCCATCGCTTCGAATCGCGCGGCGCCGAGCCCTGAACCGACCACGACCACCTGTACAGGATCGAGCAGCAGCCGCTCCAGCGCCGACCCGTAACTGCCCGCGTAAAGGCCAAAGTGCTCGACGATTCCGGCAAATGAGGCGAGTGTCTCTTCCGCAATCTCGCGATACTCCTTGCGCCCGCTCAGGCTCGCAAGCCGCAGCAGGGCTGAAGCAGCGGTAGGATTACCGGCCGGCGTGGGCGAGTCTTGCAGGGGCTTGCGCCGCGCCGTCAGCGCCCCCAGCGGTAGACTGCTGCCCGTAGGCGCAGCTGCGTCAAAGAACCCTCCCGCTGTGCGGTCGTAGAAGCGGGCGATCAATGCGTCGGCCAGCTTAACCGCGGCGCGGTAATAGCGCATCTCGCCCGTTGATAACCAGCCGTCGATGCATGCATGGATCGTAAAGGCATAGTCGTCGAGCGTGCCGGAGACTCTCTCTGGCCGCGCTCCCTCGATGCCATAGGCGATCACGTGGCTCAGTTCCTGCTCTCCATCCCAGGCTTCGCGAAGCAGCCGATCGAGCGTGCGCAGCGCGAAGGCGCGCGTTGAATCCATCTGCAGCACACGCGCCGCCTCCAGGCACGCCGTCACCCCCATCGCGTTCCATCCGGTGTAGAGTGTGCGGTCAATAAACGGCGTGGGACGCTTGGCGCGAACCTCGAGCAACACACCGCGAGCCCGGTCCAGCAGCGTGCGAAGCTGGTCAGCGTTCCGGCCCGCCTCAGCCGCCAATTCCTTCACGCTCTGCTTCACATGCAGCACGTTCCGAGCCGGGTCATGGTGCATGTCGCCTAGTTCTCTCACATCCCAGTAGCGCAGAGCCAAGTCCAAATCCTCTGCGGAAAACTCCGCCGCACGCAGCGCCAATCGCGCCTCGGCCAGCGTCCATGTGAAGTAGTCTCCGTCGTCGTCCAGGTTGATGTCCGCATCCTGAGACGCATAGAAGCCGCCCTGATCGCGGTCACTCAGAGTCGTCCCTAGCCAGCCCACGATCTCTCTCGCGGTTACGAGAAAATCCTCGCGGCCCAGGCTCTGGTAGCCGTGCACGTAATTGCGCAGCAGCTCGGTGTTGTCGTACAGCATCTTCTCGAAGTGCGGAACCCCCCAGCGTTCGTCCACACTGTAACGGTGAAAGCCGCCAGCCAGCTGGTCGTACACGCCGCCCCGCGCCATGCGTTCAAGCGTAGTGGCAAAGGCCACGCCAGCCTGCTCATTGCCGCGGTTCACGGCGACTTCCAGCAGCAGATCGAGCGCGCCGGGGTGAGGAAACTTGGGCTGCGCGCCGAAGCCGCCATTGCGCGGGTCAAATTGCGAGAGAATCGAGCCGGCAATCTTGTCGACCAAAGCCAGCGAAAGTTCTCCGCCGCGTCCCGAAAAAGACTCATTGTGTTCGATGGCGGCCATCGCGCTCGCAGCGGTTTCGAGAGCCTCATCGCGCCGTTCGCGCCACACCTGCGCCAGCGTCGTCAGTACGCGCCCAAAGCCTGGCCGCCCATAGCGATCATCGGGCGGAATATATGTGCCGCCAAAGTATGGCCGTCCATCGGGAGTGAGAAACACCGTCAGCGGCCATCCGCCCTGCCCGGTAATTGCCGATACCGCCGCCTGATAGCGCGCGTCCACATCGGGCCGCTCGTCGCGATCCACCTTCACGGCTACAAAATATTGATTGATGAGCGCCGCAATCTCCGGGTTCTCGTAAGATTCCCGGTCCATCACGTGGCACCAGTGGCACCAAACAGCGCCAATATCCAGCAGAATCGGCTTGTCTTCAGCCTGCGCGCGCTCGAGCGCCGCTTCTCCCCACGGATGCCAACGCACCGGCTGATGACGCGCCGAACGCAGGTAAGAGGAGGCTGACTGATCCAGCAGGTTGGTGGCAGCGGGCGTTGGGGAAGCGTCCTTGTCCATGCGCTGAGGATAAATGGCGACCGCCTGAACAGGCTAGCCTCCATTTCTTCTCACCGATCAACGACCGCTAACGAATCCAGTTAATGAGCAGGCTCAGCGGGCGACGAGGAGACTGCACCCATGCGTTGCCGTGTAAGCGCCCGCGCCCCCGCAAATGCTGCCTGAGTGTCCAACTCGTGAAAATGAAGGAGTTTTTCCAGTTCATCCTTTTCAGGAGCGGGCTTGAACTCCGGATACTCTTCCGCAAGATTCTGCATCAGGAAACCGTGCCGAAGATGCCGAGAGAGCACAATCTCGGTCAGAGCGATCTCGTTATTGACTTCGGATTGGGTCAGGTGCGTCGGATCGGAATCCTGAAACATATAGCCAATAGCTTCCACAAACGCGTCAGCCTCTTCTTCATGCGCTCGATCAATGCGCTCAAAGAATCCATAAAGTTCGGCTGATTTCACAACCTCTTCCCGCGGCATGAGCGCGGTGACACCCGTTTGGCTGGCCGTTTTCCAGGCAGAATCCACCGAACGCGCATTGGAACTGGTCCAGAGGAGAATGCCCGGAAGCTGATCCGGTTTTGCGCCGGGGTGCTGTTGAAGGTATCGCAGCACCACCAGATTGTTTTGAAGCATGGCGGACTCTTGCCGGAAATAGCCGGTATTGGCCGCAAAAAGGTTGCGATTTTCCTGGAGTTCGCGCTGAAGCGCCTCGCGCGTCTCTGCCACTTCACTGCAATGGTGCATCCATTCGACCGTGGCTTCAAGGCCAAGTGCAATCAAAAGGCCGATGCTGATCGTGGCGAGATGAACAAAGAAGTCGCGCCAGCCTTGAACGGAATGGTGCGGTGCATGAACGTCCAGCATCGAATCATCTCCACGCAGCTGAAAGGTAATTGCCGACTCAGTTTACGACCAGCGCCCTCATTCTGACCAGCCTCAAGTTGTGTTACGCCTTCGCCGCCTCCAGCAGAGCGTTCACTTTGGCCATCACCTGAAATGCGTCGGCGACATACACCACGTCAGCTTTGCCCCGCGTCCACCCGCAATTGGGATCCAGGCTAATAGCGCGCCGCGATCCAATAAAGCGCCACCCCACCACATGCGGCTCCTCGCCATGGCAGCAAGTCGACAACCCTTTCGCATGTCGCGGCGTCGATCCCGTCTGCCCAATCTGGTTCATGTGTGTAAGGAAGGGAAGCACAGGCTCGCCTTCGCCGCCTTGATCGACCAAAGACTTGCTGCTGCCAAGCGATGCGCTCGTAGCATGCAGAAAGCCGAGAATCAGCTCCCCAGCCTCGGCGGCATGAATCTGCCCGTCGGGCTGTTTCTTGGTCCAGCCAGCACCAGCCACCAACAGCAGTTTCGCGTCCGGGCGAATCGTCTGCGCGTCCTGCGCCGGAGCGCGAAAGCCACTCACTGTAGTGCGCAGGGCAGGGAGTTGAACGGCGACCGTCTCAATTTGCCCCGTGCCCGAGTTGCCAACAAATGCCGCGTGCGTTCCCGCGTCAAGCAGCAGAAACCACGGGCGCGCACTGCGTGTAACCACCGCTTCAATGCGCTGCCGATAGAACCAGCGCGAGGCTTCCACGGCCTCAGTGCCGCTCAATGCGCCGATATGCGTATCGATGAAGCCGCCCAGGCGATGGGCCACACCGGCGGCGACGCGCGAGAACCGCGACGTTCCAGGAGCAAGAACAATGGTGGCATTGGCGGCGCGGCAAAGCGCCTCTGCGGCGGCTGCGTCGCTCGCGTAGCGCGCCTGTGCAAATTCAACGCCTGAGACGGCCAGCAAACGCGCGCCTGAGGACGGCAAGCTCTTGGTCAAAGTCGTTGCATCTTCGGCAACGATGCCGATCGTCAACGGCGCCGAAAGACGACCCGCGAGTTCCACCCCGGCGGTCACTGCTTCCAACGATGCTTTGGTGAGCGCGGTGCCAGCCTCATCGGCATGGGTCAATACTAGGATGCTTTCCATTATTCGGCTCCAATCCATGCCACCAGCTCGGCTGCAATCTCGTCGGGGTTCATGTTCTTTTCGACACGCGTCTCGCGCTGCTGCTTGGGCAAGCTCACTGAAACGTAACTCAGGCCGTTCGCTTCCAGCTTGGCAACTTTAGCCTTCGCAAGCGCGGGCATAATGGTGCGCATATTCGCCATGCCGATTTGCGGATTGTTACGCGGCTCGGCCAGATTCCCCGTCGCCCAACCCAAAACGGCAGGCGTTCCGGCGCAGACTGAGACTTGATGCTTGCCGCCTTCCACGCGCTCCAGCACTTCAAAGCTGCCATCGTCGCGGAGGGTGATTTGGTCCACACCTTCAAATTGATCGGTAATGCCGAGCCGCTCGCCCACCAGTTGCAGCGTCACGCCCGCCCCCCGCGTCGCCGACTCCCAGCCGCCAAAAAGCATCAGCTTCTCGCGGTCCATGCCAGGCAGCGCGGCAATGGTCTCGGCCAAAACGGCAGCGGTCGAGTGCGCGTCAGGAAAGCCGCCAATCGGTCCGTCGATGGGAACCAGCTCGAACGCGACCTTCTGCGCCACGGTCATCATCACCTGTTGCAGCTTGGCCTTGGGGCCCAGCGAAACCAGCCAAAGCTTGCTGCCGGGGTTCTTCGCAGCCAGCGCTGCGGCTTCATAGAGCGCGCTCGCCGCCCAGGGGTCAAGCACCGCGGGCAGAACCATTTCGTTCTTAAGCCCCGGTCCAGTTGGGCCAGTGATCGGCTCCAAAGTTTGCAGCGGATCGGGAACAATCCCCGCGCAAACCACGATGTGCAAAACATTTGCCATTGTTCTTCCTTTTTTCTTGAGGACTGCTTTTATCATTCTAAAACGCGGCCGCCGCGCACAAAAACTGTCATCTAGAAATACGCCAAATACGCGATCATCTTATAAGAACTCTGTCATTGCTGAAATGCGCCGTCATCATACGAAAACTCTGTCATCCTGAGCGAAGCTTCTCGCAGCTCTATCGCGAGAAGCGCAGTCGAAGGACCTGCTTTTGCTTTTGTGCGGCAACGTCTGACGAACTGGGTGCCCCATCCTCGCCGCGTACTTGTATTTGCGGCTAGGGTGGGATATCAATACTCTCGGTCATCGATTATGTTATTCAGAGATGCCGACGATCCAGCACTCCCAGGTATCTCCATCGGGAAGAAGAAGCTCATATTCCTGGCGAATGAAAGAGCCTTTATGTTCTGATTTATCCTCTCTGAGCCGGATTTGATAGTCTCCTGGGTTAACAACCGGATAAGAAACCAACACGCCGTGACCGGAAGAATATCCTCCTAGCGTCACTTTCTTTCCGTTCAATACAGTGTTAACAAAGATGAGAATCGGTTGGGCGTATACGACCTGAGATGCGGAGATATGTATCTTGATGGGGAAGTCAGCGGGGTTTGGCTTATCTTTTGCCTGCAACGAAGTGGCGCAAAGCAGGAGGAATAAAACGGCAACGAACTTTCTCATTTCACATTCCCTCGGGGCGTAAGCCCGGTTCAATATGCTCCGTTCGGCCCTTGACGTCATGCCCTTTCAAAGCGGCAACAACCAGTATAAATCGAGGGAAGAGTCCAGCTCTCCACCGAACGCGCGTCGCACGACCCAGCGCCCCAAACTCCCTATTCGGAGATTCCAGTGGCCGAGCAATGCCAAACAAGTCCGCCAGGCAGGAGAAGATCGTATTCCTGAAAGAACAGTGAATTGTCCTGATTATGGATGTCTTTCGTGACACGGAGAGAATAGTCTCCCGGAGCGATAAGCATCGAGTTCTTCTGAAGGTTCGGAGCTCGGCCCACTAACTCGATCTTCTTTCCGTCCAAGTTCGCATCTGCATCCAGACTGCAAACATAGGTAAGGCCGGCGAATGTGCAGTCAGACACTATGTGCGTGGCTGAAATATGCACCTTGATGGGATAGTCGATAACTGGTTTGGCGATAACTGGTTTGGATGTTTTTGCAGGTTTAGGCTCTTCCGGGGGCTGCCCGTATCGCGTCTTTTGTCCATAGGTCGAAATTGTGGAGCAGAGCAAAAAGAACAGTACAGCTGCGAACTTTCTCATCGAAGGCCTCTCATCGATTACCTCAACTGCTTGTTGAATGATTGCTTAGAGCGCCAGAAGAAGCGCCGAACTATTCAGAGATGCCGGTGACGGTACAACGCCAGATAGTTCGGTCAGGGAGAACAAACTCGTAATTCCAATAAATCGGAGTGCCATCCAGGGAATTAGCGTCTTTCAATAGCCGTGCCTGAAAGTCGCCTGGAAGAAGATAAAAATGCTTAATCCGATCTTTATCCCATTGATATGGAACCGAGTCAAGAGGCCAGGATCCTCTCAATTCAATTTTCTTTCCGTCAATAACTGCATCCACGTAGACTGCGTCACCGCATCCGACGCCCTCGGAGCCTGTAGAGCAAAACTGGCCAAGATGCATGCCGGAAATATGCACTTTGATTGGGTAATCGACACCGGGCTTTGCCTTCGTCGGTGTTTCTCCGAACCGAGTCTTCTGACCGTAAGTCGGAACTAAGGCAGAGAGCAAAAGTGACAATACGACAAGGAACTTTCTCATCGATAGCCTCGCTTATCTTTTGAATTGGTCGACGTGCCGTAACGAAAGCCCCAACTGCCAACGCACATCTTCCAAAACACGAGCATAGAAATATAGTTGCGGAAAGGATCGATGATACTCAATTTGCCGTCGAATGTAGCCCTTTAGTTTCGGCACGGCAACCGCATCTTCTTCCTCGCGATTGCAGAGAATTCCCTTCGCAAGGCGCACAATCATATTGAGTGAAAAGAATGATCAAAGTGGATGTCAACGCCATAGTAACTTACTCGATAACAAAACATCGGTCACCCCGTAACCAGAAAGGCACTCTCCCCACCCCCCCTATGACCCCCAGAGGCCGTTCAGCGTCCCCTCGCTATATATAACTCACGCAATATCAGCCACTTGCATTTTTTCTTCGTCATGAAAACCAGGCATAAAACGGCGAATTTTGTCAGGTTTTGGACCAAAAACTGCCCGTTATAGCCAGAAAAGGCCGCTTTTTACGCGAAATAAAACCTAGTTTTCCGCCGAATGAAGTCCGCCGGAACCCGCGTGGAATTCGATGTTCGAATGCTCACCGTCGGGAGACTGGCTGCAGTTCCACAAGCACGCGCCGCAGTGAACGCACTTCTCGCGCTCGAAGGCCAGCGCGCCATCTTCACCGAGCGTGATGGCTTGGCCGGAGCACATGGCGACGCAGGTCTTTTGCCCGCAGATGAGGCAGAGGCCCGCATTGCGGAATGTGACGTGGTCAGCGAATCCGGGCATGGCCTGCACCTTGCCGCCCATCAAGAGCGCGTCCTGTTGCGTGACCAGCAGACGGCCATCGAGCGGAATCTTCGGCCAGCCGCGCGCCGTGAGGAGGGCGTCGTGGAAGGAAAGTCCCTCGGCAAAGGCCAGAGCCGCGGCCTTTTTCTGCAACCGGCCCTCGGCCGATTGCGGAGTGACGCGGCGAATCTGCTTGTGGGCAGGTGGAATGTGCGTGTGCAGCGAAAACTTTCCTTTGGTCAGTCCGGCGAGAGCCATGCCGATCATGCCTTTGACGAGGCCGTCTTGAAAGCCATTGCGCGCGTTCTCGGCTTCCCTAGCGCCGCGCTCGACCCTGCTTGCGCGGCGGCAGGCTTCGTAGGATGCAGCCAGATTTTCCTGCGTGAAGGGCTCGCCCGCGCGCAGCAGTTTGACGACTGCTTCGCCGAGTTGTGTGCCTGTCGCCCAGGCCTCGTCCACGCCGGAGCCGGTGAGCATGTTGGTCGACCCGGAGCCTTCACCGATCCGCGCGTAGCCGTCGCCGCAGAGATATGGTTCGCCGTGCTTGCCCGATTCTTCCAACGACTTCGCGCCCCACGAGCGCAGCGTTCCGTTCTTGAGAACCTCCCATAGCGCGGGGTGCTGGATGTAGTGCTGCAGATAGCGATAGGCGGTGCGCGAGGGGTCGCTCAGCCAGGAGGGAACGAAGATGCCTACCGAAACCAACCTCTCGGGATGCACGTAGAGGAAGCCGAAGATCTCCGGCTCTGGATAGCCGAAGCTGTGCCAGACGGTTCCAGGCTGGAGCTTTGAGCCTTCCGGTAGTTCGATGACGAACTTCATGCCCAGCGCCCATTCGCTGCGCGCGTGACCCGCGGGCAAGCCAAGATGTTCGTCGATAGCCTGGCCCACTGCGCCGACCGGACCGTCGCCGACGACGGTAAGTTGAGCGAGTACGTCCATGCCTGCCATGAAGCCGTCGGTAGGCGCGCCGGATTTGTCGACGCCCTGATCGGCGAGCCGTATGCCATCAACTTTGTTGCCAGAAAAAAGCGTTGCGCTAATCGGTGTACCAGGCCAGATCTGCACGAGGCCAGTCGCCATCAGTTGCGATCCGACCCACTGATTGAATTGCCCGATCGATAGCACCAGGCCGCCGTGCTTGTTCAGGAAGCCGGGCGTCCAAGGCAGCGTAAAGGCATGGTCCTTCACGCCAACGATTGGACCAACAATGCGGAGAACGGCATCGGCGGCGCGGAGAATGAGCGAGCGCCGGCTAGCTCCGATCGGGTCGAGCAAGTACATAACCCGTTCGCCCTTGACCTTGACTGCCATCGGTATTTCGGCCGGGTTAAGAGCAGGGAAGCTGGAGCGTATGCTCTTGCCTAACGTAACGACGCCGCTGACACCGGAGCTGATGTCGTCAGCCCGCTCGTAGCAGAGTACTTGGAGCGGCATGCCCGGCGCGACTTTGCTCTCGAAGGCCGGATCGGCAGGGTTTGCATTCCAGGCACTCGTGAGCGTGGAGAGAAAGCCGCCCATTGCCGGACCAAAACCCGCGCAGGCGATGTCGACTTCCATCGACGCGCGCTCAATCTCCGGTGTTTCGGCAGTAGTTGCTTCCGCATTCATGCGGGTCTCCTCAAAAAGAGCTACAGGATTCCAGAACGGCTCCTATCCCAGGTCCGAAAATCTGGACATCGGGTTACCTGGTTTGTTGTTGCACGATCAAGCTAAATGCTAAGAGCTAGAAGCTGCCTTTACACCGGATAATCCAGCGCCTCCGGAATCATGACCTTGCTGACGGTTTCGGCGGCGCGGTCCTTGGCTAGGCGTGAGCCGCTGAGGCACGCGGTCAGTCTGCCTTGCAAACGCAAGAAGTCGGCATTTCCGGCGCAACCGGCGCAGGGACCGGCCTTCTGCGGATGCGTGCCGTCGGTCTCTAGCACATCAAAGGCCATGGCCGAGATTCCCGGCATCGTCTCTTCGAGCTCTTCCAGTTCGCTTGCCAGGAAGCAACTGCGATGCTCTTCCTCATCCCAGGAGGGATGGCAGTTATAGCCGAAGACCAGCTCGGCGCAGATGCGCGAGACCTCACCGGCTGCTGCTGCGGCTTGCGTGTGGCAAAGGTCGCTGAGGAATTGTACGGTGCCTTGCAGACCCTCGGAGGCGACCGGATCGCTGGGGCCGCGCGCTTCCAGTTCAAGCACATCGAGAATCTGATAGCGCGAAGCTACCAGCCAGCAAAGCGCATCGGCCAATGCGAAGGTCACGCCCTGGCGTTGCCCGTGATAGAGCTTGCCGCCGGTGGGGTCGGTGGAAGTTTGCAGGTGGTTCAGCGTCCAAAGCCACATTTGCATTGCCGATGCCAAGGTACAGGCTCCGGTACCGGGCCGCGTAGAGGCGATGTGCCGCATCTCGGCTGTCCAGGCGCGAAACTCGGCCAGGAAGACATCGGAGGTCATGGTCACCGTCAACTGGCGGCGCTGCACAGCTTCCGGTCCTTCATAGGTGGCTTCGAGTTGGGCGTCCATCCACTTGTTGCCTAAAAAGCCGGGGCAGTCTTCAGTGATGCCGTAGCCGCCCATCAGGCTCACAGCCTCGCGCAGCATATTGGTTCCATGGCCGGTGTTCCACAGCTTGGTGGCGGGGCAGATCACGTTGGTCTCGGCATCCATGAGCACATACTGAACCAGCGGATCGGCTTCGAGTTTGGCGCGGCGCGGGTCGTCTGGTTTGAGTGAGAGCAGTTCGATAGCCCGCTGCTCGCTTTCCTTGAGGGCCTTCATTTCGGCGCGTGCGCCTTGAATGCCGCGTTCTTTGAGGATGGCCGATTTCTGCTTTTCAATGGGTTCGAGTTGGTCGAAGAGCCGAGCGGTGGCAAAGCCCAGCGAAGTGGCTGCTTCGCCAGTTGCCCAGATATCGACCAGGCGATGCAACGCGTCCTCGCGCTGTTGGATGCCCTGCTCGTAACGTACGGAACCTGGCTTGGCCCCTTCGGCTCCACGGAAGCGCTGGCGCTGATAACGAATGACGGGCTCGACGGCAGAAAGCAGCTTGGCCGAGGACATGAGGCCCACAGCCACACGGGTGCGCTTGAAGACAGCCTCGAGAACTTCCCCGTGGTTGAAGTTGGGAACGATGACGCCGTCCTTGAAGGTGTATCCGCCTACGATGCGGCTCGCGGGGACTTTCAGATTGAAGATGGGATCGCCGGTCGAGGAGAGCTGATGAACCAGCTTCTTTGTCGCGGTTCCATGATCGAAGACGCCCTCGTCTGTCTCTTCTAGAATCACCATGCAGCTGCCCTTGATGCGTGGGTCGTCGGAGCCGACTGCGGCGGTGACAAAGTTGGCGAAGGCGATGTTGGTAATGAAACGGCCGCGCTTGTCTACCTGCAGCCAGGGTTCTTCGCCGTCTTTCCACTCGGCCACGCGGACCTTGCCGCTCAACATTCCCGTGTCAACGCCCACGTAGGGGATGGGCTCGGTGAGCACGAATGCGCCGCGCCAGGGTTTGCGATCCTCGCCCGGCTGCGGAGGCGCAGAGAGACTCTTGTAACGGTTCACTTGCTCCGCCGTACCGCGTTCGTGGATGGGCGCGAGAGCTAGAAAGCCGGCCAGGCTGGCCGTGGCCGCGCCGCCATCTACCCAGGCCAGTTCGAAGGCCGCAAGCGACAGCGCCAAGTTCTTGGGTCCGACGATGAATCCGCCTTCTTCCGGCTCCATAAAAGCTGCGGTGATGCCGGCGCGGTCAAACGCCTCCATCATTCCGTTTTTTCCCGCTGTCCATTCGTGAGTGTTTCGTTCTCCTGCGGCCACCAGTTGTGCCACGGTTCCACGTGCCACGCCGCGCGCCGACTGAACCAGCATCTGCAAATCAAATCGGTCGGCAAAGCGCCATTGAATCTGGCGAACCGCGTCTCCGGGGAGGGTAAGCATCGTGATGACCTCAGGTACCGCAACTGTGCCCATAAATTTTGTCCTCAAGCAGCGGTCATATTGTGAATGACGAGGGGCATTGGGGGATGTGATCTGAATCACTTTCGCTAGACGGCACAGTGTGGCAAGTCAAATCGGAAGCAATGAATGAGTTTCGAGGAAGTTGAGGCTCATTTCTTCGCAAAGAGGGAAGCCGTTCTTCGGGCTGTGACCGGCGTCACTTGCGGCAATGCAACGCAACCTATATGACAGGTACTTAACCGGAAAACCTGGAACCACCGGCAAAGGAGCATCACCATGATCGAAGGAATCAGAGCGGCAGCCGTGATTCTGCTAGCCGCGTCTATCGCGGGGCCTGCTTTTGCGCAGGCACCTGGCGCAGACACTTACAAGGCCAAGTGCGCCATGTGCCACGGTGCCGACGGGCTTGCCGCCACGCCGATGGGAAAGAGCATGAAGATTCTCTCGTTCAAAGCGCCGGAGATGGTCAAAGCCTCCGATGCTCAGTTTATCGCCTCGACGAAAAACGGCAAAAACAAGATGCCGGCCTATAACACCAAGCTCACCGATGCGCAGATCAAGGACGTGACCGCATTCATTCGCACGCTGCAGAAGTAGTGGCGCGCGGGTTACGGGTCTGAGGATCGGAGCCTGCATGAAGACTGCATCTTATATCGCGCTGACACTTGGGGCGCTTCTGCTCTTCGCGATACCGCGGGTCGCAAATGCGGAGACTGATTGCCTCTCATGCCACGCCGACGCAAGCCTGCAGGATGCCTCTGGACATAGTCTTGGTGTGAATGCGGGAAAGTTTGGCGCGAGCCTGCATGGCACCTTGAAATGCGGGGATTGCCACACCACGATCAAGGACTATCCTCATCCGGATCAAGTTACGCCGGTCAAGTGCGAGACTTGCCACGCTGATCAGGCGGCGGGTCTCGCCGGAAGCGTTCATTCCGTCAAAGCCGAGCATCCATGCACCAGTTGCCATGGGGATGCCCACTCCATCTTTCCCAAGGAAGATCCCCGGTCGGCGGTTTATCCGCTGAACATTCCGCGAACCTGCGGCGCATGCCACGGCAACGACGCGATGGCGAAGAAGCACGGACTGCCCAACGTCTATCCGTTGTATATCGACTCCATCCACGGGTTCGCGCTCAGCAAGGAAGGGCTACTGGTGGCGGCTAACTGCAATAGCTGTCATGGATCGCATCATATCCTGAGCCACAAAGATCCGCAGAGTCCGACTTACAAGGCGAATATTCCCAAGACTTGCGGTAACTGCCACGCGGGAATTACCGATAACTATATGGGCGGCGTGCATGGAAAGGCGGTCGCCGCCGGCAATTTGAAAGCGCCGGTCTGCACGGATTGTCACACTGCGCATGCGATTCTGCAGCCGACGGCGGATGCCTTTCGCATGCAATCCACACCCATTTGCGGATCGTGTCACAAGGATAAGTTATCGACTTACCATGACACCTTTCACTCGCAGTTAGGCTCGCTCGGCGGTTATGTCGAAACGGCGCGCTGCTGGGACTGCCACGGAGCGCATGACGTATTGCCCGCATCCGATCCTCGATCTCCGATTGCTCCGGCTAACTTGATAGCAACCTGCGGCAGATGTCATGCGGGCGCCAACGCCAGCTTTGTGCAGTATCAGCCCCACGCCAACGCGCGCAATCGCAAGTTGAATCCGGCTCTGTATTTTGTTCGCTTGTTCATGAATCTGCTGCTGGCCGGCACACTAGGGTTCTTTGTGATTCACACCATCTTGTGGCTGATCCGTTCGCGATACGACCAGGTCAAGAGGAAATCCGCGGAAGGAGACAAAAATGCCTGATCTGGAGCCAGCCGCCAACGAGATTAGCAAGAATAACCAAGTAGGAGGCAGGTATTTCATGCGCTTTACGCGGGCGCAGAGATATCTTCATGCCGCCTTGTTTACCAGCTTTCTAGGGCTGGCGGCGACAGGATTGCCACTGCGATTCAGTGAGAGTATCTGGGCGCGTGGTTTAGCCAAAGGCGTGGGCGGATTCGGGGCGATTCTCTTCTTTCATAAGTTCTGCGCGATCGTGCTGACCGTGGCATTTCTCATTCATGTGAAGGAGATCATCACTCGAGGCATCGTTCATCGTGAAAAGGGAATCTTCTGGGGAGCTACTTCCATGGTGGCTAACTGGAAGGATGTGAAGGACCTCTTTGGGCATCTTCGCTGGTTCGTTGGACTCGGGCCCAAGCCGCAGTTTGATCGATACGCCTATTGGGAGAAGTTTGATTACTGGGCGGTCTTCTGGGGCATGATTGTCATTGGCTTTTCAGGTTATGCGATGTGGTTCGCCCCTTTCTTCGCAAGGTTTCTTCCAGGCTGGGCGTTGAATGCGGTGTTAGTCATTCATAGCGAAGAAGGATTGCTTGCCATTCTTTTCATTTTTTCGATTCACTTCGTTAATACTCACCTGCGCCCTGACAGTTTTCCCATGGATATGGTCGTTTTTACCGGCGTGGAGAGCGAAGAAGAGTTCAAAACCAAGCGCCCGCAAGAGTATCAACGGCTTGCAGCCCAGGGGAAACTTGAAGCTCGGATTTCAGAGAAGCCCGCGGTTTGGCTGACGAACTTCAGCAGAGGGGTGGGGTTTACGGCGATTTTGATTGGCCTTGTTCTTCTTGTATTGACATTGAGCGCTTATTTCAGAGAGTAATGAGGCAAGGCATGTCCTGGTTGAGCAGGTCGAAGAAGAACAAGACCGGAATAATTATCACCCGACTTATCGTTCTGTTATTGCTAATGTGCTCGGGTGCTGCTCGCGCCGAGCACAAGCTTAAAGATAAAGACTGTCTCGCCTGTCATTCTGATTCTGCCTTGACCACGGAGGTGAACGGCAAGCAAGTCAGCTTATATGTAGATGGAAGTAAGCTGAAACATTCGATCCACAGCGATCTCTTCGCCTGTGTGGATTGCCACACAGATGTGAAGGGATTGGTGCATGAGACCACTCCCAAGAAGGTCACCTGTGCTCAGTGTCATGCGGATGCCGAGGCGGCTTACTCGCACAGCTTGCACTCCAAGGCATACAAGGCTGGCCAAGCGGGTGCAGCAAATTGCCAGGACTGCCACGGAGGCGCACATGAGATTCTTGCCGCCGACGATGCCAAGTCACCGGTAAATCATGCCAACATTCCATTCACTTGCGGGCGCTGCCACGGGCAGAAGTTTCTGGTTGAATCGAATGGGGAGAGCGCCCAGAGCTTTGTCTCTTACCAGGAGAGCGTGCATGGGTTGGCTATCGAGAAGGGTTCAAAAAAGGCCGCGGTCTGCACGGATTGCCACGGCGCGCACGAGATTCTTCCCGCCAATGACGATAAATCTCCTATTTATAAATTCAATGTTCCAGCGACCTGCGGAAAATGCCACACGGCGGTCGAAGAGACCTTCATGCAGAGCATTCATGGGCAGGGAATCGCAAGAGGCAACGGACTATCTCCGGTGTGTACCGACTGCCACGGAATCCACTCGATCAAGGCTCACATCGACCCAAACTCATCGGTTTCAGAACAGAACATAGCTCGCACTACCTGCGCGCGCTGCCACGAGGGGGTGCGGCTCTCGCAGGAGTTTGGGGTGGCCGGCAGCCGTGTAACGACTTACCTGGACAGTTATCACGGACTGGCTGCCGAGGGAGGCTCCGCGGTGGTGGCTAACTGTGCCAGTTGTCACGGCGTGCATAACATTCTGCCTTCGAGCGACCCGCGCTCGACGATTAATCGCGCTAACCTCGACGCAACCTGCGGAAAGTGTCATAAGGGAGTAACCCAGAAGTTCACCCTCACGAGGGTCCACATGGAGGATGGCGAGGCTTTGGGTGTCGGCGGCGCCAAGGACATTGGCTCGGCGGCTGTGCGCTGGGTGAGATGGTTCTATCTGGTGCTGATTGTCGTGGTGATTGGCGCGATGTTCCTACACAACGCCATTATCTGGCGGAGCAAGGTCGTGGCGCGACGCGCCGTGCAAAATCCAATGATGGAGCGCATGAGCGTTAACCAGCGCTGGCAGCACCTGATTCTACTGACGAGTTTTATTATTCTGGTCATCACAGGCTTTGCCCTCAAGTTTCCTAACTCCTGGATTGCCGAGATGCTTGGCAACGGAAATGGAGAGAAGCTGCGCGGCCTGGTTCATCGCGTGGCGGGAGTTATCTTGATCGGCGCAGGGATATATCACTTGTTTTATTTGGCAATCACCAGGGAGGGGCGACGGCTGATCTGCGACTTTGCACCGCGCCCGAAGGACGCTTTCGATGCCTGGGGGACGATGCTTTACTATCTCGGAGTTCGCAAGGAACGCCCGAAGTTCGGCCGCTTCAGTTACGCGGAGAAGGCTGAATACTGGGCGCTTGTCTGGGGCACCGCTTTGATGGCAGTTACCGGCGTGATGATGTGGGCGAAGGTCTTGACGGGCAATTTGCTGGCGCGCTGGTGGGTGGACGTTGCCACCTCGATTCACTTCTATGAAGCGATTCTGGCGACCCTGGCGATTGTGGTCTGGCACTTCTACCAGGTCTTTCTTGACCCGGACGTTTACCCGATGAATTGGGCTTGGTGGGATGGAAAGATGCCGGTTGAACATTATCGCCATGAGCATGAGTTGGACGGCGAGACGCTGGGCGCGAATGCTGATCCAGGAGATGGGCCGCGAGCGCCGGGTGGGGGAACCGGCGATTCATCTTCCGTTCAAAAATAAATGTAAGAATGGGCGAAACTTCTTGACGAGAAGGTTGTTTGCTCCAACAAAAGCGACAAGCAATGGTGCTTTGCCGTTGCTTGACAACGTCTGGGCTGCGATGTACAGTGCGGGAACAAGTTGAATCTTTTTCGATAATTCATGGAAGGCAGAGGCGAATGGTTCAGACGAGGTTATTTCGTGTGTTCGGATTGTGTGCGATTGCATTGATGGCCGGTCTTTCGGCAGCGGCGCAGGGAGGTGATCCGGCGGCGATTCAGCAAAAGCTTAATGCGGAGTTCAGGCTGACAAGGACCACGGCAGATCGTTCAGATATTGTCACGGCCGGAGATGTGGTCGTGATCCACAAGCCGGGACTTTTGATGTATGCAGTGGACTCGCCAATGCCGCCATCGAACACATACAAGAGCGGGAGGATCGGGCAGGGATGGGGAGGTTTTGGGAAGGATCTGATGATCGGGATGGCGACGCCGGACGGCGGGACAGCGGCGGATTATCCGCATCGCCCGTTTGTGCCGGATGAGAAATGCTGGATCACACAAATTCAGGTTCAGAAGGATGGAGTGCTCTTTCAGCTTTATAGTGATCCCTATGACAACATCCGCTATTATGCGAACTTGAAGATTCCTTTTCCCAGTAAAAAGGAAGTGCCATCTGTGGACGCGGCTTCGCGATTAGTTGCGGAGGTACTGACGGTTGAGCCCTCGGACGACGCGGGCGGCCAAGGCGGTCAGTCGGCTGCTTCGATCCCAACCCCAACGGCTGCGCCTGCTCCCATGCCGGAGATCGCGCCTCCTCCGCCTCCGACCGATGCACCGCCGCCGACCATCGCTCTCGGACAGACCAAGATTCAGGTGACCGCTGCCTTCGGGCAGCCGCTGAGAATGGCCAAGCTGGGAGTGAAGGAGATTTATTACTACAAGGATATGAAGGTTACTTTCACCAATGGGAAAGTCAGCAACGTTGAGTAGTGCGCTTTTGCGCCGTTTGGATCAGACAAGAGCCTCGCGCTTGTTGGATGAAGCGCGGAATCAAGAGATTGGAAATGAAAAGAGGAACCGATGACCATACAGCTTCTCCGCGGAACCACGAGAAGATTCTCCGCGACAATGATGATTGCCTTGTTTGTGGGCTTGGTTAGCTTGACCAGCGTCGCCGCAGATAAGAAGTCAGCTCCGGCGCCATCCCATTCAACACCAGCTCCTTCAAGGCCTGCGGGTGGGGGAGCGTCGCACGGGCCGACCGGTGGCGGTGGAGCATCGCACGGACCAACAGCAGGGGGCGCTGGCAGTCACGGACCGACTACCGGTGGAGCGTCCCACGGACCCACCGCCAACGGAGCCGGCACGCACACTTCGACCACTACGACGACACACTCGACTACCACGACAACGCATACAACAACGACGGTCGGCGGCGCACATCCTGGCGGAGTCGGGGGCGCTCAAGGCCCTATGAGCGGTGCGCATTCCACGGCAATCAGAAGCGGTCCCGCGCCGAGGGGTAGCAATGAGCATGTCACTCGAACCGGCAGCGCGGTTCGTACCCGCCCCGACGGCAGGGTCAGCGACGTGCACGACACCCGGCGCGGCATGGACGTGCACAACAATCTGGGTGGGGGCCACAGGGCCATGGTCGAACGTCCTGACCACAGCCGCGTCTTTGCCGAGCGGGGCCGTCCTGGATATGTGGAGCGCGGGTACGCCTATCACGGCCACGATTTTGCACGGCGCGCTTACTTCTACCATGGCCATGAATACAACCGCTTCTATCGGGGCTACGGCTTCCGCGGCTTGGCGTTGAGCGTCTATGCCCCAGGATTCTACTTTGGTCCTGGCTTTTACGGATGGGCGTACAACCCGTGGGCTGCGCCGATCACATTTGGTTGGGGCTGGGGAGGAAATCCCTGGTTCGGCTTCTACGGCGGCTACTTCCAGCCTTATCCGGTTTATCCCTCGGCGGCATTTTGGCTGACGGACTACATCATTTCGCAGGATTTGCAGGCAGCATATGCCGCTCACATCGAGGCGGGCGAGGAGGCTGGCGCACCAGCAGCCGGAGGCGGCGGGCAGCCGGTACTCACTCCCGAGGTGAAGCAGATGATCGCCGACGAGGTGAAGGCCCAGTTGGCTCTGGAGAACCAGGAAGCGCAGCAGAATGCCGCGGGGCAGGATGTGGACCCCGGTTCCAGCGGGATTGCGCGGCTGTTGAGCGACGGGCGTCCGCATGTGTTCGTAGCTGGGGGCAACCTGGACGTGACGGATAGCAACGGGCAGGAATGCGTGGTGAGCGACGGCGACACACTGCAGATGCAGGCCGCGCCTCCTGCGGATGCGACCACTGCAAATCTGGTAGTTTTGTCGAGCAAGGGCAAGCCGGAGTGCCAGATTTCGCAGACGGTTCAGGTGCAGTTGACCGACCTGCAGGAGATGCAGAACCACATGCGTGAAAGCATCGACCAGGGTCTCAAAGATCTGCAGGACAAGCAGGGCAAGGATGGTTTGCCATCGGCTCCGCCTTCCGCGCAAGCCGCGCCGGCTCCTGCGCAGTACGCCTCGGTGGCGCCGCCGCCAGATCCCAATGTTGGCACGGAGATTGCACAGGTGGACCAGCAAAGCGGCCAGGCGGAAAAGGACGTTAGCACTGAGGCGGCGCAAGATAACGGCGGCGCTGCAGTGGCGGCTCCAGATGCAGGCGCAGCGCCGGCCCCTGCTGCTCCGGCATCCGTATCGCTAGGCCAGACCACCGACCAGGTGCAGGCCGCTCTCGGAACGCCAGCGCGTGTGGCTAACCTGGGCGCGAAAGTCATCTACTACTACAACGGCATGAAGGTCGTCTTCAAGGACGGCAAAGTGTCCGACGTGCAATAGCCGGGAGAACGCGGGAAAGGATCTGTGATCCTTTCCCGCGCCTGGGCCGCGAAGACTATACGAGAGTTGGCATGATGGCGCGAGAGCCAGAAGAGAAGCGATTCAAATTCGTTTGTTGAGAGAATCTAAGCGTAGTTGATGGGATTCTTGGAAAGCCAATGCTCATCGCGCACTTTGCCAATGTTCTTCATCGCATTGCCAGCGACGCTTGCGCTGAGATGGCGGCTCTTCCAGGCGAAGCCGGCGCCGAGCCCAATGGCACAACCGAGCAGACCATATGCCAGGGTCACTGAAGTGGATGTGGATTTCCGGCGGCAGATTGGATAACCAACCAGCACACCAACGCAGGCTCCGATCGCGGCGGGTACCAGCGCGCCTTTAACAGACTCACCAAGAAAAGGAACCAGAGGTTCTCCGTCGAGGAAGTCGTCCTGACCGTGGCGCGCACCCTCGATTCCAGAGTCAACCAGTCGCCGGCCATAATCGGCATTGGACTTCACCCACTCACCCAAGCTCATGGAACCTCCTCACCATCCTGAAAAGTCATACCAAGTCTATCAGATCATCGGCGCAGAATTGAGACAGTATCTCCAGTCACAGATCAAAACGGGACTGCGAGCGTTATCATCGACCCACTTGGCTTTGGCGCAACTTGGAAGCGGGTGTGATTGGAATGCGGATCGCGTATGTACTCACTTCGCTCGGTGTCGGTGGAGCGGAGCGGCAAGTGATGGAACTGGCTGAGCGTATGGCGGCTCGTGGCCATGCGGTCTTGCTGGTCGTGCTGAGAGAACGCCAATCCGAGGAATGGCCGACCGCGCTCGACTTGGTCCGTCTTGATATGCGCAAGACGCCCGTCGGCCTTTTCTCAAGTTTCGCGAGAGCCCATCGATTCCTGCGCGCCTTTCATCCCGATCTCATTCATAGTCACACTTTTCATGCCAACATGGCCGCGCGGTTGTTCAAGATCATGTTTCCGGCAACGGCGGTTTTGTCGACAGTTCATAACGTTTATGAAGGCCCCTGGTCGCGCATGCTGGCCTATCGGCTTACCGACCCCCTCAGTCGCCACACTACTGCCGTCAGCGAGGCCGCCGTCGTTCGCTATGTGCGCCTTAAGGCTATTCCGGCACATAAGTCTTCGGTAGTCACCAATGGAATCAAGATTGCTGAGTTCATGCCGAGCCCGGAGCGTCGCGCCTCGGTGCGAATGCAAATGGGGGCGCAGGAGGAGTTTGTCTGGCTGACGGCTGGGCGTGTTGTGCCGGCCAAGGACTATCCCAACCTGCTGCGCGCATTCTCTCTCGTCCGCGCCGAAATTCCTGCTGCCCGTCTCTGGATTGCCGGGGAGACTGCGGCGGGCGATGTGGGAGCTTCTGTCCGCTGGTTGGGCTTGCGCCGCGACATGCCGGGCCTGCTGGATGCCGCCGATGGCTTTGCGCTGGCGTCGGCCTGGGAAGGAATGCCTTTAGCGCTGGGCGAAGCGATGTCTATGGAGAAGCCTGTGGTGGCAACCGATGTGGGCGGCGTGCGCGAATTGGTAGGCGAGGCTGGTTTGTTGGTTCCCGCCAAGAGCCCGGAGGCGCTGGCCCAGGCTATGCTGGAGTTGATGCGGACGACGCCCGAAGCGCGCGGCGCCCTTGGACGAGCGGCACGTGAACGCATTGGGAGCTACTTCAGCATCGACGCCAAAGCCGATGAGTGGGAAACGCTGTATCGGAAGGTGTTGGCCAAGGAGAGTTGACCTGCGCTGCGATTTCTCGAATTGCGATATGCGGCGACCTCTTCGAGAATTGATCCACAAAGGGAGATTATTATCTGCAAAGCCGAAATCGGTCTTATTTCTAAAACATCATATTGTGGTATTCACTTTCGTGTATGTTGTTCAAAAAATCCCTGTTTCTCGCAATTGTTTAAATAATCTGCAAGAAAACAGGGCCGAAAATAAATATCGTATGGAAGGTATGGTGTGCCGAAAATCACGGTGGCACGGACCGGGCTGTGGCTTGTTGGCGTCCAAACACCTATGGCGTTCGCATTGTGGTCGAACATTTTTTGCACCCAAGATGATTGTGCGCCTGGGGAAGGTAATTTTCTGTAACCACGAGGAAAGAAGATGCATTTGCCCTGAAGGATTCACCGCGGTGACAGGGCCGGGTGGTAACCTTATGAGCGAATCTCGTGAGTCGCCCTTCGTGGCTGTTCGAATGGATCAGCGGAAGGCTTGGAGGAAGTTGGATGCGAGCAGCAATAGCCCGTCAAGTGATGTGCTTCGCCCTTTTGAGCGCAGCGGTTGGCATGGGAGTCAACATGGCGCAGGCGCAGGCAGGGCCGGCGCGGAATGCGGTACTGGCACTTGATCAGGGCTGGCAGTTCAGGCAGGTGAAGGCCGGCGCCGAGCAGGACGAAAGCGGCTGGCTGCCGGCGACTGTTCCGGGCGATGTGCATCTGGATCTGCTGGCCAACAAAAAGATTCCCGACCCGTTCTTCCGCGACAACGAGGCGAAGCTGCAGTGGATTGAGCAGGAGAGCTGGGAGTACAGGCTGAGCTTCGAGGTTGGGCAGGCGTTGCTGGCGCGCTCGCAGGTCGATCTGGTTTTCGACGGCCTCGACAGCGCCGCGCAGGTTTATTTGAATGGCGTGCAGGTGCTGAGTACCGACAACAGTTTTCGCATCTGGAGAGTTTCTGCCAAGAGCCAACTGCATGTAGGCAAGAACCTGCTGCGCGTTGTTTTTCCGTCGCCGATCAAGGCTGCCGCAGAGGCCGCCGCGAGCGATCTCTTCCGGGTACATTCAAAGACGGAAGAGAAGACCTATATTCGCAAGCCCGCTTATGAGTATGGGTGGGATTGGGGTCCCCGGTTTGTGACCAGCGGCATTTGGAGGCCGGTGCGAATTGAGGCCTGGGACAAGGCGCGCATCAGCGACTTTGCCATTCGTCAGCGCGACGTGAGCGGAGAAGTGGCGCATGTGGATGCCGAGGTGGAGATCGAGGCGGCAACAGAATCTACTACTCAAGTGAGTGTCAACTATCGGGGCAACGGCGAGCCTGTTGCCGGGTTGCCTCTCATTGTGACGGCTGCGGTCACACTTCATGCGGGACATAATGTAATTGATGTGCCCATCGAAATCCGCAAGCCGAAGCTTTGGTATCCCGCCGGGTACGGCGATCAGCCTCTGTACGAATTCACGGCGCGGATGGGCACAGGCGGCGGCCCCGTCGAAACGCGCAAAGTGAAAGCCGGCCTGCGCTCTATCGTGCTGCGTCGGGAACTGGACAAGTGGGGCCGCAGTTTTGAATTCATTGTTAATGGCATTCCTGTCTTCGCCAAGGGCGCGGATGTGATTCCATTCGACAGCTTTCCTAATCGCGTAACGACTGCCGACTATCGCCGCATTCTTCAATCCGCGCGCGACGCCAACATGAACATGATTCGCCACTGGGGAGGCGGTTACTACGAGAGCGATGAGTTCTACTCGATCTGCGATGAGCTGGGCATCATGGTTTGGCAGGACTTTATGTTCGGCAATGACTGGCAGCCGGGGACCTACGCCTTCAAGTTGAACATCGAGGCCGAAGCCGAGGACCAGGTGCGGCGGCTGCGCAATCATCCGAGTATCGTGATTTGGTGCGGCAACAATGAAACAGAGAGCGCATTTGATTGGGCACCGCGGAAAACGCTGCCGGCTGACATCAAGTTCTATATGTGGCAGGATTATCTGACCGAATTCAGCGGCATTTTGCCTCGCGTGGTGGCGCGGCTGGACGCGGAAACACCTTACTGGCCGAGCTCGCCCAGCTCCGACTATGAATCGCTCAACGACCATTTTCAATCGGGCGATGCACACATCTGGGACGTATGGCATGGGCGCGTGCCGTTCGCGACTTACGAAACGCATCATGCGCGCTTTGTGACGGAGTACGGATTCCAATCGTTTCCGGAGATGAAGACGATTGAAGCATTCACACAGCCGGAGGATCGCGCGAATATCTTAACGCCGGTGATGCTGGCGCACCAGAAGAACAAAGAAGGCAATTCGCTCATTCACGATTATTTGCTGAAGGATTATCCGGAGCCGAAGGACTTTGCTAGCTTTCTTTATGCTAGCCAGGTGTTGCAGGCCGAGGGCATCAAGATTGGCGCGGAGCATTTCAGACGCTCGCGGCCGGAGACGATGGGATCGATCTTCTGGCAGTTGAACGATTGCTGGCCGGTGGCTTCATGGTCGAGCATTGACTACTATGGCCGCTGGAAGGCGCTGCAATATTATGCGCGGCGCTTCTATGCGCCGGTGCTGGTTTCTCCGCACGTAGAGGCCGGCGCTCTGAAGGTTTACGTTGTGAGCGACAAAGTGAAGGCCGAGCCGGCATCGTTGCACGTGAGGCTGATGGACTTTGATGGAAAGGTGCTGCTGGAACAGACCAATGTTGTGGACGTTGCCCCGCTGACCAGCAAAGTTTATCTTGATTGGCCGCTGAAGAAACTTGCGGACGCGGGCGCGGCGGATACTTCGCGGGTTTTTGTCGTGGCTGAGTTGTCCGCCGGCGGCGTGGAGCTTTCGCGCAATCTGGTCTATCTGGCGCCGGTGAAGGGAGTGCATCTGAAGCCTGCGCAACTGAAGGTCGAGACGACCGGCGCTCAAGGCAACTATAGAATTCGCGTTAGCTCGCCGGTGTTGGCGCGCGATGTGTATCTTTCGTTTGGCAGTCTCGACGCGCAGGTTTCCGATAATTACTTTGACCTGTTGCCGGGTGAGACGGCGGAGATCACGGTCACGAGCGCAGCTTCGCTTGATGCGCTGAAGGCACAGCTGAAGGTGATCTCGTTGACGGATGCGTTCGCGAGCGGTGGAAGTCCAGACATGGTGGGGGCATGGTAGCAATGAAGCGGGCCGGAATGAAAGCTCCGGCCCTTTGCTGATTCGGTTCCCGTTGATTAGAACGAGAGCGTGGCCTGCAGGAAGATGCGGCGCGCCGCAGCGCCTGATGAGAAGATTCCACCGGCCAGGCTTGTCGATTGACCGAAGAGACTGCCGGGGCTAGCGGGATCGGTGGGTGGGGGCGCGATGGTTCCCACCGGCGTGCCACGGTCGATGTCGTTGAATAGGTTCAGCGCCTGCGCATTGAGGGTCAGTGTGTATTTGCGGCCTGTATTGGTGGGGCCAAACATTCCTCCCGGACCTCCGCGCCCGCCACCTCCGCCGCCTCCAAAGGGATTACCGAATCCACCACCGCCGGGTCCTCCTCCTCGGCCACCGCCGCCGCCGCCAGGCCCTCCGCCGGGAGGTGGTGGCGCGGCCCCGTTGGCCGATGCGAGTTTAGGGCCGAACCCAAAGGCCCGGCTGATGCGCAGGTTTACGGCTACGGCGGCGGGGCTGTTGCCGAGGTTGGCAGGAAGCAATGTCTCGCCTGCCTGTGGGTCGATGTCGAGAGCGCCAAAGCTGGTTTGAACTACGTCGGCGGGGATTGATGCGGTGGTTGCATACGACGGGCGATGGTTGAAAAATCCGTCTTGAACCAAGTCCTGATTGGTGACGATATTGAAGGGCCTGCCGGACTGCGCAATCAGGAACGGATTGAAACGAATGCCCCAGGGGCCCTGGTAGTTGGCCATCATGAAAACCATATTGCGAGAGGCCCAACTGGCGCGCCCGTAGTCTTGACTCAGATTTGCGGAGTTGGAGGCAATTCCGCCGATGCTGTCGGTGTTGGCAGCGGTCATGTTATAGAAACCCATGAGGCTGAAGTTTTGAGACAAGTGCGCGTTGACGTTTACGATGATCTGGTTCTGTTTGAAAACTGCTTCAGGATCGTATTCATTTATATTGCCCAGGGAGGAGTTATAGCTGGAGAGGTAAGGCGCGTTCGCATTGCGCGTCACCATTTGATGTACGCCGAAGGAATGCAGATAAGTAAAGGTCAGCGTCGTGGCTTTGTTCAACTGCCTTTCCAGGCTGGTTCCCAACTGCTGCGTGAGCGGCGAACGGTAGCCAGGCGCGACTCGATCTGTCGTAGAAATGGATGTTCCGCAACCTTGGCTCAATGCATCGCTCAAACTGGTCGCGCTAAAGCAAGTGGGATTGTAGATCACCGTCTGCTGTTGGGGCGCGCCTGCGCCGCTGAAGCGCGTGACTGCGAGCAAATCGCCCAGGGGCAGGCGGTCATAGAAGAAACCATAGCCGCCGCGCACAACTGTCTTGGCCTGTTTCTTGTCTTTGTGTCCGTCGAGGGCGTAGGCGAAGGCGACGCGGGGCGCCCAGTCGTCGTGGTCTGCGATGTGATTCTGCGATTCCCATCGTATGCCGCCGGACAATGTTAGAAATGGATTGAACTTCCAGTCGTCTTGCGCGAATAGCGCGGCGTCAAAGATGTTTGCCGTGGCTTTTGGGACGCCGGTGGTGTAGCTCAACTGGAGAGGCGCCGCTCCGCTTTGAAAATCTGCTTGGGAAGCGAAGGTAAATGTTCCGTTGAAATTTGCATCCGTAGAGTTGGCGTCGCGATTTTCGCGCAACCGCGTTCCGAATTTGATGGCATGGGCACCCACGGACATGGTGGTCAGGTTCTGCAACTCCAAATGATCCTGATGATCGTTGACCTGACTTGCCGATGCGCCGCCGCCGGTAAAATAACCCAGCACGGACGCCTGGGGAACACCGCCTGCCGCTGTTGTGGATGAAACGTCGCGAAGATATTGGACGCGAGTCTCGTTGACGATGTGATCGTTGATGACATACGAATCGCTGAGTTGGATTGTGTTTTCGATGGAGTGTGAGCTTTGAGCCTGGCTGCTGGATTGTTGCGCCGCGCTGAGTTCGCCGCTCTCGGCGTCGCGATAGAACTGGTAGCGCAGGGTGAGCGTGTTTTTGGCGCCTAATTGCAAATCGATTCTTGGAGCGATATTGGTCCTGGTATGCGGGTTCAGAATTCCACTGGTCGCAGTGCCGTTAGGACTGTAAGCCAAGCTGATGTTTTGTATATTGCGCTGCTCAGCGCTGATAAAGAACGAAGCCGTTTTAGAGAGTGAGCCATTCAGCGTCCCGTTGAATTGGAGCGTGTGATAGGTCGGCAGATGAGTTACGAATGGATTGCCGGTATTGAAGCTGTCATCGTTACCCTGGGCGAAGAACTGACCATGCAGTTTGTCGGTGCCGGGCTTGGTGAGAATCTCAATGCGCCCATAACCCAGCTTGTCAAACTCAGCGGAAAAAGGATTCTGATTGATGCGAATTTCGCGGATGGCAGATTTGGGGGGCAGTTGTCCGCCGGTGAAGCCGTCGATATAAATCTGGCCGCCGTTGGGTCCGGCCGCGGGTCCGGCGAGGGCTGTGAGTTCGCTGGATAACTCGTCCGGATCATCCGAGAGCGCATCCAGATCTTTTCCCTTGATCACGATTGCATTGGAGTTTCCGCTTGCATCTATATTCACGGTGGGCGACTCGTCGGTGACCGTCACGCTCTGCTGCGCAACTTCGAGGGCCATTGAGATTTTCACGTGCATGATTTGGCCGGCCGCCAGCTGAATTGGCTTCGAGGCAAAAGGCGCGAAGCCCTGGTAGGAGGCAAGCACGATGTAGCTACCTGGCGCGAGGCCGTTCACCTGGTAAGCGCCGCTTGCGTCCGCGGTTGTCCTGGTTACAGTCACACCTGTCGCGGTGGTAATGGTGATTGCTGCGCCGGGAATCAACGCGCCCGTGGGGTCAGCGACCTGGCCGTGCAAGGTGCCTGTTGTCGCGGGAGTTACGGGAGTGGACTGGGTTGCCGGAGAAGGCGTTGCCACCGTCTGCGGCGCAGTTGGCGCAACGGGAGCTTGCGCATTAACCGCTGCTACACTGGCCACGCCCAACACCAGGGCAATTGAAACATGAGTGAGGTAATGCAATCTTGAGTACACTTATCCCTCGCTTGTTAGAGCTGAATTTGTTTGAGCGCTTACTGGGCTGCTGCTTCCGCCGCGCCTGCGCCGGAGTTCATGCTCCAATTTGATAACAGACTCTGACTGGCCGCGGGAGCCTGAAGTAGTGGCTCGACGCCGGCCAGCAGCGTGATGGCCGTAACGTCGGTCGTGCCGTCGGTAGCAACCAGCATGACCGCCTCGCCCTTTTGCAAATCGCCGAGTTGAATGGCGGGGGCGCGATTGAGCATCTGCTGCGGATCAGGTTCGCCGCCAGACTGACCGCCCCACGAACCACCATGCTGCGCGCCTGCCGACAATCCATTTGCCGGCGGAGCATTTCCACTTGATGGATTGGCTGTTCCCGCAGTTCCTTTCAGCCGCATCGCCACCATCTGCGCCATGCGCTCCGGCAAGCGTCGCATTTGCGCATCCGCCGTGATGTGGACGGTGACCGGCTTTTTAGTCGCCAGATCTTTGACCACAAGAGTCGAGCCTGCCGTATCGAGCGTGGCAATGATTCCGGAGACATTGCGGAAGCTGCCTGAGACTACATCTTCCGCGGCAATCTCCGTTCCATCCGCATTCTTTGCGCCGCGCGCTCGCAACTGATCGCCGACATGAATTGCATCGATTGGCGCCGTTTGAGCGTCGTCAAAGCGCACCGAAGCCGGCGCATAACGTTTCAGTATTGTCGCTTTGGATGTGTGCACTGTGATCGTCTTGGTTGTCGCTCCTGCACCGCTAGTTAACACAATGACGCTCGCAGCGGCATCAACGCTCTTAACCAATCCACCGACTCCGCGCTGCTGCCAGTCTTCACGATCTTTCTTCTGCTTCTCAGCCAGGTCGGATTGCTTGATGGCGATAATCTGCAAGGCCTGCGAAAAGCCGGAAGGTGCGTTGGGATTGAGTTTCACGAGCACGCGGTCTCCCATAGCCAAGTCGCTGAACTGAATTGTCTCTGCGGTGCTCAAATCCTTTTGGCCGGGAGCGATGCGCTTGATAGCCGCAGCCGTTGGAACCTCCACCTGGACTAACTGGCCTTGGTCGGTCTTCACCGTGAGCGTGGTTCCGCTGATGGCGTTGATCGTTCCTAAAAGCCTGGCAGGCGCTTGCGCTTGAACCAGCGCCACGCCAGCCAGCGCAGCCTGGATCACAACCAAATGCGCGATCAATGATGCAAACGAGATCTTCATCTTGCTCTTCATAGTCCAACTCTCCACCGGCCGGAATTACTCTGGGTCCGGGGTGCAATTTATCGCCACCGTTTGTGTAGACGAACCAGGACGCCAAAAGGTTGAGAGAAGTGTTTCGTAGTGTGAAGAGCCTGCTTAAAAAGTCCAAAATTCAATAAATTCATAGACTCTCAGAACATTAAGGTTGCTTGGATCGATCTTTCACCAACTCGGCTGTCTCCAAAAAAACATAGCTCCCTGATGGCGTGGGGACTACGTGGGTCAGCCGCCGGTTGTGAACCACGATCGTGTCTCGATACCAGAGATTGATGGCGGGCAGATCGCGCGCCAGAATTCTTTGCGCTTCAACGTAATCGGCCCGTCGCCGTGCGGCGTCCGCGCTTTGGGCTGCATCGTTGAGAAGCGCGTCCAACTGTGGGTTTGAGTAATGACTACGATTGGTTCCTTTTGGCGAAAAGTATTCGGTCGCGTAGACGTTGAAGATGTCCGGTTGCTCCCCGCCTATCCACTTGAGCGAGTACATCTGAAAGGCGCCACGCGTGATGTCGGAGTAAAAGGTTGCGTACTCATAGCTGCGGAGTTCGAGCGCAATTCCTACCTGAGCCAATTGCTGCTGCAAGACGGCAGCCAGCGAGCGCGTCTCTTCCAACGTGCTGGTCTTCATGGTCAGGTGAAAGCGAATGCCGTCGCGGTCGGGCCTATGGCCAGCCTCGTCCAGCAATTGCTTCGCGCGTGCTGGATCGTAGTCGTAGCGCGGCCCACTGCCACTCCACGCCCAATGATTTGCGGGCAGCAGACTTTCAGCGGGCTGCGCGTGGCCTAGCAACAATGTTTGGATAATCAATTTGCGGTCGATGGCGCAGGCAATTGCCTGTCGCACGCGCGCATCCTTCAAAAGCGGATCTCGCAGGTTAAAGCCGAGGTACTGAACCTGCGTTCCCGGCGCGTCTTCGACCGCCAGGTTGGGCCGCGTTCCGAGTACCGCCAAGGAATCCATGGGCAGGGAATTGACGGCCACATCGGCCGAACCTTTTTCGAGTTCCAGCGACTCGGTAATCGTGTCGGGCACGACAGCAAAGCGTACGCGCTCGATCTTCGGAACGCCAGACCAGCTCTGCGGATTGCGTTCAACCACCACGTTCTGATCGATCTGCTGGCTCACGAAGCGAAACGGCCCCGTGCCCACGGGGTGGCGCCAGAATTCGCTCGCGCTGCCAAAAGGAACTACGCCAAATGCACCCGTGGAAAGATTGGTCAGTAAAAAGTTATCCGCGTGCTTCAAGTGGAAAACAATCGTCTGGGCATCTTTGGCCTCGACGGTTTCTATCGATGCATAGGAGGCGGCCTTGGGCGAGATCACCGCGCCTGAACGGACGGAGTCAATGGTCCACGCTACATCGCGCGCTGAAAGAGCGCGGCCATCGTGAAACTGCACGCCAGCGCGCAGATGAAAGATGAGCGTCAGCGGGTTCGGCTGCTCCCAACTCGCAGCGAGCGCCGGCGTGAAATGAAAGCTGGCATCGCGGGCGACTAATCCATCAAACAGCAACTCGTCGATGTGTTCCGATTGCCCATCTGTTCCGATGCGGGGATCAAGATTTGCGGGGCTGCTCTCGATCAGGAAGACCACCGTATGCGGGTCGCGATGCGCCGCGTGGCAGCCTGCAAGCGCCACGAGCGCGGCCAGCAGAAGAAGCCTACGCATAGGTCACCTGCCCTAGAATTGCCGGCCGCGTTGCGCCGGTCGCTTTGGGTACATTGGACGGCAAGTGATGCCACGTTTGCCAAGCCAGCAGCGCAAAGGCGGCGGCCTCTTTGGCCTCGGCGGGCAGGCCGAACTGCTCGCTGGTTGCTAGATCGCAACCGAGCGGCTCGAGCTTTTGCGCCAACATTGCCATCAGCGTTGTATTGCGCGCTCCGCCGCCTGAGACGATGTAATCTACCGCACAGCCTTTCATTCCGCGCCGGATGTAAGTTTTGTAACTCCGCGCAATTGTTTCAGCGGTCAGCACCGTGGCTGTGGCTAGCGCGTCTTCGGGCTTATTGCTGTGCCGTTGGCAAGAGGCGAGAAACTTCGTCGCATACTCGCGCCCAAACTGTTCACGCCCTGCTGTGCGCGGCGGCTTGATGTTGAAGTAAGGATTCTTGAGAGCTTTGGTCAACACCGGTTGGAGCACCGCGCCGCGTGCGGCCAAGCCGCCGTTGCGGTCGAATCGTTTGCCATAAAGTTGTTGCGCCAGCGCATCGATCACCATGTTCCCTGGGCCGGTGTCGAAAGCTATCACAGCGTCTTGCGCGGCTCCGGCGGGAATTGCCGTCAGGTTGGCGATGCCACCGATGTTCTGCAGCACACGCCCGCGCTTTTGGTCGGCGAACAGCACGTAGTCGAGCAGCGGAACCAGCGGCGCTCCCTGGCCGCCTGCGAGCATGTCGGCTGGACGAAAGTTCGAGACCACCGGAACGCTTGTAGCCGCGGCAAGAATCGCCGGCTCGCTTAGCTGCCAGGTGCAGGCGAAGTGGCGTCCCGCATAGCTTTCCGCGCGCGGCTGATGATAGAGCGTCTGTCCGTGGCAGCCAATCAGATCGAGCTTGACTTTATGTTGTGCGAGTGTCGCGTTCACCGCGTCGGCGTAGGCGATGCCGAGTCTCCAATTGAGCCGCGCCAACTCCGCGGTCGATGTCGAGGCCGCATTCATCGCCGCCAACACCGCGCGCCGCAGAGCAGCCGGAAATGCAAAGCCTTCATGCGCGAGCAGGGTGACGCTGGGCCGCTGTTTTCCCGGCACGATTCGCACTATGGCTACGTCGATGCCATCGGCCGAGGTTCCGCTCATGATGCCGGCTACTGTCATGCTGGTTGCGCTCATGCCGCCTGCTTTTCCTGGTGCTTCATTACGGTCTCATAAAAGCGCAAAATTCGCGCTCGCAGCGACTCGAATTGCCTGGCCGTCAGGGCTCGGGAGACGCCGCTCGCAAACAGCTCCGATCTTCTACGCGCCATCTGTTCCGCGCGCCTCATCAGCAGATTGCAAAACTGCGACGATCGTTCTCCTTCGGCAATCAGCGCCTCATAAGCGCGCAAAATCATCTCTGGAGTATGGCAAACTTCCAGCATGTCCATTCCGGCGCGGATGGCCGTTACTGCTGCCTCTTCCATGGTCATGAATTTGAGAATCCCACCCATCTCCATATCGTCGGAGAAGATGATGCCCCAATAGCCTAGCCGCTTGCGTAGCACCGTTGTGATCCAGTAAGGCGACGCGCTGGCGGGGCGATCCTTGCCGGGGGTATCAGGATAAGCAGCGTGGTTCACCATGACCATCGGTAACTCGTTGCGGAGTTCGCGATAGGGCGCCAGATGGTTGCGCCACTCCGCAGGACCGTTGCGGCGAATCACTGGCGTCTCTAGATGCGAATCGAGTGTGCCGCCGCCCAGTCCTGGAAAATGCTTGCCGCAGCCAACTACATTTCGCTCTGCGAGTCCGGCGAGAAAGTTGCGCGCATAGTCGACTACGTGCTCCGCAGTTGCGCCAGCCGCGCGTGTTCCCAACACCTCGGCCGACTCCGGCAGCGCAAGGTCCACCACCGGCGCGAGCGTCGTATTGAAGCCGAAGGCCTTCACGCTCTGCGCAATGAGGTCGCCTTGCTCGCGGATCAGATTGTTGCGGCCGGCTCGTCGCGCTGCTTCTGCCACGGCATATGCGGAAGGCATGGCGGCAAGCGCAAGTCGAAGCCGGTCCACGGTGCCGCCTTCGACATCGACGCAGCGAAAGCTGTTCGGCGCGCAAAGAGCCGTCGCCTCATCCAGCAGTGCCCGCGTCTGCTGCGCGTCCACAATATTGCGCTGGAAGAGAATCACGCCTGCCGGCCGCACCAACTTCAGCCACGCACGCTCGAGACTGGTTAGCTCCGTGCCTCCGAGGCCCACTACGAGCAGGTTACCAGCAGCTTGACGCAGATTTGCTTTCATCCTTTTTCCTTCAGTTCCTGCTGTAACTCTTCAAGCAGATTGAGCGCTTGCAGCGGTGTCAGCGAGTTCACATCCGTTGCCTCGATGCGATCCACTATACGCTGCGAGAGCGGCGTAAAGATGGTCAACTGCACCGGCTCGGGCGTCGTTTCCACTTGCACGCTCTGCCGCTCCTGCTTCTCATGCTGCCGGAGCACATGCTTGGCCCGCTCGATCACCGCAGACGGCAGCCCTGCGAGCCGAGCTACTTCGATGCCATAACTTTTGCTGGCCGCGCCCGGTTCGATGTTATGAAGAAAGACAATTCCACTGGCCGCCTCTTTGACGCCCACGCGGAGGTTTCTGACGCGCGGCAACTTTTCGGCCAGCATGGTCAGCTCATGGTAGTGAGTGGCAAAAAGCGTCCGCGCACCGGTTTCCGCGTGAAGAAACTCGACCGTTGCCCAGGCTAGCGACAGGCCGTCGAAGGTCGCCGTTCCGCGGCCCATCTCATCGAGCAGGATTAACGATTTGTTTGTGGCCGTGTTCAGAATTGTTGCGGTCTCTGTCATTTCGACCATGAATGTCGAGCGGCCACGCGCCACATTGTCGCTGGCTCCGATGCGGGTATAGATGCGATCTACGAGGCCAAAGCGCAAACTTTCGGCTGGAACAAAGCTGCCCATCTGCGCCAACAGCACGAGCATCGCCGTCTGGCGAAGATAAGTACTCTTGCCGCCCATGTTAGGTCCCGTGATAAGCAACAAACTCGGACCGCCGTCTTTCTCATTCAGGCCTGCCGCATTGAGATAGATGTCGTTGGCGATGAACCTTCCTTCGCGCGTTTCCTCCATCCACTGCTCAATCACCGGATGGCGCGCGGCCACGGCTTCGATGACAAGTTCGTCGACCAGTTGAGGACGCACGTAGCGCCGCCCCGCCGCCAGATGCGCAAAGTTAGCCAGCAGGTCCGCCTCCGCCACCATAGCGGAGCTTCGCTTGATTCGCCCGGCGGCCTCGAGTACCGTACTTCGCAACTCGGCAAAGATTCGTTTCTCAATTTCGATGGAACGCTCATGCGCTGTGAGAATCTTGCGCTCATATTCTTTCAACTCGGGTGTCGTAAATCGCTCTGCATTCACCAGCGTTTGTTTGCGCTCATAATCAGCCGGAGCCAGAGCCATATTGGCTTTAGTTATCTCGATGTAATAGCCGAAGACCGAGTTATAGCGCACTTTCAGCGAACCTATCCCGGTCCGCTGGCGCTCCCGTTCTTCGATGGCCGCAATCTGCTGCCGTCCGGTGGTCGAGATGGTTCGTAACTCGTCTAACTCGGCGTCCACGCCTGAAGCAATCGCACCGCCATCGACCAGCGTCAGCGGAGGCTCCTCGACCAGGGTCGTGGTAATTTGCGCCGTCACGTCATCAAGTGTGTCCAGCCGCTCAGCGAGTTCACGCCAGCGCGCCGCCTTCATGACATCGAGAGCTTTCTTCAGGCCGGGCAGTCTGCTTGAACTCGCGGCGAGCGCCCGCACGTCGCGCGCACCGGCCGAATCCAAACTGAGCCGCGCCAGCAATCGCTCAAGATCCAAGATCCCTGAGAACGCCCGCCGAATCTCCTCGCGTTTTACCAAATCACCATGTGCCTCGCCGACCGCCTCATAGCGCGCTTCAATCGCCTCGGCGTCGACCAGCGGCCGCAGAATCGTGGCCCGAAGCAGCCGCTTTCCCATCGGCGTCTGACAGGCATCGAGCGAGTAAAAGAGCGTTGCCCGGTTGTCCTGACCCGCAAAGAGCGGCTCGACCAATTCGAGATTCCGCACCGTCACCTGGTCGAGCTCAAGCGCCGTCGAGTGTTCCTCAAATTTCAAACTGTCAATGTGCAGCGCTTCGTTCTTTTGCGTGGTGCGTACATAATGGAGCACGGCGCCAGCCGCAATTGCTGCCGCTTCATGCCCGACCAGTCCAAACCCCTCGAGCGACCGCACATTCAGTTGCCGCTCCACCAGAGGAACCGCGAATTCTCTGGTCCAGACCCAGTCCTCGACCCGGGTCCGCGCCTGTATCCTTTCAAGCTGAGCAGGCAATTCAGCGCTTGTGGGGGCGAGTACTTCATTTGACCCCGCCTTCACAATTTCGTCGACAGCCTGCTGCCGCGCCGTCGTCCCGCAAAACTCCGCCGTACGGAATTCCCCGGTTGAAACGTCAAGCAGAGCGACCGCACACACTGCCTCGGGTTGATTGGCCTGGGCTTTGGCACTGACACCCGCAACCTCGAAATAAGCCGCCAGAAAATTATTTTTCTCCTGCCCCAGCCCGGCATCGAGAGCTGTCCCTGGCGAGAGCACCCGCGTTACCTCGCGGCGAACGATTTTCTTAGTGAGCTTGGGATCCTCCATCTGGTCGCAGAGGGCAATGCGGTAGCCCTTGCGCAGCAGGCGGGTCAAATAGCTCTCGACCGCATGATAAGGAACCCCGCACATGGGCTGGGAGCGCTCGCGGTCACGCGCGGTCAACGTGAGTTGCAACTCCCGGCTCACGGTGACAGCATCGTCGTAAAAGAGCTCATAGAAGTCGCCCATGCGAAAAAAGAGCAGGGCATCCGGGTTCTCGCGTTTCGCCGCCGTCCATTGACGCATAAATGGTGTGAGTTCGCCAGGCGCCTTGTCTGAAGGGAAAGGGTGTGGAGTACCCACGGGTTGAGAATCGTCGTTGATCACGCTGGATTTAAGAGTATCGCGGCAGGACGGTAGCGGGGTAGCCCGGTCGAGAGTACTTTGTCATAAATTATTTTTGGGAGCGTGGCACGGCGCACCGGAGAGAGACTACACTCTAAGCAGGCGGAGAGCCGGGAGCATTGGTGGCCGATTCTCACCGAAATCTTTTTGTGAAACATCGAATTTGCAAAAGCAGGAGTGAATGAAGCCGACCCCCCACGACTTCCCCCAGTCCAATCACCCGATTGGAACCGGTGCAGAGATTATTCAGCCGGCTCAGGCCCCAACGCCTGTGCCCTCCCACGGACCCAGCAACATGAGGCTGTGGATGCGCGATCTGCTCGTTTCCGCAGCCGCATCTGTCTTCATTATCAACTTTCTTTATCAACCGGTCCGCGTGGAAGGCACCAGTATGTTGCCGCGGCTGGAGGATCAGGACCGGCTCTTCATCAACAAGTTCGTGTACAAGTTTTCAGCGATTGAGCGTGGCGACGTGGTGGTCTTTCATTATCCGCGCGACCCGCAAAAGAGCTACATCAAGCGCGTCATTGCGATTCCTGGCGACTTGTTGCGCATCGATCACGGCACGGTCTGGCTCAACGGCAAGCCGCAAATCGAGGATTATGTCCCGGAAGAGTATCGCGACAGCGTATCCATGTCTGAGATGGTTGTCCCGGAGGACAGCTACTTCATGATGGGGGATCATCGCTGCATCTCCTCCGATAGCCGCACCTTCGGCCCTGTCGAGCGCTCGCTCATCTATGGAAAGGCAGTCTTTGTTTTGTGGCCGGCGCACGACGCAGGCTCGGTGCGGTAGAAAGGTGCAATTACGGCCCGGAAATCCACCGGCAGAAACTTCTCAAAACTGCTAAAATCGATAGAATCCACTCCTCGGAGAGGCAATGCAATCGATTCTAGCGCTCGAAGACGGGCGCATCTTCCGTGGCCTCGGGTACGGCGCACCTGGCGAATGCCGGGGCGAGGTCGTTTTCAACACTTCCCTTACCGGTTACCAGGAAATTGCTACTGATCCCTCGTATGCCGGACAAATCGTGGTTCTCACCAATCCCCAGATTGGGAACTACGGCACGAACCAGGCGGACAACGAGTCGGCCAAGCCCTATATCGAGGGCTTGATCGTTCGCGAGTTCTCGCCCATCAGTTCGAATTGGCGCTCGGAACAGGTCACCGACGAGTACATGGAGCGCTATTCGGTTCCCGTGCTGGCTGAGATCGACACCCGCGCCCTGGTTCGCCACTTGCGCACCTACGGCGCGATGCGCGGTGTGATTTCTACTGCCGAGAGTGACGCCGAAGTTCTTGTCCAAAAGGCGAAAAACATTCGCAAGATGGACGGGACGGACTTGGCACGCGTGGTCTCGACCAAGTCGATCTATAGCTTCGATGCGACGGACAGCCGCAATCAGGCGGGGGATGCTTTGCTGGCCAAAGCTATCGCGCAAGATGCACACGCGCGAAAGTTGCATGTAGTGGCTTATGATTTTGGCATCAAGATTAACATTCTACGGATGTTAACGCGCGAGGGATGCCGGGTCACGGTGGTTCCGGCGGAGACAAGCGCCGAGGACGTTTTTGATCTGAAGCCCGACGGCGTCTTTCTTTCGAACGGTCCCGGCGACCCTGAGCCAGTCGACTATGCTGTTCGCGCCATTCGCAAATTTCTGGGCCGCGTGCCGGTCTTTGGGATTTGTCTGGGCCATCAACTCACGGGCCTGGCTTTGGGCGGAAAGACCTACAAGCTCAAGTTCGGTCACCATGGCGGCAACCACCCGGTTCGCAACAGCGTCACAGGGAGGGTGGAAATTACGGCTCACAATCACAACTTCGCCGTCGATCCGGACTCGATCAACCTGAACGAGGTCGAGTTGACCCACATGGATCTGAACGACCAGACCCTCGAAGGTCTGCGCCATAGGACTCTGCCATTGTTCAGTGTGCAGTACCACCCCGAAGCCGCTCCCGGCCCGCATGATTCCAGCTATCTCTTCCACGACTTCCGTCGGATGATGGAGGAGTGGAAGGGATGAAGAACTGGCTCCCAGCCTTGGCGTTGATTGCAGGGCTAGGGAATCTTTTTTCTTACGCACAAGTCAAAGGCTTCCGAACTCCGCTCGATCACCATATTGAGAATCTTCGTGAGCACGGGGTCGATCCTCAAACATTGCGCTTCGCTTTAGTTTGCGGCGTTGACCTTAAGGGAGTCACTGCGCGTTACGGTTTCGCCAACGATCGGTTTGCGACGTGGGAAGTAGTCAGTGACCTTCCGAAAGCCTACGACAGCCGTGTCATGTACCTGATCGAGACTGCCGAGGTATGGAACATTCATCATCGGCTGGTGGTTGAAGAATGGATCGCGAAATTGGATGCAGGAAGTTATTCGCGAACCCTTTATTGTTTTGGCACGGACAAAGAACTTCAGGTTCTCGATGCAACGGAGTTTCAGATTCCAGTCGATGGCACTCAGCGATGGGCAATGCACGTGCGCTGGATGCGAAATCCGAATGGAAAGTTTGTGGTGTCGGAACCGTTTCACTTTATCGGATTGGATGGGGAGGCGGTTCCCGATCCGAAGCTGACTAAGGACGACAGGCAAATAGCAAACTACTGGAGCAAGAAACTGCCGACACCTTTGACAGCGGATGGCTTGAAGTTGCCTGCGTTGCTCATGGGCGAAAGCCAAGCGCCATCTGGACCTAACTAGCGCGGCCAAGACCGCACCTTGCAAACCCACGCAGAGCAGCTTGAGAGGCAACAGGTAAGAAGAGCAAAATATGCCACGTAGAAATGACATTCAGAAGATATTGGTGATCGGCTCGGGGCCGATTGTGATTGGCCAATCCGCCGAGTTTGATTACTCAGGGACGCAGGCCTGCAAGGCTCTCAAGCAGGAGGGTTATGAAGTGGTGCTGGTGAACTCTAACCCGGCTACTATCATGACCGATCCAGACCTGGCCGACCGCACTTACATTGAGCCGCTCACGCGCGAATATGTCGAGGAGATCATTCGCATTGAAGCGGAAATGCTTACCGCAGGCCATGACGGAAAGGCTGCCGGCAAGTTCGCATTGTTGCCCACGGTGGGTGGGCAGACGGCGCTGAATCTGGCCGTCGATCTGGCCGACGCGGGCATTCTCGACAAATACAATGTCGAGTTGATCGGCGCAAAACTGGAAGCGATCAAGAAGGCCGAGGACCGGCTGCTTTTCAAAGACGCCATGCTGCGCATTGGGCTTGATGTTTCCAAGTCTGCATTAGTCAATAATCTGCGTGACGGTTTGGAGTTTGCCTCGAAATTGGGTTTTCCGGTTTTGATTCGCCCTAGCTTCACACTGGGCGGCACTGGCGGCGGCATTGCTTACAACCGCGAAGAGTTGATGGAGATTCTGGCGCGCGGATTGGACCTTTCGCCGGTACACGAATGTTTGATCGAAGAGAGCGTGCTGGGCTGGAAAGAGTACGAGCTTGAGGTGATGAGGGACCTGGCCGACAACGTGATCATTATTTGTTCGATTGAGAATTTTGATCCGATGGGCGTACATACAGGCGATTCTATTACTGTGGCTCCGGCGCAGACACTTACCGATCGCGAGTACCAGAAGATGCGCGACGCCGCGATTGCAGTCATGCGCGAGATCGGCGTAGAGACTGGCGGATCGAATGTACAATTTGCCGTGAACCCCGTGGATGGCCGCATGACGGTGATCGAAATGAATCCGCGCGTATCGCGCTCTTCGGCGCTGGCATCCAAAGCGACGGGATTTCCGATTGCGAAAATTGCGGCCAAGTTAGCCGTGGGTTACACACTCGATGAAATTCCCAACGACATTACGCGGAAGACGCCGGCGTGCTTTGAGCCGACGATCGATTATGTCGTTGTAAAGATTCCCAAGTGGCAATTTGAAAAGTTTCCCGGCTCCGACGAAACACTTGGTCCGCAGATGAAGTCTGTGGGAGAAGTGATGGCCATTGGCCGCACTTTTAAAGAGTCGCTGATGAAGGCGTGGCGTGCGCTTGAGACCGGCAAGAAGACCGGCGCGGAGATACTGGAACCTCGGCGTTTGACGCAGATGCTTGTAACTCCGCGGCCTGAGCGGCTGGGCTATATCCGTTACGCATTCGAGCGGGGCATGAGTGTGCGGGAAGTGGCACGCCTGACCACGATGGACCCCTGGTTTCTGCATCAGATTCGCGAAATCACTCTTGCGCAAAGCGCCATCGCCGAAACCTCGCCGGAGACCATTACCACGGAGGCATTGCGTCAACTGAAGCGCCTCGGCCTGAGCGATGAGCGCATCGCGATGGAGTGGAAACTCGAAGGCCACGCCGGCACGCAGCAAGTGAGAGAACTGAGGGAGGGGAAGGGAATCAAGCCGGTTTTCAAGTTAGTGGATACTTGCGCCGCCGAGTTTGAATCGATGACTCCCTACTTATATTCGACTTATGACGAAGAGGATGAAGCGCCGCCTACACAGACGCCGAAAGTAATCATTCTCGGCTCGGGGCCGAATCGAATTGGCCAAGGCATCGAGTTCGATTACTGCTGCTGTCACGCGGCATTTGCGCTCAAGGACGACGGCTACGAGACGATCATGGTCAACTGCAATCCAGAGACGGTCTCGACCGATTATGACACCAGCGACCGGCTCTACTTTGAGCCGCTGGTGCTGGAAGATGTGCTGGCGATCTACAATCACGAGGCGCAGTCAGGCGCGCAGATTGGCATGATTGTGCAATTTGGTGGACAGACGCCGCTGAATCTTGCGCAGCGATTGCGTGCGGCCGGGGTACCGATTATCGGGACTTCTCCCGAGTCGATTGACTTAGCCGAAGACCGCAAGCGATTTGGCAAGTTACTGGACGAGTTAAAGATTCCGCAACCCGCGGGCGGCACGGCTACCAGCGCTGAAGAAGCGCTGGCGATCGGCGAGCGCATTGGCTATCCAGTGTTAGTGAGGCCGAGTTATGTGCTGGGCGGCCGAGCTATGGTGATTGCGTATGACGCAGAGGCTGTGGCGCGGTATATGCGCGAAGCTGTCGAGTACTCGCAGGAGCGGCCCGTGCTTGTCGATCACTTTTTGGAGAACGCCGTCGAGGTGGATGTCGATGCGCTCTGCGACTCCGAGGATGTGATCATTGCGGGGATCATGCAGCACATCGAAGAGGCCGGCATCCACTCCGGCGATTCGTCGTGCGTGCTGCCCGCGGTGGGCATTCGCGAAGAGACGCTGGAAACATTGCGCACGTACACGCGCAAGCTTGCACTTGCTCTCAAGGTCGTAGGCCTGGTCAATTTGCAGTTCGCCATTCAGCGCGATGCTCAGGGCCAGGACCATGTGTATGTGATCGAAGTGAATCCACGGGCCTCGCGCACGGTGCCTTACGTTTCGAAGGCAACCGGAATTCCGCTGGCCAAGATTGCCGCGCGGCTGATGACTGGCCGGAAGCTCCGTGAGTTATTGCCCACGCAACTGAGCAGCGGCAAGGATCTCGAAACCGGGACACATTATTATGTGAAATCGCCGGTGTTTCCGTGGGCAAAATTCGCCGGGGTCGATACGGTTTTGAGCCCGGAGATGAAGTCTACCGGCGAAGTGATGGGTGTAGCCGCAAGCTTTGGCGAGGCGTTTGCGAAGGCTCAGCTTTCGGCCGGGCAGATTTTGCCTACAGCCGGCACGGTCTTCTTTAGCGTCAACGATCCCGATAAGTCGGCGGTGGTCGAATTGGCGCGCCGCTACGTTGACCTGGGCTTCAAGATCGTGGCCACAGAGGGCACGGCCAACGTGCTGGAAAAGTCAGGGCTCATTATCGAGCGGGTCTTCAAGGTGAAAGAAGGCCGGCCTAACATTGTGGACTTGATCAAGGGCGACCGCATACAACTCATCGTCAACACACCGCGCGGGCAGGATACTTTCTTCGACGAGAAGGCGATTCGCCGGGCAGCGGTGCTGGCGCGCGTTCCCACCATCACGACAATCGCCGCCGCGCAGGCCGCAGTAGAGGGTATTGCAGCCATGCAACAGCATCACACCACGGTCTATGCGCTCCAGCAATTGCACGCCGTGACCTGCGCCTGAAATAGCATTTTTGATGCCGATGACTGAACGCGAAGAGCAAAAGATCGTCGACCCGTTGCATCAGGAGCAGGCCGCTCCGGAGGACTCGTCGATCGGCGTGCCCGCCGACGATGTACCGTGCTCATCTGTTTCCGCCAAGCGCTCCGCGGAGGAGCGCGGCGAGGGTCTTGCTGATGATACCGACGGTCGACAACAAGCTGATCGGAAGGATGCACCGATGGACATTCACGCTCCAATGGGCAAAGTAAAGTCGCTGAAAGAGTTCGCTACGCATATTCTCATCGTGACTATCGGCATCTTAATTGCATTTGGCTTGGAAGGCGCACGCGAAAGTTGGAGAGAGCACGTAGCGGTCAATGAACTCCGCGAGAGTCTTCGCGCGGAATTGACCGATGATCAGAGTCAGCTCGCTAGTGATCTGCGCCAGGTGCGCCTGTGCAATGCGCAATTGGACAAGATGATTGGCGAAATGCCCGGATTGGCAAAGAGGCCAGCGGAACTCAATCGGCGGGTTGCAGAGCTTAGGCCTGGCTTCTTTAACTTCACTACCACGGCCTGGGAGTCGGCGCTCTCGAGTAACACGCTGAGTTTTATGGAACGAAAAGAGCGAGATCGCTGGGTAAGCGCATATGGTGGCATCGAAATGTACCAAAAGATTTCGCTGACCGGCGCTTTGCCAACTTTCAATGATGTTATAACCTATTTTCCGAGCCATCGCTCCTATACTAACGTTGCGGAAGAGGCCGAGGCGGAGCGCAAACTGCGCGCGCTAAGAAATGAATTTGCGATATTGGATGCCGGGCTAGGAAGGCAGATCAGCCCGGATATCAAGAAGGCGTTGGAATCCAAGTAGCATTGGGGCGCTTTCCGAGCAGTGGAGTTCTACAATATGGTCATGCTCCTCGAAGGCATCTTCGCCGCTGTTCCGACGCCGTTTTATCCAGACGAGCGGGTCTACTATCGCAAACTGGAAGCCAATATTGTCCATTATTCCCGCAGCCTGCTTTCTGGGATGCTGCTTTTAGGCTCGACAGGCGAGGCCGTGATGCTGGACGATGCGGAGAGCCGCGATGTGCTGCGCATCGCCTCGGAAGTTGCCGCGCCAGACAAGGTACTGATCGCAGGCGTAGCGCGCGAAAGCGTGAAGGCTACGATTGCGCTGGCCGAGGCTGCGGCCGAGTTTCGCTACGATGCCGTTCTGATTCGCACACCGACTTACTTCGCCCGGCAAATGACTTCGGCGGCCGTGCTCCACTACTTTCGCAGCGTGGCTGATCACTCGCCTTTGCCTGTTGTGATCTATAACATCCCTCAGTGCGTGCCTTATAACATTCCGGTCGAGCTTGTAGCCGAGTTGGCACAGCACCCGAACATCATTGGCATCAAAGACTCCAGCGGCAGCGTCGAACGGATTCGCGCGCTGGTCGAGGGGACGAGCGGAGCGCTTCGACGGACGATTACCGTGACGCCGATTTTTGCGGCGGTTACTGGACGGATGTTAGCGCCCAGAACTGAGAATGCCGATGAGCTTGTCTCCATCGGCGGTGGCAGTCATGGGGAATTCCACCCCAGCGACAAAAACGTCGCGAAGGCGGGACATCCAGCAACTACGCAGTACGCGCCCATCAGGACGCGTACCAAAGAGGTGGGTTTTCAGGTACTCGGCGGGTCGACAGCCACGCTGCTGGACTCTCTGGATGCAGGCGCTGCCGGGGGAATTCTTGCCTTTGCCGCTTGCGCCCCGCAGGCTTGCCAGGAAGTCTATCTGGCTTGGAAGGATCGTGACCGAAAGCTGGCCGCGGAGAAGCAAGAGCGGGTCTCTGCTCCGAGTCAACGCATTGTCGGCCAGTTAGGCATTAGCGGCCTCAAACACGCCTGCGATTTCAATGGCTACTACGGAGGCCGCGCGCGCGCGCCGCTGCTGCCGGTGAGTGCCGCCGAAAAGACGGAGATTGAAGGGCTGCTTGCCGGGATTCGCAACTAGAGAAAAGGTTGCGGCTTGTGTATCTATGCCGAACATCTGTAGTCTTGTACGCAACGATCCACATGCGTAAATCCAGAGAAGTGAAACTGACTCTTCTTGCGGCCATCGCGTTGTCGATGACTGCCTGCCGCGACCAGCGCCAGGATTGCGTTGATGCGCAAGGCCGTTTGCTGCCCGACTCTGCCTGTCAGACGGGTGTGTATGGATCCCATTATGTTTATGGCGGATCGAGCGGTGGACACGTTGGCGATGCCGTTGTCGGCGGCAGCATCACGCGCGGCGGGTTTGGCGGAATTGGTGGTGAGGATGGCGGGGCTGGAGGAGAATAGATGCGCCGTTTGACGGTAATCCCACGTAACAATTGGCAAAAGAGTGTCGAGCACATAGGTTTGACTTATCACACGCTTGCCGACGGCGCTCCCTATTGGGACGAGTCAGCTTACTGGGAGTTCACTGCTGCCGAAATTGACCGCCTGGAGGCGGCCACGGCCGAGATTCAGAAACTGGCTCTCGCGGCCGGAGACGTGATTCTCAGTCAGGACCGGCTGGCTCAGATGGGCATTCCTGCTGCTGCCGCTCCGGCTATCCGCGCCGCCTGGAATAGTGAACCTCCAGCGCTCTATGGGCGGCTCGATTTGGCTTACGATGGGAGCACCATCAAGCTGCTGGAGTATAACGCCGACACCCCTACGGGGTTGGTCGAGGCCTCTGTTGCGCAGTGGTACTGGCTGGAAGATTGCTTTCCAGGCGCGGACCAGTTCAACTCGCTCCATGAGAAATTGATCGCCAAGTGGAAGGACCTCAAGGAGTATGTCACGAATCCGACTTACTTTGCAGATGGCGGCAGCGAAGAAGATCGGATGACGGTTGCGTACTTGCGCGATACTGCCGAACAGGGCGGTTTACATACGAAGCACATAGCCATGCAAGAGATAGGTTGGGACGCGAAGCGCTCACGCTTTGTGGATCTCGACAACCATGTGATGGAGACGCTTTTCAAGCTATACCCTTGGGAGTGGCTACTGAACGAACCGTTCGCCCAACAGGCTCTTTCTACGCTGCCGCCTGCGGCGGCGTTGCAGCAGTATGGTCCGCGCAATGATCGGCGTGTCTGGGGTTCCACGCTATGGATCGAACCCATTTGGAAGATGATGTGGTCGAACAAGGCGCTCCTGGCAATTCTTTGGGAACTCAACCCCGGTCATGAACTATTGGTCCCCGCGTATTTAGACGGTCCGCATGAGCTCAATAGCTATGTCCGCAAGCCTCTTTTGGGGCGTGAAGGCGCAGGGATTGCGGTGGTTCACGAAGGAGAGGCCGTGGAGGGTGTGCTGGATGGGGAGAATGCCCAGGGCTACGTTTATCAGGCGCTGGCGCCGATGGCGGTAGCGCAGGGCAAGACGGCAGTCTTTGGCTCCTGGCTGGTGGACGGCGAACCGGCAGGGATGGGAATCCGCGAGTCCACAGGGCTGATCACCAATAACACCAGTTGCTTTGTGCCGCATCTCTTCCGATAGGATCATTCAAAAAAACGCAAGCGGGGGCTCTACCCTGTGCTTTCTGGAGCTATTTCTTGCTGAGCGAGAAGATGAAGTAGTTTGCTTGCGTTGTGCCAACATTCTTGAAGCCGTGCATCTGATTTGGAGCCGTGAAGCCGACGCTGCCCGGACCCAGGATATGGGATTCGCCCCCATAAATAAAATCCATGGTTCCTTCGCGGATCAGGATGAACTCTTCGTGCGGATGTTGATGCGGTGGATGCGGCATCTGGCCGGGTTCAACAGTGGTTTCGTGTAACTCAACGACCTCGCCGGTAGGAACCACGCCGCGAGCGATGTCATGGGTGAAAACGCCGCTGTTCGAAGAGCGTATGGGGAGCTGATTGAAGAAAAAGGCCTTGCATTGGGAGAAATCCGTATTGAGGGAGTTAGCGGAAGGCGCGCTGGGCGCCTGTGTCGATGCGGGCTGGGTCTGGGCAGACGCCTCCCCGGTCAAGACTGGGAGGAAACTGAGGGCCGGAAGTGCAAGGCAAAGATCGCGTCGGGTCAAATGGCTCATGGGTGAATGCTGCTCCTTAGTCAATTCGCTGGATTACTTCGGTTGAAGGGTCGGCGGGCTAGCGGTTCTGGTTGTCAGTCCTCCCGCCAGTAGCAGATAAGGCAGAATCATCGCTCCATTGAGCAGGGCGTCGAAGGCGATCATTAAAATGACGGCGGCCAATGCCTGGCGGAGATTCGAGTCATCTGGGTCGCTATTTTGTGCTGAGGACCAAGCGGTGCGTAGTACAGGTAGAAACAATAGAGCTGCGAAGGCGGCAAGGCCAATCAAACCGTACATACCGAGCACCAGCAGCCACAGGCTCCAGGGTCGCAGATCACCGCTTTGCCACCAATTCCATTGTCCAAATCCGAGTAGAGGTTTCCTCAGCGCGAGAGTCATATTGCTTTGTTCACGAGCCAACCTCCAGGCCAGGGAGTGGCGACCAAATCTATCGAGGGTGGTGACGACGGAATGAGCAACGCCATTATTTTCAGCCACCACACGCAAGGGAATGCGATTCGTCATCTGGAAGAGCGCGAAGCCGGCGATACCAAGGACCAGGAGAGCCACGGAGGCGCGCAGGAAGGAGCGGCGCTTCAAGAGCGCCAAGGGTAGCAAGATGAGAAGCAGGAGAATACTGCCAGCCGACTGACAGAGGAACGTAATGGCAGTTAACCCGATCGCAACCCAGCCGATGGGCAAGCCAAGAATGCGTGCTGTCAGGCGTCGTATCGAGAGAGAGATTGCAATCAGGGCGGCGACAGCCATCCAGATGCCCAATTGATTTCCGTCTTCCATCATGCCGATGGGACGAAAGCCGAGGTAACGCCCGGCGCCCACCCAGCGGTACGGCTGATAGCCATAGACGAGAGCATACAGTTGCGGACCAGTAGCTATCTCGACCAAGCAGATCGGCAGATAACAGAGTCCCGCAATTACGCATGCTTTGGCGGCCAGGAGCAGCGACTCATGATCGGAAAAATATCTGCGGCCGAGCATCCAAGGCACGCCCCAGGCGATGGTCTGGTATACGGCTCCGACGAGGCCCTCGTGAAAAGTCTTCCAATGTGTGGCCGCTGAGAGAAGCGGGAGACAGCACCAGAGCGCCATGGGAAGGTCGCAGAGGTCAGGCTTGAATCTCTTCAAATCGGCGAAATGAAAGATCAACATTCCGGCGAGTGCAGCCAGTCCGGTAACCGTGGCTTTGGTGAGCAAATAGTTGGTGGGGAGACAAACTCCGAGGATCCAATAAGGGAAACTCTCATCTGTTGGCGTATAGATTGCGCCGGGTAGAAGCGCCCATCCTCCGAGAAAGTTGGCAAGAATTGCAATGCGAACCGGATAGCGGCGAAAGAGAAACAGGCCGACAGGGATCCAAGCGAGAAGGGCGATCAGAGGGAACTGTTGCATATCCTGAAAGTGTCTCCACAGCAGTCATGAGATGAGCTACTGGTTTCCCAACGCACTGGCGCGAGCCGATTCACTAGAGGGGCAGGCTAAGATAAACAAAGCCCGCAGCCATGATAGCAGTTGTTGCGAGCGAGCCATGTTTTAGAAATGGGAAGAATACTATGAGCGACGGCGTATTGCCATTGAGATTGCGTACCGAAAAAACCATCGAAGTGTGGCGGATCGATCTTGACAGGCCGTTGAATCCGGGCGTGAGCCTTGACGAGATCTTATCGACGGAAGAGCGCGAGCGTGCGGGACGCTATGCCTTTGCGAAAGATGCATACCGATTCAGGCTTTGCCGGGCGATGCTGCGGCAGGGATTGGCCGGATATCTGCGGAAGACTCCACGGGAAATTACATTCGCAGCCAATTGCTACGGCAAGCCATTTTTAGCTGAGCATCAGGCACTGCATTTCAATGTGACACATTCCGGCGGGCTGGGCCTGATTGCATTTTCAACCGCCGGAGAAGTCGGCATCGACGTGGAGGCAATTGAACGCGGAGTCGAGTTTCTCGACATCGCCGCAGCGTATTTCACCGAGAAGGAATCAGCAATGGTTGCGGCCGCACAGACGCCGCAGGAACAAGCCAGGATCTTTCTGCGCTTATGGACGAGAAAAGAAGCGGTGTTAAAAGCCGCTGGTTTTGGACTCCAGGGCGGGTTGGGTACGGTGGACGTTTCGCAACCGTCTGTGAACCTGGTGAAGCTCGCGATCGCGCCCGACAAGGACACCGAAATCTACTGGCGCGTTATGGATCTGGAGATGGTGGATGGCTTTTTTGGAGCGGTAGCCACGCCGGCGGGGAACTGGTCAATAGTGCAGCGCACGGTTGACTACGAAGATACGATTGGGTGAAAAGCCCTCGAAGCGCAGACGGCAATGTAGACAACAAGTTGCCAATTAAGTTAGATTAATAAGCTTTTTATAAGGAGGCTGGTGAGCCTGGCTGGTTGGAAAGGTTTCTGATGAGCAAGATAAGTCTTTTAGAATCAATACATATTTTCTGTTTAGCGAGTGAAAAGCCTTTATAAAATTACTAAAGGAGCGGATCAAAGTTACCAAAGACTATTTGCAATAAGTTGTGACAACCCTCACAATTGCTTCAGGACAGAAAATGTTAGGCGCAAGTCGTTTGACATGTATGTGACATTTGTCACACATGAAAATAAGACAGAGGAATATATGCGATGCAAACAGCAGAGCGACGAGAGACGGAGAAAGAGCGAGGTATTTACCCCAATTTGAAACTGCGTATGTACACTACCGGCATGCGGCAGAATCGACTTGCCAAGCTGCTGGGTATTGATGAGGCATATTTAAGCCGAATCGTAAATGGAGTTCGAGCACCCCGGAGGCAAACGCGACAAGAGATCGCAATGGTATTGGGGTGTGATGCGGAATGGCTATTCAAGAGAGCGACGATCGGTGGCGGCAGCAATCTGACCGGGTGGAACACCGAGCTGGGTAATAAGGTTTTAGCCGAAGATTGAACGACTGCAATTTTTCATTGCCACAGAAGCTGAAACGAATTGGAATGCGCTCACACTATTACGGTATGAGGCAGCTCAAGGTTCGGGGTTCTGCGGAGTTTTGCCTTGGTGCAACGAGCGAGCAATTTGCTCTTGCGCTTCCCCTTCGGTAACGAACATAACTCAATTTGGATTGCCGGAACTCAGATGGGAGTGACATGGGCGAAGCCTGCTTTGAATCAGAAATGCAGACCGGAAGGATGCCTCATTCAGAGGGTTTCAATCCGGCGTGGTTCGCAGTACAGACCGCTTATCGCTGCGAGCAGCGAGTAGCCGCGGCTCTAACGACCAAAGGCGTCAGGACCTATCTTCCGTTGTTGCGAGAAGTTCATCAATGGAAGGATCGCCGCAAGGTTGTTGATGTGCCGGCGTTCAGCGGCTACCTTTTTGTTTACCAGGAGCCCAGTTTGCGCAACCGGGTACGGGTGCTCGAGACCAGCGGAATTGTTCGTCTGTTGGGCGGAAATCACTCGCCAAGCCCGGTTTCGGAGCTGGAAATTGAAGCTGTTCGCCGAGCTCTGGACAGCAATGCGCCTTGTGAGCGGTGCGATGTGTTGACGCCCGGCGCTCTGGTGCGAGTGACACAGGGGCCGCTTGCGGGCGTACAAGGGCGCTTGGCGCGGATCAAAAACAGTCTTCGACTTATCATCACGATCTCTGTTTTCTCTCAGGCGATCTCTGCGGAGCTTGGTTTGAATGATGTGGAAGCCGTGCATGAACGCTACCAGGACAGATCATTCAGTTCCGGGCAGTTGGTTCAGCCGCAATACGTGTGATCTGATTAGTCACAAAGACGTCTGAGAGCCTGCCTTAGCAGAGCGAAGCGCTCACAGTCGGTTCCCCGTTATCCGATTGATCCGGTGCCGAGAATTGCGGCGCCTTCTGGAATTACGAAAACTTTTTGACATCGCGCAGTAGGGTGTTTTCTTAAAGGAAATACTCGACTGCGCGATCGCCTTCGGTCTTCTCAGCTTGTGAGAACGCCATTGCCTTGTTTTCTTCCCTACTGCGGGTTTGACCACTCCTCGCTGAAACATAGAAAGAGCGGAGCGACCCGTCACTGAACGAGCCATTCGGAGTGATCACAATGACAAAACCAATTGATACTCGTGTTGCTATCTTGGGCGTAGCTGTCGATAACTTGACGATGGATGAAGTTTTGGATGCAGTTGAGGCGGAAATTGCGGAAGGAGGATTTCATCAGATCGCAACAGCCAACGTGGATTTCCTAATGAAATCGATCCACGATGAGGAACTTTACGAAAATCTCTCCGCCTGCGATATTGTTCTCGCTGACGGCATGCCTTTGGTGTGGGCATCTCGTTTATTGGGAACGGGATTGAAAGAGCGAGTGGCGGGAGTCGATCTGGTGGCGCAACTGGCACGATTGTCTGCCGAGCGCGGTTATGGAATCTTCCTTCTTGGGGCGGAAGAAGAGAGTTCAGCAGGCACGGTCGCTTGGATGGAGAAGACCTTTCCTGGTGCCCGCATCGCGGGACGTTATTGCCCAAAGCATCAGTCGCTGGAAGAGATGGATCATGAGGATATTCTGTCGAAGATCAAGGCAGCCAAACCCGACATCCTTCTGGTGGCTTTTGGAAACCCGAAGCAGGAAAAATGGCTGGCTATGCATCGCAACAGACTGGATGTGCCTGTCTGCATCGGGGTAGGCGGTTCATTTGATTTTCTAAGCGGACGAAACCAGCGTGCGCCACTCTGGATGCAGCAGCGCGGCATGGAATGGATTCACCGGATGCTTCAGGAGCCATCGCGACTGGCGAAGCGTTATATGAGCAATATTGTGGGTCTGCTGCGCTATCTTCCGGTACAACTGGTGGCGATGGCGATGCAGGGGAAACGGCACCACGAGGCACAAATCACTCTGAAGGTAGTTGGGCCGGCCACGGTTATGCGCATTGATGGGGATTTCACTGGCGCACTGTTGCCGCAATTTGAATCCGACGTGCGCAGCGCGGTCCTTAGCGGCTCTCATGTGGTGCTGGATATGAGCAATACTGCTTACATCGGAGCGGACGCGCTAGCCTCTTTGATTTATGTGATGAATATAGCCCGCAGCTGGAAGCGTGAACTTTGGCTGGCTGGGCTGGATAGGCTTCTGGCACAGGTTGTAGGCGCATCGAGGCTAAGAGTTTTCTTTCGCATGGCTCCTAAAGTCGCTGAAGCGCTGCGGCGCATCCAACCCGAGATGTTGCCAATTCCGCAGCAGTTTGGCGAAGATTGGGCCTTCTGCCGGATTAACGGCCAGATGATCCCGATTCACCTTCAGGAAGTCCCGGATGTGTATCGTCAGGTGCGGCAATTGCTCAATCGTGAGGTGGTGGTCAAGGCGATTTCAGATCTATCGCCAAACGGCATGGAGATAGATGGGTTGAATCGAGAACTTATCCCCGCCGACGCCCACTGAGTTTGTTGAGGGCAAGCCATGCAGCAGTTAGTTACCGTCAGAGAACCCGGAGTTGATACTCATGCTTCTATCTCAAGTGCTCCACATCTTCGGGGCTGTGCTGGTACTGGCGACGTTGCCATTGCTCGTGGAGTTATTCATCCTGACCTTGGCATCCCTGCTGCCTGCAAGGAGCGTGAAGGATCAAGCCGCAGGGTCAGAAAGATTCCTGCTGAGCGTAGTAGTTCCAGCCCACAATGAAGAGGCTTTGATAGGGCGCTGTATTCGGAGCCTATTGGCTGCAGCCGATTTTGACACGGAAATACTGACGGTTGCGCATAACTGCTCGGACAGGACCGCGGCAGAAGCTGAGGCGGCGGGCGCAAGGGTATTGGTACTGAATGATCCAAGTCAGAACGGCAAAGGTTGCGCACTTAGTTATGGTTTTGCCGCCGCTCTGGCGGGGCCTTCGCAGGCGGTGCTGGTGGTGGACGCGGACTCGGTTGTTACCACTGGCCTGATAGCCGCGGTAAAGCAAAGGTTTCTAACTGGTGCGCAAGCGCTGCAATGTCGCTATGAGGTAAAGAATTCCGAGGAGAGTCGGCGCACTAAGTTGATGGCACTTGCGCTGCAAGGATTTAATGTAATTCGTCCTCGTGGCCGAGAGCGGCTGGGGCTCTCGGCCGGCATATTTGGCAATGGCTTCGCTCTCAGACGGGAAGTGTTGGCGCGGGTTCCCTACGGAGCCTACTCCTTAGTCGAGGATCTTGAATATCACCTGACTCTGATTCAAGCCGGCATTCGCGTTGAGTTTGTTGACACCGCCTCTGTGCGTGGAGAAATGCCCCTTTCGGATCATGGAGCACACACGCAGCGAGCTCGCTGGGAAGGCGGCCGCCAACGGATGATGAGACGCTGGGTCCCCAGGCTGCTAGTTGATCTTTTCCATGGACGAGTTAGGTTTATAGAGCCGCTTTTTGATTTGTTGGCATTGCCGCTCGCCATGGAAGTGTCGCTGCTGTTGGTTGCTGCGTGCCTTCCCATTTCATGGCTGAGGCTCTATGCTCTGGGCGGATTTCTGATTCTTATCGTTCATGTAATCACCGCTGCCGCCTGCGGTTCAGATTTTTGGGGATCGATGCGAATTCTTATGACGATCCCTTTCTATATTTTCTGGAAACTTCGCATGATTCCGGAGATATGGCATAACTCGCGAGCAACGTCCGCATGGGTGCGCACTGAGCGCATCTCTCCGGTGGACGGTCAATGAATAGAGGACATATCAATAAATTGTTGTCTTCTAATTAGCATTCGAAAAGGTCAAACACGCAGCCCGAATGAAATATCTTGAGGCTGCACACGCGAAGAAGGAGTCTTCCATGAGTTTATCGAATCGACATCTTGTGCTCATCTTTTGCAGCACTGTTCTTTTTGCGATTGGCATAGCGTGCCCAAGGGCTTCATGGGCGGTACCGCCAGAGAATCAAGCGGCCAAAGGTTCGGCGCAATCAAGGCAGCGGGTTGACGAGTCGTCTCAGGATAATCCTCCCGATCCTAAACTTAAATTAAGCCCCATCGAAACCTTACGCAGGTTTGAGCCCGCCGCGGATGAGGAATACACGCTGGGTGCAGGCGATGAAATCTCGATCCAGTATCCCGGACGTCCCGAGTTAGCCAGCAAGGATGTGATTGGTCCAGATGGTCGCATGACGTTGCCGCTGGCGGGGCCGATCAAGCTCGCCGACCTGACCCGCGAAGCGGCGGCGGAGAAAGTTGCCAACGCGCTATCGCCTTACTTTACCAATCTGAAAGCCACAGTGCAGGTGGAAAAATACGGCTCAAATCATATTATTCTTCTGGGAAATGTGAAGAGCCCTGGAACTGTAAATTTCGATCAGACGCCCACCCTGCTGGAGGTTCTATCCAAGGGCGGCATCGAAACGAGTCCTGACGGCAACGTTCCCGAGCAATGTGTGATCTACCGCGGCGAAGAGGTCTACTGGGTCGATCTGCAGGAGTTACTCGCGAGCGGAAGCCCATTGGCAGATCTCCGTCTGCGCCGCAATGACGTAGTTTTTGTGCCTGCAATCTCGACAAGAACAGTCACTCTCATGGGACAGGTGCAACACCCTGGTGAGATAGCACTGAAGCATAACTCGACGCTCTCTTCCGTTCTTGGCGAAGCGGGAGGAGTAAGTGACAATGCGGGGAATAATCCAGAGATTCAGGTTGTGCATCGGAGCAAGGGAGACAAGACTCAGTATGTCCGTTTCAATGACTTGTTGAAGCCGAATGGAGGCATGGAAGTGTCGCTCAACCCGGGGGACATCATCTATGTGCCAAAGAGTGGTCTTTCGAAGGTTGGATTTGTGATGCAGCAACTGGCGCCTTTTTTGACGATGGGCAGTTTCGCAGCACTTGCAGTTCATTGATTGTGAAAGTTTGAAAGGTTGATTATGCTCAATTCAACGCCTGACAATTCGCCCACTGGAATCTTGAAGAGCCCGTTTGCGCTCCCGTTGCGCTCGACGGATAATTCCTCGGAGAAACTCAGTTCGAGAATCAATCTGGTTGGCAGCCTTCGCCGTCACTGGTTCGTCGCCACGGCGGTGCTTGTTGTGTTTCTCAGCTTTGGCCTTTTTGTTCTCCATAAGAAGGCCAAGCCTGTATTTGAGTCGCACAGTATCGTCTATCTTTCACCTAAGTTCCCCAAGATGCTGGCGGGCGATAGTGAGGTGGAACTTCCGTATGACTCGTATGTCCAGGATCAGATACAGACAGTTACTCGGCATGACATCATTGCGGATGCCATCGCGAAACTGCCTTATTCTGTGCGCCATAGGAGCGGTCCGGCACTGCCCTATGAGATTCAAGTGCTGCAACAGGGACTCGAAGTGAAAAGAATCGGCTCAACCTACGAAGTAACAATTGGGTTGGTTGGCCCCTCTGCGGGGGGCTTGGCCGAGATTGTGAATACAGTCACCGACACCTATGTAGATAAAACGAAAAACGAGGAATTTTATGGGCTGGATGCTCGACTGAACACGCTCCATCAGGAGAAGGACAAACTGCAGAAGGAGATGGATGATCGTCTTTCCGAGCAGGCGCAACTTATGGAGGAATTGGGCGTGGCCACAATTTCATCCAAAGAGGGCGCAACTAACCCCTATGACGCGTCATCGCAAACGCTGCGCGATCAGTTGAGTGTCGCGCGCATGCAGCGTGAAGCGGTCGAAGCGCAGCAGGCTTCAGTCATGAAGGGAAATAGCTCAACGGACTCAAATGTATCGGACGCTGCCGCGGACGAAGCTATCGCCGCAGACTCGGGGTTATCCGGAGTCAGGAGTAACCTAAATAGTCGCAAGGCCGCGCTGATCGAGGAAATGAACGGCCTGCGGCCGGATCACCCAGTCTACCAGAAAGACAAGGAGGAGTTAGCCTCGATTGATGGGATGATGAACGACCTTAGACGCAAAGCCGGCGAACATCTTCAGGACAAACTGCGCCAGGAGACGGCGCGCACGCGCATGATCGAGCTTCAACTTACACAGGAACTAGGAGAAAAAACACATTCGGCCACCACAGCCGCACCTAAGTTCCAGAGGGCGTCAGAGTTGGGGCCTGAGATCGATAGCCTGCAAAAGGCGTATCAGGCAGTCAATGAACGCATCCGCGATCTGGAACTGGAAAGCAGTTCGCCTGGTTCGATCCATGTATCATCCAGAGCGCTCACGCCGATAGGACCGGAGCAGAGCAAGCTGAAGATCTTACTGCTTGCTCTGATGTTCCTAAGTTTTACGTGTGCTGTTGCCGTGCCGGTCGGACTTGATCTGTTGGACGCGAGAATTTACACCTCCCAGGATATACAACGGGTGCTGGGCTTTCATCCACTCGGGGTACTGCTGGACAATCGCGAGTTTCGCCGCGAGATTGCGGGAGAATATTATTTTCGTCTGGCCGCAGGTATCGATCATGCAGTTAGGAATTCTGGAGCGCGAGTTTTCATGTTCACTTCTCCGGCGCATGGCTGCGGTACAAGCACAGTGGTAAGAGAACTGAGCGACAAGTTACGAAGTCTCGACCTGAGAACACGGATGATCGTAGCCTCAGACATCGAAGGTCTGGAGGCTCACCCCAATAATGCCTCATGGCGATCTGAATTGGTTCTTCTGCAAGGCCTGAATCGAACCAGCGAAATTCAGTCGACATCGATCGCGCCACTCGCCGCGGTTCACGACCACAAGGGGAACCGCATGGAATCCGAGATTCCCGCGCCCAACACCGTGATGAGGACACTGCATCACGCGGGCGAACAATACGATGTGATCCTGATCGATGCGAATCCGCTACCAATTTCCGCGCATACCGAGTATCTGGCGCGAGTCTCCGATGCAACTGTGCTTGTGACGAGGTCCGGCATGACGACCAAGGAGGAACTGGATCGCTCTGCTCGCCTTCTTGAACGACTGGAGGTTGCTGGTGTCGCCGTGGTCCTGAACAAGATAGGACTGGATCGAGCGGATCGTGCACTGAAAAGTGAACTTCGGACCTACGAACAATCATACCGGCATCGTCGTCCGGTAGTTGTAAAAGAACCCGTCCGGCAGGACAAGGCCAGCGCCTGACCCGATGAACAGAGCGATTCCATTCAAGGTTGCGACATCTGGAAGCTAGCTTATGTTCTGCAATTTGTGCACGGATAATCTATGCGGCCTTTTGAATTGTGTTTCGTCGTTCTTACTGCGGTTACAGCTATCTCCGTGTGGATAGGACGCTGGCCGCAGGTTGGCCGCTTGTTAGCTGCCGCCGCGTTGGCGGTCGCTGTTTTCCATGGGATGATTGAAGGTGCACGCTGGCAGATGATTCCCGCGTACGCAGCTTGCGCTCTCATTTGCCCCGTCGCATGGAAGACGAGTGAAAGCAAGTCGCAACTTCGAATGATCACGGCAACATTGGCGCTGCTGATGACTGCCGGAGGCATGTCTCTATCGCTTCTCTTGCCGATGTTTACTTTGCCCACGCCAACCGGGCCTTATCCAATCGGTACGTCGATTCTGTATTTCAAAGACTCGAAGCGCATTGAGGATGCTGGTCCTATTGACGGGGCGGCTCGAGAATTGATGGTCCAGATATGGTATCCGGCTGAGGCTTCGCAGAATCACTTCGCCCGTTACCGCGAACCACGAGAAACCGATGCACTCAGTTTTTATCAGAGCGAGATTCTAACGAATTCGCGTCTGGACGTACCAATGGCGCACATGGGCGCTCCATTTCCAGTGATTCTTTTTAACCATGCGTGGCGCGGCAGACGAACCAATGACACTTTTTTGATCGAGGAGTTGGCGAGTCACGGTTATGTTGTCGCTAGCATCGATCATACTTACAATGCCAACCTGGTTGCATTTCCAGACGGAAGGGTCGTTCATGGAATCGCTCCGATTGACATCGACGCTCCGGAGAACAGTACCGCAGAGCATGTAAGAGCGATCTGGGATCGGGAGTTGGTTAAGTCGGTCGCGGATCAGCGATTCGTTCTAGATCGCCTGGATGAGATGAATCGCGCAACAGGTACACCGTGGTTCGGACGCATGGATACGAATAGGGCTGGAGCTATTGGGCATTCGTTCGGCGGAGCAGCAGCCACCGCGCTCTGCGCTGAAGATCCCCGAGTTCATGGCTCGGTGAATATGGACGGTTGGTTTTTCGATGCAATCCGAGAACGAGGTCCTAACCAGCCGTTGCTAGTTATGGAAGCGTATACCAATCAAGTGGGCGAAGTCTCCGATGCAGGCGGGAAGGTGGAGGCAAATCTCGATGCGACGGACTTTGCCGATCTGGAAAGTTCATTGCACAGATTCGGCGGATATCTGGTTTACGTGAAGGGAGCGTCCCACGAGGACTTCACGGATCAGCCTCTCATTTCACCGCTGCGCAGGTTGTCGCATCGGGGCGCGATCCCCGCCGGGCGAATTCAAAAGATTGCGCGAACATATGTAGTTGCTTTCTTTGATAAGTCGCTTCGCGGCGGCGACCCGGAGATTTTTCGCACTCATTCGAGTTTGTTTTCCGAAGTTACGCTCGATACGTGGCCAGCCATCACCAGCGGCGCCATATCATCGATCGCATCAAATGGTCAGTAAGATTCCGAGAATTGCGGATTCCAAACTTTTAATTGATAGACCAGACCCCAAGATTGGGGAGGACCTTATGCCCACATCCTCCGATCACATCATGCAGTGCGCGTCCGACGTCTTTACCAAAAATCTGAATTTGCTGCCTTACGAGTTCTCGCACAATCTCGCCGGAAGCCCGCTCTTCGAGCTTTCCCGGTTGGTGGATTTGGCCGAAAAGGTGGCTACACGCCGCAACCCTCATCTCGCCGGCGGAGACGTATATTTCAATAACGGTCTAATCGAGGCCGGCGAGAAACCTATTCGCCCCGAGATGCCGAGCACGGCCGCGGTCGATTTGATTCGCCAGATCGATACCGCGCAGGCGTGGATTATCCTGAAGCACGTCGAGCGTGAGGCGGGTTACAGCGATGTTTTGGAAAAGTGCATACGCGACATTCTTGAACTTTCCACGCGCGAGCTTTTGCGCAAGATTAAATGGTTCGAGGCGATTCTCTTTATCACGTCTCCTAATCGCGTGACGGAGTACCATCTGGACCGCGAGGTTAGTTGGATTTTCCAGATTCAGGGCGACAAGGAGATTCACGTATTCGACCGTGCCGATAAGGAGATTGTTCCCGATGAAGAACTTGAAGTCTACTGGACTGCGGACAATCGCGCGGCTCGCTATAAGCCGGAATTTGAGTCCAGAGCCATCGTGTTTCCAATGCGCCCGGGAACAGGTGTACATATTCCGATCAATTCCCCGCATTGGTTGCGTAACAAGAACAACATTTCTGTAACTTTGAATGTTAATTTTCAGTTTCACGACCAGCACTGGGCAAATCTCTATAAGGCGAATTATTATCTTCGCCGCGCGGGCTTGCGACCGCATCCTCCAGGGGCGCATCCCGTATCAGATCGCGTCAAGAGCTCGGTCTTTACAGCCCTACAAAGAGCGAAACAGACAGTCAAGGGCCGTCCACATATTCCGCTCGAAGCGCGAGAGCAAAACAGAAGAATCGCTGAACTGGCCGGGCAGATCTGAAGTGCATTGAGAGTTCAACAAGCGATTCAGTAATGCAATCCAGAAAGGGTTGCAGAGATTGTTTGCAGCAACGGGCCCTGAGGATAAAAGTGTCCCCCAGGAAGTAACTGTATTGCAAGACGACGGCGCGTCTGGCGCCTCCAGGCTAGTAACTGGCTCCAGTTGACACTTGTATCTTTCGCTCCGGCGAAGACGGTAATCGGGCAGTCCAACGGATCGATCTCTCGGAAGCGATAACTCTCAACGACCGCAAGATCGGCCCGCAGAATCGGGAGGAAGACTTCCATCAGCTCCGCATCCCGCAGAAACTCTTGTGAAATTCCGTCGTAGCGACGAGAAAGCTCCGCAAGGAATTCAGTGTCAGAAAGCGGGTGCAGAGGAGTCGAATCATCTGGCAAATCAGGGGCGCGACGGCCAGAAAGAAAGAGCCAGAGAGGCATAGGGTGCCCTTCATCCTGCAACCTGCGCGCCCACTCGAAGGCAAGCAATGCACCCATGCTATGACCAAAGATCGCGAAAGGGATATCCAACCAGGGATGCAATTCACGCGCCATGAGATCTATCAGCGGATCTATCTGTGTGTAAAGTGGCTCGGCATGCCGACTCTCTCGACCAGGCAGAAGGACAGAACATATCTGCACCGAATCTGCCAGCGCGGTGTTCCAGGAATGAAAAGCGCTGGCGCCTCCTCCCGCATGGGGAAGACAGAACAAGCGCATTCGAGGATGCTCATCTGCCGGACGGCACTGAAGCCAGGTCGTACTCCTGTTCAAGGTGGACTTCCTCCGGCTTCGATTCTATCTTGAACCAGGATTTCAACTCAAATTCTTACCAGATCCGGCTCGCTATCTGAGTCACTTGTACTTAGACTTTGCCGGATATATCCCCGCAACTTAATCTCCGAATATTTTCAACAGGTGAGGTCAGAGGAACAATTATGGCGACTTCGGAATTTTGGCAAAGAGTCTCTGAGTCCACGTCTTCTTCCCCGGATTGGACGGAAGGGTCCGCGGCGGGTTCCGCGCGCAATCTGCGTGGCACGGCCGCGCTGTGGATGGTTATGGATGCGATTATGATCCTTTTCTGCGCGACACTGGTTACATTGTATGAGCGGCATATGGGACCGGTGGCTGGCGCAAAGAGTTTTTGGCACGGCACGCTCATTCATGGCCGTTCGATGGGGATTCTGCTTGCGGCAGTGTGTGTGTTTACTGTCTCGCTTTTGATCGTCAGCAGGCAGTTGCATTTGTACACGCCCAGACGCCTCAGCAGCTTTCTACATGAGCAGAGATTGAGTGTGCAGGCCTGCTTTACTTCTGGTCTGCTGCTTACGGGAACGCTTTACCTGATGCACGCAGAAGATATTTCCCGTAGCATCGTATTTATCACGATTGCGCTAGTCACCATCCTACTCAGCCTGCGCAGGCTCGTCTACCGATTACTGCTCTACCGTGACTTTGATCGTGGCATTGGTACTCGCAACGTCCTTATTGTTGGCACCGGACCCGAGGCACACGCACTTCGCAATCATCTTGAAAGCATTCGGCATCTCGGCTATAACTTCAAGGGCTTTATCGACTTTCCCGGAGCCTGCACCGGATTTGCCTGGGAGTCACGCGATGTTGTAGGTACGCTCGACAATCTTTTTCAGCATACACGCAAGCATTTCGTGGATGAAGTGTTTTTCACTTCACCATGTGAACAACGGGGCATCGTCAAAGAAGTTCTGCAACAGGCTCGCATAAATGGCGTTGACATGCGCGTCGTTCCTGACATGTACGACGGGCTGGCCTGGAACAATCCTGTCGAGTACATTGGTCAGTTTCCCACCATTCCACTGCATTGCGGTCAGGTGCCTGAGATAGCTCTGGTGCTAAAGCGGTTGCTTGATATGGTGATTTCGACTCTGATACTGATCGTCATTTCGCCGGTGTTGCTCGCCCTCGCCCTCGCGATCAAGTTTGATTCGCGCGGGCCGGTTTTTTATTTTTCGGAACGCATCGGCAAGAAGGGGCGTGTCTTCCGTTGCATCAAATTCCGCACTATGGTTCGTGACGCAGAGAAGCGCCGCGCCGACGTGATGCACATGAACGAGCGCGACGGAGTGTTATTCAAAGTTACCAACGATCCTCGCGTTACCAGAGTGGGGCGCATCTTGCGCAAGTACTCTCTGGATGAACTGCCTCAGTTCTTCAATGTACTCCATGGCGATATGAGCATCGTCGGACCCCGGCCACCGATTGCCAGCGAAGTGCGTGAGTATAAACTCAGTCATCTGCGCCGGCTCGATGTGACTCCCGGAATTACAGGACTGTGGCAGGTACAAGCCCGTCAAGATCCCTCATTCGACAGCTATATCTCGCTGGATGTAACCTACATAGAGAACTGGAGCGTTTGGCTGGATATTAAAATTATTCTTAGGACCATTGGCGTGGTCCTTGCAGGCACTGGCACTTAGGGAGGTTCCTCACGGCTTGATATTGCCGTATTGACTGAGTGCTATTTGCAGAGCGGGAATGAAAGGAGATCGTATTGAATTCGTCTATTCTGGTGACGGGCGGAGCTGGATTTATTGGTTCCAACTTCGTGTTGCAATGGCTGGTCGAGCAACAGACCGCGGTGACGGTTTTGGACAAGCTCACCTACGCAGGAAGTCTTGAGAATCTGCGTGAGGCGGAGGCAGACAGCCGTTATTGCTTTATGCGCGGAGACATTGCCGACGGCGCGTTGGTTCGACGCGTCATCAAAGAACAGCGACCGCAAGCGATCGTGCATTTTGCCGCGGAGAGCCATGTGGACCGGTCAATTCTCGGTCCGGCAGAATTTGTTCGGACTAACATCGAAGGAACCTTCCAATTACTGGAAGGGGCGCGCGAATACTGGAGTGAGTTACCATCCAGTGAGCGGAGCAAGTTTCGGTTTCTGCATGTTTCTACCGATGAAGTATATGGTTCTCTCACTCCAAATTCACCGCCTTTTACTGAGCTAACAGCCTACGCGCCCAACAGTCCGTACTCGGCTTCCAAAGCGGCTTCGGATCATTTGGTGCGGGCCTATTACCACACCTATGGCCTTCCGGTCCTGACGACCAATTGCTCCAATAATTACGGTCCGCGCCAGTTGCCTGAGAAGCTAATTCCTCTAATAACATTGCGGGCACTTCAGGGTCTTCCGCTTCCGGTATATGGCGACGGGTTGAATGTTCGGGACTGGCTTTATGTCGATGACCACTGTGAAGGAATTCGGACGGTACTTACGTCTGGCGTACCTGGCGAGACCTATAACATTGGCGGCCGGCAGGAGATGTCGAATCTTGATCTGGTGCGGCAACTGTGCGCCATCCTCGACGAGCTCAGGCCCGCTCGCACCTCTTATACGGATCTGATTTCGTTCGTCAAGGATAGGCCAGGTCACGATCGCCGCTATGCCATTGATTGTTCAAAGATCGAGCGAGAACTAGGCTGGCGGCCTCGGCAGACCTTTGTGACGGGGTTGCTCAAGACTGTTCAATGGTATCTAGACAACGCCGAGTGGGTCGAGCGCGCGACCAGTGGATCACATCGTGAATGGATCGATTTGCAATATGCCTCAGCCGGCTCCACGGGAGCGGTGAGCCTATGAGTTCGCGTAAGGGAATTATCCTTGCAGGAGGATCGGGGACTCGGCTGTACCCCATAACTCATGCGGTATCGAAACAACTGCTTCCCATTTATGACAAGCCAATGATTTATTACCCGCTGAGTGTCTTGATGCTGGCGGGTATTCGCGAAGTGCTGATCATCTCAACGCCGCAGGATACTCCGCGCTTCGAGCAATTGCTGGGGGATGGCTCTCGGTGGGGAATGCGGCTCGAGTATGTTGTTCAACCCCGGCCCGAGGGATTGGCGCAAGCTTTCATTCTGGGGCGCGAGTTTATCGGTCAGGATAGCTGCGCGCTGGTGTTGGGCGATAATATTTTCTTCGGTCATCAATTGATTGCCATGTTAAGGTCGGCGGCGGATCGCCAATCAGGAGCTACAGTCTTTGCTTATCAAGTGAAAGATCCCGAGCGATACGGAGTGGTTGAGTTGGATGCTTCGGGGCGGGCCGTCGAGTTGGAAGAGAAACCCGCAAAGCCAAAATCTCGATACGCGGTAACCGGGCTTTACTTTTACGACAATAAAGTTCTGGATATTGCGGCGGGTTTGGAGCCATCGGCGCGAGGCGAGTTAGAGATCACCGATGTAAATCGCAGCTATCTTCGAAGTGGCGAACTAGCTGTAGAGATACTGAGCCGGGGTATCGCATGGCTGGATACGGGCACCCATGATTCTTTGCTCGAAGCCAGTTCCTTTGTTCAGACGATCGAGAAGAGGCAGGGACTGAAAGTCGCCTGTCCAGAAGAGATCGCCTATCGTGCCGGCTTCATTGATGCGGCGCAGTTGGAGACATTGGCCGGAAGCATCAAGAACGACTATGGCGAGTATCTTCGCGAGGTTTTGAGGACTAGGGAGTTATAGATGAAAGTTCAAGAGACGCAGATTCCGGGTGTGTTGATTGTCGAACCGAACGTATTCGGCGACGACCGCGGATTCTTTTTGGAAAGCTTCAATGAAAGAGAGATGCTTTCGATAGGTATAGATGCGCATTTTGTGCAGGACAATCACTCTCGCTCACAGGCCAACGTACTCCGCGGCCTGCATTATCAATTGTGTCAACCCCAGGGAAAACTAGTCCGGGTTGTGAGCGGCAAGGTATTCGATGTCGCGGTGGACCTTCGCCGCTATTCTCCAACCTTTGGAAAGTGGGTGGGGGTGGAGCTGTCGGCGGAGAATAGGCGGTTGTTGTGGCTGCCTCCAGGTCTTGCGCACGGCTTTGCGGTTCTGTCAGAATCAGCTGACTTTCTCTACAAGACGACAGAGTACTATGCGGCGAATTTTGAGCGGACCATTCTCTGGAACGATCCGGACCTGAGTATAGAATGGCTTGTAACTCGACCGATTCTTTCTGCCAAAGATGCGGCGGGCAAGCCGTTTCGAGAAGCAGAAGTGTTTGAGATCGAACCCTCTCCGAAGGAAGTGTATGTCAGATCGTAAGATTCTAGTTTTTGGCAGGATGGGACAAGTTGGTTGGGAGTTACGACACAAGCTGGCCTGCCAGGGCCGAGTTATCTCCGTGGAGTATCCGGAAGTGGATTTATCCCAGCCGGACTCCATTCGCAAGGTGATACGGACTGTGGCTCCGAAAGTCATTGTCAATGCGGCTGCTTACACCGCGGTCGATAAGGCGGAAAGTGAACCAGAATTAGCTATCGCAATCAATGGTACTGCTCCAGGCATACTGGCAGAAGAGGCCAAGAGGCTAGGCAGCTTGTTGGTGCATTACTCGACCGACTATGTTTATGATGGCTCGAAACAGGGCGCATATGTTGAGACGGATACACCTAACCCTGTCAATGTCTATGGGAAAACCAAGCTGGCAGGCGACCTGGCGATAGAATCAGTCGGCGGCGATTATCTGATTCTGCGCACTAGTTGGGTCTACGGAGCTCGTGGAAACAATTTCTTATTGACAATGTTGCGCCTTGCTAAAGAGCGCACTGAGCTAAAGATCGTCGATGACCAGATCGGTGCGCCTACTTCCAGCGAATGCATTGCTCAGGCGACCGCAGATATTTTGGCGCAGGTGCTTGCGCCATCCGCTTTAAGTAGCGATGAACGGAGGGGAGTTTACAATTTAACCAACGCCGGAGAGACCTCATGGTTTGGATTTGCAAAAACTCTCTTGGCGTGTTCCGCAGAAAGCTCGGGATTTACTGTTCCGAATCTGATTCCGATTCCGACCAGCGAATTTCCGCGTCCGGCACAGCGCCCGGCCAATTCGCGTTTGTGCTGCGGACGTCTGGAAGAGACATTTGGTTTAAGCATGCCTAACTGGGAAGACGCGCTGTCCTTGGTGCTTGAGACGCTTGGGAACAAAGCATAAAGCGGATGTCCAGGTGTTCTCGGTTTTCATGCTTCAAGGACATCTGATGAATGGGCTTGTGATTGGTAGTCCGCTGCGATCGAATGCTTTCACCGGGAAGATCCTTATCATACTTAACCCTGATGATCCATGTTAGATCTTGAGGTTGACGACACGGAAGTCATCCTCCATATGAAACGGACATTGATACAAGGCGGAACGACAATATTATGCGACGTTTGGCTGTTTCTCACATCAAATCTGTAACGATAACAATTGTCTCCGCACTATTTGTTGTGAGTGATATGGGCGAAGCCCGTCGCCGCCGTGAGACACCTTGCAGTTGCTTTCTCAAGACCGCCCCTGCGATATAGTCTCGGCAGAACCACAGAGTTTCACGGCTATTTCTAGTTTTCTGATCGCCTCGGGCCGAAAACTCTTATAACAAATTAGCGCAGTAGAACGAGCTGTCAACTCTTAGATTCCCTTTTACCGCAATCTCAATTCGTGCTCCACGCGGGCACAGACTTCGGAGGTCTTATGGCAACAACACTTCACTCCGCTGCAGAGTCGACTGTCTTCTCTCACGATCAGGAAAGCGGCAAATTGTTTGCCAGGAACTTCGACCATCAGCCGTTTCTGTTTCACCATGCGCTCGACACGATGGAAATCTTTCAGATGCCGGCTTTGCTGGACTTGGCCAAACGCCGCATGAGAAAGAGCGAACACAAGAGCCACTACGAAACAGGCGAGCCTGTAATGAACGGCTACTTCGGCAACAAGCCCGCAGAGATGAATCTGGTTGAAGCGCTGGAAGGGATCGGGGAAGGTAAGAACTGGATTATCCTGAAGCGAATTCATGAGGAGCCGGAGTACCGCGCGGCACTGGATGCATTCATTTCTGAGCTATCGGATCTGTCTGGCAAAGATTTACGTCGCAATTATCACGATCCAATTCTGACGATATTCATCACTTCACCCAATCGCATAACTCCCTATCATCTGGACGGCGAGGCTAATTTTCTGGCACAGGTTCAAGGCAAGAAGTCTGTATTTCTTTATAACTCGCGCGATCCCAAGATTCTAACCAACGAGGAGATGGAGCGGTACTGGACGGGAAACCTGCTCGCACCAAGATGGCACGACGAGCTTTCTGAAGGGCAGTGGCGATACGATGTTTCTCCTGGCCTGGGCGTCTTCAATCCGGCCACGTTCCCGCACTGGGTCAAGAATTCGAATAATGTTTCGGTTTCGGTCAGCATCAATTTCAAGCGGGTGCGAAATGATGAGATCGGAGCATACCGGGCAAATTACTATGAGCGAAAAATAGGCTTGCGTCCCACCGAACCTGGGCGCTCGCCGGGCCTTGATCGTATGAAGAATCTGACTTTTGGAAAGCTATACGAAGGAGTTCATGCGGCGCGAAGCGCACTCCGTTCGCGATTCGGGATTTAGACCGTGACCTGCAACTATAGCAGTGTTTTTAGCCATAGGAAGTTATTCATGGCTCACGAGAGGCATCCAGGAGCAAGAGCTTGCCAGACCTGATCGCCACAATTTTTCGCAGCATCGCTTTCAAAACAGGCCGGTGCAAAGGTCTTTATCTACGCCTATGCAAACCCGGGTCGGAAGAGTATACGAGGTTTCTTAAAAAGCATGGAGGGTTTCATGCAATTGGGGAGCATTGCAGCATTCTTCCGAGTACGAACTTCACCGACCCAGCCTATGTAAAACTGGGAAACAATGTGCATTTTTCAAACTGCACATTGGTGGGTCACGATGGAGCGGTAGCGATGCTGAATCGTGCCTATGATGTAAGACTGGACTCGGTGGGCAAGATCGACATTCGCGACAATGTGTTTATCGGTTACGGGGCGGTTATTCTGCCTAATGTAACTATCGGGCCTAACTCCATTGTCGCTGCCGGCGCGGTAGTGAGCCGGGATGTGGCTTCCGGAGATATCGTCGGAGGAGTTCCGGCGAAACCAATCGGTAAGGTAATTGATTTGGTTGCCCGGCTTCAGGCTAAGACAGATTCCTTGCCTTGGAGCGACTTGATTCACAAACGGGGATTTGACTTCGACGCCGCCATGGAAGAAGAGCTTGTTGAACGCCGCATTGAGTATTTTTACGGCCAATCACCGGATAAATACTAGCGATTCAGATTTGTTTTTGACTTGCATGGCCTCATCGTCAATCAGTAGTTTCCTACCAATACATCGAGAAGACTATGACCTACGAAGCTTCATCATCCACTCTTGAATTATCCGAAGCGGACTCGGCAATTGAGGATCGGGCCCGAGAGGACCGGCTCGCCCACAAGGTGCTGGAATCGACCGCCATGCGGGCAACCTACTGGACGGTGATGGATTATGGCTGTTCGATGGCACTACGCGTCGTCAATAGCCTCATACTTACCCGCGTGCTGATGCCGGAAGCCTTTGGATTGATGACACTGGTCACGACGCTTATTGTCGGAATAAGCTTGCTTTCCGATATTGGTCTTGGTCCCAGCGTAATTCAAAATCCACGTGGCGATGAACCCGCACTTCTTAATACCGCATGGACTTTACAGGTACTTCGCGGCTTAGGTATCTGTCTAGTGTCATTCATATTGGCTTGGCCAATGTCGCTGTTTTACCATGAACCGCGACTAATGGCGCTTTTGCCCGCATTGGGCGTCAATGTAGTCATCGGCGCCTTCAATAGCACCAATTTACTTTCGATGGCCCGGCACATGGGTGTGCGCAGGTTGTTTCTGCTCGACTTCACGACTCAGATCGTTTCGTTACTGATCACAGTCGGTTGCGCATTGGTGTATCGGTCAGTATGGGCATTAGTCATAGGCGCGATTCTGAGCGCTGTTTACCGGCTCGCGTTGAGTTATTACCGGCCGCTGATCCCCGGCATTCGTAATTCTTTTTGCTGGGACCCGGAGAGCGTACATGGCTTGGTCCACTTCGGCAAATGGATTCTTCTGGCTACGGCGTTTTATTTTTTCGCATCTCAGGCGGACCGGTTGATTCTCGGAAAGCTGATCAGCTTCAGCCTCCTTGGCGTCTATGGCATTGCCTTTTCTGTCTCTGAAATTCCGCGCTCGGTTATCAATGCGTTCGCGCAAAAAGTCGGCTATCCGTTCATCGCGAAAATGGCTCATCTTCCGGCTGTTGAATTTCGGAAGGTATTTTTACGATATCGCTTCTATGTTCTATCGGCAGGGGCGGTTCTGCTGTGTCTTATGGTGCATCTGGGCGGCTTTCTGGTAACAAAAATGTACGATGCGCGCTATCACGCCGCCGGGTGGATGGTGCCGATTCTGGCGCTTGGCCTGTGGCACACGCTGATGTATGCCACCACAATGCCGGCGCTGTTTACTCTCGGCAAGTCTCAGTATGCGGCAATAGGCAATGCATCCTACTGTATTGCGGTGGTAACTGCTATCCCTCTAGCTTTTTATTTCTTCGGCATGTTCGGCGCGGTGATTGCCGTTGCCGCGGGTGATTTTCCGCTCTATATTGTGACAGTCACGGGCGCCAGCCGCGAAGGCGTTTCGACTTGGAAGCAAGACTTGCAGGCAACCGGAATCTTTCTGGCTCTTCTGGGCGTGGGTCTCGCGCTGCGAATATCCATCATAAGATAACCCGAAAGTTCTCGGCCTCATTAGTAAAACTTTCAATCCTGGACGCGTGATCATGATTATTACTGACAGAACAGAAAACGAATTGGAGATCGCACCGGCGGCCACCAAACGAAGTGTCCAAGGTAGTGCTACGTCACGGCTAAAGCCATTGTGGAAGACCTTCGATGAAGTCGCGGCTAGATATGCGGACCGGACTGCGGTGAGCTTCGGCGATCAACGGCTTACATATCGTGAGTTAGATAGGGAGGCAAGTCGACTCGCAGGCCGCCTGCGCGGATTGGGAGTGGGCCCGGATTCGCTGGTTGGAGTATTTATGGAGCGCTCAGCGCAAGCGATTGTTGCGCTGGTAGCCATTCTGAAGGCCGGAGGGGCGTATCTGCCGATTGATCCAGCCTATCCAAGCGAGCGCATCGGCATGATTCTCGATGATGCCCAGCCAACGGTATTGCTGACCGAGGCAGGCCTCCTTGATCGGCTGCCGAAGACGCATCGTGCGAATATAGTTTGCCTCGACCGTGCGGTCAGCGAGAGTTCGTCTGTAGAGATATCCGGGTCTGAGCCGCAGTCGGGCCTTGATAGTTTGGCGTATGTTATCTACACCTCGGGATCGACAGGGAAGCCCAAAGGCGTGATGGTGACTCATGCCAATGTCGCGCGATTGTTGAGCGCGACTACGGAATGGTTTCATTTTAACGAAGCCGATGTATGGACGCTCTTCCATTCTTTGGCCTTTGACTTTTCGGTGTGGGAGGTATGGGGTTGCCTGCTGCACGGCGGCAGACTGGTGGTTGTTCCATTCTCGGTATCCCGGTCGCCGGAAGAGTTCCACGAGTTATTGGCGAGGGAGCAAGTTACAGTTTTGAATCAGACACCATCGGCGTTTTATCAACTGATCACGGTCGACCAGGCACTGCGGTCGCCGAAGCTGGCACTGCGGTTGGTTGTCTTCGGCGGCGAGGCGTTGAATTTCAAGATGCTCGGGCCATGGTTTGAAACGCATGGCGACCGTCACCCACTATTAGTCAACATGTATGGCATTACGGAGACCACAGTTCATGTGACTTATCGGAAGATCAACGCAGCCGATGCCGCAAGCGGCACGCGCAGTCTGATTGGCGTCCCAATTTCAGACTTACAATTTCACCTCCTGAACAGCGATATGCAGCCTGTACCAGCCGGAGAAGTGGGGGAGATATGCGTGGGCGGAGCCGGTGTTGCGCGGGGATATCTAAATCGTTCCGAATTGAATGCTGAGCGATTTGTTCCGGATCCATTTTCAGGAATTCCCGGCGCGCGGCTGTATAAGTCGGGCGATCTTGCCCGGCTTTTGCCTGATGGTGAGGTAGAGTATCTTGGCCGCGGAGACGCGCAGGTAAAGATACAAGGATTTCGTATTGAGCTTGGCGAGATTGAAGCTGCCATTGCGGGTCATGCGCGAATACAAGAGGCGCGCGTAGTTGCCCATACCGATGAGGCGGGAACGAAGCGGCTTGTGGCATATTACGTCGAGCGCGGAAGTGCGCAGCTTCCGGTGCGCGAGCTGAGCGAATATCTGAGCGCGAAACTTCCGCCCTGGATGATGCCTTCTGTATATCTTTCGATTCCATCCTTTCCGCTCACTGCTCACGGCAAGGTGGATTACGCGGCCCTGCCGGCTCCGATGCCAGGATCGGCAAAGAACGGGGCGGAGAGGCAAGGTACGAATCTGGAAGAGCAGATTGCAAGTGTGTGGCAGACGGTGCTGGGCACGGATCACGTCGGCCTGGATGACAACTTCTTTGACATTGGCGGAAGTTCGCTGCTGCTGGTGTCAGTTCATACGAAGCTGCAGGCACTCTTCAACATGAGGATTTCCGTGGCGGAGCTTTTTGCGAACACTACAGTTCGCGCACTTGGGAAGAGGCTCGGAGGTTCGGCTTCCGAGTCTGCGCCGAGGCGTTTGGCACAGGACCAGGCACAAAAACAGCGGGCGGCATTTGCTCGTCTCCGCACGGCGCGAAAGGCAGCCTTATGAGCAGTCCGGAAAACGAGAATCAATTGGAGGGCATTGCGATCATCGGCATGTCGGGCAAGTTTCCCGGCGCGCCGGATCTTGAAGCTTTCTGGGCAAATGTTGTCGCAGGCAAGGATACGATTACGCAATTCTCTCGCGCTGCCCTGGAGGCGAGAGACCGCGCGTCTTTGGAATTCGGTCCCGACTATGTGGCTGCGCACGGCGTTCTTGATGGCGCTGATTTGTTCGATGCAGGATTCTTCGGGATTCCACCTCGTGAAGCTGATTTTCTTGATCCGCAGCACCGGCTGTTTTTGGAAACTTGCTGGAATGCGCTAGAGGATGGCGGGTACGATGCGGCGCGATTTGACGGGCAGATTGGAGTATTTGGTGGATGCAGCCTGAACACTTATCTGCTGGCAAACCTCTGCTCAAACCGGGAGATCATCGACGAACTTACCGGTAACTATCAGGTTGGCGAGTTACAAGCAACGCTGGGCAATGACAAAGACTTTCTCTGCACGCGCGTGGCGTATAAGTTGAATCTACGCGGGCCGTGCCTAACAGTACAAGGTGCGTGCGCAACGTCTCTGGTGGCGATATGTCAAGCTAGCCAGAGTCTTCTGACTTATCAATGTGACATGGCTCTGGCCGGAGGTGTTTCGGTCACCTTTCCGCAGCATCGCGGTCATGTGTATCAGGAAGGCAGCATGGGCTCGCAGGACGGACATTGCCGTCCATTCGATGCCGATGCGACGGGTACCGTCTTCGGTCATGGCGTGGGAGTTGTGTTGCTGAAGCGGCTGGAAGACGCGCTTGCCGACGGCGACCGGATCGACGCCGTGATTCGCGGCTTTGCGGTGAACAACGATGGAGCAGCGAAGGTGAGTTACATGGCTCCCGGCGTGGATGGTCAGGCAGCGGCAATTGCTGCCGCGCACGCCATGGCGGGCGTCAGCGCAGACGCGATCACATATGTGGAGGCTCACGGAACCGCAACGCCGCTCGGCGATCCTGTCGAAGTTGCCGCACTGACTCGTGCGTTCCGTGAGAGCACGCAACGAAACGGATTTTGCGCGCTGGGCAGCACCAAGGCAAACATCGGCCATCTCGATGCGGCGGCTGGAGTCAGCGGGCTCATCAAGACAGTGCTTGCCATGCGGCACAAAACGATTCCGCCAGTGGCTCACTTTCGTCAGCCGAATCCGCGTATTGATTTTGCGAGTACACCATTCTCTGTCAGTAGTGAAGCCGCTCCCTGGCAGCCAGATGGGCCGCGGATGGCGGGCGTGAGCGCGTTCGGTGTAGGCGGCGTGAATGCGCATATCGTGCTCGCGGAGCCGCCGACTGCCGCGTCGAAGCTATCTGAACGTCCGTCTCAGTTGCTGTGTGTTTCGGCGCGTTCTGAAGCTGCTCTGGACATTGCGCTCAGCAATCTGGGCCAACATTTGCAGCAGCATCGGGAAGTGAATTTGGCGGACGTGTCCTATACGCTTGAGGCCGGGCGGCACGGCTTCGATCATCGCGCTGCGGCAGTTTTTTCCAGTGTGGACGAAGCTGCACGAATCCTTTCGGAGCCGGGGAATCGGCAGATTCGCAGGAGTGCGGGGATCATCGCTCGGCCCCAAGCAGTCTTCCTTTTCACCGGACAGGGCGCACAGTTTCCTGGCATGGGCCGGGCTCTTTATCAGTCGGAGCCCACTTATCGAAAGCAGATCGATGAATGCGCGGAGCTTCTGCGGCCAATGCTGAATCTTGACTTGCGCACTCTGCTTTTTCCGGCAGATGCGGATGTCGAAGCAAGCGCCGAGGCACTGATGGAAACGCGGCTGGCACAATCTGCACTATTCGTTACGGAGCTGGCGATGGCCGGGCTTTGGGGCGAGTGGGGGATTGAGCCGCAGGCAATGGCGGGGCACAGCCTTGGAGAATTTGTTGCAGCCGTCGTGGCCGGAGTGATGAGCCGCGAAGACGGTCTTAAGCTGGTGGCGATGCGCGGCCAACTGATGCAGCAGATGGAGCGCGGGGCGATGCTGTCGGTGCGGTTGGGCGAGGAAAAACTATCGACTCTGTTGGACGAGCGGCTTTCAATTGCGTCACTGAACAGCCCGTTTTTGAGCGTGGCATCCGGGCCGATTGAAGCCATTGAGGAACTGGAGAAGCGGCTCGAACAGCAGGGAGTGGAATGCAAACGCTTGCGAACTTCGCACGCCTTCCATTCCGCCATGATGGATCCGATGCTGGATGCATTTGAGCACGAGGTCCGTCAGATCACGCTTCATGCCCCCGCGATTCCTTATGTGTCGGGAGTGACCGGTATATGGATCAAGCCGGAAGAGGCTACAGACCCATGCTATTGGAGGGACCATTGCCGCAAGCCCGTACGTTTCGCGAATGCAGCGGCGCTCTTGCTCGATTTGCCCGGGGCAGTGCTTCTGGAAGTGGGGCCTGGACAAACGCTGACGACCCTTGCGCTTCAGCAGCGCGGCGATCGCACTACGCCGGTTCTGGCGTCGATGCCGGAGCGTGCCACCGAGGCCATGGGTTCTGGAACCATGCTGGAGGCCTTGGGGCGGCTATGGGCAGTGGGTATTCAGCCGGAGTGGAAAGGCTTTTGGAGCCACGAGCTGCGCAGGCGCGTTGAGCTGCCCACTTATCCGTTCGAGCGCAAGAAGCATTGGATCGAGCCGCCGGTGCACACGGCGCAGGTCAATGCCCCTCTGCAAGCAACAACAGCACCGCAAGAGATTGAAACAAAGTTTGAGGGAGTAACTGCCATGCCCATCAATGCAAATGGAAACGCTGCTGAACGTCGGGTCAGGCTCCAGCCTGTTGTGGCAAGCCTCCTTGAAGAGTTGAGCGGGATCGCCACCGGTCCTGAATCCATTGACACTCCATTTATGGAACTGGGATTCGACTCACTATTTCTGACTCAAGTTACACAGGCCGTGCAACGGCACTTCAAAGTGAAAGTGACCTTTCGGCAGATTGTCGAAGAATATTCGAGTATTCGCACCCTCGCCGACCGTTTGGATGCGATTCTTCCCGCAGATGCCTTTCCCCCAGAACTGCCGCAGACGCAGCCACAGCCGCAACTGGCCGTGGCTGCGCCGGCGTCATCCACAATGGCAGCCGGCGTTCAAGCAGGTTCGCCGCTTGAAGAGTTGCTCAAAGCGCAGATGCAGGCCATGTCGCAGCTCTTTGAACAACAACTGGCGGCAGTGCGCGGAGCAGCGCCGACAACGGGCGTTCAGCAAGCCTCGGCCCAATTCATTAGCCCTGTGTCCGTCGCGGCGAAAAAAGTAATGCCCGCCGATGCCGCGCCCGCCGAAGGTGTGAAACCGCACGGACCCTTCAAGCCGGTACAGGCTGGCTCAAAAGATGGACTCACGGATTCGCAGCGCGAGTATATTCAAACACTCGTCGCTCAGTACACTCAGCGCACCGGCAAATCGAAGGAGTACACGCAGAAGCATCGCAAGCATCTTACTGATCCGCGCGCCGTCGCGGGCTTCCGTTCATTGTGGAAAGAGATGGTCTATCCGTTAGTAACGGACCGCTCCAAGGGATCGCGCATTTGGGATCTGGATGGCCACGAGTACATCGACATCGTCAACGGATTCGGCGCGATCATGTTCGGGCATGGGCCGGAGTTTGTGAGCGATGCTGTGCGCAAACAGATCGATGCCGGAGTCGAGATCGGTCCCCAGAGTGCGCTGGCTGGAGAAGTCGCCGAACTGATCTGCGAACTTACCGGCATGGAGCGCGCCGCCTTCTGCAACACCGGTTCAGAGGCAGTGATGGCTGCGCTGCGCGTGGCTCGTACGGTGACTGCTCGCGACAAGATTGTTTATTTTACCGGCGACTATCACGGCACCTTCGACGAGGTTCTGCTACGCGCCACTCCTCACGGCGCAGCCCCGATTGCTCCCGGCATCATGGCGGGAAGCGCGAACAACGCGGTGATTTTGGAGTACGGTGCAGACGCATCTTTGGAGTACATCCGCGCACATGGAGATGAGATCGCCGCGGTGATGGTCGAGCCCATTCAGAGCCGCCATCCAGAGGTTCAGCCGCGGGCTTTCCTGCACGAGTTGCGGAAGATCACCGAGCAGGCGGGAACGGCGTTGATCTTCGACGAAGTAGTGACGGGTTTCCGCGTTGCTCTAGGCGGCGCGCAGGAGTATTACGGTGTTCGCGCCGATCTAGCCACCTATGGCAAAGTCATTGGCGGCGGTTATCCCATTGGCGTTCTCGCCGGAAAGGCTGAGTACCTGGACACGCTCGATGGGGGCGCCTGGCAGTACGGAGATGATTCGGCTCCAGAGGTTGGAATGACCTTCTTTGCCGGAACGTTTGTGCGGCACCCTCTTGCGTTAGCGGCTGCCAAGGCCGTTTTGCACTACTTGAAAGAAGCAGGGCCGCAACTCCAGGAGGGCTTGCGCCAAAAGGTGGCCAGTGCGGCGCGCGCCGTCGAGGCGAGCTTCCGCGATGCCGGGCTCGACGTCGGTGTGCATCCATGCGGCGCGTGGTTCACATTCAGTCTGCCTGCAGATATACGCTTCGGCAGCCTTCTGTATTACCACATGCGCGAGAAGGGTATTCATATTCTCGAGAGCTACCCATGCTTCTTTACCACTGCGCACTCGGACGAAGATTTCGCGCGCGTGGTCGAGGCTTTTCGGCAATCGATCCAGCAAATGCGCGTGGGCGGCATGTTGCCTGCCCCGGTAACCACGGCCGTTTCCGTGTCCGAGATTTCGGTGTCCCCCTCAGAGTCATCGCCCGACTTTCATCCTGCTGCGCGCCGCGAAACCCTCACCACTGCGCCGCTGACCGAATCGCAGCGCGAGATATGGCTTGCGGCCATGCGCGGAGACGATGCCAACTGCGCCTTCAATGAGTCGCTGGTACTTGATCTGCATGGAAGAGCGAGTGAGGACGAGGTGCGAACCGCGTTGGAGGTGGCGATTTCCCGTCACGACGCGCTTCGCTCGACGGTCGATCCAAACGAAGAATGCATGAGAATTGCGCCCGCGTTCACGAGTCAGATTCCTTATGTTGATCTGAGCGCGCTTTCTTCCGAGGAGCGTGGAGCGGTGATTGACGCGATGATCGCAGAAGAAGGACGGACGCCTTTTGATCTGATCAAAGGACCGCTGGTGCGCGCAACGCTCTTCCGCACTGCGCCTGGTGAGCTGGCGCTGCTTTTTACCGGCCATCACATCGTGCTCGACGGATGGTCGGCCAATCAACTTCTGGAAGACATGGGCAAAATCTATAACGCGGCGAAGACAAATACAAAGCCGTCTCTTGCGCCACTGATGCCGTTCAGCAGTTATGCGTTGAAAGAGCAGGAGGAGATGAAGGCCGGCGCCTATGCTGACAACGAGCATTACTGGGTGGAAGTTTTCGCAGGACGGGCGCCAGTGCTTGATTTGCCGACCGATCGACCGCGTCCTGCGTTGAAAAGCTACAACGGCGCAACATTGCGCACAGCATTGGGCGCAGAGTTGACCGCAGAACTGAAGAAGGCTAGCTCCCGTCTTGGCTGCACGCTTTATGTTTCGCTGCTCTCAGGATTTCAGATTCTGCTGCACAGACTCACGCGGCAATCCGAGTTAGTGGTCGGCATCTCAGCCGCTGGGCAATCCCTCTTCGACGACGCAAGTCTGGTCGGACATTGCGTGCATTTTCTACCGATGTTAAGCGTGCTGCCGGCGGGCTGTGTGGTGAAGGAACACCTGACGGCTACGCGCCGCCAGCTTCTCGATGCATACGACCATCAGGAATTCACCTACGGCACGCTGTTGCGCAAGCTGCCGATTCAGCGCGATTCAAGCCGCTTGCCGCTGATTGAAGTCCAATTCAATCTGGAAAAATTGGGAACCAATCTTCACTTTGATGGATTGCAAACCTATGTTCATGCCAATCCGAAGGCTTTTGTGAACACCGATCTATTTCTGAACGTAGTCGAAACCGGCGATGATCTTATTCTGAATTGCGATTACAACACCGACCTGATCGACCAAAGCACACTCGAGCGGTGGCTGGTTTCGTATGCGACCATCTTGCGTGGGATGGCCGCCGATCCGAGCAGGGAAGTGGAGGCGCTTGAGATACTGGAGCCGTCTGAACGAAAGCTGGTGCTGGAGGATTGGAACCGAACAGCTGTGGACTTTGGTCCCTTCGAGCCAGTCTACAAGGCCATTGAGCGGCGAGCTGGACAAACGCCGAATCGCGTCGCGGTCATCAGTGACGGGGTCGAGTGGACCTATCAGCAGTTGAACGAATACAGCAACCGGCTTGCGCGACACCTTCGCCGCCAGGGAATTCGCGAAGGTTCGCTGGTTGGCGTTTGCCTGGAGCGTTCCCACCAGATGCTGGGCGCAGTGCTGGGCGTGCTCAAGACGGGCGCTGCATATCTGCCACTTGACCCCAGCCATCCAGTCAGCCGTTTGGAAATGGTGCTGACAGATGCAGAGGCATCCCTGCTGCTCACTCAGGAACATGTAGCTTCGCGGCTGCACACCAATGCGCGAGTAATTTGTCTTGACGGTGAGCAATCGCTGTGGGCACGTGAGAGCGGCTCGAATCTGAATGTAACCAATGCGGCGGATTCGCTCGCCTATGTGATCTACACTTCAGGGTCGACAGGTCGGCCCAAGGGAGTGGCCATCGAACATGGTGCGCTCACCAATCTTCTGCGCAGCATGGAGCGGGAGCCTGGCCTGAACGCTACCGACACGCTCGTTTCGGTCACAACGCTGTCCTTCGATATTGCTGCGCTGGAACTCTTCCTTCCTTTGATGACGGGCGCTCGCCTGGTGATCGCCAGCAAGGAGCAGGTTGTGGATGGCTACCAACTATTGAAGCTGGTGGAGCAATCGCAAGCTACCGTCATGCAGGCCACTCCCGCCGGTTGGAGAATCATACTCGAGGCAGGCTGGAGAGGCCAGCCGTGGTTGAAAGTGCTCTGCGGCGGTGAGGCTTTGCCTCACGATCTGGCTGATTCATTGTTGGCAGCCAGCAATGAAGTTTGGAACGTCTATGGGCCGACCGAAACCACCATCTGGTCCTCAGCCACTCGCCTTCAGAAACAGGCAACCCCGGTGCCGATTGGACCGCCGATTGCGAACACGCAGTTTTACGTACTCGACGAGCGCCTGCAACCGGTTCCAGTGGGAGTGACAGGCGAATTGTTTATTGGTGGCGCTGGCCTGGCCCGCGGCTACTGGCACAAACCAGAATTGACAGCGCAGAAGTTTGTGCCGAATCCCTTCGGCACCGGCCGAATCTATCGCACCGGAGATCAAGCGCGCTGGCTTCAGGACGGCCACATCGAGTTATTGGGCCGGACTGATTTCCAGGTGAAGGTCAGAGGATTCCGGATTGAGTTGAACGAAATCGAGAGTGCTTTGACGAGCCATCCCGCGGTGCGCGATGCGGTGGCTACGGCCGTTGAGGTTGCGCAGGGAGACAAGAGGCTGGCGGCGTGGGTAGACCTTGCTTTGGCTAATCCGCCTGCTGATCTGGATGCTCAATTGCATGCTCTGCTCTCGGCGAAGCTGCCCGAGTACATGCACCCGGCTGTCATTACCGTCTTACCCGCGCTGCCTCGCACTGCCAACGGCAAGATCGACCGTAAATCTCTACCGGAGCCCTCCTTTACAGGAAAATCGCAGAAGCGGAAGTTCACGCCTGCGGAAACGCCGCAGCAGGAAAAGATGGCGGCCATCTGGGCTGATGTACTGAAACTTGATCGAGTCGGCATCACGGATAGTATCTTTGAACTGGGAGCCGATTCGCTTTTGATCTTCCGCATCTCTGCGCGTGCCGGACGAGAGGGCTTGCCCATCCAACCCGCGCAGATTTTTGAACACCGCACCATCGCTAATCTTTCAATCGCTCTTGGTGAAACCAGGAGTTCAAGTCCGGAACGAGTCCCCGCCGGCCCGGCCATTTCAGCTGTTTCCCGTGAAAGGTTTCGGAGAACGAAGGTCTGATGGAAAACACGATAGAGAAAATCATTGCCGACCCGGGGACTGAGTGCAACTCGGAGATAGAAGAACCTGACATCTTTGTGATGCCGGCGACACCGTGCCAGATGCGCTTCTGGCTGCTGCACAGCATGAACCCAGCAAATCATGCGCTGAACATGCCTCTCGCATGGACCTGCCACGGAAGATTCGATTCCGATGTGGTAGCCGCGGCGTTGGCGGAACTGGTGCGTCGCCATGAGTCGCTGCGTACAACCTTCGAAGTGGTCAATGGACGGCTATCGCAGGTGATCCATCCGCCTTGTGAGGTACCGCTGCCCATCGATGAGTTACAGCATCTGGCTAAAGACGCGCGCAAAGCGCAAGCCGACACGATCATCCTGCAGCAAGCTCGCATCGAGATGGACATGAACGAGGGTCCGCTGTTTGCCGCCCGCGCGATCCGCATGGAAGCCGACGAGCACATTCTGCTCCTCACCATCCATCACAGCGTCTGCGATGGATGGTCGAATGGGGTGATGATTCGGGACTTCGCCGCAATTTACGATGGCTTGATGCGTAGTGTTTCTTCAGGCTTGCCAGAGCTTCCGATTCAGTTCGGCGACTATGCGGTATGGCTCGACGAGTGGAGAAAGGGAAAAGAGCCGCGCGAGTATCTGGACTATTGGCGCGAGACTTTGGGGGGGGATTTCAAACCACTTCACATCCAGCATGACTTCGCGGGTAATGGAGCGGAAGAACTGGGCGAAATCGAGACTCTGCTGCTACCTGCCGAATTGGTGCGGCAAGCGCGGGATTTTTGCGCAGACCAGGGAATGACACTCTTTATGCTGCTGCTGGCCGTCTATGCTGCAACGCTGCATAAGTTGACCAGCCAGGAAGATATTCTGATCGGCACTCCCTGCGCCAACCGCCGCCATGAGACCGAAGACCTGATCGGACCATTCTCCAACCCGCAAGTGATCCGCGTGAAGATCGGGGATGGAGATAGTCTGCGCGACCTTCTCGATCGTGTGCATGACTGGACACTGGGCGCAATGGCACATCAGAATTTGCCCTTCGAGGATCTGAACGATGACGAGTTTTTCTCTCGCGCGCAGAACCAGATCTCGCTCCAGGTGTATTTCATCTATCAAAAGGCATTTATGCAGGCCCAGCATACCCCTTCCTTGGAGGTTGCTCCGCTGCGCTCGGTCAGTCCCGGAACGACCTTTGATCTGATGATGAGCATTGTTGAACGCGCTGAAGGCCCGCGTTTGCAGTTGGAATACAATCCAGGATTCTTCAAAGCCTCAACCATTCAGAGCATTCTGCGGCTCTATGTGCAAACCCTCGAACTGATGCTTTCCGGCAAGAATGTTCCGCTGAAGGATGTGACAGAGCAGGTGAGTGCGGCGCCGCTGGCTGAAGAACAGAGTGAAATCGCCAAGCAAGCAGTCAATGCGATTGAACGTTTGAATATCATCGGAACGCAGCGTACGGATGGTATTCCACATCCCGATTCGCTCGAGTCACAGATAGCGGCGATTTGGAAGACGGCGATGGGGCTAACGAGCCTGAACGTTCAGGATAGCTTCTTTGACATCGGCGGTCGATCGCTGGCTGCTATGCGAATCGTCTCTCGAATCAACAAAACTTATTCTCTTGATTTTGGCCTGGCGACACTTTTTACTGCTCCTACGGTCGAGAAGATGGCGGAGCTGGTGAAAAATCGTCTTTCCACCAACACCAGTTCTTCGATGGTCGCCATGCAGCCAATTGGATCGGCTGCTCCTCTGTTTATTATTCACGGTGCGGGCGGAAACATTATTCGCTTTTACCAGCTCGCAATGCTGGTCGGCACTGACCACCCAATCTATGGCATTCAGGCGCAGTCGCTGCTGTCCGGCCAGCCGGCGCTGCTTCGTCTGGAAGATCAGGCCTCCTACTATCTGGCCGAGATCCAGAAGATCCAGCCCAAGGGGCCCTACTACTTTCTGGGATACTCATTTGGCGGTACAGTCGCCGTGGAGATCGCGCATCGACTGGAAGCGCTCGGAGAGCAGGTTGAATTGCTGGGGATGCTCGATAGCCGGCAGCGCGATTGCATGCTAATGGCGAGGCAGAAAGATTCTTTGTTCGTCCAGCTTGAACGTCGCGTCACACAGTTCCTGGGGAATTTTATTTCTCTCCCACTGAGAGAAAAGGTCGATTATCTTTGGGACAAACTATATACACGAACGCTGCGCCGCATTTATCTGGCGGCTGCGGCACTTGGCTTCCGCTCCGTGCCTGCGTTCATGAAGAGCACCGACGACATTACCTGGGTTGCGGCGATGAACTATTGCTTACGGCCCTGGTCTGGCCAGATAACTCTCTTCCGCACGAGTGTCCAGCCCGATCCCCGGCTGCCGATGGATCTGGGATGGACACCCTTTGCCGAGGGTGGTGTCGATATCCGTGAACTGCCTGGCGATCACGACCTGGTCTTTCAGGAGCCAAACATCAGGGTTTTGGCAGATCAGCTTCGGACCCGCCTTCAACAGTCAGATCTGAAGCAATCGGAACCAGAACCATCCGCCGACACTGCGACGCGTGAACTTGAGCCCGTGGCCGTCGTAAAGTAACTGGAAAGGAATCAGGAAACCGATCGATGCCCATCGTTCGCCAAGTGTACATGGTGCTTTCACCTCGCTCTCTGGGCTATGCCACAGATGCGATAGAGAGCTTGTTGTCGAATTCACTTGAAACACTGCACCTGCGTCTCATCACCGATTCAGAGCAAGACAAGCAGGAACTCTGTGATGCGATGGCGGCCATTGATATCAAAGCGCATCAGTGGACGGTGTATTCGGAGCAAGACCTTGCCGCGCGGGAGGATGCGGTCTTCGCGGAGCATAACAACCTGCGCGCCTTCCGCCACGGTCATCCTTGCTGGCGCAAGATTACTGATCCGCTGTTGGTGAGCGATCCCGGCGAAGAATTGGTTCTGCTCGATCCCGACCTATATTTCCCCAACCGATTCAAGTTTGAAACAACGCCCGAATGCGGTTTATTGCTGATGTGGCAGCGGCCTAACTGCCTTTTTCCGCCCGAGGTGGTAAGGACGGCAATCAGCAATGGCATTCACCTTGCGCATCACGTGGATATCGGCGTCGCGCACTGGCGCGCTTCGGCGGATTTGGATTGGATGGATTGGCTCGTGGGCCGTTTAGGCGGCAATCGGCTACCGCGCATTATGCATGTGGAAGCCATTGTCTGGGCGGCGTTGGCAATGCGAGTTGGTGGCGGCTATCTCGATCCCGCGTACTGGAAATGCTGGCGCCGCTCGCCGGCAAAGCGAGTCATGACGAAATTAGGTGTACCCGCGCAGCGCATTCTTGCTACGGAACCATGGGCCAGCCTGAAATGTTTTCATGCCGGTGGAGAGGCAAAGTGGTGGCTACATAAGGCTCGGGGGACAGGGATGTTGGACGGCCGGGCCACGCTTAGAGAACCGGGCCGAGTCCTTCCATTTGTTGAATTGACGCCTGCGCATTATGCGCGAGAACGGGCATTCAAGCGAATGCTGCAAGTCATGGGGTATTACCAGATCTTCCGTCCCGCATGAGACCGATGCCACGTTAGTCGCAAGCGAAATGACTCTAACTCAGGAGCGGCGCCAAGGAAGCTGGGCGAGCAGTCGGTTGAGATTGTCGTAAGTCAACCACCCGCCGCTACGCATTCGGCTTTCCATGCAGGCCTGGACCAGCTTTGGCTCCTCCCACGGAACATCGTGATAACCGGAATGAAGAAATGGACTTGCCGAGTCATTCTGCCACTCCAACGGAAATAATGCGATGATATCCCGCTCCGTGATGCTGACTGAATTTGGAATCGCTCGACCTGCCACAGCCGCAGCCAGAGCGGCCGGCAGATTATGAGCAGTTCCGAGAGGGAGATGACAAGTTTGAGTGGCGCGCGGATTCATCTCGATCAAGTGGGCTCTACCAGTCTTTCGCTCCAGCATAAAGTCGAAGCCGCACAAACCAGAGAGATGCAGACGGCGAGCCAGCTTCTGCGCAGCCAACAGCATGTTCTCGTTATCGATAAGGCGCACGACCGATGCCGGACCTTTTGGCTTCCAGGTACGCAAAACATCCACGCAGATGGATGCCAGGACCTCACCATGCCAGCATGCGACAGTGATGGTCGCATCGTTCAAAGGAAGAAAGCCCTGCACATTGACCACCGGTCGTCGCCGCTTGAACCAGGGAATCAGCAGCGTCTTATCTTGATCGACCAAGGCGCGCTTGATCGCGCGAACAAAGTGTGGCGGAACATTGAGAGTCTCGAAAGCGCGC
>JBEKWJ010000006.1:0-120135 GCA_049513195.1 Occallatibacter sp.
AGATGCCGCGGTCGGTGAGGCTGGGCAGGGGCGCGGCAGCCGGCGATGCCGCCAGCGGATCGGGAGCGATGCCGCCGCCCGAAGCTCCAGAGTTGCCAGTCGCCAAGCTGTTTTGACTGCCGACCTGCTGCAAGCGCCGGGCAACCTCTTCAGCCAGTTCAGCCAGATGGCTCTGCGAGATCGTATCCAGATCCCGCTCCGGTTCGGAGTCGGGAATCATGCTGGGCGGCGCCGGCAGTTGCGAGGCCTGCGAAGCGAGACTGGAGAAGAGCGAGAGCTGCGTTCCGGAGAGGAAGCGCAGATTCAGCCAGCGGAAGATGTAATCCATCAGGCTCTTGGCGTAGCCGATCTGCTCGTTGCCGGTCCAGCCCGATGGCTCAAAGCGGGTGTGGGCGAACTTCTCGCAGAGCACCTTCAGCGGCACGCCGTGCTGCAGCGCGATGGAGATCGAGGTGGCGAAGGCATCCATCAATCCGGAGACGGTCGAGCCTTCTTTGGCCATCTTGATGAAGATCTCGCCCGGCTGGTTGTTGGGGTAGAGGCCGACGGTGATGTAGCCTTCGTGGCCGGCGATGGCGAATTTATGGGTGATGGAGGCGCGCTCATCCTGCAAGCGGTGGCGGACGGCGCGGGGCGGTCCGTTGAGGTCCTGCTGGGCGGCGTTGGCGCTCTCTGCTGCCGTCTCCAGCGTGCTGGAAGGCTGCAACAGGGGTACGGCGGCAGCGGCGGCAATCTCGTCCAGCGCGCGCTTGAAGGCGGCAGCCGCCAGGCTGACCGACTTGGCGCTGACTTCGAGTTTTTCACTCGATTTTGACTCCAGAGCCTTCAGGTCGGCCTCGGCGGCGGGCTGTCCCGCGGCCAGTTGCGCCAGAATCCGTGAACCGGCGGCATCCAGCGGCGAAGGCTCGCGCTTTTCGTCCATGCTGGTATTCAGCGGCTGCGTACCCTTGGAGCCGTCGCGGTAGATGGCCACGGCCTTGATGCCCTGACGCCAGCTCTCGGCGTAGGCCTCGGCAACATCCTCGACGGTGGCCTCCTGCGGCAGGTTGACGGTCTTCGAGATAGCGCCGGAGAGGAAGGGCTGCGTGGCGGCCATCATCTTGATGTGGCCCATGTAGTGAATCGAACGCGTGCCCTTGGAGGGCTTGAAGCTGCAATCGAAGACAGGCAGGTGTTCCGCCTTGATCCCCGGCGCGCCTTCGATCGTTCCAGTCGCGTCGATGTAGCTGACGATGGCGTTCACTTCATCGCTGGAGTAGCCCAGCTTGAAGAGCGCCTCGGGAACCGTATTGTTGACGATCTTGATCATGCCGCCGCCGACCAGCTTCTTGTACTTGACGAGAGCCAGATCAGGCTCGATGCCGGTGGTGTCGCAGTCCATCATGAAGCCGATGGTGCCGGTGGGAGCGAGCACGGTGGTCTGGGAGTTGCGGTAGCCGTGGCGCTCGCCGTAAACCAGCGCCATATCCCAAGCCTCGCGGCTGGCGTCGATCAGCGCGTCGAGCTGCGGCACGGTGAAAGGCTCGCCGCTCTGGCGCGAGCGGCCAATGTTATTGACCTCGGCGCGGTGCATCCGGATCACGTCGAGGAAAGGCTCGCGATTGACGTAAAAGCCGGGGCAGGCGCCGCCCTCGTGATCGACCTGGGCGGTCAGCGGCGTCGCCGAGGCGATTGGCGAGCAGTTGGCGGCGATGATCGCCGATTGAAGATACGATTGACCGGTCAGGATCGCAGTGAAGGCGGCAGCCAGGTCGCGGCCGGTGGCCGAGTCGTAGGGCAGGCCGAAGGCCATCAGCAGCGCGCCCAGGTTGGCGTAACCCAGGCCCAGCGGACGATAGTCGTGCGAGTTGCGCGCGATCGACTCGGTGGGGTAGCCGGAGTTATCCACCAGAATCTCCATGGCGGTGATAATCACCGAGATCGAGTGCCGGAAGGCAGGAATGTCAAAGTTGCCCGATGGCGTGACGTACTTCATCAGATTGAAACTGGACAGGTTGCAGGCCGAGTTGTCCAAAAAGACATACTCCGAGCAGGGGTTCGACGCATTGATCCGACCAGTGTTCTTGCTGGTGTGCCAGCGGTTCATGGTCGTGTCGAACTGCATGCCGGGGTCGCCGCAAAGCCATGTGGCCTCGGCGATCTTGCGCATAATATCGCGCGCTTTGTAGGTTGCAACCGGCTGGTGGCCTTTGACCGTATAGGTGGTGAAGTCGCCATCGCTCTGGTAAGCGCGCATGAATTCGTCGCTGACGCGCACGGAATTATTGGCGTTCTGGAAGAAGATCGACGAAAAGGCCTCTGAATCCGGCCCGCTGCCATCGTAGCCGGCCTTGATCAGGGTATGCGCCTTGGCTTCTTCCTTGGCCTTGCAGTCAATGAACTCAAGAATATCGGGATGATCCACGTTCAGAATGGCCATCTTGGCCGCGCGGCGCGTCTTGCCACCCGACTTGATGACCCCGGCAAAGGCGTCCAGCCCGCGCATGAAGCTCAGCGGACCGCTGGCCGTGCCGCCTCCCGAGACAGATTCCTTGCTGGAACGCAATGAGCTGAAGTTCGTTCCCGTACCCGAGCCGAATTTGAAGAGCATGGCCTCCGTCCGGGCAAGGTCCATGATGCCGCTCATCGAATCCTCGACGGAGTTGATGAAGCAAGCCGAGCACTGGGGATTGTGATAGCCAGTGGCGGAGTAGCGCACGCCGCTGGTCGAGGGGTTCCAGTGCCAGTTCTGGCCCTCCGCATCCGGCTCCAGGCGGTCGCAGCCCACATTGAACCAGACCGGCGAGTTGAAAGCCACCTTCTGGGTCAGCAGCATGTGCGCCAGTTCGTCGTGGAAGATGGCCGCATCATCGGACGTGGCAAAGTAGCCGCCGGTCATTCCCCAGTCGCGGATGGTCTCCGCCACGCGCCCCACCAACTGGCGAACGCCAGTCTCCCGCTCCGGGGAGCCCAACTGCCCATGCAGATATTTCGAGGCCACAATGTTGGTCGCAGTCATCGACCAGTCGGCCGGCACTTCGACGTCCTTCTGCTCGAAGATGATGGCACCCTTCTGATCGGTGATTGAAGCGGTGCGCTTCTCCCACTCAAGCTCGTCGTAGGGGGAAACGCCCTCGTTCGTGAAGCGGCGTGTAAAGATCAATCCCTGCTGGGTCTGGGAACTCTGGGTGGCAACGGCGGAACTTTGAAACTTGACCTCATTCATAAAACCATCTCCATCGGCAAAATCGGTGAAATCTCTTGGGCCTGCTCCGGCGCAAACTGCCTGAAAAAGGTCAAGAGAAAATCTCAGTCAAAGAACGGGAATCGGGGGATTGGACAAGACCGCGCGTTCTCTCTTCTCAGCGGCACCCTGTGGGACGATCACACCGGAGTTTTATTACAAAAAATTAACAGCCGCAGATGAAAAAATACCGCTCTCTGTTGTGTCTGTCAATAGAAAACCACAATATCTTGTATTTACTTTACCATTAGGGCATCAACTTTCCAAACAAAGGTAATCACCTGTGGAAAGCTCCAAATACCCTTGTGGGACGCGGGTTTCCCGCAGCGGAGTTGCCTCACAGTCAGTGCAGGCTGGGGTTGGAGGGCCACTCCCTCTCAAGAACAAGCCTAGTCCTCGCCTGGACTGAGGACAAGACGCAAGAACGGTGCAGTTTGAGGGGCGACCCTGTGCAGATGTGGACAATCGGGGACATGACGTCGGCCACAGCCCCTCGGCGGGCGAGCTTTTCCTCTCGGATCAAAAGCTTCGTTGATATCCAAACATCGAACGGCCCCATGCGGAGGTGCATGGGGCCGTTTGGCGTTTTAGATCAGTCGCCCGTGGAGAGCGAGCCAATGAGCAAGGAATCAGTTGCTTTCCTTGGTTTCAATCCTCATGCCATAGAACGATCTGTGCACGAAGAACATCGAGACCAGCATAAACGCGACTGTCAGAATGTGTGTGAGCATCGGGTTGCTCGCAGTCAGCGTGACGGCAAGCTCGACGGCCAGCAATCCGAACAGGGTCGTAAACTTGATGATCGGATTCATGGCCACCGATGAGGTGTCCTTGAAAGGATCGCCGACGGTGTCGCCGATCACGGTTGCATCGTGCAGCGGCGTGCCCTTCATCTTGAGGTCAACTTCGACCACTTTCTTGGCATTGTCCCAAGCTCCGCCGGCATTGGCCATGAAGATCGCCTGATAGAGGCCGAAGATCGCAATCGAGAACAGGTAGCCAACAAAGAGGAACGGCTCCATGAATGCGAAGGAGAGCGTGGCGAAGAAGACGGCCAGGAAGATATTGAACATACCCTTCTGCGCGTACCTGGTGCAGATCTCCACGACCTTTTTGCTGTCCTCGACCGAAGCCTTCTCAGCGCCTTCCAATTTGATGTTGGCCTTGATGTACTCGACCGCGCGGTATGCGCCGGTGGTGACGGCCTGCATGGAAGCGCCAGCGAACCAGAAGATCACCGCGCCGCCGCATATCAGCCCGAGCATGAAGGGCGCGTGCAGCAGGGAGAGCTTCTCGACGTTCTGCGTCAGTCCGTGAGTCAAAGCCATGATGATCGAGAAGGTCATCGTGGTTGCGCCCACAACGGCGGTGCCGATCAGCACAGGCTTGGCCGTCGCCTTGAAGGTATTGCCGGCTCCATCGTTGGCTTCGAGCAGGTACTTGGCGCGCTCGAACTTGACGTCGATGCCAAAGTCCTTCTTCAACTCGGCTTCAATGCCAGGAATGGTTTCGATCAGCGACAGCTCAAAGACGGATTGAGCATTGTCGGTGACCGGGCCGTAGGAATCGACGGCAATCGTCACCGGTCCCATGCCCAGGAAGCCGAAGGCGACCAGGCCAAATGCGAAGACGGCGGGAGCCAGCATGATGAGATCCATCGACCCGCCGATCATGCTGAAGTAGTAGCCCAGTCCCATCAGGGCGACCATGCTCAATCCCAGCCAGTAGGCGGACATATTGCCGGCCACGAGGCCCGACAAAATTCCCAAAGACGCGCCGCCTTCCTTGGCGCTGGTAACCACTTCCTGCACGTGAGCCGAGTTGGTTGACGTGAAGACCTTGACCAATTCGGGGATCAACGCGCCGGCCAGAGTTCCGCAAGAGATGATGGAAGCCAGCTTCCACCACAGCGTCGGGTCACCTGCAAGGTTTGGAATCATCAGGTAGGAGACGACATAGGTCAGGGCGATGGAGACGACGGAGGTGATCCAGACCAGCGAGGTCAAAGGCGCCTCAAAGTCCATCTCGTCGGAGTTGCCGTACTTCAATTTGGCGATGAAGCCATTGAGGAAGTAAGCGCCAGAGCTGGAGATCAGCATGGCCACGCGCATGACGAAGATCCAGACCAGCAATTCGGCCTGCGTCACGGGGCTTTTGACGGCTAGCAGAATGAAGGTGATCAGAGCCACGCCGGTGACGCCGTAGGTTTCAAAGCCGTCCGCCGATGGTCCAACCGAATCGCCCGCGTTGTCGCCCGTGCAATCGGCGATCACGCCGGGGTTGCGGGCATCGTCTTCCTTGATCTTGAAGACGATCTTCATCAGATCGGAGCCGATGTCGGCAATCTTGGTGAAGATGCCGCCGGCAATACGCAGGGCAGCCGCGCCCAGGGATTCGCCGATTGCGAAGCCGATGAAGCAGGGGCCGGCGAAATCGGACGGAACAAAGAGAAGGATGACGAGCATGATGAGAAGCTCGACCGAGATCAGCATCATGCCGACGCTCATGCCGGCCTTCAGCGGGATCGCAAAAAGCGGGTACGGTTTACCCTTCAAACCAGCAAAGGCCACACGGGAGTTGGCAAAGGTGTTGACGCGAATGCCGAACCACGCCACGCCGTAGCTGCCCGCGATGCCGACCAGTGAAAAGAGAAGGATGATTCCCAGAGTCAACCAGATCGGTTTTCCGGGCACCGGCGCCAGCCAGCCAAAGTATGCCGAGATGATGACTGCGATGAAGACCCAGAGCAACATGATGAACTTGCCCTGCGTGACCAGATAGGTTTTGCAGGTTTCATAGATCAGCTCGGACATTTCGCGCATGGATTTATGAACCGGCAGGTTCTTCAACTGCATGAAAATGGTCATGCCAAATAGCAAGCCGCCGATGCAGAACAGCAGGCCGATCATCAACAGAGCAGGACCGCTCAGGCCGAAGTGATTCACGACCGACAGATCCGGCAGCTTCAGGCTGGCTTCGCCTGCCTGCTCCTGCGCGCTCGCGAATGCGGGAAGCAGCAGGCCCATTCCAAGGACGGCCGTCAAGCTCTTCGACTGGCGCTTCAGAAATGCCACAGCGCCGATAACCTGGCGTCTAGAGATGAAGGCCACAACGAGCGAAAGCGCGCTGACGGCCAGAAAGAAACACACCCAATACTGTGCAGTCACAAATCCTCCCAAGCGGAAATTTAGATGGTTGATCACGAACGGATCCGGAAAACGCGACGTAAATTTTCCAGAAAAAGGGTCATTCGAAGGCTATCACCCGAAAGTAACACTGTCGAGTGATTGCAGTCACACTAATCCTGAGGCTTTTCCGCGAGCGAAATCGATCGATCCAGAACGGAATCCATCGGCCCAATACGGGTAGAGCGGGCTTTTGACCTCTACTCCACTGGAACCTGAATCTTATCGCCGGGCAAAGGAATTTGAAGGTTCTGCATATCCTGTTCGCGCTCCTGCCCACCCGGCAGCGGATGCAGCTTGAAGAGCACCAGAATGTTGCGCTCAGAGTCGTCATAGGCATGGAAGCTGGCTGCCTGCTCAACCGAAAAGTGCTGGTGAATGTCCGCCAGAGTGCCCGGATCGATGCCGTTCCAGGCAGCATACCAGCCCGGCTGATAGCGGGCCATCTTGGCACCCAAGTCCTGCATGCTGAAGTCGTCGCACAGTGTTGGCAGATGCGTGACCAGAGTGATCTGGTCGCCGCTGATCGAGACCAGCAGACGATTGCCGTTGGGGTGGGCATCGATGTAATGGGTCAGCCGCTGGGCCGCATCGACAAACGTGTACTCCGGATGGGTGAAGTAGTTCAGAGTCTGGAGACCGTTGAAGGTCACGGCCAGGGTGGCAAGGGCGATGACGACAAAGCCAAGAACGCGTTGTGGAGCGCGGCGCGACGCAGCCTCGCCGATCGGAATCGCCTGCTCGGTCAGTGCTCCAGCCCCCTGCGCCACCACAAAGCAACAGAAAACTGCCACCACGGCAAAGTAGCGGGGTTGAGGATGGTTCTGGCAGGTCATGAAGAAAATGGTTCCGGCAACAGCCAGGACGGAAGCGCCGAAGACCGGGTCGAGCAGCAACTTGCGGGCTAGAGCACTACGCCAGGCCAGCATCGCGCCGAACACGATCAGCCCGGCCAGCGGAATCACGATGCGGTCAACCCATAGTCCGCCATGAAATGACCACCACAAGCTGACCAGCGGCCAGTCAAACTCCTTTGGCTTGGTGTATTTGTTCACCAGGAAAAAGTACTTGTAATCAGCGAAGAGGCCGGAATGGATGACCAGCGAAATCCACAGGCCAAACGCGGCTGCAAAGGCGCAGGTCGCGGCCAGGATGCAACGCCTGACCAGCTGACGGTTATGCCAAAGCGGCAGGAGCATTGCCCAGCCTAGCGCCGGCAGCAAAAATATGGCCGTGGTCTTGGTGAGCATCATCAGCGTGAAGAGCAAACCGATGACGATCGATCCACCTATCGGCCGGCGCATTCTGGGCAAGCGAATGGCCATATTCAGAGCAGCCAAAGTGAATGTGGTTAGCAGCGGCTCCAGAATGGCCAAACGGCTGAAGCAGTAAAGGAAAGGACTGGTCGCAATCAGCGTCAAAGCCAGCAGCGCCACCCAGCGCGGCCCTCTGGCTCGCAGCAGCAGGTAGCTTAGCAGCAAATTGCAAAAGAAGAAGAAGACAGCAAGCCCGCGCACAGACTGAATGGAAACTCCGGTGAAGAAAAACAGCAGCCATTCGAGAAAGGGCAACACTGGCACCGCCGGCGCGGGGTTGAAGTCCCCCGGCACATACCAGTTGCCGAAGAGATGAGCGCGGATGGCCGCGTTACCGTACCAGCCCTCGTCGGTGTACTTAGCCCAATCCATGTACCACCGGGTGTGGTTAGGAAAGTCAGCGCTAAGATGGAAGCCATGCAGCACGGCGAAACCGCCGATGAACATCAGCCAAAGGGCGTAAATCCAGTGCTTGTACCACTTCGTCAATGGCGGCTTCTCCGCAAAAACCACATTTCCAACACATTCACGGGCAACGCCGCCACCGCGAAATACCATCCCTGGAACCGCAGAATCGGCGAATCATGGATGGAAAACATCCCGAAAGAGTTTAGCTGAGTATACAACGCCTGCATCGTCAATCGTTTAAGTGACGCCATCAATCCCGCCTTGCCAACCGCATGTGCCGTACCGAACTCTGCTTGTTTACAATGCATTCATCTGTGTTTTGTAGGGTTGCTCATAAGGAAACCTGTGCCCCTGATGCTTCTCCCGGCGTTTCTTTCATTTGGAATTCGCCAGCATCAGGAATGCAAAGCGTTACCCATCTTGGCCGGCTGCCCGTTACGCAACACATGGAACAGCCGTTTAGCCTTCCATCAACGCAGTTCATCATGAAATTGATTCGCTATTGGGAGAGCCACAATGACCATGAATCGAATTCGCTTCGGCATTCTGTGCCTTGCACTTTTCACCTTCTGCATTTGTTCTGAAAGCGTAAGCCTGTACGCACAAACTTCCACGGAGGGCTCGATCACCGGAACAGTTCTAGACCCTTCCGGAGCAGCGGTGAGCGGTGGCGCCGTCACCATCCACAACGTGGGAACCAACGCCGAAATCAAACTGACCACCGACGGTAGCGGCTTTTACAAGGCCCCGCTGCTTGAGCCCGGGACATATACTGTCACGTTTGCGGCATCCGGCTTTGCCACCTATCGCGCCACCAACGTAATTGTCCAGGTTGGCCAGGTTACCACCATCGAACCGCACCTCAAAGTTGGCGCTTCCTCGTCCTCTGTCGAGGTCACCGAACAGGCTCCAGTGCTCAACCTCGAATCCCCCGATTTCACGGACACGCTGGATACACGAGCGCTGCAATCGATCCCCATCAACAACAGACGCTGGTCCAGTCTTGCCATGACCACTCCGGGCGTCGTATCGGACTCGAACGGTTATGGCCTGGTCGCCGTCCGCGGAATCAGTCCGCTTCTCAATAACGTTGAGATCGACGGCGCAGACGACAACGATGCCTTTTACGCTGAAGAACGCGGTCGTACCCGCGAGGCTTATTCCACCTCGGGCAGCGCGGTCCGCGAATTTGCCGTCAACACTGGCGTCTACTCCGCCGAGTACGGGCGCGCAGCCGGCGGCGTCATCACCTCAGTCACCAAGAGCGGCACCAACGATCTTCACGGCCAAGCCTACTTCTGGGATCGCGAAAGCAAATGGAATGCCTACAACGATTATGCTGTTGTCTCGACCCTGAATTCCACCACGGGAACTTATCTTCCCACACCCATCAAGCCGGAGGATCTGCGAAAGATCTACGGCTTCACAGTCGGCGGGGCGCTGATCAAAGACAAGCTCTTCTGGATTTATACCTACGATCAGCACACCCGCATCTTTCCGGGAACAGCAGTTCCAAACTCGGCAGGTTCGTTCTATCTGTTGCCTTCTGCTGCACTGGCCACCGGAGAAACCTGCGCGGCTAACGGCTATCTGACCGGCGCCCCAACCGGCGCAACGAACGACACCTATGCCTGCGCGTTGGCCGCGCGCCAAAAATATGCAGCGATCACTGGACCGCCCGCGATTACCCCGTACGCCCAGGGTGCATCAGCTTACGATAACGGAATATCGGGCCTTAACACCGACCTTGGCAACGTGCCGCGCGCCGGCTACCAGGAGATCAACACTCCCAAGCTCGACTACCAGATCAACCCCAAAGAGCATGTGAGCGTCCTTTATCATCGCCTGCGCTGGGATTCGCCCGGCGGCGTTCAGACCACAGCGACCGACGACTACGGAGTCGACACATGGGGCAACGATTACGTCAAGCTTGACTACGGCGTGGCCAAACTCACGAGCCTCATCACCACGAATATCAGCAACGAATTGCTCTTCCAATACGGCCGCGAATTATTGGACGAAAGTCAACAGCCCTATAGCGCCTATACCAAGGCCAATCTGGTCGGCACGGGCGGAAACGTTCCGGAAGTTTCCATGGACACGACAGTAGGCATGTATATCGGCTCGCCGTATTATTCCTACCGAGTCGCTCTCCCCTACGAGAAGAAATGGCAGATCGGAGACGTCCTCTACTGGAGCCGGGGCAATCACACCGTGAAGCTCGGCGTGGATGCGGTTCACAACTATGATCTTCAAAACAACACCTACGAGAGCAATGGCTACTACAGCTATAGCTATATCGGCAATTACCTCAACGATGTGCTCAATGAGGGAAAGGCCCTCGCGACGACGGGAACCGGTTGTAACTCGAGCGCTTCCAGCTCCGCTACCTCAGCCACGAGCGTAATTACCGGAACCTATCCATGTTACTCGTCTTATACGCAGGGATTTGGGTCTCCGATCTATGCAATTTCCACCATGGACACCGGGTTCTTTGGCCAGGATAACTGGAAGTTCTCTCCGCGCCTTACTCTGGAACTCGGCCTGCGCTACGATTACGAAGCCATTCCCCCCGCCGATCCCAATCTGACGACGGCAACCGGCACGTTCGTCCCTTATACCGGCCTGACAAACAATCCCAGCGACAAGATGAGCTTCGGGCCCCGCATTGGATTTTCCTATGACCTGTTCGGAAAGGGCAACACTGTCCTGCGCGGAGGATACGGCATCTATTACGGCCGTATCACCAACGGAAATCTGCTCAATGCGCGGCTGACCACAGGCAGCCCCAATGGACAGTACACCACGCAGTGGAAGCCAAGCTACGCCGGCGCCCCGCAATTTCCAAATCCTGTCTCCGCAGGCGCGCTTACTTCGCCAAGCTCTTACTTCCTGGCGTCCAATCTGCGCAATCCCATGGTGCAGGAATACGATCTGCAAATGCAGCAGGGAATCGGCAAGGGCACTTTCTTCCAGGCGAGTTATCTCGGCGCCTTGGGCCGCGAGTTACCCAACTATCTCGACGTCAACCTCACCAATGTGCAGAACGTGACCATTACAGTTTCCGACACTTCCAACTCCGGACCGTTGGGACCAAACGGAACGACATTTGTAGTTCCGACCTTCACCGCTTATGGCAACACTGCTCTCCTGGGTGCCAGCGCCGCAAACTTCCAGAGCATTACTGAGGTGGCCAGCAACGTCAATTCGAACTACAACGCCTTGGTGGTCGAGGTTCTGAATCGCTCGCTGCGCAGTTTTCAGTTCGACGCCAACTATACATGGTCGCACGCGCTGGATTACTCGCAGAACGCCGATACGGAAGGCGCGGCAAATACCTGGTATAACCCCTATTCCGATGCGCGCATCAACTACGGCAACTCCAGCTACAACGTTCCTAACAGGTTCGTAGCCTATGCGCTTTATAGATTCCCCAACATCCCTGCAACCAATTGGGTGAAGTACCTGGTCAATGACTGGAGCCTGGACGATAGCTTCCAAATGCAGAATGGATTGCCCTACACGGTAAGTCTGGGCAGCAACGAGTATAACTCCTCCGACGCTGTTTACTATTACTGGAACGGCTCCGGCGTGAACCTTCTTCCCACCATCGGAGTCAACACGAAGCGCTACCCGCGGCGCATTGTTGACGACGCTCGCTTGCAGAAAGCGATATCCTTCAACAAGGGTCGCAGTCTGGAACTCATAGGCAATGTTTTCAACTTAGCCAACCACCAGAACATCACTGGGATCAACACCACCGCCTACAAGGTTGCGTCGACCGGCGCTCTCGCCGGGACCGCAACCTATCAGTCCACCTATGGCCAGATCACCAACTCAAATAACAGCGGCTTCCTTTATACGCCGCGCGAAATCGAAATCGCTGCCCGCTTCAATTTCTAAAGTGGGCATGCCCCAACAGCGCGGCGGCTTCGGTCGCCGCGTTTTCTTTGGCCGCCAGTAACTCCTATAACTCGCTCACAGCAGCCCGCCGCGCCCCGCGAGGCGGCGCGAAAACAGCCATGAAAGCAGCGAAACTCCCAAAGCCATCGCAACCCAGCAAGCCTGTTCAAAGGCCGGGAGCGCGGCTACCGGCAGACGCGGCAGTGCGAGCGTAACGGAACCCATAGCGGGCAAACCCAGGCGGACGAATTCCACAAAACCCCAGACAAATACTCCGGCGGCCAACAAAATTCCAGGAACAGCCCGCTTCCAGGGAAAGGGGATGGGTGCCGACGCGGCGGCATCTTCCTGCACGCGGTCCATCACCGAAGCCAAAAATCCGGAAGAAGGCATCAGCTCGTCTTCGCTGGCCAGTATATGGTCGATGTGAATGTCGATTCCGGCGCGCTCTGCATCTGTGCGATGTGAAGGGGTCTGATTCAATTCGTGGCCTCCTTTCCGTTCTCGCTAGCAATCTCATTGTTACAGAATTCTGGATGCCCTACCATCGTTGCGCCTTTGTTTCTGGGATTAACCTGGGAGTCTCTCTCCTCTTCCAGGTGCGGAAATCGCTGCCGCAAGAGAGCCCGCGCGCGTGATAGTCGAGCTTTCAGCGTTCCTTCCGGCAGACCCATGGTTGCAGCCGCGGCAGCAACGTCCATCTCATGAAAGTAGAACAGCACCACCGGCTCGCGATAGCGCGGCGGCAGCGCCAGCACGGCGCGGCGCACTACTTCGTCCCGTCCTCGTTCTTCAATCTCGCGCTGCTGCGAAGCCGCGCCGGAGGGTTCGGGCACAGCATCCAGAGGAAGCATCTCCGTAGGAAAGCGCTTCAACTCGGAGCGATAAACATTGGCCGCCAGCGCAAAAAGCCACGTGGAAAAGCTGCCCTCGCGCCTCCATTGACTCAACCCGCGCCAGGCACGGATGAAAGCCTCCTGGGCCATCTCCTCGGCGCGCCCGCGATCACGGCAATAGCGCCATGCCATATTAACAATCGGCTTTTGCCAGCGGCGCACAATTCCTTCGAAGGCGCGCTGGTCCCCGGCCAGCACGCGAGCAACGTCGGCCAGATCTTCTGCGGCGCAATTTGGCGTTGAGGTCAATGCAATGGCTCTCCGTGCGGTGTGACTCCGTGCTCAGCAGCGCGGTTGCATTTTGTTGCAAATGAAGAATCCTGAAAAAATGCAACCACATTGCAAAGTCCATTGTCCCACCAGTTGCAAGCAAATTCTTCGCAACAAATGAATCAGGAGGATTCTATGGCATCTCTGGCGCTTATGCTTTTCACCGAACCCGAAGCTCTTGAAGCTCAAGCCCTGTTTGCGTTTCTAACTATCTCCGCAGTGGCGCTGTTTGCGATCTTTCTTCCCCTTGTCACCTGGATCGATAAGCGACATAAGGAGCGCGTGGCCTTTTACAAGGCGGAAACCCTGCGCCGAATCACCGAGGCATCAAGCGAAGGTGCCAAGGCAGCCATAGATCTGCTTCGCGAAGAGAGCCGGCTGGAGCGTCAAAAAAGGCGTGAGGGCCTGAAAATCGGCGGCCTGGTCTGCATCGGCGTAGGCTTGGCAATGTTGATTTTTCTGAAAGCCATGCCCTCTACGGAGCCGGGCGCTTATCTGGTCGGTCTCGTCCCCGGTTTCACTGGCATCGCCTTGCTGGTCTACGTCTTTTTTTGGGCTGCGCCTGTGGAGTAGTTCGCCAGTATCGTTTCTCAAGCCCCGCGCGGCGAGCCAGTGCGCGCTTCCAATAGCTCGTGCGCCCGCGCGGGGTTTGATTCCAGAGAAAATGACATGCGACCTCAGCCGCGAGTATGACCGGTCAACTGCCCATTCGGGACTGACGCCGCCGACTTGTATCATGGAGCCAGATGTGCAAACGCTCCCTCATCTCCTCCTTGGCCGCTTCGCTTGCCATACTGACTCCCGCGCTGATTCTGGCTGGCGTACTAGCCACTGTGCTGGCCGGCTGCCGTTCGCTGCCCGCCTCCAAGCCCGAGGCAATGTGGACGATAGAGGAAGCGCGCGGGGCGCAGGTATTTCATCTCAAGTGTGCCAAGTGCCACCACCCCACCACCACACGCCCCCTGAACGGCCCCGGACTCCAGGCCATCACCAAGATAAAAGCCATGCCCTCAGGTGCGCCGCCTACCGATGAGCGGCTAACCCAGATCATCCTCCATGGTCGCCTGAACATGCCCGCCACGCAACTCGACGACGACCAACTCCACGACCTGCTGGCCTACTTGCACTCGCTATGACTCTCCCGCTCCAAGACGAAAAGATCAAAGCCGCGGAGCAACTGCCGGACCGTGAGCGCCTGCCGCTGCCGGGCCTGGCGGCCATCAGCTTCTACCTGCTGGTGCTCGCCGGAGTCATCATTCTAGGCGTGGTTGCCGGGCGCCACTATCCGCCCTCATTTCTCATCTTCGCAGCCGGCTTCATCGCCGCGAGCGCCGGACTCTTGCTGCTGCTCCGCTGGGCCTGGGCGATGGCCCTCGGCGCGGTCTCCCTGCTCGCGGCTTACGACCTGTGGATCTTCTTCAGCCAGCATCAGCTGCCGGTTTTGGTACAGGGGCTGCTCAACCTGGTCTTCTTCCTCTATCTGATCCGCACCGAGGTGCGCGAGAAGCTGCGGTAGAGTCTCGCTCAAATGCTGAACCAACTCACTTGCACAGGTTATTCAGCTGATCGACCGGATTCGGCTTGAATGCTGGGTAAGGCAGCTTGCGCGATTCCACAAACTGGTCTGGCAGCGTGCCCCCGTACTGCAGCGCCGCGTCCGGGTCGAGCCCGTAGGCAGCATCCGCTTCCACCTCCGCGAGCGCCGCAAAGCGAAACCCTTGCTTGCGAAGCAGATCCACAAGATCCGGCAGCATCAGCGTGGTAAAGGCTGTAGCATGCAGCAGCATCACGTTCGGAATCTCGCGGCCAAACGCGATACGCTCTTCCTCGCGCCCCAGCCGGATAGACTCCGTCGCAGCCTCAAGGTAACTCTGCCGGAGCCACGCAATCGCCGCATCGTCAGGCTTAACCGAACAGCGCGCATAGGCGTCGTTCCAAGCGTAGTCCTCAAAGCTGAGCGTGACCTGCGCCACTCGGTAGCCGTGCTCGCGAAGATAGTTTCGAATGGCGTGGCGTTTCTCCAGCGTTTCACCCTCCGTCAAAAATGGATAGCGAAACCAGCGCCAATCGCGCACTTCCCCGTACTGGGCCAGCGCAGGCTCATTGCGTGCGACCTCCTGCTCGTAGGCTTCGACCGTATTGCCGGTGAGCGACATGTGCGACCATGTGTGGTTGCCAATGTTCATGCCCGCGTCAACCCAGATGTGCAAAGCCTGCTGCGCATCGGGATCGTTTTCAAGCCTCACGGCATTCACAAAGCCGTAGGTCCCCTCCAAGTGATTGGCCTTCAGCGCGGTCGCCAATGCCGTGGCAATCTTCGTGCGGTTCTCGCCTTGCGGCAAGATGCCCGCGGCGGGCAAGTCATCAAAGGTGAGCGCCACCACCGGCTGTGCGTCAGGCGCGGGAATTCCCGCCGCCACATCGCCAGCTCCGGTCCACATCTGCTCCACGATCAACCACTCGCCGTTCTTCTCATGCCGGTACACGGTGAGATAGCCGCCTCTCATCTGTTGACCCTTACCTGTGGCGCGAGTCGTCAGCAATTCCTTGTAGGTCCCTGAGTCGTATCCCAAATCGCCAGAGACTTCCACACGTTGAGAATCGAACGCGAGATTGCTGTCATAAGTAGCCGTCACCGTTTCAAACAGCTTGCGCAAAGCCCCCGATCCCAGCACACGATTCCCGATGGGATCAATAAACTCTGCGTCAGCGGCATACTCGGCAACCGACGCATCAATTCGCTTGTCATGCAAATTGCGTGCCCATTGCTCTCGCAATGACGCAAAGGTGTCTGTCAGCGCCTGACCAGACACAGGCTCCGGCAGATGCGAAGATTGGCCCGCCGCCCCGGCCGCGACCGCAAAGACAAAGCCCGCCACCAACGTCCGCATTTTCATTTCCTCAGCTCCTCAATCGCTTCTCAGGGGCAGTGTAGCAGTTTCCGTCCAGCAAAAGGAGGCCGGATTCCAAGCCTAGTTTCCAAGCCCGATACAATGAAGACGTGAAAGAGCTGGTACAAATCCCCCCGTCCGCATCTCCGATTCTCATCATGGTTACAGGTCAAACTACTGAATATCCGCAGCCTGTCGCCTCCCCGGCAACTTTTTCGCTCCAAGACATTCTCTTCGCTACCGGTCAACGGACAAGCTCGCTGCCTGCGGCGTTGAACCCTGATTGACGAACTTCATAAAGTCCGACCCCGCCAGGCGCGAGGGATGCACCTCGCTGCCTAATCCAAAGAAGCGGCAAAAGCTCATGATCAGCGGGGACCAGCGCAACGGATCAATATGGGTACGGCCGCCGCTATCTTCCAGCAGCGCTTCGTCAACATGCAGCTTGACGATGTGTACCTCGAAGGCATGGGCGCTGACGTTTTTGCCGAATGATCGAAACTCATGCACGATGCCCTCCATTTGTATAGGACATTCCACGACGCGTGGCGGGGCAACCGACTGCGAAGCCACAGGCGTGAAGCCCGCAACCCCAAACTTATCCGGCTTGTATTGATAGCCCCAAGCGAGTTTCTTTTCCGGCACCGGGTTCTTGCCCGTAGTCAGTGCGAGGCGATCGACCTGCCCCACCAAATCTTGCGAGGGAAGGTTGATCACACATTCGCGGGTGCGGATCAAGTTGTCGGAGCTTTGGCTCATCTGGCCAAGCCCCAGCATGCAGCTCCAACCCAGCCACCATACAGACGACATTGGCGCAAGGTTGGGCGATCCGTCCGGGTTCAAGGTGCTGATGAGCGCCACCGGCGTTCCAAAGTAGAGAATGGTTGGTTCAATCGTCCTGTGCATGAACCAACCATAGGAGAGTCCCTGCCTGGAAGCATCCCGAATCTTGCGGACAATTCCGGCTGTGCTCGGCGTGTGCCGGGTCATCCAACTCCAAAGGAGAATATCGGCCACTTGCGCTGCAATTACAATGAAGACGTGACAACGTTGGTACAAATCGCCCCCGCCCGCACAACTCCCGCCCCCAAGCCGGAGTGGCTCAAGTCCCGCGCGCCGGTGGGCGAAAACTATCACTCGCTCAAACAACTCGCCCGCGCGCTCCAGCTCAATACGGTCTGCGAGAGCGCGCACTGCCCCAACATCGGCGAATGCTGGCACCACAAAACCGCGACCTTCATGATGCTCGGCAACCTGTGCACGCGTCGCTGCGGCTTCTGCGCCGTTCCCAAAGGCCGTCCCCAGCCAATTGATTTTGACGAGCCGCGCCGCGTGGCCGAGGCAGTGGCCAAGTTAGGGCTGCTCCACGCCGTGGTCACCAGCGTCAACCGCGACGACGATCTGCACGGCGGCGCGCGCGCCTTTGCGTCGGTTATCGATGAGATTCGCCGCCAGGCTCCCGGCTGCCGCGTCGAGGTGCTCATCCCCGATTTTCAAGGTAACCCGGAAGCCATTCGCACAGTCGTTGAAGCTCTCCCCGATGTACTCAATCACAACACTGAGTCGGTGCCGCGGCTCTATCGCGTGGTGCGCTCCGGCGCGCGCTACGAACGCTCTCTTGAATTACTGCGCCTCGCTAAAACCCTGAGGCCCGAAGGAATTACCAAGTCGGGAGTGATGGTTGGCCTGGGTGAACGAACTGCCGAGTTGCTCGAAGTTTTTCGAGACTTAGCCGCAGTCCACTGCGATATTCTCACCATCGGCCAATACTTGCGCCCCTCGCGCGACCATCTGCCCATGGCACGCCTCTACACACCGCGCGAGTTTGCCGAGCTCAAAATCGAGGCTTTGAAGATGGGCTTTCGCCACGTCGAGTCCGGCCCGCTCGTGCGTTCGAGTTACCACGCGCACGAGCAGGCCGCTTCAACCGGGCTGGCAGTGCTGGCGTAGTGTAGAAAACATCGCTAACTCATTCTGAAGTAGCGAAGACGGCTCCCTCACGTCAGTTCGATCTCCAGACGGTGAGGACCGCGCCCCCCCACTTGGACAGTTGCATAGATACTCGTATCGACCGTCTCCATGCGCAATTCGAGTGATCTTCCATCCAGCAGCCCACTTATCACGCGGCCGCCCGCTGGCAACTGCATTCGGACCACGACCTGATCGGCGCAACTCGAATAGTCCAGTGAGATGGTCTTGCCGGTTTGCCTGTAATGATAGAGAACATAGCCGCGAGAGGCCGGATAGCGCACACTGACCTGAGCTTCATTGACACCGGCGGCGAGCCATCGCGGTGAAATTCGCGCCGACCGGAGACCTGCGCCTGTGTCTTCAATCCCTGCGAGCCCTTCAAGCAATGCTGCCGTCACGCATCCGGCTCCCCAGTTATTGGGCATTCCCGTCGAAACGTCGCTCCATGGAGGCAGAAACGCCGGCATGTTCGAAAGTGTAACTCCGATGACAAACCACTTTGCCCCAGTTTCCATACTTTCAAACTCCAGCGAAGCAATCGGCTGGTCACTCCTATGCGGTACGAAACTTGCAATCCAAACACCGACGTTGGCAATTAACTCGGACTTACCTCGCCACGCGACTTGCAATCGTTCTTGTTTATTGGTTCCGTAGCGGTTGTTAAACTCATCATCTTCCGGCGCCCAGAAGGAGCCAACGTTGACGCCGCGTTCAATGTATTCGACCTGCTTTCCCCCGTCCTCGTAGTGAATCGTTAGTTTACCGAGGGTCGCGCCCGGCCCGGAAGAGGCATGGAGCAGATAGAAGCTTCGGCAGGATTGATGCACTGGAACCTGCGTTCGAATTGCATAACCTGGTGAAGATGAAATTCCGATGCAGACACGGTGACCATTTTCCTTTGCGGATACGATTTCAAAGGTCACGCCTCGAAACTTCTGCGCTCCCGAAGGGAAATCAATAAGATAGTTATTGGATTCGTCGACCCATCCAGGCACTCCATCAACGCCCTTGCCAGTATCGCAGTTAGCTTGTGCGCGCAGATTAAGCGGAGTAAAGTCAGTGGGCGGAGCTTCCGGTTGTTTGCCGCGCAAAATACCGGGAAGAAAGTCGCGATGGCGCTTTGAAATCTGATGCAAACGCTTCAGAATATCGACACCATATTGCTCGTATCCGTGCTGAAAACACCCGCGCGCAAGTTCACCCGCCGTGCATGCCAACACACCGCCATTGACATAGTCCCACAGACCCTGTTCCCCGCCGAACCCTTTCAAAAAAGGCGGATAGATAGAATAGAATTCCCCCGGCGATGTCTCTGGCATTTCTTTTTGGATAAGTTGATAACTCTGAATGATAGCTTTGGCCTGCTTCGAGGCAATGCCTCGGTTCAATGAATAGGCGTTAGAGAGCGAGACCTGGGTACTCATATCTACGCCCAGATCGGGCTGGAACGCGGGGTCTTCCGGCACCCAGTGAGTGTAGAAGCGCCCATTCCATGAGATATGGTTCAAACGTTGCTCCATATCATCGGCGAGCTTGCGCATCTCGTGCGCATCCTGCGCCCTGTCTGCCGTGTCAAGCATCTCAGCAAGCTTGCGGCATCCAGCGATGAACCCTGTGTTATCGCCGAAAAAGATCCCAAAGTGTGTCTTCTTGAGATCGACGACCATGAAATCCCCGCCAACCAGGGCAGCTTCGCTCTCGCAGAGAAAATCCCACGTATCGATCGTGAGACCACGCTTGAGGAGGCCGAACTTGGTGGACCAGCGATATGGATCGGTGGTGCTGTATCGCACGGCGCGCAAAGCACGGTCGAGATGTTGCCGCATCCATGCGTCATCTCCCGTGGTTTGCCAAACCATATGGAGCGCTTCAAGAAAATACATTTCAACGTGATTTTCAACAGGCGCCCGCCGCAAGCCGAGAAATCCTCCATCCGCTGAGCGCGAGAAATCGCCATACTTGAAGCGACGGTCCCAATCGTTTTCCGGCGGTGTCCGGTCCAAATGATTTTCCCAGATCATGCCGTCTTCGCGCTGAGTGACAGAGAATATCTCAAAGCCCTGACGCACCACCTGCGAGAAGTAGCGCATGCCCTTCAGCGTGTTTGTATTGTCCATGAGCCAGTCGTCCCAGTATTCATAGACCTTTCCGTCATGGCGGCGCGCGCTCATGGGACCATCCGAAGCCATGGTCCAAAACAAAGTCTCAAGCAAATGTTGAAACTCTCCGCTCGGCTCGCGAATTTCGGTGTTTGTATCTACGGAAATACCAGCTTTGCCCATAAGCTTTCCGTCTGCACTCTGAAGCAACACAGAGTGTGTGCCCAGCGCGCCACCGAGACGAAGAGACGTGGGCAATGTTACGTGCCGGTCGACATACGCCGTGTCGTCCCCATCAAGCACTAGAAGACGGCCCTCTCCTTTGCCAAGTACAGTGACTTCATCAAGAGGGCGATAGATAGCCTGACTGGGATCAAGAGTGAGCGACGCCTTCTCCGTTCCCGGCTGCGATTGCGCCTGGAGAGATAACTCACACTTGGGAACGAGAAAACCCGCAGGAAGTATCTGTAGAAACTTTCTTCGCGACTGCATCAGTGTCACTCCTTCACTAAGGTAGGGACGAATAACAGTCTAACTTGCCGGATGAAATGCCGCCGGTCTTTGCGATGCTTTCGGTGTCAGATCAACTGCCGGAGTCCCCGGCCTGATATTCAACCGGCCTTCGATTTTGCGGTCGCGCGATGATCCCCCTAACCAGAATGTGCGCGTCCCCACAGGCGTAACCCACCGATGCTGCGCGGTAGACCAATATTGAAGCTCACGCGGTGGAAGGTGAATGATCACCTGCTTTGACTCGCCTGGTTCAAGATGAATCCTTTCAAATCCTGCCAGAATGCGGTTAGCAAACTGAACGTTCGTCGGAGGGTGAGCGGGCTTCTCAAGATAAAGCTGCGCGACTTCGTCGCCGGAAATTGCGCCCATATTCTGAATTCTTAAACGAACATCAAATCCACCGTCTGTCGCCGCGCTGGCTATGGCTCCGATATAAGCAAAGCTGGTATACGACAACCCGAAGCCGAAAGGAAACAATGGCTCGATTTGTTGGTGATCGAACCACCGATAGCCAACTAGAACGCCTTCGCTAAACGTGGTCCTTCCATTCACTCCTTGCCCAGAGCGCTCGGGGAATGCAGGATCGTTGGCAGGCATATCTTCGATCCGTTTGGGCCACGTGAATGGCAAGCGGCCGCCGGGATTTGCCTGACCGAGGAGCAACTTGGCCGTGGCCCATCCGCCCTCGTCGCCCGGCCAACCCATTTGCAACACGGCTTTGATCTGACTCAGCCAGGGCATCGCAACAGGCTGGCTGACGTTGAGTACAACAATCGTATTCGGGTTTACTCTGGCTACGTCGCGAATAAGCTGGTCCTGATCACCGGGAAGTCCGAATACCGGGCGCGTACGGCTCCATGCAAAAACGATCGCTGTTTTTGCATGTCTCGCCGCATCCACAGCGTCGCGATAATTCTGAGTTTGATCGAGAGGAGTTACCCAGCTGACTCTTACTTGAACCGGATCGTTCGAGCTATCTGGATTGACTTCAATCGATATTTGATGCGGACCGGCATCGAGTTCCATCGTTGCGCGAAGATTATCCAGCCCGTCGAGCGTTGGGAAGATATTATCCTGCCCAGCCTGCGTTTCTTCCCCGTGGATCCAGTTGAACCAGTTCTTCGCAACAACCGTTGAGTCAATCTTAATTTGTCCGTAACAGCCAAGAACCTGCAGATGAATGCGGTACTTTCCGCTCTCAGGAACAGTCAATGTTCCGGTCCACACAATGCTTTCGTTCGCCGGCAACGCGGTTCCTTTCGCGCTCGTGAAGTTCACTTGCCCATCCACAGTAACCGCGTTTTCATTCCAGACACGGCGCTCCAGCCCTGGTTCCCCAAAGTGCGACAGATACTGCGCGGGAATGGCTGTTCCCTCCATGTCGTCGGCCACGGCATAAGATACATGCGCGGTGCTGCCCGCCAACTGCGTGAGAGCAGCCAGCGGTCCTACTTCAAGTGCCGGAAGGCCGACAGCTTTCTCACCCGTGAGTCCTACGGCAACCGTTTGGCGCGCGCCCGGACCAATCATCACGAGACCCTCCAGATCCTGAGCTCTCAACGGAAGTGCGCCGCTGTCGTTCTTCAATAAAACCGCCGCATCAATTGCCGTCTTCTCGACAATCTTTGCGTCTTTTGCCTCATCTTGCGAAGTAATTTCCAGTTTATTCTTTCCGTCGAGATAGCCGAATCGGATCATTTGCAAAAGCACTCTGCCCGTGGCGCGATTGATCGTATCTTCTGAAACAACGCCCGCCGCAACTAGCTTCTTCAAGTCGGAGGTGGGCCAAGGTTCAGGCGACGAACTTCCCTCCCTGCGCAGTAGTTCTTCGGGCAATCCAGCATCGCTCAACGCCGGTCCCTCAGGCTTCCCATCTTGTGCGACCTGTCGCCTCGGCCCATTCACAAAATAAGACGGTCCTGCGAATGAATCCGGAAGCGGCCCCGGCATTTCAACATCCAGTCCTTTGTTGATGAAGTCCGTCGCGTGCGTCGCACCCCAGTCGGACGTCACAAAGCCCTCGAAGTTGTTTTCATCCTTAAGTATTTTCTGAAGCGTCTCCGAGTTGCCGCAGGAATAAGGCCCATTGATTCTGTTATACGAGCACATGATGGATGAGACATCGGCTTGGATAGCAGCTGCAAAGGGAGCGAGATAGACCTCGTGCAAAGTCTGATCGTCCATGAAGACACTATCGGCGTTCGTGTCGTAGCCGATAAAGTGCTTGGCCTGCGCCATAACTCCTTGCTGCTGGATTCCCTGGATTTCCGCCGCACCCATCTCGCCTGTCAGAAAAGGATCTTCGCCAAAGGTGTTATAGCCGCGACCATATGCGAAATCCCGATCGATATTGATAAAGGGTTGCAGCGCCACGCTCACGCCGCGCGCTTTTGCTTCTCGTCCGATAACGGCGCCATTCTCTTTGGCGTCCTCGCGGCTGAAAGTTGCCGCCAGCCCCATGGTAGATGTAAGCGCCATCGCAGGCTCGCGCGTCAATACCCCTGGGGGCCCATCGGCAAAGCGCATAGGAGGAATGCCCAGCCGCCTGATACCCGGCAGATAGCCGGCTTCGCCCTGATTAGTTGCAGCATCTTCCCCCGCGCCGTGAATCATCGCAATCTTTTCGTCCAGCGTCATTTGCCTCAAAAGGCTATCGACTCGAACATCGCCCGTGATTGAAGCTTGCTGCGCGTCAGCGAATTTGAGGCCAAGGCTTGTCAAAAGAATAGCAAAGAACAATATCCCTGTGGTGGAGCGATAATTTTTCATTTCAAACACAGAGTTCCTCCAATACGTCCACAACATTTCCCGTCCAGTATTCTGACGAACCATGCGCGGGCGCAAACAGGTGGTCATCAAGTCAGTCATAAGACTGGCATACCCTATGGGTACTGAGAAGATCCGATATTTGAAGGGCGCGGCCTCCCTAGGCGAGACAGACCGCGCATTGTGGGTCAGGATTAGCACCGGAGGATCAATTCGAGGGATAGAACATAAACGTTCCCATCTGATTGTCCTGATAAACAATAAACTCGCCTGGGACATAATTTGGAGGGTTGGACCCCGCAACGGTAAATGCGTCTGCCACCGTTTGTGTTGTCGTAAGCGAAGTCAACCAAGTGTTTGTGTAACTGATCGTATCTGATGCTGTGTATGTGGTACTCGCGTCCCACAGATTCAAAAATCCGGAAGAGGCTTTGACAGAAACAGATATCTTTTCTTCAAGCTTTGTTGAACCGCCTTGCGAGTCGGTTTGAGTATTCTGTTGCGTTACCGTATATGCCTCAGTCTCGCCTGGTTCGTAGATTACAGGATTGGGAGGATAGAGATATTGCGTATATCGTCCATCAGAGGTTGTTATGGGCAACGGTGACGAATTCAACAGGGTGTATGTCGAGCCCCCCGGATTGTATGCCAGTGGATCGGCGTTAAGAAGGTTGTACGCATCCTGAGTGTTCGGCAATACCGCAGGCGAGACGATAGCATTAGTTGTTGGGGAGGCATATAGCCCAGTCGCCCATGCGCGGTTGAGAACACCTTGCTGGGTTGCACAATAGGCTGCGGTGAAGTCGCCGTTGAGGCATCCTACTTCTATCGGATAGACATCTGGTCCGTTAATATCGGCAGTATCATACCCATATCCATTCCACTGTATGGATGCTGGCGTAGAGGACGTTGCTGGAGAGGCAGTGAATAATAATGCCGGGTTTAGCCAGAGCTGAATCACATCGTAATCGTGTTCGTTCGCAACGACGCTCGCAGAGGTGGTTGCATATCCAGCAGTCTTGTAAGCCGTCGATGTCGATTTGCTGAGTGTAACGGACGAAGAGTTATTTTGTGTCTGTGTGAGATCACTTGTCGATGTTATAGTAACTCCACCATTGGCTACGCCAAAGAGTCCGCCGCCACCCGACACTTTGATTGAAAAGTTTGCGTCATTCGAGATTGCGTCGGAGTATGTGGATGTTGTTCCAATCGATGTAGTACCTGTGTATTGAACTGAGCTACCGGCACCAGGAGGCGCATAGGTTACGCCCACAACAACGTATTTGGGGTAAATGACACCTTGACTGGAGGTCACGGGAGCGGTGCATCCGGTGGTGCTGGCAGAAATGTTTCCGCTGGACTCCGGAACGGCGCAGATGAGGGTAATGCCCGATGGGTTTGCGGGAAGAACGAGAGGAATGACTGCGGGCATTGGTCCTGAGCTACACAACGCGGTTAAGCCATACTCACCACCGTCCTGTGTGGAAAGCGTAATCGTACTGCTGCCCGTGGGAGTGTACGTGAAGTTTTCGAATGTCCAGGACCAACCGTATTCCACTTGAGATCCGTTTACACAGGCGCTGGTGAATCGGTATCCCATCCAAGATAGAGTTCCGTTGCCGACCTGCACGCTGTTGCTGTATTGACCGCTTTGTGCCTGCGCCGCCGTGAGGCCGGAGAAGATGAAGATGAGAACGATAAGGCACGATAGCTTGCGAGGTGATGCTTGAAGCGTAGACATTTTTTCAAATCTCCCTTAACTACTCTGGTTGGGGGGCAAGTTCGTCCCGTTTGTTTTGACAGTTTGTTATGATTGCTGAGTGGAAGTGCGGAGTTTGTGCCCTCTAAAGAAATATTGCCTGCCGGTGGAAGGTATATGCTCCCTTGCACCGGCAAGCGGCTAGTCTTTCTCAAAACTCAAAACGTGCGCCAATTTGCATAATTCTGGGGTTTGCTGCAGATGCAATCGCGCCGAAGGTCGAGGATGAGGCGATGACTTGCGATCCTCCGAAACCATTGAGATTTGCGTGGTTGAAGGCGTTCAGAGCTTCAAACCGCAAGTTCAAATGGCTCTTTTGATCGCCAATCCAAGGCAACTCGATCTTCTTTTGCAGGTTGAGGTCCACGTCCCAATAGCCAGGATTTCTAAAGGCGTTGTACGGCTCGTTGCCCTCGAGAGTATTGGAATTGGGGGTAGTAACCTGTTGGAATGGGCACAGTGGATAGGCGGTTGCGCTATAGAGATTTCCTTCAGTGACGCCGCTTGATGTACCGCCGCCGCACTCATTGAAAATGCCAGCCTTGTACTGTGCATTCGAGTACCTGCCGTAGTGTATGTTGCCTCCAGGCTGGAATACGATGTTTGGAAGGTCGTTTTCTCCGTCCTTGTTCGCGTCGCCATTTACGTCTTGGTTGGAGTAAACCGTGAACGGAGTTCCTTCCTGAGCAATGAAAATGGCGCCCAACGACCAGCCTTTGGCCAGCGCCGAGTTGCCACCGGAAAACTGATAGGCTCCGGAAACTGTGACACGCAGAGGAACGTCAAGTCCCGTAGTTCCATACGCCGCTGTCGCGTTATATGGACTTGGGTTATCGCCGCTCCCAGGGTTACCCAAGGCATGGGACCACAGGAAGTTGCCTTGCCAATTCAGGTTGCTTATGCGCTGTGTAGCAGTCAGTATCAGCGCATTGTAGTTTGAACTTATTACGTTCCGGATCAGCTGAATTGTGCCCACTGCGGGCCAGGGACTCGCTCCAGCTTCTATGGAGGCGGGTGGGTTGTTGTAGCTATTGGACTGGAGGTATTGGTTGTACGAGTAGGAACCGCTGTAGGTGGCGCCAACGACCAGGTTGTTTGGCAACTCCTGCTCCAAACCAAAATTCCAGGTGATTGTGGATTGCGGCTTTAGGTTGGGATCGACACCGTACATGTTACTTTGGTAGGTTGAGCCACCAGGACCAAGCGCCAGACCGCGCGATGAGATTCCGGTGACCGTAAGGGCCGGATAAGGAATACCGAAGGGGGCCGTATTTCCCTGGGTACCTGTGATTGCAAACGGACCAGGTTGTCCGGCAACACCACTCACGCCAATGGGTTGATTTCCAACTGGACCTACACCCTGCCATGGACCTACGCACCAAATTGTTCCCGCGGGAGACGGGCAACCGCCGAAAATAGTGGAAAAGAAATTGTTATCCACCTCAGCTGCGTCGTGCAGCGTCAGGGTCAGACGAACCGGAGTGGTCGTCGGCAGATTGGCAGTTATCTGGTTCAGGTTGACAGAATCCTGGTACAAGCCGATTCCGCCTCGAACCACCAGCTTCTTGTCCAATCCGGGCGAGTAGGTGAAGGCCGCCCTGGGCAGGAAGTTCCAAGCCTGAGCTCCATTGAATGCGCGGCTGACAATTCGAGCACTTGCGTTACTGACCTGGGTCCAAAGGGATGATCCGGTGCTCAGAAAGGTATTGGAATATAGTGAACTACTTTCGCCATAGTCGCTGGGGTTGCCATAGTCATCCCAACGTACGCCGAGAGTGAATTGCAGATTCGGCCTGATCTTCCAATCGTCCTGGGCATAGCCGGCGAATTGATCTTGCTGGGCTCCGTAATATTGGCCGATCCACTTGCCAGCCGAGGCCCCCGTAGCTCCTATGGTGTAAAGCGAATATTCGTCCGCCTCGCCCTGCAACATCTCCAGTATGTCAGAGAAATAAGTTCCATAAGGGCGCGAGTAATTAATGGCGGAGTTTTGCCAGTAGTTTCTGATCGAGGACTGGAAGCCAAACTTGAAGCTATGTTTGCCCTTGATCCAGCTCACATAATCGCGCAAGGCGAGGATATGTTCTTTGTTGGCTTGGCCCAAGGGTGGACTGCCAGGAGTTTCCTGTGGGCCGCCGTAAAAGCCACCGCCGCTGTCCTGCCAACCAAATAAAGTTCCGATTGGAAAGACGTTGTAATTTGGATTTCCATTGGTAATCGACCAGTAACGGTTATAGCCAATGTTGAATTGATTTGTTAGGCTTGGCGTCAAGATGTGCGACCATCCTGCCGAGAAGTATGCTGTCTGGCTGGGGGTTGTAGAATCGAAAGCCGGGCGGGGATCGAGATACTGCGAAGTCTGCTGTGTGCCGAAGTAACCGACGTATATCTTATCGTTGTCTTGGCGGAAGTTGTGATCGAAGCGCAGGTTATAGTTCTGGCCGCTGATCGTGGGGTTCTGATTGAACTCACCCTGTTCTCCAATAACAGTGTTGCAGGGAAGGTTGAAAGCCGTAACAGTGTTGCACTCGACGCCCTCTCCGTTCCCCGTGGCTGTGGTGCTTCCTGAGCCTATGGTGGTGTTATACGCACCGTTGGGATACGCGCCATCTGCTGTTGCAGTGACCGTCGGGTTCGATATAGCGGTGGGTTGGTAACTAAAGATTTGCGACCAAGCCAGACCGGCCATATTCCAACCAGGGAGAGGATGAGCATATTCCGCGGCAGCCCACTCTCCGATGCCCTCGGCCCCTCCTATTCCAGTAACAGACATAGCCCCGGCTATCGCGCCCAGTGCCGACACATTCTCTATCCGCTCGATCGATCCAAAAAAGAAAGTATTGTCCTTGAAGATGGGACCACCGAGCGAGCCCATAAAATATTTGCGATGGAATGGTGCGACACCGCCAAAGTCGGGAGGCGCCTCAAAAGGTTTCGAAGTATAAGTAATATCTCCGTCGCCGTGAAATTTATTGCCGCCGGACTTAGATGTAAAATCGATCTGCAAAGAACTGGTGGCGCCATTGTCCACAGCGAAGGTATTGGTCTGAAGCACAATCTCTGAAAGCATATCCGGATTAGGAACCATGTTCACCGCAGCCGTGTTCTCGGTACTGCTGATCGGGATGCGATCAAGAAGATAGGTATTGGAGGTGGCGGAACGGCCGTTCGCGCGCGCGTCGGGCGCAGCATTGCCAATCGTAACGTTGGTGTTCGTGCTGCCCGTTGTCTCAATGGTGCCCACAACGCCTGGCGTAAGACGGAGTGTAGTGAGTGTGGCCCGGTCAGGCATTGGCAAATCCTCGAAGTCCTTGGACTCCAGGGTATATTCAAGCCTCTCTTCGTCCGGGTTCATTCCCTCTTCAGCACCTTTAACCTCTACGGTGGTTGTCGATCCGCCCACCGTCAAAGGTATGTTCACTCCCGCCGTCTCTTCGGCGCCCACGTGCTGAGCAGCGGTTGCCTTCGCGAAACCGGCCGCAACGACAGTGATCCTATAGTCGCCAGGCAAAAGGTTTACAAAGTGGTAGGCGCCAACATCGTTTGTAGTCGTTGTGTCGGTGATGCCGGTTGCAGTGTTGGTGAGAGTAACGGTCGCCCCAGAAACAACAGATCCTCCAGGGTCCGTCACTGTTCCTTGTACGCTAGCACTGTACTGCGCGTAGCAAGGCAGCCAGAGGCATATCATTACCGCCAATGCGCCCCACCGGACTAATGAGATTGTTTTTGCTTTCACTTTGATCCTCCCAAAAATTGTGTTGGCTATTCGATCTGAACATTCGTGAATTCACTGACAAATAATTTCAACTGGATTCACTGAAGTCCTGTTGTCAACCGTGACGATTGCCGCGACGAAAGACGCCGAAAAGCGACAGAGCGATGCACGATTACGCTTCACTGGTTTTAAACTTTCATATTGAGCATTTGCATCTTAGTCTGCAAATGCTTGCGGCCTGTCGATCGAACGGCGATTTGTGTCCACTGGACCAGGGGAGGATCACAAGACCGCCACTATCGAAGCTTTACTTTCATCAGATTTGCGCTTTCGAGTCAACCCCGAACCCGCTATGCAACGGTTACGCGTTCTCAATCACTATTATTTGCAGTATGTTTCATGGCAGCGGTAACAGGTTGTAACAGCGTTTCCCGGTTTGCAACTCACAGATTTGATTGCTAGCATGAGCTATATAGGGGGTGTTTGCCATTCCCAGCCAAACACACGTCCCCGGCGAGGCGGAGGAAATCCAGGCGGTGCTATCTTCGCCTGCCTTTTCTGAGGCCCCTCTCCTTGCCCGGCTTCTTAAGTTTTTGTGCGACAACCACTTCAATGAGAACAAGAGCAGTCTCAACGAGTACAGGATTGGAGTGGAAGCTTTAGGGCGTCCCGCGGATTTTGATCCCGCGAAGAATTCCAGCGTTCGCGTAGAGATGCACCGCCTTCGGCAGAGACTGCGGAAGTACTACGAGACTGAAGGTTTGGATCACGCCCTAAGAATCACGCTAGTTGATGGCCGATACGAACTTCAGTTTGTTAGACACGAAGATGCCGTTTCGGTTCCTCCGAGTAAGCCCTTGGAGTCAGGCCTCCCAGGAAATCCGCACCGGGAAAGTCCAGCGCCCGTTCATCTTGGAAGCGCCGTCGACCATTCGAAAGCCCGTCGCAGTCTTCTCCTCTCACCAATGGGCATGGTGATAGTCGCAGGAGTCGTTGTTGCGATCTTGGTCTCCCTCTGGATGTTTTTTGGGGCGCGGTCGCGCGCAAGACTAGCTCGCGGTTCCATTGCTCCTATTCCATCAATGGCTAACTCGGTGACTCCTACGTCAGCCATAAAGGGACCCGTACGCATTTTGGCTGGCCACTCGGCTGGGGAGTATCTTGACCGCGAAGGAAAAATTTGGGGCGGTGATCGTTGGTTCAAAGGCGGAGACGCTGTTGAGCTAAAGCTTCCATTCATTCAGGGCACGGCAGATCCAACAATTTATCGCACGGCTCGAGTCGGGGAATTCAGCTACGACATCCCATTGAGTCCCGGTAAATATGAATTGCGGCTGCATTTCGTCGAGACCACTTTCGGACCAGGAACATTCACTGGCAGAGGAGAAAGTAGCAGAGTATTCTCAGTGTTCTTGGGTGGAAAGCCGTTGTTGACAAGTTTCGACATTTTGAGCGAAGCGGGGGGAAACTTTAGGGCTTTTACGCGTGTGTTCAAAGGTGTTTCACCAGGTAAAGATGGAATGATTCATCTCGCCTTCCAAAGAGAATTCGATCAACCCATGGTCAATGCCATCGAACTTGTGCCTGAATTCGGCAACAAATTGAATCCGGTACGACTCGTGATGCAGGAAAACTCTTTTGTCGATCACGCAGGAGGCGTTTGGTCGTCTGATCAGTATGCCATCGGAGGGGTTCTAGTCACTCACCAGAATCCGGCGGCGACAGCTACTGACTCACATCTTTTTGATGGCGAACGATTCGGACACTTCGATTATCAGATACCTGTAGCTCCAGGCCGCTATGCGGTAACTCTGTATTTTACAGAATCATATATCGGCGCAGAGGCTCCGGGGCATGATCATGGCGGCCGTCTCTTCGACGTCTATGCAAACGGCATTGCATTGCTGCGCAATTTTGACATTTTTCAAAAGGCCGGTGGACCCAACAAGCCGGTAACCGAAACCTTTCATGGCATTGAGCCAAATGCAGCAGGACTGATCGTTTTGAGTTTTGTCCCGGTCAAGAACTACGCTTGCGTGAGTGCCATCGAAGTAACTGATGAGTCTCCGCAATAGCGCCATCTGGAAAGGTCGGCAATTTGTTTCGTAAATCACCTGCGCCCGGCGATAAAGAGACCATGAGTGTCGAGTCTCTCGTGCCGGGAAACCCTGATTCGCGAGAATGTTTCGCGCAGGTCGAACGCGTGCTGAGCAGTACCCTGCTGCAGCGTTCCGAAACGCTCTGCGGGTTACTGCGATACCTGGCAGAGCGCACGCTAAACTCACCGGCAGACCACTTGAAGGAGTATCAGATTGCCACCGAAGCAATGGGACGTACTTTGGATTTTGATCCCCAGTCGGATGCGAGCGTTCGCGTACAGACCGGGCGCCTGCGCAGCAAACTCGCCGAGTACTACGGCTCGGCAGGAATACACGATCCGATTCTCATCGATCTCCCCAAGGGAAGCTACACACTTTCGTTCGTACGCAGAGACTTTCCGCCCAAATTACTCACTCCGGCAATCGGGGCTATCTCGGCTCCTGTTGAGCCGACAGCGCCATCGAAGAATCAACAGGTAACTGTGCTCGCGCTGTCAATTCTGGCAAGCATTATTGCGAGCGGGGCCGCAGTCTATCTTTTTGATCACAAGACTGCCTCATCCTCCACAATGAAGGCAGCATCAGAACGATTACCCGCAGCGCTTCAAACTTTTTGGAACCCTTTTCTCCATGGACCCGATGAACCCATCGTCGTATTCAGCAATGCGGTTTTCGTGGGAGATGCTGAGACGGGGTTGCGTTATTTTGAAGCTTCCAGAGACGCTCGCAGTCAGACCATCGAGCATTACACCGGGGTTGGCGAATTGGCGGGTGTTCTGGAATTGGACCGCATCTTCCAAAAGTCCGGAGGTCAGTTTCGCATCAAGCGCGGCGGGTTGTTTACGTTCGACGACGCGCGAAGTAATAATCTGATTTTTGTAGGGTCTCCGATGGAGAACCTGACACTCAGACAGTTTCCAACGACGCAAGAGTTCGTTTTTCGCCGTGTGCCTGTGGGAGAGAACCGCTGGAACGAAGTCATCGTCGATCTTCATCCGCGCCCCGGCGAAACCGCCATCTATCCTCCTGGTGCGAAACAAGAGGCGGGAAATGCCGACTATGCTGTCATCGCTTTGGTGCCTAGTCTCGACCGATCCCGGTGGACATTGATTCTTGCGGGTCTTACGACGATCAGTACGCAGGCTGCCGTCGATTATGTTTGCAACGAACGGTCGATGGAGGAGCTTTTGCATCGCATGAATGTTTCTATCGGAGGTAATTTGAAGCCATTTGAAGCTGTTCTGAAGGTCAAGATTGTTAATGACGAGCCTTTGCAAACGCAATTGATAGACTGGCGCCCGACCGATCATTGAATCGGCGCTAGTACCTGACCAAGTCATACCCAGACAATTGCTGAAGTTATTGGGCCGGCAACACCTTGATAGTGCGCAGCCAAAGCTCCACGCTCTGTGGCCACGCCGTTACAGGAAGCGCTGTGCGGCGCAATCCGTAGCCGTGTCCGCCCTCGGCATACACGTGCAACTCCGCGGGAACTTTCGCATTCTTGAGCGCCATGAAGTAGATGACCGCGCTGTCGACAACCGGATCGTCCTCGGTCTGCACGATAAAGGAGGGCGGAGTCTTGGCTGAGGGACGAAGCTCCGGATCAAGCGCGAAGCTTTCCTTTTCGATCGTGAGATAAGCAGGATACACAAGGACAGCGAAGTCCGGACGGCAACTAAGTTTGTCCGCCGCGTCGATCGGGTCGTAGAGACGCTGGTCAAAGTGAGTGCTGAGTGCAACTGCAAGGTGCCCGCCTGCCGAGAAGCCCATAACGCCAATCCGGCTGGGGTCAATGTGCCACTCGCTCGAGTGCAGACGCACCAAACCCATGGCACGCTGCGCATCTTGCAAGGCCGCTAGAGACTTGGGGTAAGGGCCGGAATCGGGAACACGGTATTTGACCAATATGCAAGTGACTCCTGCCGAATTGAGCCAGTCGCAAACCTCCTGACCTTCGAGATCAATGGCCAGAATGTTGTAACCGCCTCCCGGAAACACGACCACCGCAGCGCCGGAGTTCTTATTTTTCGGCGTGTAGAGCGTGAGGGTCGGCACAGAAACATTGGCTAGAATGGTGAACGGTCTGCCCGCGATCATGTGGTCTTTGCCCGTGGTGGTTGCGGTCTCCTGAGGCGGATTTAGCTTCGCCCCAGGAGCCTGGCCCGGCCAGATTGTCATCGTAAGATGGCTGGGCGAATCGGAACTGACATCCGTCCGTGCTCCAAGCACTCCGCAAGATATTGTCATCACCGCGAAGAGAATTAGTTTTCTGCTGGTCATGCGATTATCCTCACACGGTTAAACGTCAGTAAGTCACTTCAAGTTCGATGCCCTTTCCATCATCAGGAATCAAGGCCGTGATGCGGTGATGCTCTGAATCAAAGCCGGTTAAAACAGCATTCGCGGAACTGCTTGTATCTCCGAGACCCGACACGCTGGCCCCCGCCGCCGCTTTTGATTGACCGTAGACTTCGATCGAAACCAGCTTCCACCAAGGAACATAGCTGCCCTGTCGCGGGGCTAAGCTGATTTTCAGTCCATGATCACTTAGTTGACAAGTTACATTTTCCCGCAGAAACTTCCCCTTCTGAAAATCGTAGCTGGTGCCGTCGTCCAAATAAACACTACCAGAACAATCCTCTCCCAACCGAGTCGGCGGGTAGACGCGCAAAGTTAACGGTCCGTCTGGTTTCACGTCCGTACTTTGAACCAGAGGTTGCCGGGGCACAATGGCGCCGGCGCGAACGAAGACCGGCAGAGTGTCCAGGCTCCGGTGAATCTGTATCTCGGGCTGACTAGCCTGCATTTTGTCTTTCTCCGCATCGTTCTGAATCAGCGCTCCAGTCCAGTAGTCGTACCAGCTTGTGGGCGGCAATGTGACCGGGTAGTCATCCACCTCCTCTGGAAATGGACTTTGAGCAATTAGAAGATCAGAGCCGAGCATGAAGCTGTTCGTGTCAGTCAGATCCAGCGGATTTCCGTCTGCGTCTCCGGCCGGAAACTCCATGAAGATAGGCCGCATCATCGGCAACCCTGTCCGGCTCATCTCCTCGGCGGCAGTGTAGATATAAGGCATAAGCTTGTAGCGCTCTTCAATGTAGCGCCTGCGAATATCCACGTCCTCGGGCGTGCCATTCTCCCACGGCTCCTGCGGCAGTGTACCTTTGGAAGTGTGATCGCGATCGATAGGATGGAATGCAGCCACTTCAAGCCAGCGTGTAAGCAGTTCCGGCATTGGGGATCCAGCGAAACCGCCTACGTCCGCGCCACTCATCGCAAATCCACTTAGTCCAAGGTTGAGTAACTGCGGCGTAGTCTGGCGAAGTTGGTTCCAGGTCGCGGTATTGTCGCCGCTCCATGTGGCTGAGTAACGGTGCCCACCCGCATAACTCGCGCGAGTCATCACGAACGGCCTCACATTTGGATTGAGTTTGAGCATCCCTTCATAAGTTCCTCGACTGTTCTGCATGCCGAAGATGTTATGAATCTCAAGATGGCTTGCCGCGCGCGTGGCAAACCCCGGCTCTTCGATGCGATGCACTACATCGTCGGGCATTGTTCTTGAAGAAACCAAAAAAACGGACGGCTCGTTCATGTCATTCCAGAATCCGGCGACTCCTTTACTCACGAAGTCCGCATAGAGAGTACCCCACCAATCGCGCGAAGCTTTGCGGGTAAAGTCGGGAAAGACAGATTTCCCCGGCCATACGGTGCCAACAAACGTCGAGCCATCGGGATTCTTGACAAAGTGATCGCCCGCCGTGCCTTCATCGAAGGGCTTATAGCCGGCATTCGGCGCGTCAGCAATGTGCAAATCGGTAATGACAATCGTGTGAAAATGCTCCGCTCTCAAGTCTTTGATCATTTGATCGAAGTGCGGAAAGCGCTCCGGGTCCACGGTGAATGGCCGATTCTTGAACTGATAATCGATGTCCATCCAAATCACATCTGCCGGGATGCGCTCGCTACGCAACCGGTCGGCAATGCGCCGCACCTCCGCTTCGGGATAGTAGCTCCATCGTGACTGCTGATACCCCAGCGACCAAAGTGGCGGAAGCGGCGTGGGTCCCGTCAACCACGCCCAGTTCTTCACCACCGTCTTAGGCTCCGGTCCGTATAGGACGTAATAATCCAGCGGCCCATTCTCAGCGCCAAAAGAATAAGCGTCGCGATATTCTTTGTTGAAGTCGAAACTGCTCCTCCATGTATTGTCTAAAAAAATTCCTGCCGCGATCCCTTTATGGAAGGTCATGAAAAACGGAATCGACTTATAAATAGGGTCCGTAGATTCTTGCCAGGTATATGCGTCGGTGTTCCAATCGACAAAGGCTTCGTTGCGGCGATCAAGCGGACCAGGCTTGTCGCCAAGGCCGAAGTAATGCTCGTCGGATGGCGACTTGAAGTAAGCACGAAAGGCGGTGCCGTGATACTCAATGGGTCTGCCGGGGAGATTTTCGGAGATCACGTGTCCGTCAAGATCGGTGATGGTCAACGCAAGCGGGTTCCTCTGGATAGAAACCCGCAGCTTGGTAGTCTTGAAACCAACGGCACTCGCGCTCAACTCCGGCGTGACCGCGACTGTTGCAGTGCGAGCGACAGGCAAAACAGCCCACGATGCGTCCTCCGGTAGATGGCCGGCCTGCCCCACACGCACGCGCACGACATCGTCGCGTAATGCGGTTATCTGCATCACCGCTGAGCCGGAATGGATTTCGATGCCATTGAACATTGCCCGAAAAGCGCTAACTCGGTCTAACTTGACAAAGCTGGAATGATCTTCGGTCGCAGCCACGGCACTCAGTTGGAACGTCGCAGTTAGAATCAGAAATCCCAAGATCACAAACTGAAAGCGAAGTATCCTGTACATCCACCACCTCACGGTACATACATTGCCGGTCGTCACGATTACATCATCACTCAGAAGCAGTGCGCTTCGTAGAGTCCGGGCCAAATGACGGAGGCATTGATCCGCCATCGTAATTCGGTTCGCTCGCCAGAGTAAACTTTAATTCGCTTGCATGTTGCAGCGCTTCCCAATCGATCCACCAATTGCGCACAGGCTCGCCGTCGATCAAAAGGCCCTTTACATAACGCTTGTCTGGCGCGCCCGGTGCGGTAATTCGTAGCCTATGGGAACCTAGCTTCAACTCCGCTTGCGGAAAGACCGGAGTGTTAATCGTGAGGCCGCCAATTCCAGGTATCTCCGGATAAAGACCAAGACTTGCAAAGACCACCCAGGAAGAAGTTGCACCCAAATCATCGTTGCCTGGCTCTCCGTCCGGCGTTGGCGTAAAGAGATCGTCGAGTGTCTTGCGGACGACTTCCTGCGTTCGCCATGGATGGCCCGTCCAGTTATAGATCCACGGATTGCCAAAACTGGGTTCGTTCGCAATGAAGAAATACGGGCCGCCGTACCAGGAGCCATAGTGGCTGAAGTAGTCGTCCAGCCGCTTTCTTGTAGCTTCCGCTCCGCCAACCGCGGTAATCAGATCCTTCAGGTTGTAGGGTACCATCCATGTGTATTGTGCTGCATTTCCTTCCACAAATCCCTCAATTTTTTCCGGTTTGAAATCAGAAAGAAACTCGCCGTTTGCTCCACGGGCGCGAATGTACTTGGTCTCCAAGTCAAAAATCCGGTGCCATTGGTCAGAGCGTTTGATGTATCTTTCAGCCGTTGCAGTTTCGCCCAGTGACTCCGCAAACCGCGCAATCGAAAAGTCTGCGTTTTCGTCTTCGAGAGTAACCGAAGCCGCACCTTTAATCAGGCCACCCTCGGTAATATAACCACTGGAAAGTAACTCAGCCAATCCGGGACGCTCGGGGTAGAGCCGAATGTGCGTCTCCGGGCGGTCGCCTCCGCGCAGCATAGCCTGCAGTGCGGCCTTGGTGTCGAAGTCGCGCGCGCCAAACGCATAGATGCTTGCCAGAATACCGTCCGATGGATCGCCAACCATGCAGCCGGTTTCGTCATTCGCGACCGGCCAGATCGGCAGGCCTCCTCCCTGCTCAGCGTCGGTCACCAGTGATTGCGCAATGTCGCTCGCAACCTTTGGCATGAGCATCGCAATCAACTGCACCTGGCTGCGATAAATATCCCACCCTGAAAAGTTCGCATATTGATTGCGGCCCCGCAGGCTATGAACTTTCTCGTCGAACCCTAGATATTCGCCATTCACGTCGTTGAAAATAGATGGATGCAAGAACGAGTGATAGAGTGCGGTATAGAAAGTTTTGCGCCGCGCTTCATCGCCGCCTGTGACAACAGCGTGCGACAGTGTCTCGTTCCATGCGTCACGAGCTTCGTTGCGCACCTTCGCAAAATCCCATCCGGGGATTTCCTTTGCCAGATTTATCTCGGCGTTTGCGGCACTTACATAAGACAGACCAACCTTGATGTGAAGCACATTCATGCCGCCGTCGAACGCAATATATCCTCCCGTGCGCGGCCCGCTCGCGGAACTAACATCATGATTTATTTTCATCTCGTCGAAAGTTCCCGCCGACTGCGGAGTTTCTTTCGTTTCAATGACAAAATAAACACGATACTTATTATCGAGGCTGCAGAAACCTCCACTAGCAACCGAACCCGTAACTCGGCGTCCTTTAATGTCAATTTGCGCATCGTTGACATGGGTGAGATTTCGGCTTAGATCGATCAGCAGCGTACGCGGATCGGCGCCCGTCGGATAGCTGATCTGCGCTATGCCGGAATGTACCTCAGCGGCGATTTCGACCTCGATGCCAGAATCAAGCTTGACCGAATAATAGCCTGGCTGAGCCATCTCATCGCCATGTTTGTATGTGGCGCCGTAAAGCGCGGAGCGTACCGGAGGAGGCTCACCGGGCAGACCAAGCATGGGCAGAAGAGGCACGTCACCATAGACGCCGCAACCGGTGCCGCTGAGGTGCGTAAGGCTGAAACCGCGCGTGGCCGTCTTCTCATAGCGGTAAAATGGTCCGTCCATCGGATCGGGGCTCCAGTAGAGCATGCCGAAGGGACGCGTCGCTCCCGGAATGGTGTTCCCATTATCTTTTTGAGAAGAAGTCTGCGTGCCAATGAACGGATTCACATACGACGCGAGATCTGTTTGCGCAGCGGCTACACTACAAAAAACAAGCAAGAGAATAGGTATCGAGATTTTCAACGAGTGCTCCTCATGATGAAGGCTTCTGGCGCGATTAGGGCGCAACTCAGCAAGTGGCCGTAGCGACGAAAGAACAGTAGTCGAACTCTTGATAGGGTGACAAGTTCCGGATGCGTTCAAGCAGGTTCCACGACGGCAAGAAAAGGTAAGTGATTGATTCACAATGTAAATAGTGCGCGCGTTACAACAACGTTACGTGCAATTCAAGGCAGCGCGAAAGGTCTCCGGCAAACAGCGAAATCTCTCACGTCGATGGCATAGTAGCTGCGAGCCCCGCAGGTTGTAGAATGTTCGTTGATAATCTGCTCGACAAGGACGAACCCAATGGCAGCTTCATTTATGGCCGGTATTCCGGCGCTCAAAGAACTCAATACCGACCTCAGGCGCCGGATGGACGGCGCAGTGGCCACCTTTCAGGCCAATCTCGCCGCCACGCGGACCGGTCGGGCGAGTGTGCACATGCTCGACCAGGTCAAGGTGGACTACTACGGCACGCAAACCCCCATCAGCCAACTGGCGCAGGTCTCCTCACCAGAAGCGCAACTCATCTTGATCGCGCCCTGGGACCCCACTATCCTCAAGGAGATTGAAAAGGCCGTGCGCGCCTCCGACTTGGGCTTCAATCCCATCTCCGACGGCAAGCTGCTCCGCGTGCCCGTTCCGCCCATGACCGAGGAGCGCCGCCGCGAAGTCTGCAAGCACCTCAACAAAGTCCTGGAAGAGCATCGGACGGCTGTCCGCAACGTTCGCCGCGACGGCAACGACGCCCTCAAAAAATTCGCCAAGGAAAAAAAGATCAGCGAAGACGAAGAGAAGCGCGCGTTGGAAGAAGTCCAAAAAATGACCGACGAAGAGATCCGCCGCATGGAAGAACTCTCCCACAAAAAAGAAGCCGAGGTTATGCAGGTGTGAGGAAGAGCGCGTGCGCTTTTACGAACATTTGTTCGTCGGGGCCTGAAGTCTTCACCATCTCCCTGCACTAGAGGGAATAGTGGATAAAGGACTGCGGGGGCTCTTTGATCTGCTCGATGCACTTGAAACAACGCGTAGCGACGATCCCGATCAAACAAGTCTCTCAGGTCAGTAGAGATTACCTAAGTACTGAGCGAACAGAGCGCGTCACGAAAGTCGATGCTGAAGTCCGCGACTCATTCTGCTGTTCTCGCTCAGATGAATGGCTGTCAAACCTCTCGTTTGATGAAGAACCCCTCTTCCATTCGGGAGTATCCCTCATGTCTTCAGCCACTTGACTGATTCGCTCCCATAGTGTCTGTTCCTGAAGATTCATTTTGCGCTCCACCTTGAATGAGTTCCTGCTGTGTGCTCAATAGTAGGTCTTTGAGAGTCGTCGACGCAAGGCGCTCTCGTATCAAGTAGGATACCGGTGCCATCTGAAGCCTGGGTGCAGCCGTTCTGCGCTTCCAATCAGCCATTTTTCCATCATGCTTACGCTCAATTGGGTACCCAGTACCTAACGAAAGAGAAAAGAGGTCCAAAAAACGTCTGGGCCCAACTCCAATGAAAGGCAGAAACGGAACCTTCCCCTCTTCCTCTTTGGATTCGGTGCATGCGTCACCATGGAGCTTCAGTGCTTTGCTCTTGGCGTACGGCTCGATGTAGTAAACCCGATCCAGCCCAGCAGCAATGATATGTCGCGTGCAATTGTGACAGGGAAAAGTGGTAACGAAGAGGGTCCCGCCCACAGGCGTTCTGTTCGTTCTGGAACACGCCAGAATTGCAGCCATCTCAGCATGCACGGCTCGGCCGAACTCGGTGATGTCAAAAAATCCCGTTCCCGCGAGAAGTTCCTTCGCATTGGCCAAAGCAATCTCAGGCAATATATCCGACTTCAAAGCTCGGATGATCCTGACAGCCATTTCCAACTTTTCGGCGTCGTTCGAGTCCACTTTTTGGTCCATATCTCTATGCGAATCGGGTTCTGGTCCATATACCCCTCCACCATGTTTCGGAACGTCATTCCAGCCGACTCCAAGACAATCCCCAAGTCGATCCATCAACGCCGCCCCCACCTGCCTAGCGAGATCCCCAGAACTCAGAGAGGCAGCATAAGCGAGGTACATAGAACGTTCCTCAAATGTCGGCGTTTTGAACGGACATCCGAATACCAGATCGAGAAAACGCTCAATTTGAGTGCTGTGATCCTCTAAGGAAACAAACACATCGGAGAGGTAGAACGTGTCTCGGGTGTGCTGTCCGGAATCGTTCTTCTCGGCTGCGTCAATCTCGACTAATCGCGTCTGTTCCTCCTCGTCTAGCCCACGCTCTCTAAAGTATTCATCGCGATCATTTTCATTTGCCGCAATGCCAATCAGAAAGAACCCTGCTCCATAGACGCGACGTAAAGTGGCGACTTCCTGGGGACGCTTCAGTGAGATGACAATATGCGCGGTTTTGGGATTGGGTGGAGGATCTTTAGGATTTGCCCCGATAGGACGTTCCTTTTCGATTGCAGCTACTGCAATGAGGGCTAGCACCTCGTCATGTCTTGTCTTTTCACAGATGCGATCTCCGAGTTGAATCTTCCTCCACATTAGATCTTTTGGACTTCCATTCATTGGATGATCCGAAGTAATTGTCAGTCTAGATGCTATGTCTTCAAAATTGTCGCTGATTCTGATTTCTTGCGGAGAATAGTCGAACTGCGCTAGGTAATTCTTGAGGCTAGTGACTACCGGCCGATAATCAACTCCGATAGGGCTGACAATACCAAATACAATCTCCGTGTCTGGGTAATAGCCGAGATAGGGATCGGTCGAAGGCATGATGTAGGCAATTCTACGCCCAACGACAGACTTATTGGCAAGAGACGGGAAGCGGTCCAAAGATCGTGCTGACACATACGGAGAAGCCAGAACCCCGGCTCAGTACCAAAAACTCCAGAGATGCGCAGTGGCTCCTCCCGTAGGGAGGAGTTGAGAATTGCCCAGGGTGAAACCTTGGGAGGCTGTTCAAGTTGAGGCCCACAGCCCCGTAGGGGCGGTACGAATCAGGATTGCGAACACGATCTTCATCGATTCGACGACCGAGTGCCCCAGGTCCAAATTTTCGGACCTGGGAATCCACCAACCCCATGGCTCTATGACATTGCAAAATGAACCTGCCCGCTATTTTTGTTGCCCGCCCGATGGCCCCTGACCAAGATTTGCATTCAATGTAATCTGTGCGTCGGCGCCGACCATCAGCGATTTTTCCCACGAGCTGAAGCCTTTAAGCTCCACCCGAATCGTATGGTCACCGGCCTTGATTCGGAGCGTTGACGGAGTATTTCCCGCGAACTTGCCATCCAACAAGATGTCTGCTCCGTCAGGAGTCGATTTAACAGTTACCGATGCCGCCTCGCCTTTTGCGGAGTCATTGGAAGGCTGCGATACAGTGGGAGCCGGCGCGGGGCTCGCACCGAGTTCAAGGGCTGGCACGTCGCGAAGGAATTGCAGGATGAGTTGTTCGACGACCTTGCTGAAGGCCTCTCCCACACTCATCGCGGGAACGCCTGCCGGTCCACTGGAATGGCCGATTGTCGTGATGATGCCTTCCTTGTAACCGGACTTAGCCAGACTCTTGCCTGCAATCGTGGCAGTGACTTGCATTTCGTAGTTATCGGAGACCGTTGAACCTTTAATGAAGAATGTGGCGCCCGTCCCGAACCCTTTTCTCCGCGCCTCGGCCAGATCGGCAATGTTGTTGACGATAACGGTAAGCTCGTCGGAACTGGATTCACCGCCGGCAACAGGAATTGCGAACCCGGATGCCCTGATAACTTGATCCACTTGTTGCATCAGTTCGGCATCGACGGCTGGAAGGTGTTGTCCATTCCTTTGGAACTCCACCTTGAGATTCACCTTGTAAGGCTGCGCGGGTTTGGCAACATCGCTGTATTGGATATTCCCATAACTCGGATCGACGTAAGACTTGGACGCTGCTGCATATCCTGCTCCGCCGATGAGAAGTGCAAGAATGACCGCGGTTCTCTTCATAGAACTCCCTCCATTATTTACCTGATCGATCCGGCAACTAAATAGGATGTGGGTGCCCTATCCATTTCCGCGTTTTTCGCGGGAATGAGTGGGAAAGAATGTCGCTTTTTTCTTGCCGGATCAAAAGGGGCTTAACAATCGCTGCATGACCCGCCGGCAATACTTGCTTTTCTGCTGCTTGGAAAAGGCTTAACTGAGTCTCGTGTTTCAGTTGCCTGACGCTATCAAGCTCGCCAACGAAGATCATTGGAGCCTTTATGATCCTTGCTTTCAGTGATTGAAGTCACACTTGTGCGTGAGGAATGAAAATCGGGCTGAGGTCAATAAGTCAGCCTCCAGTTCAGCTCAAATTTGAAGGCGAAAATTGGAACCCCGGGTGCCCGAGGTGCGGTGTCCCCACGGACAGGTCTTCGTCCGTGGGGGTAGAGATGCGGGGTCCCCACGAACCCCACGTGACTGGCCGCACCGCAGGTGCCGCGCAAGCGCCGTCCGCCCCACCGCAGATGGTTGCAAATCATTATCCTTCCCGGGCGCACAATCAATGAACAAGGACCGAAGCCTCGGGCCGTTACCGACCACTGTTCACTGTCCACCCAATGAGCTGTATCCCTTTTTTTATATTTCCACAGGAAACCTAGCAGATAGTTAAATGTGCGATACCGAATTGCTTTCTGTGACACGGGGAAACAGTGAATGAGTGTCTCCTTCGCATACTTCGTTCGCAAGTTGACAGCAGCCATCAATGGTCTCTAAAATTAAAAGGGAGAAGTGCGCGATAATCCACATAAACCCTAGAAGAATTAAGGGTTTATTAGTTTCATCCGAGTCCGGTTAACGCGACGGGCAGCCACCAGACACAAGCCCGGACGGAGAGCAGGAAAGATGCCTGATGCGCGCGTCAGTTCGCGGGAGCGGCTGGTGCTCACGGCCATCATCGAGTTATACATCGCCACAGGCGAACCTGTGGCCTCGCAGGCTGTCGCTCGTTATTTTTCCAACCAAGAGGGCTTGAGTTCGGCCACTCTTCGCAATGTGATGGCGACGCTGGGTGAGTCAGGACTGCTCGAGCAGCCACACACATCGGCCGGCCGAGTACCAACCGCTGCAGCCTTCCGCTATTACGTCGAGCAAATCACGCGGCCAGAAGCGCATATCGGCCGCATGGCCGCGCAGCCCCCAAGTTCTTCTCCCATGAGCGAAGCGCGGCGCGGGCAGATCGAAGAGAGCTTCAGCGGCGTCACCAGCAGCAACGATTACCTGGAGCGCACTTCTCACGTGCTGGCGCTCTTGTCCAGCGGGCTGGGTGTGGCGCTGGCCAGTGCGACAGTGGGCCAGGTGCTTGAGCACATTCACTTTTCGCGCCTCTCAGCGGGCCGTGTCCTGGCCGTGTTGGTTACCCAGTCTGGCGCCGTGCAAGATCGCGTGCTGGCGCTGGATCACGAATTGACTCACATCGAACTCGAGACCGCCGCGCGTTACCTCAATGAGAACTTTCGCGGCTGGCTCGTCGAGCAGATTCGCGCCGAAGTCGCTCGCCGGGTCGAACAAGAGCAGGCAGCATATCACCAGATGCTGACCTCGGTCGAAGAGCTTTGCCGCAAGGGTGCGCTGGCCGGGGGCGAGACCGGGCCCGCGATCTTTGTCGATGGAATGGCCAACCTCATTGCCGCCGAGGTGGACCGCGAGCGCCTGCGCCAGATGCTGCTGGCTCTCGAAGCGAAGCAGCGCCTAGTGGAACTGCTCACCGCCTACGTGGATGGTCGCCAGCAAGAAGTGCGCGTAGTCGTGGGTCTGGATGAAACGTCGCCGGCCATGCAGGATTTGGTGCTGATCGGCGCTCCAGCCCGGCTGGGCGGCTCGAATCTGGGCACGGTAGCCGTGATTGCGCCTACCCGAATTCAATACCAGGAGATGATTCAGGCGGTGCGCTACATCGCTCGGCTCTCCGAGCGCCTGCTTGAAGTTCCCGCCGATTAGTGTGCAAGATCGCGGCAGACCCAAATCGGATACCGCATGATGCTAAATAAGCAAGAGAAAGCCCGGCGCTTGCCCTGGAATTTATCATGTAAGTGGATGTGGAGGCTTTTTCCAAGAATGCGTAGAGTGACACCAGAACAAGAAACGGAGTCGAATCGGTTGGAGAAATTCAAAGACGAACCGTCTGCCGCGGTGGAGGAGTCGATGCGCGAAGCTGTCGTTGAGCAGGAGCTGCCCTCTGGTTCGGAAGACACCGTGACCCGAGCTGAATTTGACCTGCTCAAGGCTGAGCGCGACCAACTGCTCGACCGGCTTGCCCGCTTGCAGGCAGAGTTTGAAAACGCGCGCAAGCGGGCCGATCGCGATCGGCTTGCAGATCGAGAGATCGCCACAGGCAACGTCATTGAGCAGTTTCTGCCCGCGTTAGACCACTTCGAGATGGCGCTCAAGTCCGCCGGTTCGGTCGAACAGTTGCGCTCAGGCGTCGAGTTGATTGTGAAGCAGATGGAGGATGTTCTCCGCCAGTTGCAGGTCACGGCGATTCCTGCCGAGGGTGTCGAATTCAATCCCCGCCTTCATGACGCGCTCGGCACGGTGGAGCGCAGCGACTTGCCCGACCAGCATGTGGCCGAGGAGATTCGCCGCGGCTACAAGCTGCGCGAGCGGCTTTTGCGCCCCGCGCTGGTGCGCGTAGTCTCCAACCCCAAACAGATTAGTGAATAGGATTTGAAGACAACAGTGAGCAAAGCCGACTATTACGAAGTTCTGGGCGTTTCGCGCGAGGCCAGCGACCAGGAATTGAAGAGCGCTTATCGCAGGCTGGCGCTCAAGCACCACCCTGATCGCAACCCTGGCGACCAAACCGCCGAAGAACGCTTCAAGCAGGCCAGCGAGGCGTATCAGGTTTTGAGCGACACCGACAAGCGCGCCGCCTATGACCGCTACGGACATGCCGGCCTGGGCGGGCAGGCATCAGGCTTTGGCGGCTCGCCCTTCGCCGGGGGCGTAGACATCGGCGACATCTTCGGCGATCTCTTCGGCGAGATGTTTTCAATGGGAGGCACACAGCACCGCACCGCCCGCCAGCAACGCGGCGACGACCTCCGATTCGACTTGACCATCGACTTCGAGGCCATCCTCTTCGGCACCGAAACCGAGGTGAAGATTCGCCGCCTCGAGACTTGCGACACTTGCCGTGGCCGCGGCAGCGCATCGGGTCGCGGACCTGCCATCTGCGCCCAATGCCAAGGCCGCGGACAGGTTCGCTATCAGCAAGGCTTTTTCTCTGTGGCTCGCGCTTGCGGAGCCTGCGGCGGCACGGGCCAGGTCATCACCGACCCCTGCCCGGTCTGTCGCGGCGAAACTCGCGTGACCAAAGAACTCAAGCTCAACGTCAAAGTGCCACCCGGTGTCGAAGATGGAACCCGCATCCGCTACTCCGGTGAAGGTGGCGCAGGACGCTCCGGCGCTCCCAAAGGTGATCTGTATGTGGTGTTATCCATCCGGCCTCACGAGTTCTTTGAGCGAGACGGCCACAACCTGCGGTGCGTGGTTCCAATCAGCTTTCCCCAGGCCGCCATGGGCGCTGAAATTGACATTGAAGCCCTCGACGGCGTTATCAATCTCAAGATTCCCGAAGGCACGCAAAGCGGCAAGGAACTGCGCGTGCGCGGCCGTGGCGTTCCTTACCTCAACGACAAAGGCAAGGGCGACCTGATCGTGAAGGTGTTCGTGCAGATTCCCCGCAAGCTAACCCGCGCTCAGCGTGAACTCGTCAGTCAGCTTGCCGAGTCGCTCGCAGTAGAAAACAAGCCCACCTCTCCTGGTCTCATCGACAAGATGAAAGACTTGTTCAATTAGGATTCGCGGGTGCTCAACCCTTCCACGGGTTAATGACCGGCACACCAGCGGCAACAAAAGGCGCTGTGTCGCGTGTTGCGACGGTGAATCCTTGCACGGCGGCAATAGCGGCAATCTGGCCATCGGCTACTGAGATCGTAAAGCCCTTGGCCATCGCGCGGCTGACCATGAAAGCATAAGCCACTGCGGCCTCCCGGTCGAAATCCAGAAATCGCGCCCCAAAAATCTTGTCGAGCAATTCCCGCATCGCCGCGGCCAAGCCTCGTTTTCGTTTGCCTTCGGGCAGCAATTCAATGCCCACGAGTAGTTCCGAAAGGTTCGTCGCCGTAAGATAGAGTGTCTCCGCCGCTTGCCGGTCAAGCCAGGCCGCTACAGCCGGATCGCCCTGTTCTTTCATCGGCTCAGAGATCACGTTCGTATCCAGGATAATCATTTGAGGACGGCCGGATCGGTCGGCCTTCGATCGCGGACGAGGTCGAGATCGATCCCCCCGAAGCGCTTCCCAAAGGCGGCCAACTCCGACCCGATCTTGATCCGCTTCTTGGGAGCGACCGCTTCTTCCAGAATGACGCGAATCTCGGCCTCGGTACTACGCGCATTGTGCGCGGCGCGCAACTTGAGCGCACGATGGACTGCTTCAGGAAGATTGCGCACGGTGACGGCAGGCATGAAGATCGCTCCTCTCGACATTGCTATCAATGATAGCATAATGCTGTAAGTGTTACCAGGAGTCCTAACCCCTGGGAAGCAAACAAGAGCTTCGGGATAAAATGAATCAAGTCTCGCTCGTGCGAAAGTGGCGGAATTGGCAGACGCACCAGACTTAGGATCTGGCGGAGCAATCCATGGGGGTTCGAGTCCCCCCTTTCGCACCAATACATTCGTCAACCCAGTCGGAGTAATCTGGAGAAACCATGAGTCCAACCGCACAGCAGCCGCAAATGAACCTCGTCCAGACCCCCGACTACCGCGAGTCCTACGCCAACAGCGTCCAGGTGCGCGTCAGCGTTTGGGACTTCCAACTGGTCTTCGGCCTGGCAGCCAGCGACAGCCCCGAACAGATCACCATTCGCAATCAGAATGCAATTTTCCTCAGCCCGCAGCAGGCCAAGGCCCTGTGGAATATGCTGGGACAGAATCTTGCCCAATACGAACATGCTTTTGGCACGCTCAACCTGGAGCCGCAGAGCCACGGCTTCCCCTCGGGGCCCATCAATTAGAGAACAGCGAATGGCCGGGTGCCCCACCCTCGCCGCGTTCTTGTTTTTGCGGCTAGGATGGGAAACCACGAACCTCGGTAGCCTTCATTTATCAGGAGCGATTGCGTGCGCTGGAAAAGCCTCATCAAGCCGCGGCTGAATGCGCACCTGACCGCCTGGATCATCTTTCCGGCGGTCTTTGCGGCGCTCTTCCTGACTCACTTCACGCTGTTGCGCCTACCTTACTATTGGGACGAAGCCGGCTACTATATTCCCGCAGCCTGGGACTTCTTCCGCACCGGCTCGTTGATTCCCATCACCACGCTGACCAATGCCCATCCGCCCCTGCCCAGCATTTACTTGGCGCTCTGCTGGAAGCTCTTCAGCTATTGCCCCTTGGTCACGCGCGTCGCCGTGCTGGCGGTGGCTTCGCTGGGACTGACGGCCGTATGGCGCCTGGCAATGCGCCTGGTAGGCGTACCTTCAGTCGCCTTCTGGACCGTGACGCTCACTGCCATCTATCCCGTCTGGTTTGCTCAAAGCACGCTCGCGCACGCGGACATCTTCGCCGCCGCCTGCACGCTATGGGGTTTGGATTACGCCCTGCCCGCACGCGGAGCGTTGATCGGTCAGGCTCGCAAGCCTTGGGTGGCCGCTGTGTGGTTTGCCCTGGCCGCGTTGTCCAAGGAGACGGCCATCGCCATCCCGCTCACGTTGGCCGTCATCAGCCTGGCAGAAAGTTATCGCGCGCCGGGGATGGCCCGCATACGGCTTTGGCGTGAGGCCGCATGGCTCGCAAGTTGCGCGCTGCCGTTGGCCGCCTGGTACGCATTTCACTACTGCAAAACCGGCTTCCTCTTCGGCAATCCCGAGTTTCTGCGTTACAACGCACAGGCCAATCTTGAGCCGCTGCGCATCCTGGCCGCATTCGGTTATCGCATTCTGCATCTCACCGCACACATGAACCTCTTTGTGCCAGTGCTGGTGGCCATAGCCGCTCTGCTGCTTGAGCCGCGACCGGACGCGCAACTGGAAACAGCGAGCGGCGAACAGCTTTCGGCCAACGACCTCGAAGGCAACAATCCGGTCCATGCTACCATCGCTCACGCCGCGCTGCGCCGCATCTTTATCTTGCTACTGATCAACGCTATGCTCTTCAGCGTACTGGGCGGCGCGCTGCTCACTCGCTATTTGCTGCCCATGTATCCGCTGGTGCTCCTCGTGGCCGTCTCCACCATATATAGGCGCGCACCTTACTGGCAGGGCTTGGCCGTCTTCTCCGCCGTGGCGTTGCTTCTGGGGCTCTTCATTAATCCGCCTTACCGCTTTGCTCCAGAAGACAATTTGTCCTACGCGCGCGTCATCCGCCTTCATCAAGCCGGCATTGCGCAGCTCAATGCGCGCTATCCCGGTGCGACCGTGCTTTCCGCGTGGCCCGCCACCGACGAACTAACCCGCCCTGAATTGGGCTACCTCAAGCGGCCCTTCACCGTCGATCGTATCGAAGACTTTACCGCCGAGCAGATTGCCCGAGCCGCCGAAGAGCCAGAGAAATTTTCCGCGGCGCTGGTCTTCAGCACCAAGTACGATCCCCCCTCGCTGCCTCTGAGCTTCGGACCGCACGGAATTGGAGTTTGGAATCAAACCACCGACGAGCGCTACTTCGGCTTGCATCACGACCTGATGCCAGAAGCCATTGCCCAGCAACTTCACGGTGACTTAGTCTGGAAGCAGCAAGAGCAAGGCCAGTGGATCGCGCTGATCCGCTTCAACCGCCAGTTCGACGCGCAGCTGGAGTCTGGGACGCGCGTCATCAATAGAGCACAGTGAGATAAGCCTCTACTAGCATCTACTTCTGCGAGTCTTCGCCGATGCGCAGCACAGCCAGGAAGGCCTCTTGCGGAATGTCCACCTTGCCGATGCGCTTCATCCGCTTCTTGCCTTCCTTCTGTTTCTCCAGCAGCTTGCGCTTGCGGCTAATGTCGCCGCCATAGCACTTCGCGATCACATTCTTGCGCAACGGTGTGACCGTTTCGCGCGAAATGATCTTGGCGCCGATAGCGGCCTGAATCGCGACCTCGAATTGCTGGCGAGGAATCAGCTCGCGCATCTTCGAGACCAGCGCCCGTCCGCGCTCGTAAGCGCAGTCTTTGTGAACGATGATCGAAAGCGCATCGACTGGTTCGCCGCTGACCAGAATGTCCAGCTTGACCATCGGCGATTCCCACTCGCCGGCTAGTTGATAATCCAGCGACGCATAGCCGCGGGAAATCGACTTGAGGCGGTCATAGAAATCCAGAACAATCTCATTCAGCGGCAGTTCGTAAGTGAGCAGGACGCGGCTCGAAGTCACGTACTCAAAGTTCAATTGCTTGCCGCGTTTTTCCTCGACAAGTTTGAAAATGCCGCCCACATATTCTTCGTTCGTCAGAATTTTTGCGGTGATAACCGGTTCGCGAATGACCTCAATGTTGGTGGGATCGGGCCAGCGCGAAGGATTATCCACCTCAAGGACCGTGCCGTTGGTGAGCGTAATGTGGTAGCGCACGCCAGGTGCAGTGGTGATCAGATCCAGTTCATACTCGCGCTCCAGCCGCTCCTGAATGATCTCCATGTGCAGCAGGCCGAGAAAACCGCACCGAAAGCCGAAGCCCAAAGCGACCGAGCTTTCCGGCTCGAAGAAGAACGACGAATCGTTCAGTCGAAGTTTTTCCAGCGCGTCGCGCAAGAGCGTGTGCTCGTGCGAGTCAACGGTGTAGAGGCCGGCAAAGACCATTGGCTTGATGTCTTCAAAGCCAGGCAATTGTGCGGCGGCCGGGCGCAGTTCTTCGGTAACGGTGTCGCCGATCTTGGTGTCGCTGACAGTCTTGATGGTGGCGGCAAAGAAGCCAACCTCGCCGGCGCGGAGTTCGCCGATCTCGACCGGCTTGGGCATCAGCACGCCCATCGACTCAACCTCGAACGACTTGCCATTCGACATAAGCCGAATACGCTGACCCTTGCGCATGGTGCCCTGCATCACCCGCACCAGCACGATGACGCCGCGATAGGCATCGAACCATGAGTCGAAGATAAGCGCCTGTAGCGGCGCGCCGGGATCGCCGGTGGGCGGCGGCAAACGATGAACAATGGCCTCCAGCACCTCGGCCACGCCCTGGCCGGTCTTCGCGCTCACTGGAATCGCATCCGTCGCGTCCAGCCCGACGGCTTTTTCAATAGCTTCTTGCGTCCGCACAATATCGGCCGAGGGAAGATCGATTTTATTGATGACGGGAATAATTTCCAGGCCGTGATTGATGGCAAGATAAGCGTTGGCCAGAGTCTGCGCCTCCACGCCCTGCGATGCATCCACCACCAGCAGCGCGCCTTCACACGAAGCCAGCGAACGCGAAACTTCATAGCTGAAATCCACGTGGCCCGGCGTGTCGATCAGGTTCAGCTGATAGGTATTTCCGTCGTGCGCTTTGTACATCATGCGCACAGCGTGGGCTTTGATAGTAATGCCGCGCTCGCGCTCCAGGTCCATATCGTCCAGGATTTGCGCCTGCATTTCGCGACCGGTCACCGAGCCGGTAAACTCCAGCAGACGGTCGCTCAACGTCGACTTGCCGTGGTCGATGTGGGCGATGATCGCAAAATTTCTGAGGAAGCGAGCGTCCATGAGAGATATCGAAAGAGGCAAATTACGCGGTTGAACGCCTGTTGCCTCCAGGTCATAGCTTATCATCTACATAGCTTCTACCCAGGGCAGAGCGACTTCTGTGTGGCGATGCCGATGGGGTGATTGCGTCTCTTATGATGCTTGGCAAGATTTCGTGTCGACTGATCGGCTGTGCCCTGCTGGCTTTCTCGCTGGCAGGCTGCGATTCCACTGCCCCCGCAGGTGCTAAGAAGAACGCGGGACCGAAGGCAACGGCGCCAGCTCTCGCATTGGGTGCGAACTCGGCAACCCCCGCTCCGCAGCCACCTGCTCCCGCACCTCCCAAGCCTACCGTGCAGCAGCAGCGTGTGAGCATTCTCATCCAGCAGGTGGAGGAGGCCTATGCCCACGGCGAGGCCGACTATCACAAAGGGAGATTGCCCGAGGCCAAGCAGGAATTTGATCGCGCCGTAGACTTGATGCTGACCAGCGGCATCGACATCCGCAGCGATGCCGAGTTGCAGGAAGAGTTCGACCGCGTTGTCGACGGCGTGAATGCGCTCGAGATGGAGGCGCTGAAGCTGGGCAACGGCTTTGTGCCCAAGGAGGAGCCCACCCCGGCAGACGTAGCCGAGGATGTGACCTTCGAAGTGGACCCCAGCATTGTGGCCAAGGCCAAGGCCGATCTCGCTACCACCAAATCCGATCTGCCCCTGGTGATCAACGACTATGTGGCCACGTACATCAATTTTTTTGCCAACACCCAAAAGGGCCACAACACGCTGCTTCACTCGTTCCAGCACGCGGGGCGTTACAAGGCGATGATTCAGCGGGTCATGGCTGAAGAAGGCGTGCCGCAGGATCTGATCTATTTGGCGGTGGCCGAGTCTGGCTTCAATCCACGAGCGCTCAATCGCCGCTCCCACGCCGGTGGAATGTGGCAGTTCATGCCGCACGGCAACTATGGACTCGCTCGCAATGTGTATGTCGATGAGCGCTTCGATCCGGAGAAATCGACGCGCGCCTACGCCCGCTATATGAAGTTTATTTATGACCAGCTTGGCGATTGGTACCTATCAATGGCCGGCTACGACTGGGGCGCAGGCAATGTGCAGCGCGCCGTCGAGAAGACCGGCTACGCCGATTTCTGGGAACTATACAAGCGCAACAATTTACCCGTAGAGACCAAAAATTATGTGCCGGAGATTCTGGCGGCGATCATTATCGCGAACCATCCCGAGCAATACGGCTTTGATGATGTAACGCTCGACCCGCCCATCCTCACTGACACAGTGACCATCAACTATCCGGTCAACTTGAGGTTGGTCTCGGATATCGTCGGCGCGCCTGTCGATGAACTGACCGCGTTGAACCCCAGCCTGTTGCGGCTGACCACGCCGCCTGACGCCCCCTTCGATTTGCACCTGCCGGGCGGCATGGCGGCAGTGTATGAGCAGCGCATCGCGGCGATTCCAGAGGGTAAGCGCAATGCCTGGCGATACCATCGCGTTGAAGCGGACGACACGCTGGCCTCCGTCGCGCTCAAGTATCGCGTGACGGCAACAGCGCTAGCTGCGGCCAATCAACTGCGCGCGAGCGATGGCGTCGCAGGCGTCGAGGCGCTGCTTGTGCCGGCCGCGCCGCTCGCCGAACCAGTCGCGCATGTGCGGCTCTACACCGTGCGCAGGGGTGACACATTGGTGACCATCGCGGATCGCTTCGGTGTGTCGCTCAATGATCTTCGCCGCTGGAATCGGATACCCGGCATCAAGGTGCAATCAGGCCAGCGGCTACGTGTGGCCGAGCCTGTGAGCGTGCAGCGCACTGCAGTTCACGGTCATCGCAGCGGCTCCGCAGAGGGTGAGCATACGCGGGAACCCGCGCCAACAAAGGGCGCCGAGACAAACACAGAAGCTCCGGCCGCGCAGGAAAGAAGCGGAACGGCAGCCGCTAAGGAAGAGCCTGTGCAGCGCTCCAATGCCGCTTCCGATACGAGAAAAAGCGGAACAGCGAGCACAAGAAAATCCAGAACGAGGAGACACGCAGCGAATTCCAGGGCACGCGACAAAAAATAATTTTGCAGAAACCTCATTTCTTACTTGTCATTTGCTGGTGTTTGCGTTCATGCTATTGCTAACAATAGTTTGCGTGGGCGGTGTTTGGTTTCCGCGGCGCGAAAAAGAAAACGAAGACAAGTGCAGCGGTGAGCCGCTGGAGGCAATCGGATGGAAGATATGTTCAGGATGTATGCGATGAGCAATGGCGAGGTGGAAACCCAGCCAGTAGCGTTTGATTCCGATCACGGCAATGACTTTGAAGAAGATGAAGAGATTGAAACTTCCAGCGTACTCACCTCTTCGGATGATGACGAGGGAGTGGTTGAAGCGACAGTGATTGTGATTGAACCAGAACCCGCATCGAAGCCGGCCAGAAAGAAGGCCGCCAAGAAAAAGTCTCCCGCAAAGAAGGTCGCGGTCGCGAAGACTCCGGCCAAAAAGGCTGTCCAAAAGAAGGCTCCTGCAAAGAAGGCAGCCGCGAAAAAGATTGTGGCGAAAAAAGCCACGAAGAAGTCCGCCGCAAAGAAGAGCACTACTGGCGCTAAGGGCGGAAAGACAACGGCCAAGAAGGCCGCGGTCGGTAAGAGCGTCAGCAAAATCACCAAGAGAGGTAAAAAGTTGGCCGTTAAGAAAGCAGCAAAGAAGGCGCCCGCCAAGAAGGCAGCAAAGAAGGCAGTTGCCAAGAAGGCCCCGGCGAAGAAGGCAGTTGCCAAGAAGGCAGTTGCGAAAAAGGCTCCTGCGAAGAAGGCAGCCAAGAAAGCCCCTGCGAAAAAGGCAACCAAGTAGCAGCGGCAAACTGAAGTACAAGGCAAGCAAAAGGGCCCGGCTTACGCCGGGCTTTTTTGCGTCTGCACTCCGGCTAATCGATTATGGCCGTCTATAGTTGCTATACCCAAAAATTGGAGTGAACCCCAAAACTGAGACAGTCGAGAGTGCCACACTATGCAGTGAAAGGAGCATGGGGTGGCAAACAACGGTGTGCGATACGCGCGAACTGGGTGCCCCATCTATTCGCGCTCTTTGCGAATGGGTGGGATACCACGACAGTGGGCTTTAGCATCTTTGGAGCTGCTCTAGGTTGCTCCCACCTGGGCGGTGAGTTGCTGGGTGCCCCATCCATTCGCGCTCTTTGCGAATGGGTGGGATACCACGACAGTTGGTTTTAGCATCTTTGGAACTGCTCTAGGTTGCTGCCACCTGGGCGGTGAGTCGCTGGGTGCCCCATCCATTCGCGCTCTTTGCGAATGGGTGGGATACCACGACAGTTGGTTCTAGCATCTTTGGAGCTGCTCTAGGTTGCTGCCACCTGGGCGGTGAGTTGCGCCAAATGCCAGCGCTGATGCGTAATGTAATCCTCAATCAGAAAGCGCAGCGTAACCGGCTCGTCGTCGCCGACAATGCAGATCGCTTCCAGCCGCTCCTCGGGGACGCGGTCTACCACGGCTGCAAGAATATCGTGCTCCACTTTCCACCATTCGAGCAGCGTGCCCCAGGGCTGTCCGGCGTAGCCATGGGCAGCTACCCATGCGTCTTGCGCATACTGCGGCCCCGTATAACTGCCGTCAGCAGCTGCGCGCACAAAGCGTTGGCGATTGTTGGCCGCCGAATCGAGCATATGCCCGACGATCTGCTTCCGCGTCCATCCCCCATCGCGCCAGGGAATATCGGCAAGCTCAGGCGGAAGCGAAACCAGGGCTTTATAAATGGCGATCAAATCGTCACGAAAGTGCTCGGCAATCTGGTCAGGCATCGTAATTTTCCTCTGCGCAAATTTCATTGCGATGAAACAACCGTCAAAGTTGCCCCCGGCGGGTGAGGCTGCACGTAAACTATTTCTTCAATTCGGCAAGCGCGGCCAGCACTTCCTCGGAGTGGTGCGATGGATCGACCTTGGTCCACACCCTTACAATCTTGCCCTGCGGATCAATAAGAAATGTGTTGCGGCTGGCAATCTTGAAGCCCATGAAGTTGCCCAGCGAGCCGTAGGAGTCGACCACTTTGTGTTCCGGGTCGGCGAGCAGATGGAAGGTCAGCCCTTCCTTGGTGCAAAACTGTTTGTGGCTGTCGGGTGTGTCCACGCTTACGCCCAGGATCACTGCGTCATCGGCGTCAAACTTCGCCTGATCGCGCTGAAAATTGTGCGCCTCAATAGTGCAGCCCGGCGTCATGTCTTTCGGATAGAAGTAGAGCACCACCCACTTGCCGCGATAGCTATCGAGCGAAATAGGCGTCCCATCCTGCGAGGGAAGGGTGAAGGTGGGAGCGACTTGTCCCGCGGTGGGCAGGGTTTGATCCGTGGCACGGACGGCGACGGCAGCAACCGCGGTAACAACAACCGCGAAAAGAATAAAGAGAGAGATGCGTTTCACGGGGAACCTCCAGAGCTTTGGATGGGGAAAGGGATCGCCGGGACGCAGAGAATTGTGCGGAAATCAGTTTCTGCGCGGCGTAGCCACAAGGGCGATGCCTGCCTCGGCGGCCCTCTGGATCAGCGCGTCGCGATCAAAAAGCAGCGTCCGCCCGGCTTCGACCGAGAGGCAACTGGCGCCGGCGCGGATCATCGCCTCGATCGTCGCGATGCCAATGACCGGAACGTCGAAGCGCATGTCCTGATTTGGCTTGGCAACCTTCACGACAGTCAACCGGCGCTCGAGTGTCGGGGTCCCCAGCGACGGGTCTTTGTCGCTGGGGTGAAGTGTCGGGGTCCCCAGCGACGGGTCTTTGTCGCTGGGGTGAAGTGTCGGGGTCCCCAGCGACGGGTCTTTGTCGCTGGGGTGAAGTGTTGATGCGTCTTCTTCCCCCGATGCGGAGACTTCCATGTCGCAATCCAAAGACCGCATCAGTATCCCGGCGCGCTCGATGGCCGCATCCGTACCTTCCATCGCCTCCACCGCGACGCAGGCCTGCGCAGCTACCACCACCGTCTGGCCAATGTCAAAACCAGCCAAGGCGCGGGCCACGCTCAGCCCATACTCAATGTTCTTAAGTTCGTCCTCATCCGGCCCGCGTTCCGTCAGCATACCCTCGGTGGCCAGCAGTGGCTCCAAGAAAGCGGTCGAACTCATCAGCTCAATGCCTTCGTCGCCCAGCACTTTGGCCACCGCGCCCAGCAACATATCGGTGTTGCGCGTGCGCAGATTCAGCAGCAGCTTGGCCAGCCGCCAGTCAGGCCGGATGCTTGAAAAAATCTGCTTGTGCTTAACCTGTCCGGCCATCACCGCCTTCGTGACGCCCTCTTTCTGAAAGGTCTCGATCAACCGCGTCAACTCGCCCAGCGAAAGCCAATAGACAGTAATGCCGTTGTCTGCCGCGGCGCGCCGGTCAATCTCCGCGTCGGTCTCTTCGCGGATGGCGGCAACCACGATGGTGTGCCCCTGCGCCCGCGCCGCATCCAAAAGCAGAAAAGGAAACCGCCCGTTGCCGGCGATGAGACCGAGCTTCATGGCTACTTGATAACCCCGCGCTCGCTGCGTTCAATGAAGGCGGCCAAGAGTGCCGCGTCTTCGCCTTCTAACTCTCTGATCTTCTCGACGGCCTGCGTAGTATTCAGCTTGGCAGCCAGCAGCAAACGGAAAGCCTTCTGCAGCGTCTGCAACCGTTCGGGCGAGAAACCGCGCCGCGCCAGCCCAACTTTGTTAATCCCGAAGGCCTTGTTCTCGCGCCGCGACGAGGTCAGCGAAAAGGGCAGCACGTCCTGCGTAACAATCGTTCCGCCGCCGATAAAAGCGTAGGTGCCCACCACGCAGTGCTGATGCACCGGGCAGAATGCGCCCACCGTCGCGTAGTCCTCAATGAGCACATGACCGGCGAGCGTGGCGCAGTTGGCCAGAATGCAATGGCTCCCTACCTGGCTGTCGTGACCAATATGCACGCCCGCCATCAAAAGACAGCCGGACCCAATCCGTGTCAGGCCGCCGCCGCCCACCGTCCCACGGCTGACCGTGACATTTTCGCGAATCGTATTGCCGTCGCCGATCTCAAGCGCTGTCGGCTCGCCGCCGTATTTTAAATCCTGTGGCGCAACACCCACCGCGCAAAATGGATGAAAAACATTACGCGCGCCGATGCGTGTGCGGCCGTCCAGCACCACATGAGAAATCAGTGTGCAATTTTCGCCCAGCACCACATCAGGACCAATCGTGCAGAACGGGCCGACTGTTGTGGACTCCGGCACCACTGCTCCGGCGGCCACGACAGCGCTCGGATGAATGCTCACTGCCCAGCCTCGGCCGCCGTCGGCGCAGCTTCGCTGGTCTTGGGCACAATCGCGCAGCTCAGCGTAGCTTGACACGCCAGCTTACCGTCCACCGTTGCCCTGGCTTCCATGCGTCCCATCCGGCTTCTGAATGCCAGCACCTCAACCTCGATGCGCAGTTGATCACCGGGCGTCACCTGGTTGCGGAATTTTGCCTTGTCAATGCCGGTGAAGACCGCCAGCTTGGTTTCGCGGTCGGGAATTTCAGAGAGCATGATAATCGCGCCAGCCTGGGCCATTGCCTCAATCACCAGCACGCCGGGCATGATGGGATAGCCGGGAAAGTGGCCCTGAAAGAAGGGCTCGTTCATGGTTACGTTCTTGATCGCGACCAGGCGCTTGCCGCGCTCGAACTCAACAACTCTGTCAATCAACAGAAACGGGTAGCGGTGAGGAAGCAGGCCCAGGATATCCTGGATGTCGAAGGTCATTCATGGCTCCAGCGAGCGAGCGGTACAGCCGCTTTACGCTCTTTTGGATTATATCGAAAGGCACGACACAGATTCTTTGCTCCTGTCAATCCGCCTCGCTCGCTACTTTTTAATGCGCCGATCGGCTGCGTCCACGCTCCAAAAATCCGCGGGCAGATCCTGGTTATAGGTCGCGTGGACAAGAAAGTATTGCCGTGTCATTTCGCCGTTCTTGAAGCGTGTGATGATGAACGCCGTCGGGAAACCATCGATGTTGTGGTAGTCGTCGTACTCCTCGGCGTCCACGTTCTGATCCTTGAAGATCGGGTCGCGCCATTGAAAAGTTCGGCTCAGCGGCAGGTGGGTTTCCGCGTCGATCTGCAGCGTCACCGTGTCGTCTTGCGCCGAGACAAGCGTTATCTGATCAGCCAGGTGGCGCTCCGCCAGGCGTTGGCCCTCGTAAACCAAAATCGTCTTGGGGTCGTTGAGCCAGAGCTTGATGACGGTCTCAATCGAGTGATCGCGGCGACGCAGAAAATCGTCCAGCTGTTCCTGAGGCAGCGGAGCCTTGCCTTTGAAAGTTACCTCCCAGCCCTCGCGCCCCATAAAAAACTGCACCACATCCCGGTGCTTGCCATATTCGATCCGGTCGTGATCCGGCCAGACATGGTACTCCCACTGGCCGTTCGTGCCGCCCGAGGGTTGGCCATGAAAAAAGGCAGCCACATTCTCCTGCCGCATCTGATTTTTCATGTTGAGCCACGCTTGCCCGCCCAGCGCGTGCACCATCGCGTCCACAATCGCCCGCGCCTGATGTGCGCTGTCCTGCCCAGAGTCCACGCCGGAGCCAGTCTGCGTCCATGCAGGAAGTGCCGCGGCAAGCAACATCATGGGCAGCGCCACAGCCAAGAATCCGCGCATCAATCACCCCTCCAATAGTCGATCAGATTGGACAGGTCGCGGCAGTCAACGCAGCGCCCCTGGGGCTCACCCTATCGCAGCAAGCCGGAAGCGCGCAAGCGAATTACTCCTCCTTCGGCGAAGAATCAGGTTTGCCAGGCGCGGCATTTGTCAGCTTCACCCCAGCCGACGGCTTGCCCCTATGACTCGCCTGCGTCCTATCAATCGCCTTTGCCAGAACCCTCGCCGGCCTCCGCTTTCTCCTGGCTGCAGGTGTCGCTGAATGTGCCACAGGCGCCGCTGGCGCCGCCTTTGCTTCCGGCGGCTGCGCCGGGCACGCAGCCAGAATCGGCTTTGCTTTATGCACGCCGGTCGTTGTCCGGTGCGAGGCTCGCCTCGCGGCAGTCCGTTTGACCGTGTGGCGCAACGCAGCTTTGGCCGGTCCGCGGACAGATACTCTCAGTGTAGGGAACACCGGACCAGGAGATAACGGAAAAACTGACACGATGGGCCTCTCCAACACTTCCGCCGGAGTCGAAGTCGGCGTTTCCAGCAATGCAGCCGCAGGAAGAGCAGCGACTGCCACCTCGGGCAGATGGGAAGCCGGAACCGACGCTGGAGCCCGCGCCGACGCACTTGCCCCAAACAGTCCAGACAGAATATTTTTTCCTTGCTCCTTGACCGGGCCTTTTCCTTTTCCTTTCACAAAGACATTGAAAACGCCGGCGGCATCCTCCACCGTGGCCTTGCCGCACCGGTTGGGAGTGCTCAACCCGTCCCGCCGAATCAACTCCACACTGAAGCTGGTCCCTCGCGGATTCGCCTGGCACAGCGGCTTCTTGTTCACCCAGACCTGAAGCCAGGGAAGATTCGCAAGCTGCTTCTGCAGCCGCACCTGCCCATGCGCGTCGGTAAGCACCTCTTGCCGGTAGAGCTGATCGTGAATGTCGTTCCGGTCATAGCCGCCAATCAGGATGAGATGCAGCTGGGGGAGCGGCCGGCCATCTTTACCGCCTAGAATGCGAACCGTAATCGGCTCGTTATGGACGACCGGGACAGTCTCATCTGCGCCGCATGGAGATGCGATCAGCAAAGCCATCCCTGCGGCAAAAGCGAGTGCGATAGGTCGAATCATCTGTTGCGCCCTACAGAATCTATCGGCGCAACAAACTATTTCTGGAGTCTTCCAACAATCTTTGACTTTTGCTAATCTTTGACCTTTGCACCATCGATCTATCCATCAAATCGACAGCTTTTTACAGCTCACGCCGTCAGCCCAATCAAATGGCTCCAACGATCCGCGCAGGAAGAAGGAAGATCGCTCTTACCAGTTCCAGCACGCCGCCCACAGCAATTCCAACCACGCGAAACGGCAGCAGCACCAGCCATACCAGCGGAAACAGTATCAGCACCACCAGCGCCAGCGGCCAGCACAACACCAACAGAATGCACCACAGCAGAAACTTCATCATGACGACAGCACCTCGACGCGCCGCTCTTCTTCAGCGCGACCTATTCAACGATACGAAAGCGCCTCCTGAGCAGTTCCCACCGCTCATTCCTGTTCGGCCTTTTCTTGCGCGGCCAGCAGCTTCTTGCGTTCGCGAATCAGCTTAGCCCGCTCCTTTTCCGGCAGCGCCAGCACAGCTTTGGTGCGCTTGGGCAGCTTCTCGTAAATCAGCGCATGAGCGCAGGCTAATTCTTCCTCAATCTCGCGCGGCCTGAGCGCATCCCACCGCTCCAGACCAACCCAAAAGGCTCGAGCCAGGTGAGGCGCGGGGCAAATTCCCTCGCTCTCCAGCAGTTCATGATAGCGCTCGGCCCCGCAGTGAAATGAAAGTACCACATCCCCCATGGCGTCGGCGTTCGTCAGAGCAAACATCTTGCCCCCTATCGCGCGGTCGCCCACCCAGTAGACCAGAACATGCCCCCAGTTGAGTGTTTCCGCAACGTGCGGCAGAGCCATGCAGATGGATCGAATACGCTCGTTGTCCATGAAAAGAGTGTAGGACGAAAACGCCCGATTAGGAAAGAAGAAACAGTCCGCCAATCCGCCGTGAAAAGAGTCGCCTCACCTCTAGCTTCCTGTCTCTAAAATTCATCCCACAATAAATCTGTCATCCTGAGCTATCGATAATACTTGTCATCCTGCGCTATCAATAATGCTTGTCATCCTGAGCGAGCGAAGCGAGTCGAAGGACCTGCTTTTTCACTACTAAATTTCTTCGATGAACGTCGGAAACACCACTTTAGCTCCGACGACGCCGACCTCTCGTGCTGTGCTGCCAGGCAGCCAGTCTGAAGGTCTCAATCCCATCGGTCGTTCATGCAATGGCGATTTGACATAACGCCACAATCCCACCTTCCGACTATGACGTTTTTGAGGACCCATCCGGGGCAATCTCCGGTACGTGGGCTCACAATTCATCACCTGTCAACAAATGCCATGGCCCGTTCTCACCAATCATGCACATTCCGGCTGCGCCACCTTCGATGCCCTATATGTCCCAGGGTACAGTTCCCAAATTCCTGCCAAGACTTTTATCTACTGCTCATCCAGGAGCGTGGTAGAGTTCTTATATGATTCCGAACAAAAGCCAGCGAGGAAGTATGCTCGTTTCTTCTATCCGCGTTTCAAATTCCTCTAATTGGCTTGCATTGATCTTTGCCGCAAACTTTTTGCTTGCGGGCTGTGGCAGTGGCTCATCGTCAGGAAATCAGACCAACAACAATCCCACGCCAGCAATTACCAGCCTCTCACCGACTTCGCTTCCGGCGGGCTCAGCGGCACAAGCCCTCACAATCAATGGCTCGGGGTTTCTTGCCTCTTCTGGCGTATCTTTCAACGGAGCCAGTCGCGCGGCCACTTATGTGAGTTCCAGTCAGCTCACCATCGCTCTCACATCCGCCGATCTGTCCACTTCCGCCACCGATCCGGTAGTGGTCTCGAACCCCGCGCCGGGAGGCGGAGCTTCAGCGGCAGTGGAATTCACCGTTACCCCCGGGATTCAAGGCAAGGTCGAGGGAGGCGGGCAGCCGATTGTCGGTGCGCAAGTTTATCTTTATGCCGCAGGAACCACGGGGACTCGCCAAGCCGGTTATGGTGCCAACGCTTCCTCGTTGCTGGCCGGGCCAGGGTATGTCATCACAGGCAGCGACGGCAGCTTTTTGGGCAGTTACCAACTGACCGCCTGCCAATCAGCGGATGATCTGGTTTACATCATCTCGGTTGGCGGCGACGCTGGCGGCGCGGGCAGCAACTCTGCCGCCGTGCTGATGTCGGCGCTGGGCAGCTGCGCCAAACTAAGCCAGAACACGGACGTGCTGGTAAATGAAGTGACGACGGTTGCATCGGTGTACGCCTTGCAACAGTTTGTCAGCGCCACCGCGGGCAGGTATGCCGTTGGAACGAGCAGCACCAATGTAACAGGCTTGACGAACGCATTTCTAACGGTGGCCAACCTGGCAAACACTAACACCGGGACAGCGCTGGCTATGACGCCGAACGGTAACGGAACATTGCCACAAGCGGAGATCAACACTCTGGCGAACATCGTCGCCGCGTGCGTGAAATCGGCAGAAGGTTCGAGCGAGTGCGGCAGCCTGTTCTTGAACGCCACGCCGCCTGGCGGTACAACTCCAGAGGACACGCTGCATGCCGTGCTCGATATTGCGCAGAACCCCGGCAACAACGTGACGGCACTGTACGATGTGGCGCCGTCGCAGTTGCCCTTTGCGCCAGCGATCGGTGCCGCGCCCAGTGACTGGACTCTCGCCGTCAAGTACACAGGCGGCGGACTTAACATGCCAGGCCCCCCCACCGTTGACGCCTCCGGGAACATCTGGGTTCCGAACTACACAACCGGCACGTATGTGAGCCAATTCAGCCCGCTGGGCGTCTCGATGCAGGGTAGCAACGGAATTAGCTCGCAGATTACCTCGCCTACAGGTATCGTCATCGATCCGTCCAGCAATCTCTGGGTGGTTTCTGACTCGGGCGACCAGTTGGCTAAGCTAAGCAGCACCGGCATCCTTCTTTCGACTGCGACTTGGAGTTGCAATTCGGGGAGTCTCGCGAGTGACGTCAACGGCGATATATTCGGAGCTGGTTATTACCAAATTGGCGGCTTTCTCACCAGTGGCGTGTGCGAATACTCCGCCAGCGGGGTCGCCTCCATCGTCAACTGGGGCTCATACGGAAATGGAGCTGGATACGGCGGGACGGCGGTGGTGGACGGGGCTGGCAATGTTTGGGTGCCGAGTAGTCTTTGCTGCTACGTGGGTGAGCTAAACAGTTCGATGGTTACGGTCTCGGGTGAACCGTCAACGGGATGGAGCGACACCAACGGCAGCGGAATGAACTCCGCCGCCATCGATGCGCAAGAAAATGTGTGGATGGCGAATGGGGCCGGGGCCGCGCTGGTAACGGAATTGTCTTCCTCCGCCTCGGTACTAAGCGGCAGCGGTTATGCTATAGCGTACGTTTCGGACGGTATCGCCGTCGACGGCGACGATACGGTGTGGACCGCCAATTTGAACGGAGGCCTCAGCCACCTGGCGCGGGGCGGCGCATCCATGTCGCCAGCGGCGGGCTACCAGGCTTCCGGTGTGTCCGAGGAGAACGGCCTTGCTCTGGACGCGTCAGGGAATATCTGGACCGCGGACGGCAAGGAAAACTACCTGGTGGAGTGGGTGGGCTTGGCCGCTCCGGTCACTACGCCGTTGGTGCAGAACCTGGTCAACAGTCCCAACACCATCGGCCAACGGCCATAACGGCTGCGGTTATTTCGGATTCAAAAATCCTGCCGTTCGCGATCTCACCTGTATGGCGAATCACAGGCTAGGATTACCCGATGTGACCGAATCACACCGGTGAATAGTCTGTTGCGAATTGGGAACGGAAATGTCACCCAGTGTTCAGCGAACCCCGTAGACCGGGCGGCCCAGATTACACCCTTATTCTTGGGAAGCCGCGATCCCCATGGCGCGCAAGCGCCACCCACCTCGAAAGCCTGCCCTGAGCGAAGTCGAAGGGGCAAGTCCCCTGCAGATGATTACCCCATCTCGGCGCACAATCAAAGTATGAACAACCATGTCAGGCACGGGTTTTCCCTGTTCCCTGTTCCCTGCTCCCTGCTCCCTGTTCCCTGTTCCCTGCTCCCTGCTCCCTGCTTTTCTCGCACCCCCCACCCCCCCTTTTATATTTTCAACACCTTGCAGGTAATTAACTGGTAAACAAGCGAGCTGTCCGCAACATTGAAAGAGCAGTGCAAGAAGCGTCAGGGCACGGCTTAGCCCTGCCATAAGTGCTTTGAAATGAGCGCGACTCTGGCCGCTGCGGAAATTGCCTCTTGTGACTCTCAATTCCGCAAGAGCAATTTTGCAAGTGACTTATGACTTCTAAATTCTCTCTTTTCCCTTTCAAAACCACCTTTTTATAGAGGATTATTGGCCTATTTTGCGCAAAATACTCCGTCTACATCGCCTCTGGGCTTTCAATTCCCAGCCAACTGAGCGCCAGCACCAACTCGCGCAGGGCAACCGCCGCGGTGGCCAACAAAAATGTCTTTCGAGCTGGGTCTTCTTCCTTCAGTATCGGGTGATTGTGATAGAAGGCGGCAAATTCCTGGGCCAACTGAAAGACATGCTTGGCTAGATATGCTGGTTCCGATGTGGCGACGCACAGCTCCAGCACGCGCGTGCGCTGCGCGGCCCGCAACCACAACGCCCAAATGTCCTCAGCCTCCTCGCCTTTCAGATATTCTCCAGCATCAATTCCGGCTAACTCCGCCAGCACCGCTTCCGGTGTCGTACCTGCTTTGCGAAATATGTTTCTCACACGCACTACCGCATACTGGATGTAAGGCCCAGTCTCGCCTTCAAAGCTCAATGCATCTTTGAAGTCGAATGCGATGACTGAGTTACGCGTGAACTTCAGCATGAAGTAGCGCAGCGCGCCGATGGCAATCTGTTCGGCAATCCGTTGCCGGCTAGCTTCTGCATTTGCGCCGCCTGTCTGGCGCGCGTCCACTTCGGCCCGTGTTGCGGCGATCAGCTTATCAATCAGATCGTCGGCCTTGACGCCGAATCCCTTGCGCCCGCTGACTTCAATGTAAGGGCGCTTTAAGTCTTCTTCTGAAACGTCATAACCTAACTCGACAGCGCAGCGCGGGGTGAGTGCCACCATCTCATAACTGAAGTGCGTATAGCGATCCGCCTGTTCGGTATAACCCATCCCGCGCAGCGCCTGAATCACGTTGGCTTGCGGGTCACTCTGCCGCGCATCTATGACGTTATAAATCGCCTGCGCTCCACCAAACTGCGGGTGGGGTTTCACGCCCCCAATCGTCGAAATCCAGCACTCGTGACGAGGATAAGTAAAGAACGGCTTGTAACCAAAATCCTTGCCTAGCAATCCAAACTTCCATAAGTGATAGGCAATATCTTTGCCAACATAAGTTACCGTACCGTTGGACCGCACAATAACTTTGGCGTCTTCATTCGTCTCACCCTCGGCGATCTGCGCGTCGGGCCGAGTCATCACCCAGCAGCCCTTGTTCTTGCCTTCGTTTTCAAAATAAAGCACGCCTGTCTGCTTGAGCTTCTCGAAGGCCGCTTCCCAAAACTTGAGGTGCAGAATCTCGCTCTCACGCGGCAAGAAGTCATACTCGATATCGAGCCGCAGCATGGTTTCCAGGTGACGCCGCAACACCGCAGTCGAAATCAGCTCAGCCACCTCGGCCGTCTCATTGCCGCCATGTTCAAGCTCGTGCAGCGTGGCATAGCGCAATTTCTTCCGCGCTTCGTTCTCCTCGTTCGTCCCGCTTGTATACCACTGCGAAGTCCGCGCATACAAATCCCAGCAGTAGTAGTCAATGCGTTGACCTTTGCTCTTAAGCTCATTGAGCAGCAGGCGCGCATCCGCTACCGACTTGCCTTCCAAGTGCAGAAAGCCCACCACCACATCCGCCACCTGCACACCAGTGTTATCAATGTAGTTCTGCACATCCACCTTTTGCCCCGCGGCTCGCAGCAAACGCACAAACGTGTCGCCCAAAATTGCATTGCGCAGGTGGCCGATGTGCGCGGCCTTGTTGGGATTGATGCTGGTGTGCTCGACCAGCGAATGAATCTGCGCACTCGGCGAAACGCCTTCGGCCTCGGGGCGGGCAGTTCCGCGCACAGCAGCCGCCCGATCCAGCCGAGCATTGATGTATCCCGCGCCAGCAACATCAAAAGATAAAAAGCCATCAAGATGGCCCAGCGCGGCCACAATCTCCTGCGCAATGATCTTGGGCGCTTTGCGCAGCTTGCGCGCCAGCTCGAACGCGACCGGCGTAGCCAACTCGCCAAACTTCAACTCCGGCGGAATCTCCAACGGAATGTTCTGAAGCTGTATATCGTATTTTGCCGCCAATACCGCGCGAAGGTGCTGCTCAAACCGCTTCTGCAATTTCAGATACACGTAGTTATGCCTCGGAAATCCTTGATTTTCAAGGGCGATTCTAACAGAATTACCCTTCCGCGGCGCTCGAAATCTCGAGACCATTCTGGATGAGGAAGCATAGCATCGACTCCTTCGCGCCATTTAGACTAAAGAGGATATGAGTACATTGAAAGCCGTTCGCGGCACGCGCGACCTTTTGCCGCCGGAGACCGCGCTTTGGAACCGGATTGAAGCTACCGCCCGCGACATCTTTGCCCGCTATAACTTCGGCGAGATTCGCACGCCTGTTTTTGAAGACACCGGCCTTTTTGCCCGCGGCGTGGGCGAGGAGACCGACATCGTCTCCAAAGAAATGTACACCTGGGAAGATCGCGCCCGCGCGCAGTCGGAAAAAACGCAATCGCTCACCCTCAGGCCAGAGAACACTGCCGGTGTTGTGCGCGCCTACATTGAGCACGGGCTGGGCGAGAGCGGCCAGTTGCAGAAGCTTTACTACATCGGGCCCCAGTTTCGGCGCGAGCGCCCGCAGAAGGGTCGCTACCGTCAGTTCTCGCAGATTGGCGCGGAGGTGATTGGGCCACCGTCGGCTGGCAGTGAATCGCCCTTGCGCGATGCCGAAATCCTGGAGATGCTGGCCACTCTACTCGACGAGTTAGGCATCAGCGGCTGGACCCTCCATCTGAATTCTGTTGGCTCGTCCGCCGACCGGGCTCGCTACAACGAGGCGCTTCGCGGGGCTCTCGTTCCTGTCGCGCCGCAGATGTGTGTCGATTGCCAGCGCCGCGCCGTCACCAACCCGTTGCGCGTGCTCGATTGCAAGGTTCCCGAAGACCAGCCGATCATCGAGACGCTGCCGGTGATTGCAGACTCGCTCGACGAAGCCTCGCAAGCTCACTTTGCCGCGGTTATGGCGGCGCTCGACGCGGCGGGCGTTCCCTACACGCGCAATCATCGCCTGGTACGCGGCTTGGACTACTACACCCGCACGACCTTCGAGTTCACCCACGGCGGTTTGGGCGCGCAGAACGCCCTGCTCGGCGGAGGACGCTACGACGGACTGAGCGAGATGCTGGGTGGGCCAAGAGCTCCGGGGATTGGCTTTGCGATGGGCGAGGACCGGCTGGTTCTTACGCTGCTCGCACAACTCGACCAGGGCGCCGTCACCGTGAAGGCTGACGCATTTGTTGCTCCGCTGGGCGAGTCGCTCAACGCCGCCGCGCTGGTGCTGGCCCGCGAACTGCGCCATCAAGGCCTGTGGATCGAGCTGGGCGACGGTAGCTTTCGCCTGAAGAAATCCTTCGACGCCGCCGACAAGACCGCCCGCCAGATCATCATCTTGGGCGAGGACGAGCTCCAATCCGGTATTCTGACAGTGAAGAATTTTTCGACAGGCATACAGACAAAGGTTCCGCGCGGAGAACTGGCGGTTTTTCTCGCTGAACCCACAAAAGGATAAAGGTAACAATTAGTGCTCGATTTTCAAGGTAATCTCGAACGGACGCATCATTGCGGCGAGTTGCGCGCCACCCACGCCGGGCAAACCGTAGTGCTGATGGGCTGGGTCAACCGCCGTCGCGATCACGGTAACCTCATCTTTCTCGACTTGCGCGACCGCACCGGCATCAGCCAGATTGTGCTTGACAAAGAGTTGACCCCCGACGGCCACATGAAAGGCGAGCAGGTTCGCCCAGAGTACGTTGTCGCCGCCGTTGGCAAGGTGCGCCTGCGCGATGCAGACGCCATCAATCCCAAAATGCCCACTGGCGAAATCGAGATCGAGGCCACTCAGCTCCTCGTCCTGAATGACACCCGCCTGGCTCCGTTTTCGCCTTCAGAAGAGGCGATTCAAAACGAGGAAGTCCGGCTTAAGTATCGCTACGTTGACCTGCGGCGGCCAGAGATGCAGCGCAATTTTCGACTAAGGCACGACATCACGCTGGCTATTCGCGACAATCTCAGCCAGCAGGGCTTTCTGGAGATTGAAACGCCTATCCTCACCAAGTCCACTCCTGAGGGCGCGCGCGATTTTCTGGTGCCAAGCCGCCTGCACGCCGGCGAGTTTTACGCGCTGCCGCAATCGCCGCAAATCTTCAAGCAAATCCTCATGATCTCCGGCTTCGATAAGTATTTTCAAATCGCTCGCTGCTTCCGCGATGAGGATCTGCGCGCCGATCGCCAGCTTGAGTTCACTCAAGTCGATTTGGAGATGAGCTTCCCACGCCAGGAGACGGTTTTTGCGGCGACCGAGAAGTTTCTTGCCGCCGGTTTTGCCGCCGCCGGAGTTACTTTGCCCACGCCCTTTCCGCGCATCACTTACGATGAATCGATGAGACGGTTTGGCAGCGACAAGCCCGACCTGCGCCTGCCCGGGCTCACCGATGTGCGTCCCGCATTTACCGACGAAAATCTCGCCGCGTTGCAAATTGATCCCGCGCTGCCCGTCGTGGCCCTGCGCATTCCCAACGTCGGCGAACTGAGCCGCAAAGAGCGTGAGGACAATCATCCGAACTTCGATCTGAAAAAGGGCGCGAAGTTTATCGACGACTTCAAGCGGCTGGCCAAGGGCTTTCCCGAAGCAGCCATCAAGGTTCGCGAGTTGGCTGGTGCTGCAGAGGGCGACTTTGTCATCATCGTTGCCGGCGATCCGGCTCATCCCGTCAAAGCCAGTGATACCAAATTCGCAGGCCGCCTGAGCGAGCGCGAAATCAATGTCTACTCGGCCGCCGGGAACTTCCGCACCGAGTTAGCCAAAAAGTATGCCGAGCGGCATGGAGCTTTCGACATCACTGAGAAAGCCGTTCAAGAGTCGAATGCACGGAGCGCAGCAGACAATGCTGTCGATGGCACAAAGGCCTTTCAGCCGATATGGATCACTGACTTTCCCATGTTCGAGTACGACACGGCCTTGGCGAAATGGATGCCGGCGCATCATCCGTTTACAGCGCCCCACGAAGCCGATATGGCGAACCTCGTGACCGATCCAGCCAGCGTGCGGGCGAATTGTTATGACCTGGCGATGAACGGGCTTGAACTCGGTTCGGGTTCTATCCGTATTCACCGCAAGGACGTGCAGCAACAGATTTTTCAGTCATTGGGAATCAGCGACGAAGAGGCTCACGCGCGCTTCGGCTTCTTCCTCGACGCATTGGAGTACGGCACTCCGCCCCACGGTGGCATTGCGCTTGGTCTCGACCGCATCGTGATGCTATTGGCTGGCGCGCCCAGTCTGCGCGAGGTGATCGCGTTTCCCAAAACCGCGAAGGCCATCGACCTGATGGTCGACGCACCGACTACCGTCACCGAGCAGCAATTGAAAGAACTTCACATCCGCGTGGCGCTCAAGAGCTGAGGAGAGCTACTTTTGCACCGTCTGCATGGTCTTTTGTGCCGGATTAACCTGCGTGTTCAAATAGTCAGCCAGGTCATCCACGTCCTGCTTGGTCCCTACCATTGGCGGCATGAAGGGCCGATAAGGCGAGTCGGACTTATACTCATGCAGCATGGTAATAAAGCTGCCGATGTTGGCGCGATCGCGACCGGCAAGTAGGCTCTTCAATGGGCGATAGCCAGCCAGCGTGTGACAAGAGCCGCACTCTCCGCGAAAAATGGCCTCACCGCGCGAGTAACTCGTGGTCGAGTCGTTCCACACCCAATTAGAGTGGACGAGATAGCCCTCCTGATTAATCCGCGCAGCGTAAGGAACGCGTACTCCGTTCGAATACATCCAACCGCCGATGACGTAGGGCTTGCGCAGCATCTCGCGAGAGTATTCACCCGCGCCAGTAGCAATCAGCGCCAGCATCAGCACAGCTACAGCATGCGAGAGATTAAAGTCAATTGGATTACGATAAGCCAGAAAGTAAGCAACGCCAACAATCGTCGCAGAGGTGACGATGATCAACAACGCAATGCGAGTAATAATCGAAAACGTTCCAGAGCCAATTGTATCCAGGCCAAGCCAGAGCAGCCCGCTCTGTGTGACGGGAACCATTTTGTAATACCAGTACATTAGCAAGGGCATAGCCACAAACGAAGGCACCAGCCACTTGGCGCTCCACTTCACCAAGCTGGTCTTGAGCTCTGGCTGCTTATCGCCATCGATGCGGCTGGCTGTGATGAGCGCCCAGATTCCTGCCAGCGAGCAACAAACACAAGTGCGCAGCAACAAGCTAGGCCAGTAAGTCGGATTAAAAAAGGCGTACCAGAATTTGCTCGCTTCGTGACCCGTGCCCGCTACGTCGAGCCAGATTTGACCGGGAGTAAGCATAAAAGTAAGAATGCCGTTGATGATAATCAGCGTAAAGGCCGATGCACCTGCGTACACCCAGCCCACTTTGAGATGCAGCTTGGGGTCGATCCTTCCCCAAGTGGAGTAATAGACAGCGATCGTAGTCAGCTCGACGAGAAAGAAAACCCACTCCATCGCCCAGCCGAAAACGAAGTTATGAATCAGCGTGCTGGTCGCTTCGGGATGAGTAAGTCCAATCGCAAACCAGATGCCCACGCCGCTAACCGTGCCGAAGACGGCGGTGAGGATCAGGAAGAATTTGGAGTGGCGGGCAAGTTGATTGAGCCAGTCGGTGCGGAGCTGGCCTTCCGGCATACGCATGGCCTTGCGCTCCGCCATGGGAAGATAGAGCCCGCCGCCCACGGCGAATTGCGAGATCATGACGTGGAAGATGGCGATGATGCCGATCACCCAGCCCGAGCCGAGAACCGGAATGTCCCAGAATGGATAGTTCATGTTTAGCTCCTAGCTCCTGGCTTTTAGCTCTTAGCTTTTAGCTCTCGGCTTAATTCCGCTAAACCCAGACTCGTTTGTTTAGCGTAATCAACCTGGCTGCTAGAAGCTAATGGCTAGCAGCTAAAAGCTGCTCTACCGAATCGTCCAATAACCGATGACGGTGGTGGTCAGTAACAGAATGACGGCAATCACGCCGAAGTAATGTGCGGAGCGGCCACGCCGTCCGGATTCCGTCTTCGTGTCATAAAACGGAATCAGAACCCAAAGCGCAATGCCGAGCGTGAAGAGCAGAATTCCCGCGATCTCGCCGGGTTCGCCTTGCAACCATTTCACCATGCCCAAAAGCTTGAGCATCTCGAAAGGACTCATGAAGTACCACTCGGGATGAATGCCCAGCGGCGCAGGCGCAAGAGGATCAAATGGCTTGCCCAACGACCAGGGAAAAACCGAAGCTAGCAGAGCCAGAATATTCAGCGAGATCAGCCACATCGCCAGATCCTTGCGCAAAAAGTTCGGCATGAATGGCATTGATTTACGCTCGTTCGAGGGCAAAGCTTCAACCGACGGAGGCGCAGCGTTTCCATGACGCTGCACCAGCCACAAGTGAAAGCCGAGCAGCGGAAGAAAGATCGCCGGCAGCACCACCACATGCAAAGCAAAGAAGCGCTGCACGGTGAACTCACTCACGTCCGCTCCTCCGCGCAGCATGTTAGCGATGGCCTCGCCAATTCCCGGGATCGCCGAAGGAATCTGCAAACCGACCTTGGTCGCAAAGTAACTCAATTCATCCATTGGCAGCAAATAGCCAGAAAAGCCGAAGACCGATGCTACTCCCAACAACGCCATGCCGCTCAGCCAGCCAAACTCGCGCGGCTTGCGATAAGCCTTCATGAAGTAGACCGAGAACATATGCACCAGAATAGAGAAGATCATTAAACTGGCGCTCCAAGCGTGCGCGGAACGAATCAGCCATCCAAAGTGCATCACAAATGTAATCTGGCGAACTGACTCATAAGCCTCTGCGCCGGGCCGGTAATAAACCAGCAGCAGCACGCCGGTAAAGCACTGCACAAGAAAAAGAAACAGCGAGATACCGCCCCAGTAATACCAGAAAGACTGGGAGTGAACCGGGACGGTCTTGTGGCGCGCAAAAGCGGCGAACTCGGAAAGTCCCACCCGCTCGTCGACCCAATCGTAAACTGTCTTCGAAGTCATGCTTCTACCCTTCGCTCTCGCTGCATCTCTTCCAGATAGCTTCAGAAAACTAACTCAACGGCAGAGCCATCCGCCATCTACCACTAGAATGTGGCCGTTCACATAACTGCTTGCATCAGAGGCAAGAAAGACTGCGGCGCCTGCCAGGTCAGAAGGCAGACCCCAACGCCCTGCAGGAATCCGGGCCAGGATAGCCGCGGAGCGCACGGCATCGGCCCGCAATGGCGCGGTGTTATCTGTTGCCATGTAACCCGGAGCGATGGCGTTTACATTGAGGCCCTTCTCGGCCCATTCATTCGCCAGCGCCTTGGTCAGTTGCGCAACCGCTCCCTTGGCCGCCGCATAACCCGGAACTAGAATTCCGCCTTGAAACGATAGCAATGAAGCGATATTGATGATCTTGCCCGAGCCCTGCGCCAGCATCTTTCTGCCGGCGTATTGGCTGATACGAAAGACGCTGTTGAGATTGGTTTCAATCACTGTATTCCAGAACTCTTCCGAATGTTCTGCGGCAGGAGCGCGGCGAATCGTACCGGCGTTATTCACCAGAATATCGATAGAGCCGAATGCCTCGACCGTATCATCCACCAGTTTCGTTCCAACAGCCTTGTCGCAAACGTCTCCGGTACGGGAGATATACTTGACCCCTGTTTTCTTGATCTCTTCGACGGTCGATTCCAATACCTTGTCATAGCCGTGCAAGGTTACATTTGCGCCAGCCTCGGCGAACGCGGTCGCTATCCCCGCGCCAAGCCCCTGTGACGACCCTGTAACCAGTGCGTTTTTGCCCTTGAGGCTGAAAAGATCGAGAATTGCCATGAAGTTACTCCTTTGTTTGATCGAAATGAAGATGAATTACCGTGAAAATCCTACGTGCGCGAAACCACCACGCCCGCTTCGCCCACGGCTGCTTTAAAAAGTTGGAGCGGCTTGGGCGGCGGCCCGCTGACGTTCGCCCCGGTGTAAGGGTTATAAACGCCGCCATGGCAGGCGCAGTGAATGCGATCAAGCTGCTGCTCGTACTCCACCGTGCAGCCCAGATGCGTGCAGACCGCTGTCATCGCGATCCAGCGCCCATCCTCGTGATGAATCAGCAGTGCCGGCGAGTGGCCGAACTTGAATAATAGCCTGGAACCCGGAGCCAGCTTCTGCGCATCTTTGAGGGTGACTTCAGTGACTGCGACAGCATCCGAGGCCATCTCTTCGGGCGAGGCCAGGTAACGATACACGGGATAAGCCAGCGCCGCGGTATACGCAAGGCCGGCCGCGCCGGCCGCAGCCAGAAATGCGCGGCGAGTATTGATATCACCCGGCTCTTCGACGACAACTTCGAATCGAGTCTCTTCAGTCATAGCATCTCTTCGCGGAAGTTATGCCGCGCCCTCCATTACTTTCTTCGCGCGCGCCACTACGGAGACGAGCCAGCCGATTACGCCCAACCCGGCGACAAAGAGAATCAGAAACAGTCCCACTACCCACCAGTTAGTTTCCACCGCGCGATCCCAGACGTTGTAATCCTTGGATAACAGCGTGAGGTCTCGCACCCCGTCGCGATAAACCGTGAAGGCAATCTCGATCAAAACTGCCAGATGAACGACGACCATGCTCATCCATTTCGCGGTAACTTTGCCGAATCCTGCAACAGCGGCTGCTAGAACACCGGCCACAACCAGCGTCATCCATAAGTATCCAGCAAGGCCCGCAAACTTATAGAACGCATAAACTCCGTTGCCGGCAAGGCCAGCCTTCACAATCTCCGGCTGCACACTCGCCGCCCACAAGCCAGCCGCCAGATACACAATGCCGAAGGCCGCGGCCACTTTGCCGCCCACTCCGGCTACAAAACTTTTCTCTTCCGCCGTGAAAGTCGAGCGGCCCGCCAGATACACCATCCACAATCCGCCGATAAATAATCCGCCGGCCATCATCATCAGCCAGCGCGGTTCAAGCGTCCGGTCGCCAGCAGGCAAGTACGCGCCCATCGCCGAGGCGGAATACATCTCGCGCCACTTCTCCGGCCTCAGCATCAGCGTCATATTGGTTGAGAGCAGCCGCGCAATCGATCCTGCCAGCAACCACGCCGTCAGCCCCACCCACCAAGCCTGCTTGCCTGCCTCAAGCCGCGCAGAGAAGCGGTAGAGCAGCCAGTAAGTCAGCATCAGCAGACCGATAATCGAAATCCAGTAAAGCCCAATCAGCACGCTGCTGGTATAAAGCGCGCGGCCATAAAGCACCTGCGCAAACAGCAGCGGCGGCACGGCCAGGTTAATCACAAAGGTCATCACCACAGTGAGCCTGCGCGCAATCGCCCGTGCCGTGACCATCGAGGCCGGCGAGCGGCGGAAGAGACTCAGTGCAACCGCCAGCAGCAAGCCGCCCAGCAGCATCTCTACAGCCACAAAATGCAGCGAGAGCGTCACAATATGCAGCAGCTTCAGCAGCCAGATCGGCGCTGGCAGAGGAATCGGATCGACAGCAGGAAAGGATGGCATCGTGCCCTTCTTGACCCCAAGGTCGCTTTCTAGACTAACAGTGTCCAATTTGCTGTATGTGACAGCAATCACAATACCTGGAGAACGCACAGGTCAACGCTCGCAACACCCCAAGCAACGATCCTAAACCCTCGCCCTGATCCAACAAAGGTGGAAACGGAGAATATCAATGCTCCGAGAATTTACCTTCCGCAGACGTCCCATTAAGGAGTTCCGCTTCCCAAAGGCGAACGCTCAGATTAAGGAATATTTTTAATCTCTCTTTGCGCGCTCCCGCGCTTTTAATCTAAGCCCACACTAAAGTCACTGAGTCGGCCGCCGATAACCGAGAAGGGATTCATACGAGAGAAATCCTGGCAGCCCACTATGACTTTCTCAAGATCTGCAAAGCAGTCTGTTGACTTCAGAAAGATCATTTGGTGATGCATGAACCGAGTGAGTTGGCCTCGGAAATTCAGCGGAGGAGATACGCAATGAAACATACGTTTCTGAAATACATTGCAGCGGGAATTCTTACCGCACTTACGGTTTCGATCAGCCTGCACGCGCAGGAGTTCAAGATCGGACCAAAAGCAGTTCAGGTACATGGATTCGCAACCCAAGGATTCGTGTACACCAGCGGCAACAACTGGCTTACCATGACCACGAACGGGGATGGAAGCTTTGGCATGACGGATATGGGGTTGAACGCATCGAGCCAAGTCACCAACAAATTTCGCATAGGCGCACAGGTCTACGACCATAACCTTGGACAACTCGGGCAGTATCACCCTGATTTGGACTGGGCGGTAGCCGATTTCAGAGTCAAGCCTTGGCTCGGGTTCCGCGGCGGCAAAGTGAAGACAACTTTTGGCCTATACACGGATACCCAGGATCTGGACAGCCTGCACATATTCTCCTTGATGCCACAGAGCATCTATCCCATCGATATGCGCGACGCATCCATCGCCCATCTGGGCGGGGACGTATATGGCAAGGTTCGTCTGAGTCACAACCGGGGAAGTTTCGAATACACCATCTGGTCTGGGCACCGCAGTGACAGCATCTATAGCGGTTATCCGCTTTTTCTATTGTCGAAAGGTACGGTCACCAAGACCTACGGCGGGTTGCAATACGGCTACGACTTGCGCTGGAATACTCCGGCCAAAGGTCTTGTTGTCGGTGCTTCGCGCATGAGCCAGGATATTGTCGGCACCAGCACGCGCGGCGGCTTGCCGAATCAAGAGCACTCCGTGAAGGACTGGACCAACCAGTTCTACGGCCAGTACACCCACCGCAATCTTCAACTCGAATCCGAGTTTCGCCATTATTGCCGCGACGAGGTTGTTCGCAACGGAGTCGCCGAGGACAAGGGCAATATGAAGAGCTGGTATATCGCAGGAACCTACCAGGTCATGAAGAAGCTGGCGCTGGGCTCTTACTTTTCACACTACACCGTGACGGACACGTTCCCCGCAATGGCCCAAGACACAAGCCTGCCTAGCAATCACGATTACGACAAGGTGATCAGTGGGCGCGTCGATATTAATCGATTCGTCTATGTGAAGGCTGAAGGTCATTTCATGGACGGTTACGGTCAAGGCCCATTCCCGAACGGATTTTATCCACAGCAAAACCCGACCTTTGTGCCGAATACCAAGGCATTAGTTCTGCGAACCGGCTTCAGCTTCTAGGCCAACGAGAGATTGAAAGGAGAAATCGATGAAAAACAAAAAGCTTTTTTGCACAATGACCGCTCTAGTTCTCTTTGCCTCGTTGCAAGCCTTCGCGGCAGATGTCAAGGTAATCGCCAACACCAGCGTATCGGCAAGCTCTATTTCCGCAGGAGATATCAAAGATGTGTTCCTGCTGGACAAGGATTCGCTGGGTGGCAGTCACGTCGAGCCGGTATTGGCACGGGGCGGAGCGGCTCATGAAGCTTTCCTGAAAGAGTATCTCGGAAAGAACGATACCGCGCTGCAAGCCTTTTACCGCAGCCTGGTGTTTACCGGCAAGGCTTCCATGCCCAAGAGCCTTCCGTCCGATGCTGAAGTTGTGGCGTATGTGGCGAAGACCAAGGGCGCCGTTGGTTATGTTAGCAGCGGCGCACCTACCGAGGGCGTGAAGACGTTGCAAGTCAAGTAGAGATGAAGTCGGCCGCGCATCCTGACAGAGGATGCGCAATGCCGGCATCGTCGACGTTCCATGAGCAAATCAACCGCACGCCAGGGCGTGAGGGAATCACAGTTAGGTGACACTATGTTTGGTGAGATGAAGATCAAGACGAGAATCCTGGGCATACTTGCCGTGCTGGCTGGCGGCTATCTGCTGTTGGTTGGAATGGTTCAGCTTTCATCAACCACAACGCACACCCGGATGTCGGAGATATCCTCCTCGCTCTTCCCCGCTGCTCTGCGAATGCAGGAGGCGGAAGCCTCTTTCGAGCGGATGAAGAAGCACTATGGCGACGCCGTGGTCTTGCAGGATGCCAAGTCCCTGACCGGCGCGGAAAAGGACGCCGAGGCGACAGCTGCGTCGCTCGAGGAAGTAAAGACTGTGCTGGCCTACTCGCCGGAGTTGAGCAAACAGGCGGATGCTTTACTGGAACAGTTCACCTCCATACGAACTCGCGATCACAGCACCTATGCGGCGATCCTTGCCGCAACGGCCGGGCCCAGCGACGATCTCATGGCCCAGGTCGGCGTGTTGGGCAAGGATAATACGGCCCTGACCGAAGCCATGGGCGCATTCGACAAGACCATCTCCGCCAGCTTTCAGACTCAATTGGATGCGGTGGACGCATGGAGCGTTCGCAGCCGCTTGGTCGGATTGATCATGCTGGTCTTCGCCGTCCTGAGTTGCGCCGCGGCAGTTTGGGTCATTCAATCCAAGGTAGTGCTGCCCCTGCATTCCTTGGCGATGCGCCTGCAGGACATTGCCGAGGGCGAAGGCGACCTGACCCGCCGAGTCGAGGTGCACGGCGATGATGAAATCGACGAAGTCGGCAAATGGTTCAACGTTTTCATCGAACGCATCGAAGACATCGTCCGTCAGGTAGCCGAACATGCCAGCACGCTGGGCTCGGCCGCGACGGAACTGGCTGCAAGCGCCCGCGAGACCGCCGCGCAATCCTCACAGCAGCAGGAGCAAGCCGCGCGCATCAGCGCCACCATGAGCGAAATCTCGACATCGGTTCACGAAATCAGCGAAACTACGCAGAGCGCGGCCGAAGATGCCCGCAAGGCAGAGGAAAGCGCGCACTCTGGCGGCCAGACCGTGCAATCCACAGTGGACACAATTCAGCACTTGCTGGAATCCAACCAGCAGACATCCTCGAAGATTGAGGATTTGGGCCGTTCGAGCGACGCCATCGGCAGAATCATCAACGTGATTAACGAGATCGCGGGACAAACCAACCTGCTGGCGCTGAACGCATCTATCGAAGCAGCGCGGGCCGGAGAACATGGACGCGGCTTTGCGGTGGTTGCGGGCGAGGTGCGGCGTCTGGCCGAGCGCACCAGCGAAGCCACCAAGGAGATCGACCAGACGGTGCGGGCAATTCAGCAGGGCACGGGAGAAGCCGTCGAAGCCATGCGCGCCAGCATGGGTCACGTGCAAAGCGGCGTGGATTCGGCTCGCTCCGCCGGCGAGGCGTTGAGCAGCATCATTCACGGATCGGAGTCGGTGCAGAAGATGGTGACCCAGATTGCCGCCGCCGCCACCGAGCAGTCGTATTCGACGCAATCGGTAAGCGCGAATGTAAACGAGATCGCCGCCATCATTCAGCAGACCGCCACCGGGGCGCAACACTCAGTGGAGGCTTGTCAGCAACTGGCTTCTCTGGCCAACGAATTGACCGGCTTGGTGGGAGCATTCAAGGTTGGGTAAATTGCTCTAAAGAACGTGGCTGTCGTTCCTTCGCAGGTTGCACAAAATCCGCATCGTTGATGCGGATTTTGTGCGTGCTACGCGAGAATAACGAAAAACAAATCAATGCGCAGCGAGTTGAAGCTTCTTCAGTCGAGCAAATGGAATGCCCCACAAATGCGTTCGGGAATGCTGCCGCGCTCGTCGGGGAACTTGGAGCTGAGTTCGAGGACGATGGCGGGCGGCGCAGGCAGGGCGTTCAGAGCCGCCACCGTGGCAGGCCAATCGATCCCACCATCGCCCGGCCACAAGTGCTCATCCGTGACGCCGTGGTTGTCATGCGCGTGCACCGAACCGATGCGGCCGGCAAGTGTCGAGATAGCCTCAGGCACACCAACCGTAATGTGAGCGTGGCCGAGATCCAGACAAATGCCGATCGAATCCAGGTGGCCGATTTTCAGAATCTCCAATAGATGTTCCGGACTGGTAGGCTCGCTGATCAGGTTCTCCACCAGCGGACGCACGCCGAGAGGATGCGCAAAGGCGCCCAGGTGTTCCAGAGCCGTGAAAGCATACTCCATCGCCCGCGGCGACCATTCATCGGCACGCTCCCCAAGGTGGACAATAAGATTGCGAAACGGAATGTATTCGGCGGTTTCGAGAGCCCGCTTGATCTCGTCCATGGCCGCGATGCGGCGCGCTTTTTCCGGGTGCAGCAGATTGAGAGAAGGTGCGCCGGTGCGGCCCATCTCGCGATCGGCGTAAAGAGGCGCGTGCATCGACCAGGCCTCGAGCGGGTTGGAGCGGAACCAGGCGGCCACCTCCGCCACCTCCTCGCGGCTCGTGTAATCGAAGTGCTGACGCGCAGCAAAGATCTCGATTGCCTGCGCCCCCGATTGGCTCGCGAGTTCCAGCAGCGCCGGGTGCAGACGCTGGTTCAAGAAGAGGTGCGTTGACAAGACTCGCAGCTTGGCCACAAGATTCCCCCGCGCCAAACAAATGGAAGAAACGAATCTGGCGCTATTCTCATTCTCGCATTGCGGCATTGAATCGACGGGGTCGCGAAGACAAGTGAGAACAATTAGATGCCGCCCATCTGCCCCGGTCTGAATCTTTTGGTAAAACGGAAAGCTCTTTCCATATTCTGAAAATTAACTGCAAAGAATGTGCAAAAAGAGACAGATTTTTCAACTAAACCGAATGAAATTAATAATGGAAGTAGTGTGGATTCCTTCCGCACATGATCGAAAGGCGGTGTGACTCGGGCGCTCATTCAAGGGCTCTGGAAAGATCGCGGAGAGGAACGAATTTCGAATGGCGGATCTGAATCTAGCGCGGTTTGATCCCGCCGCGTTTCTGGCGCAGACCGGTCTGGGACGGAAGATTGTACATATCAAGCAAAAGCAGGCGATCTTTGCTCAAGGTGAACCGGCCGATTGCGTGTTCTACATTCAGAGTGGCCGCGCAAAACTGACTGTGATCTCGAGAGAGGGCAAAGAGGCGACCATCGCGCTGCTCGCGGCAGGCGACTTTGTGGGCGAAGAGTGCATTGCGGGAACGCCCGGCCTGCGGATGGCGACCGCCAAGGCTGTGAGCGTGGTCTCCGCGCTCAAGATCGAGCGTAATGAAATGCTCCGCGTCATGCAGCAGGAGCATGCGTTCAATGATTTGTTCTTGAAGTTTCTGCTCGCCCGCACCATGAGAATCCAGGCCGACCTGGTGGATCAACTCTTCAATTCCAGCGAGAAGCGCCTGGCGCGCATTCTGCTCTTGATGGCGGAATTTGGCAAGCCGGGCGATCCAGAGACAAAGATCCCAAAAGTATCCCAGGAGACGCTCGCGGAGATGATCGGCACCACAAGATCGCGCGTCAGTTTTTTCATGAATCGCTTTCGCAAGCTAGGATTTATCGACTATAACGGCGGAATTAAAGTCCACAAATCCTTATTGAATGTAGTCCTTCACGACTGAAGCTACAGCTCCCCAGCTTCCACTCAAACACAGCATCAGCTCCCATTTGACCATTAGCTGCGAGGGCTCCCGCTGCGTTTGCGGAAGACCACTTTAAGCTCCCTCCGCCAATGCTCGGTCAGCGCAATCAGTTCCCACTCGACCTGCGGAGAAAAATAGCGCAGCACCGGCTCGTTGGCGGGATGAATGCGCAAAGCCGGAGCGGCCAGCAGCAATCGCGGCGCGAGCGCCGAAACCTCTGCGCCAGCAAAGTAGCCCTGACGTTCAAACGCCGAAAGTGCTCTACCGCCCTCGTTGCCCGCCACCGGTTGTCTGTCGTCGTTCAGTGCGCGCACCCGAATCCAGTAGTCCAGCGCCTGCAAGGGCAGGTGCAAATCCTCGTCAGCTTTCAGCTCAATCACCGTCAATCGCCCGTTGCGGTCCAGCGTCAGCAGGTCCAGCAGCCCTCGGTCGCCGGTCGAGAGCGCGGGCACCTGCGAGTAAAGCAGGTCGCCCCTCAGCCCCGGCAGCAGTTCGACAATCTCAGCACGAAGCCGCGCTTCCAGCCAGCGCTCCGGTTGCAGACGGAAGAGCGGATCGGTGTGCGCTCCGTCGCCATGGCGGCTCAGGAAGAGCCGCGAAAAAAGGTCGCGGCAGAGCGGCTCATTCTCTGGAGTGAGCGGAGTTTCGTTGGCTCCCGCGCCGAACGTGATCTCGTCCTCGCGGGCAAAGGAGTTGGCGGCAAAGCCGTGCCGTACCCGCGCAAATTCCAGCCCATGAAGAAGTAGCCCAACCTCTGTCGCCGAGCTGGCCTGAACCTCGATCCGGTCCTTCGCCGCGGGCGGAATCAACACCAGCAGACGGGCGACACCTTCCGCGCAGCGTTCGATGGTCGCGGCGGCTGAAAACGCGTGCATCAATCGCGAATCCAAATTGCCGGTATCGCGAAAGTCCACTGCGATCAGTTCTTCGCTGCGTTCGTCCAGCGTAAAAAGTTGAAAGTCCGCCGCCCCGTGGTTCAGCCACGCCATGCGTTCGGCCGTCGTTCGCCAGGCCCCGGCTGGCAGAATCACCTTGAGTCCGCCAAAATGCCGCCGCCCGTCGCCCTTCTCCCGGCAATGATTCAGCCAAAGAATTCCCAGCGTCAAGACCCCGTCCACCATCGACGCCGATTCCGCTTCGCTCACGCCGATCACCGCGTCAGCCGCTGTGCCACGCAGCAGCCGTCCGCGCACATAGGCCGGCCCAAAGCTATGCTCCAGGTCCATCGCTGAACGCAGGCCGTCGATCTTTGAACCAATGAAATGGCGGGTCAGCACGCGCTCCAGCAACCGCTGATAGCTGCGGCGCGCAGCTTCGCGTGTAGAGGGTGTGCGCCGGTCGCTGGTCGGCACCAGTTCCAGTGTCTGGGGCTTCGCCGCGCCCATCCGCCGAGTCGCGAGTCGCAAACATTGTGCGCGCTCTTGAACCTCGACCACCGTGCGAGTCAGATTGCGTTCTTCGCTCCACAGTTGCAGCAGGCAGCGGCCATGCTGCTCGGTCACCGCATAATGGGATGAGCGCATGTCGAACAGCACCCGGCCATCCTCCAGCAGCGCAGCCGCCGGATGTTCTGCCAGGTACTCTTCAATTGCCAGGGCCAATCGCTGGGGCGACGCAGCCTCAACGCCCGCCGTCATCCGCCTCTACCAACCCTGTCGCGAGCACAGGCTGGTAATGTGTGCGGTGTGGTGGCGCGAATGCCATTCGTATGTGGCTAGAACCTTGGCCAGGTTCTGCCGGCCATGTTCAGGATGGTTGTAGCCCCTGCGAAAGTCCTCGTCGCTCATCGCTTCCAATACTGCCACCCAACGGCCATGCATCGCCTCGACGAAATCCAACGAACCGTCGATAGGCAGAGTGCGGCTGTCAGGCAAATTGGCCCAGGCTGCCTCGTTATAGGGCTTGATCGTGGGCCAATCTTCAGTAAGCGCCAGCTTGAAGCGAATATACGCGTTGGCATGGCTGTCAGCGAAGTGATGCACCACCTGCCGCACAGTCCAGCCATCTTGGCGATAAGGCGTATCGAGCTGGCTCTCGTTCAGCCCTGCGACAGCGGCCCTTAGTCGCCCTGGAAGCAGGCGCAGCGTCTGAATGTGCGCCGCGCGAATGCCCGGTAGACTGGTGGCCGGTGGGTTGCAGCGGCCAACCGGAAATCTGAGCTCTTCCAAGTCTGTCATGGTTCGAACCTTACCATCTCCAATCACTGAGCTGAAGCAACACCGGCACACCGAACCCGCGGCGTTACCGTTTTGCGAACCGGCCTGCTTTAGACGTGGTGACCATGATGGTGCTTAACGTGGTGGTGATGATGATGATGCCCTTCGGAAGCAAACGCCGGGGCGGCAAAGACCATAAGGAGCAACACAGCTGCAATAAACTTCTTCATGGACAAAATGTAACACGATCCAGACGCCTGCGAAAGAGTACAAATGGTCCGGCATCAAAAGAGCAACGGGCGCCGTCGGCTCTTTAGCCAAACCAAAATCTGGCGTAAACTTAAAAATACGATGAGCGTACCGGCCACTTCTCCACTCCCGAGTCAGAAAAGATACTTCTTTGAGAAATTCGGCATCACCGAGCGGCTGCTGGAGCGCTGCCTGAGCGAGGCCTTATCCGCGGGCGGCGACTACTCCGACCTCTACTTTGAGTCGGTCACGGCCACCGCGCTCGGCGTAGACGAGCAAATCGTCAAATCCGCCTCGCAAGGTGTCAGCGCCGGCTGTGGCATTCGTGTGCTCAGCGGCGAGCGCACTGGCTACGCCTATACGGACAATCTCAGCCCCGAGCGCCTGCTCCATGCCGCCCGCACCGCCGCGCTCATCGCTTCCGGTCCGGCAAAGCAACCCGTGCAAGGCTTCGTCGATGCGCCTGCCGCCGACCTTTACCCCGTTCCCCTCGGTGGCTACGACCTTGACCTCGCCGCACGCCTCGAGTTGATTCTCAGAGCCGATCGAGCCGCCCGCGCGTTTGATCTCCGCATCGTGCAGGTCCGCGCCAGCTACGCTGAAGAACTGCGCCGAATCCTCATTGCCGCCTCCGACGGAGCATTCGCCAGCGACACCCAGCCCCTCTGCCGGCTCAATGTTTTCGTCATCGCCAAAGAAGACGCAACCACCACCAAGGGCTCGTCGGGCGGCGGCGGGCGTGCCGGATTGGACCAGTTCGTCGGTTCCAAAAGCCCTGAAACTCTGGCCCGTGAGGCCGCGCGTGGCGCCATTCTGCAACTGAGCGCCGTGCCCGCTCCGGCCGGAGAAATGGAAGTCGTGCTCGGTCCCGGCTGGCCCGGCGTTCTGCTCCATGAGGCGGTGGGCCACGGGCTCGAAGCCGACTTCAACCGCAAAAAGACCTCGGCATTCACGGGCCTGATCGGCCAATCGGTAGCCAGCAGCAAAGTCACCGTCGTCGATAACGGAACGATTGCCGGGCGCAGAGGATCGCTGAATGTGGACGACGAAGGCTCGGCGACCCACGAAACGGTACTGATCGAGGGCGGCATCCTGCGCGGCTATCTCACCGACAAGCTCTCAGCGCGGTTGATGGGCGCGGCCAACACCGGCTCGGGCCGCCGCGAAAGCTATCAGCACATCCCCATGCCCCGCATGACCAACACCTACATGCTGGCCGGCGACGACGCGCCCGAAGATATTCTGCGCTCTGTCAAGCACGGCCTCTATGCAGTCAACTTCGGCGGCGGCCAGGTGGATATCACCAACGGCAAATTCGTCTTCTCGGCCTCCGAGGCCTACCTCATCGAAGACGGCAAAATCACCTCGCCAGTCCGCGACGCCACATTGATTGGCAATGGCCCCGACGCCCTCAAGCACGTCTCCATGGTCGGCCACGACCTCAAGCTGGACGAAGGCATAGGCACCTGCGGCAAAGACGGCCAATCCGTCCCAGTAGGCGTAGGCATGCCCACCATCAAGCTAGACAAAATGACCGTCGGGGGCACGGGAAGGTAGGTCACACCGGCGGACCGCTAACTTGCTAACTCGCGAATCACCGCGAAGCGGTGGCTAACTCGCTGCCTTTTCAAAAAACGCTCCGGTCAGGCTCACAAACCTGTCATCCTGAGCGAAGCGTTCTTCAGCGGAGCCGAAGGATCTGCGAGTGTTCTTTGCAGTTGACATGTCACTGTTATAGGCCGCAGAGTTGTGATTGTTCGCGCTTTCATCAAGAAGACGCAACGGACGCCGCGTAGCGAAATCGATATTGCTAAGCGGCGCGCAAAGGAGGTTTTATGACGATTCCCCTTAAAGAACTCGCGGATGAGTGGATGAAGGATCCCGAATTCAAGGCGGAGTATGATCGCCTGGGTCCGGAGTTTGAGATTGCCACGGAACTGATCCGGGCGCGTCTTCGTTCCGGTTTTTCGCAGGTAGAACTGGCCGAGCGCATGGGCACCAGCCAGTCGGCAATCGCACGGCTGGAAAGCGGAAGAACCCTGCCCAGCGCCAAAACCCTGATCCGCTTCGCCGAAGCCACCGGCTCGAAGATCAAATTGCAGTTGTTGGCGGCGTAATTGAATCTGATTGGATTTGCCAGTTATACGGGAGTAGTCGATATCCCAATGGAGAATTTCTGTTAACATCAGGTCGATTGCAGTTAGCTTGATCAGAAATAATCAAAGAGAGATGAAGAAATCATTCCGTCTTTTCGCGCTTGCGTTGATAGTTTTTGCAGGATGTAGATCGAATTCAACCGCAAAATCGCTTGACATATTACGTGAAATCAAGATTGAGAGTCGAACGATATTGAAGCTTGGCGGTAAAATGCCTCCAACTTCAGATTTCTGTAATTGGAATGGGGCAACCTGCACCCTCAAACCCGGTACATTTGGCGGAGCAGAAGAAATATCTCTGAACACGAAGGATATGGGATTGATTTCTCAGTTTCACTTCTACTACGGGGTGATGTCCACTGACGCAGTCAATGCGCAAGTTGATGATTACACTCGCCTCCTTGGTAAACCGACAAGAGATGAAAAAGTAAAAATTGGCGAATTCGATACTCAAGAACTTGTATGGTCGGATTCCATTACAACGTTTGAGCTTTCTTATAAATCTAACGGAAAGCAAGTCGAGGCATCGGCGATGCTTTCTGACAATGCACTGGTAAAGAAATAGTAACAGTGAGTTGATTCGAGAGTGACAGAACAATGGATAGGGACTGTTATGACCATCCCCTTCGAAGAGTTCGCGGTCAGATCATTGGCCGATCCCGAATTCAAGCGCGAGTATGATGCCCTGGCTCAGGAGTTTGAAGCCCTAGCCAAAAGGCTGCAAGCGCGGAAGCGCGAAAAAGCGAAAGCTCCCAACTCACGCCGCATCGTCCAGCTTGACCGTAACCCGCCGTCCCAGCGCTGAGGCGATGTTGACCAGCGCATCAATCAAAAACCGCGAAATTCGTCCGAACCGCTTCTTCGGGTGCTCAAGGTCCTGATTCTCGGACCTGGGCTACTTTCGGGTTAGTCGAGGAATGCAATCTGCTGTGCGTGCCGCCTCCGCTATTCACCTGCCGCGCTCAGAATGTTTCCCTCCAACGCTGGCGAAACAACGAAATGAGATTTGTGGCGGAGGAGAGCTATCTCTGGCTTGATTGCGGCAATCTCCCCAGCGCGCTTGGCACGCAGCAAGACACCCAAAACACCTGTGACAGCGAGACCGGTCTTCGAGGCCAATTGCCGCCCCTCCTGTTCGTCGATGAGAACGATCTCTGCATCGATGTCCGTCGTCAGGGCGATCTCCTCTGCCTCTCCTCGATGGAGTTGCAGCAACAGAAGACGAAGCAAGCCGGAGTCTCGCGGTGTGCCAATCCGTATCAACTGATCACGAATAGCTGCCTGGATCGTGGTTTGCGCAATAGGGTCAGGATGGGCCGTGAGTTCTACAAATACTGCATCGGGTATCCATAGCTCAGAAAACTGGGATTTCAGCAGTCCGAGGTGGCCGATCGCGGCCAGATTCGAGATGGGCGAGGTATTGCTAACCGCGAGCATATTCTAGGTCTTGGGCTAAATCCTGCTCCGTGTAGTGGCGCGGAATCTCGCGCTGGCCCAAAAGCTCCGCAAACCCGAACCGGGAGATTCCGGCCAGTTCGGACGCCTTCCCAAGCGGCAGGATGCGTTGGGCATAGAGAGCGACGGCTAGCTCAACCCGCAGACGCGGTTCCATCTCTGGCTCTGGCAGCCGCAAGCTGCTGGTGATGGATTCCGGTATGTCAAAGTGCAGGTCCATGAAGATTGCCGACCCCTTACTAGCTGATTTTACACCGAACTGATTCTAAATCAGCATCCGCGAAATCACCCAACTCACGCAGCATCGTCCAGCTTGACCGTAACCCGCCGTCCCAGCGCTGAAGCGATATTCACCAGCGCATCAATCGAAAACCGAGCAATGCGCCCACGCAGCAGGTCATTGATTCGCGGCTGCGTCACCCCGCAACGCTTCGCTGCTTCGGCCTGTGTCCAGCCCCTCTGTTTGATGGTCCCGGAAATTTCTTCCATGAGTGCAAAGCGCAGTTCAAGGTTTGCGGCCTCTGCTGGCGAATCAGCGATCGCGTCCCAGACATTGGCGAATACATGCCGTTTCTCATTTTTCATAGGACACCCCGTATGAGTTGTTTGAACCGCCTCTTGGCGATTTCTTTGTCTTTGCCTGAAGTCTCTTGCGTTTTCTTCTGAAATGCGTGCAGGACGTACACCGTGTTCATTAGCCGCGCAGTGTAGAGAACCCGGTACGTTCCCGAGCCAGCCCAGATGCGAATCTCCTCCACGCCCTTGCCAATATCCGACATCGGCTTGAAATCTTCAGGCGGGATACCGTCCTGCACTCTTCTTAACTGATAACCAGCCGCCTGTCGGGCGTCCTTTGGGAACTCACAGAGCGCCTTAAAGGAATCGCCAAGAAACTCGATCAGCTTCATAAAGAGATTATATCCAGTCTGATATATATTGCAACTGATTTTCTGGGACTCGCCGTGCAAAACCGCACAAGACGGAAGAGAGTTAAACTGAAATCAGGAGGGCCGCGCCATGACATAGGTACGCAACTGCGACCAGGAGTTCGTCATGAGCCGTTCAACCCGCCGCCCCTATGCGGCGATCACAGGTCTGTCTAGCGCAAAATGGGACAAGCAGATGGCCCACCGCGGCGTCCGCCGGAAACAAAATCTGTTACTCAAAACCTGTCTCGACTACGACAACCTGCTTCTTCCGCATCCCTTCGAATGTCACTGGAACAACACCTACAACTGGGGACGTGACGGTTCTCAATGCTACTTCGGGTGGATGTGCACTTCGGACAAGGACTACTTCCGCAAGTGGTACCAAAAAGTGCTGCGCAAATGACAGGTAGCCGAAATCCCCAGAGCCGGATTTTCGGACCTGGGAAACTATGAACCTTTTTCCTCAGCTCCATGCAGAAAATTACCCTTTGTCAGCGCACAATGGAAACAGTCAACGGAGCGGGGCTATCTGTCAGGTAGATGCCCGGTCCGTACCCCACCGAGGGGTACCCCCCCACCCCCCCTACAATATTTTTTTTGGCCCTGAAATTTTGCAGATAATTATTAATCAGCATGGAATCAATGCCTTCCGAAGAGATTTCTCACAGAAATGCAGCAGCTAGACTTTGCAGATAATTACGCTTTTCGTCCGATCAGGATCGAAAGGCACTTCTCCGAGCTCTGCTTCCTGTGCAACCTCGACCGCCCGAATGAGTCCAGGAGAGGTAAAGTGAATTTGCACGCGCTCTTTGGCTCGCTCGACTTGAAGCACATAGGCCAACTATCCTGTACTCTTACAGGGCAATCCTTCACGCCCATCAGAAGACAGGATTCCAAACCCCATGAGCTCGCAAACCATTGCCGTACACCTGCCCGACGGGGCCATCCGCGAAGTACCCGCCGGCACGACTCCCCTCGAGATTGCCAACTCCATCTCGCCGCGCTTGGCCGCGGTCTGCGTGGTGGCGCGGCTGACGCCCGTTACCGGCGCGGCGAAGGCAAGCACCTCTGACGGTCCGTCGGAAGAGGCCGCGATGTATGCTGCGGAAGACGCGTCCGCCCCGCGTCTGGTTGATCTGACCACGCCGCTCACCGCCGACACGCGACTTGAGTTGGTCAAAGAGACCGATCCCGAGGCGCTCAAGGTGGTGCGCCACTCCGCCGCCCATGTGCTGGCTACGGCTGTGCTGGAGTTGTTTCCCGACACCAAGCTGGGCCACGGCCCCGCCACTGACTCGGGCTTTTTTTACGACTTCCATCGCCAAAAGCCATTCACGCCTGAAGACCTGGCGCTGATCGAAGCCAGGATCGCCGAGGTGATTGCGCGCAACGAGCCTTTCGCCCACGAATTCGTCCCAAGAGAAAAGAGCCTGGCAGAGTTCGAGCGCGACGGCGACTTCATGAAGACGCACTTTGTCACCAAGTTTACCGAGCCCGGCTCCGAGGTGAGCTTCTATCGTAACGGCAGCTTCGTCGACTTCTGCCGCGGACCGCACGTGCCCTCCACGGGCCGCGTCAAGGCCGTCAAGATTACCGCCTTGGCTGGCGCTTATTGGCTCGGCGACGAAAAGAATCCGCAGTTGCAGAGAATCTATGGCACGGCATTCTTCTCGCAAAAAGAGATGGACGCCCACTTTGCCCGCCTGGAAGAGGCGGCCAAGCGCGACCATCGTCTGCTGGGCAAGCAGCTTGACCTCTTCAGCATTCAAGAGCTGGCTGGAGCGGGATTGATCTTCTGGCATCCCAAAGGCGCCATGATCCGCAAGGTGATGGAAGACTGGATGCGCGAAGAGTGCGTGCGGCGCGGCTATCTCCTCGTTTACACTCCGCACGTCATGCGCCGGGAGCTTTGGAAGGTTTCGGGCCACGACGGAGTCTACTCCAAGGACATGTTTCCGCCGATGGAACTGGACGATGCCGAGTACCGGCTAAAGCCGATGAACTGCCCCGGCCACATCCTGATCTACAAGAATTCGCCCAAGAGCTATCGGGATCTTCCGCAACGCTATGCCGAATTTGGTAACGTGTACCGCTATGAACGCTCGGGAACCATGCATGGCCTCTTGCGCGTCCGCGGATTTACGCAAGACGATGCCCACATCTTCTGTACGCCACAGCAGCTTGAAGGCGAAGTTATTGCCTGCCTCGACTTCGCTGAAGCAGCGCTCAAGACCTTCGGCTTCAAGGAGTTTCGCGTCGAGCTCTCTACGCGCGACCCAAACAAGGCGGGCGACTTCATTGGCTCGGCGGATGACTGGGCGAACGCCGAAGGCGCGCTCAAGAACGTACTCACCAACCGGGGTCTCACCGTCAATACGTTCCCTGGCGAAGCCGCCTTCTACGGCCCTAAGATCGACGTGAAGCTTGTCGATATTCTCGGCCGGCTGTGGCAGCTTTCCACAGTGCAAGTCGACTTCAACCTGCCCGCCCGCTTCGAGTTGGAGTACGTGGGCGAAGACGGCGAGCGCCATCAGCCAGTGATGGTTCACCGCGCCCTCTTCGGCTCGGTCGAGCGCTTCTTCGGCGTGCTCATCGAGCACTACGCCGGAGCGTTCCCGCTATGGCTCGCGCCGGTGCAGGTGGGCCTGGTGCCCATCAGCGAGCGGCATCATGCATACGCAAAGAAGGTCGAAGAGGAACTTAAGGCTGCAGGCCTGCGCGTAGAAGTAGATAGCCGCAATGAAAAAATGAACGGCAAGATTCGCGACTTCGCCAACCAGAAGACGCCCTACATTCTCGTCTTCGGCGACAAGGAAGAGGCGACTAACTCCGTTAGCGTCCGCACCCGCGCCAAAGGCGACCAAGGCTCTATTCCGTTGGCCGAGTTCATCGCCAAAGCCAAGGCCCTGGTGGCTAGCCAATCAATCGAACTTTAGAAGACTGTCTGTGAAGTCGCGATGAGATTGGTGAATCAATTCGACATGTATCAAGAAGTTGAAATGATTTCAGCCAGGGCTCGAAAACCTGTCCATGGAATTAAACTATGGGCATGATTCTGCATTTTTTACGGAACTGCTTTTGGTTGATTGTTCCGGTCATGCTGATGAATGTTCTCTTGATGGGCAAGCTTCCGAAAATGTATCAAAGTGAAGTCTTCTCTCGCAGCATTCCGGTATGGGTTGTTGCCGGAGAGAACATTTTCCGCTTGGGTATTTTTGTGCTGCCCCTGCTGATGCAGCTCCAGATAACCCGGCCCGGACAAAAGACCGGCATCGTGCTGTATCTCGCCGGGTTAATCCTCTATTTTTCTTCCTGGGCGATGCAGATATGGTTCCCGAATAACCAGTGGAGCGCCAGCCGATGGGGTTTCATGGCGCCGAGTTATACTCCTTTAGTCTGGCTTATTGGCATTGCTCTTGTGGGAGATTCGCTTTACGTTCCTATCTACTATTCGCCGTGGATTTACATAGGTTTGTCGGCAGTCTTTCTTATCTTTCACAATCTCCATACCTGGATTGTTTACACTCGCGCACATGCGGAATGTTAGTTATCGAACCAGTCCGGTTCGACCTCATGCGTTAATCGCCATGCCCTCGACTGCGCCGTAGGCATCCAGCATGGATTCGGCGAGCGTGGGATGCGCGTGAATGGTGAACATCAGCTCCTCAACGGTGCCTTCCAACTCCATTACAGCTACGGCTTCGGCGACTAACTCGGTGGCTTGCGGGCCAAGGATGTGAACGCCCAGAAGCTCGCCGTATTTTGCGTCGGAAACGATCTTTACAAACCCATCGTGATTGCCAATAATAGTGGCCTTCGAGTTACCGGCAAACGGAAACTTTCCGACTTTAACTTCATAGCCTTTTTCTTTGGCCTGCGCCTCGGTTAAACCAACCGATCCAATCTGCGGCTCGGTGTAGGTGCAGCCGGGAATGCGGTCGCGGCGCACCGGACGAAACTTGCGCCCAGCAATCTTGGCCACTGCTACCATCCCGCACATTGCGCCCACATGCGCCAGTTGGGGCAACCCAGCCACAATGTCTCCAATGGCGAATATGCCCGGCTCGGCCGTCTCCTGCGCCTCGTTAACTTTGATAAGTCCGCGGTCTAACTCAATCTTGGTTTTCTCGACGCCGATGTTGGTGGTAAGTCCTGCGCGGCCCACAGCCACCAGCACCTTTTCGGCTTCTTTCACTTGCGTCTTGCCATTGGCGTCGGTAAAGCTCACCTTCACACCGGTTTCGGTCTTCTCGACCTTCTCGACTTTCGAGCTGGTATTTACGTCAATGCCGCGCTTCTTGAAAAGGCGCGTCAGTTCTTTTGATACTTCTTCATCTTCAACAGGAACCACGCGCGGCAAAAACTCGATAATCGTTACCTCTGACCCAAAGGTGCGATAGAGTGAGCCGAACTCCATACCTACTGCGCCCGCGCCAATCACGATGAGCGATTTAGGTACTTGATCGAGAGCCAGGATTTCGATGTTGGTCAGGATGCGGTCGTCCGGCTTGAGGCCAGGCAGCATCTTGGCTTCGGAGCCGGTAGCCAGAATCACGTTTTTTGCTTGAATAGAGTTCGTCGCACCTGCCGCCTTTACTTCGACCGTATGCACGCCGTCCTTCGCAGAACCGATCAGGCGGCCATAGCCCTCGATGCGCGCAATCTTGTGCTTCTTCATCAGAAAGTCGAGGCCCTTGACGTGCTTGGTGATGATGGCGTCTTTGCGCTGGAGCACTGCGGCCCAGTCGAGCTTGGGCGTGCCGATGCCCTCAATGCCGAAGTCGGCAGCGTGCTGCATATGGTCCCAAATCTCGGCGTTAAAAAGCAGCGCCTTGGTCGGGATGCAGCCCACAAGCAGACATGTGCCGCCGAGCCTGCTTAACTGCTCGATGAGTGCCACCTTCAGTCCATACTCCGCGCCGCGAATGGCCGCCGTGTAACCGGCGGGTCCGCCGCCAATAATCGCCACGTCATAGATCGTGCTCGGGATCGTTTCTGCCAAAGGGGAACTCCATTCCGTGGCGCACATATCCTGCTCCGTCGCCCTACACCGTTCAGTTTAATGGATGCGCGACGGCTAGAGCTTGTTCTTGACCAGCTCGGCTGCCGCGCGCAGCGTCTCCGGCTCGTCCCCGAAGCCCTCAATCCAATTCACCTCCGGTTCGCGGCGAAACCAGGTCAACTGCCGCTTGGCGTAGTTGCGATGGCCTTGCTGGGCGGCGGCAACTGCATCCTCAGTTGGCCGAGACTCCCGCAGCACGCGCAGTGCCTGCCGATAGCCGAGCGAGTCTAGTGCCTTGATCGGCCCGTAACGGTCGAGCAGTCCGCGAGTCTCCTCGATCAGTCCGTTGGCAAACATGGCCGCAGCCCGACGATTGAGCCGGTCATATAGGCCCTCGCAGGGCGGAAGCGCCTGTCGCGGCGGATTCAGCCCAATGCGCAACAGACGAAAGCCTACAAGCGGGTCACGCGCCAGCTCCTGATTGCTCAATACGTGGGAGAGCGGCTTGCGCGCGGCCAGACAGACCTCAATGGCGCGAATCAACTTGGGTGCGTCGTTGGCATGAATGCGCCCTGCCGAGGCTGGATCGAGTCGCTGAAGCAGGCGGTGCAGCCAGGCCTCGCCATGTCGCTCACGGCTCTTCTGCAGCCGCGTCCGCAACTCGTGCTGTCGCTCCGGTCCGGCAAAAAGCCCATCGGTCAGCGCGCGCAGGTAGAGGCCAGTTCCTCCGGTCACAATCGGCAGATGCCCGCGTCCCGCAATCTCTAACAGAGCAGCCCGCGCTCGCCGGCTGTATTCGCCTGCAGTAAAAGGCTCGTCTGGATTGGCCACGTCAATTAGGTGATGCGGCAACCGCGCCCGTTCCTCCGCGGTGGGTTTGGCCGTGCCCAGGTCCATGCCGCGATAGACAGCCACCGAATCGCAACTGACAATTTCGCCACCGAAGCGCTCACCCAGAGCCAGTGACAGCGCCGTCTTGCCGCTGCCCGTCGGCCCAAGAAGCAGCACGGCCAGCGGATCTCGGTCTGCTACTAAACGTCCCGGTGCGACGCAGTCGCCATTCGCCGTCCGCGCAGGACTCACGGCCGCCACCATCCCGGCGGAAAGATCCACTTGGGATTGGTGCGCAGGAGATCCATCAGCAGGATCGCCAAAGCGACCAGCACCAGCCCGAACACCTGGTAGCGCCGATAGAGCCGTAACTGTTCCCAGCGGCGCGCTTTCTCGGCGACTTCCTGAAAGTAAGGCTTGATGCGCGTTTGCACCATGGCGCGATCTCCTGTTATACGCCTAAGTATAGGCGAGCGCTAGCGGCCCAGCTAAACTGACCTTATGCGCGACAACGGCCCAGAAACACCCGCCTCTAAGCCTTGGGACGCTCTAGCGCAGGTTTACGCGGCATCCCGGCAGGTTTCTGCCGATCAACTAATCGAATGGCCGGCCCAACTCAAAATGTGCGGCGATTTTCACGGCAAACGCGTTCTGGATGTGGGTTGCGGTACGGGAGATAAAGCGCGGCATTTTGCCGAGCATGGCGCAGCATCGGTCGTCGGCATCGATCCCAGTAAGGGCTTCTCTCAGAATTGGAAGAGCCACGCTGCGTGCTCGAATCTCTCCTTTGCGCTTGGCGGCTTTGAAGATTTGTCCTTCTCGCCGGTTGGGGAACCGCTGCAATTTGACTTGATCGTCTGCTTTCAGGCGCTGATGTATTCTGCCAATCTGACCCAGGCGGTAACATCGCTTCGCACTCTCCTGAGGCCCGCAACAGCTTTGGTCATCTCCGTGCCTCATCCCTTCCGTTTTGCCATTCTGCGCAACGAAATCGAGGGTTGGGGCCACGGCCTTGCTTATCAAAAGACTGCTCCATATCGCTATCCATCGCCGTGGAAGGAAGATGTTTTGCTGGAGCACGCCATGCCGCGTGTTTCTGACTACGTCAACGCCATTGTGGCTGCCGGCTTGACCATCGATGCGGTCGACGAACCTCCTGTCACCCAGGAACTCCGAAAGATTGCGCCGGAAAATGCAGCGTGGATGGATCGCTACGTTGGCATCCTTATCCTACGCGCGCATCTTGGCGAGTGACGGATCGACCGAGCCAGCCTTTGTTGGCGGCGCACGGCAAGCCCATCATTTTTCATAGTGAAATTACAGAAAACTACCTTCCCTCGCATGCGATCATCACGGGCGAGGAAAAATGTTCAACAGCAATATGAAAGCCGTAGTTACTCATTTGCTAACAAAGCGCGACTCGCTGTGCGACCTGGCACATTCCTGGCAGGTTTTTCGTTTTCATTCGCGGAATTGCGGTTTACATTTGCGACTAGGTGAGTTCAAGATGAATCCGGCTGGTGAAGCCGAGATGGGCCACTGCCAAGAAACAGACTCCGACGGCACGAGTTGCAACCATAAAGTTTCGCCCGCATTGGGTCTTGCGCGCAGCGGTCCTCTCGTGGAAAATGGTGGCATCGCATTCCCGCTGGATCGTGACCATGTAATACACCATTCGGGCGAGTTTGTGAGCGGAAACCGTCATTGCCCTGGGCGTACCCATTCGGGTGCCCATACATCGGCGTTCTTCCGGCTCATGCTGTCCGCGCTTGCGCTATTGTTCCCCTATGGACGAGAAACGCGAACGGCTACGCCACATGGTGGCCACCGTTGCCTATCAGGCCACCCAGCCACGTAGTTGTTGGGTCGAAGAGCAGCACCGCTTCTTCGAGTCGATCAAGACCCTGGGTGCCTTTCTTGCCTCCGATGCGCCGCTTCATGCTCCAGTCGAGCAATTGCTGCAAGGGCCCGTAGCAGTCGCACTTGCCCATGTGGGTCAATTAGCCATTCTGCGCCGACTCTCCCGCAGCCCTACGCGCAGAGAAAACTTTTAGGTGGCCGACTTCGGGTGGGTCAAGCAGGGGCGGATCAACTCGCGCGTGGCCAGCCATTCAAGTAGCTCGGCAAGCCGTCGCCGACGCATTTTCTGGATTTTAAGTTCAATCGGGCTCTTGTTCTTAGTGCCCCCCGTTCTCAGAATGGTCCCATGCTCTCAGAACTATTAGAAGGCAGTTGTACGTTGTATGAAAACTGTGCTAATTTTCTTCGCGAGGGCATATGTCAGGACAATTCAGCTATCTCTACCGTCTGATGATTTCGCTCCTGCTGGCCTTTGGCTCATTCTTGCCGGCGATTGCTCAGCAGGGTCAGTATCACGTAACCTACGCGCCATTCAACTTGGCGAGCATGAAGGGCCGGGGAGGGCTTGCAACGTACTCCCGGCTCGGCGCAGTAAGTGACGGGACAATCCAATTGCGGAGTGATGATGGCCAAGTTTACTCCTTCACGCTGGACGCCGGAACAATCTACTGCCAGGGCAACAAAAGGGTCTCGGATTGGGCTTACTTGAGGAGGACCGGAAAGAAAGCCACAATCACCATCTTCACAAATGACACTGTGGACAAGGAGGCTCTGGTCATATGGGACCGAGGGCCTTACATTTCCATGGTCAACGGAACAATAGTTTTTGCGCTTCCCGCCCTGTGCAAATAGCGCTGCCCGATTGGAATTCGGCGGTCAAGCGCGGGCCACGCGCTGACTGTCGGACCAGCGGGGCAGTAGGCGGGCCATCCAGCGAGCCCATCCGCCGATCAGCGAGTCATTTAGCGCAGCGGGTTTGGCCTGTGTGGTGGCCGAGCGCAACTGAGCCAGAGTATCCTTGACCATCGCTCGCAGCGACTCCGCTTCAAATGTACAGGATCGCAGGTAAGCTGAGATCGTAAGACCCGCCTCTGCGGCGCGCTGGTGCAGTTGCGCACACTCTGCCTTGCTCATGCGAATGGTGATGCTGGCATCTTTCAGATTCCTCTCAATCGGCGTAGTGCCAACACTGTTGGCTTTTACATCGGAGATTGCGCTGGGGTCTTCGAAGTGACGAGCCGCGGGTTTTGCAGCTTCCGCAAGGGTTGCCTGACCCAACTCGTTCATTCGGACTGGCGCCGGCTTGGCAGACTCAGTGAGAGACTGGTCTGTGCCGCGGTAGCGTGCATGAGTCTTCAAGGCGCTTTCGTAGCTGAGAGTTGCGATGTCGTCAGCTAGATCGTCGTTGTCCGAGGTGCGCGCGTGTTTTTTCGCCGGTGATGTCAGAGCGGCCAAAATACCAGCAAAGCTGGAAGAGATGGGCGATGGCTCGATATCCCATATTGACGTCGAGCCTCTTTCGCTGAGGGTCCGGGTTTCGGCTGCTTGTTGCATTGCTTGGAGCATATCGTGAGAAAGGGCTGCAAGCGTGACGGCTTTCCCATGTGGACGACTCCATGGATTCCAGAAAAGGACAAGGTGGCTGTCTGTCCTGAAATGAAACGTACGCTTCCATCCTTGCGAAGGGCTGCGAAAAACGAAGCGACCCACATTTCAGTGGCAGTAAGAACCCTGCACGCATGAAGAATTCGGTCCTGAAATGGGGGTACGAGCGAGGAGGGAATCAGACGCAAACTGATTCTGAGACCTCGGGGTTGGGCAGTATGCGTCCTGGGAGCCTCAAAAGTTTGGTAACGGCTTCGGCGGTCAAGGGGCGGGCGAAAAGATAGCCCTGGCCGTAGCGGCACTTCATCTCGTGCAACAGGCGAAATTGCTCGGAAGTTTCAATCCCCTCGGCCACCACATCCATGCCCATCACGCGAGCCAATTCGATGATGGTGCGCACAATCTGCAATGGCTGATCCCCCTCGGTCATGCGCGTAACGAAGGAGCGGTCTATCTTGAGCACGTCAAAGGGAAAGGAATGGAGATTATTGAGGGAGCTGTATCCAGTGCCAAAATCGTCCATCAGTAGCGAAACGCCCAGCCTGCGCAAGCTACCGAGGACCTCGAGGGCGATGCGCACGTTGGGGATGAGGCTGGATTCAGTCATCTCCAGACCAAGTTGGCGGCTGGATATCCCAAATTGAATGAGGAGGGCTTCGACGTGATCAGCCAAGCCCTCGCGCGAGAACTGGCGGGCAGAAAGGTTGACGCCAACGCGCAGACTAACATGGCTTGCGTCCTCCTGACACCACTTATGAATCTGGTTGCAAGCCTGAGAGAGCACCCAGTCGCCAATGGGCAAGATCAGACCGCTTTCTTCTGCCAAAGGAATGAAGTTCATGGGGGGAATCAGTCCCCGTTCGGGATGGCTCCAGCGAATCAGCGCTTCAAGACCGACAATCTTGCGCGTGGCGAGATCGACCTCCGGTTGGTAGTAGAGTACGAACTGGCCTTGGTCGAGAGCCTGACGCAGATCTGCCTGGCGTGGCCAGCTTCCGAGGGTGGTCACGGCAGCGCGGGCGCGTCGCTGCCTGTTTCCGCTTCCATTGCCATTGAAACTCTTGCGCAGCCTGCGCAGCTCGAGTAGGCTGGAGACCATATCGGCCAGGCTCTCCAATGTGCGGAGCTCTTCTGGCAGCATCGCCATCACCGGGCTGGGCTCCTTGCGGAAGACAACCAGGATTCCGAGAATCTTTCCGTCGGAGGAGCGCACCGGAGCGCCGACAAACGAAGCCACCCCGAGGTGATTGAAGCGCGGCAACAATTCATTGCAGTGAGGGTGGAGAGATATATCAGGTACGATCACCGGACCGTCTTCGGCAAGCACCAGGTCGAAGATGGAGTTTCCGCGTGGCAACTCGCGAACCGTTTGGCGCCAGCAGGACTTCATCCAGATGCGGCTCCCATCGGCGAAGCCAAGTCCTGCCGAATCAGCCCGGAGGTACTCGCCAGCCAGCCGGGTGATGGTATCGTAAGCGGCTTCGGGAGGGGTGTCGAGAATCCCGGTGGAGATCAGCGCAGCCTGCCGCGCGTCTTCCTGTTCTCGATCCATTTCGCCAATATCCGGCTCGACTTGTGGCATTTTGACTCCTGGCGCCAAACGCTCCGGTCACCGTCTCCCAGCCCTGCGCGCCTGCATAACGCGAAATTCGACCATTCCAGCCGATTCCACATTCGATCTGCTCGGACACATCCCTGTCCGGCGAAGTGTTTCGCTCAATTTCTTTATCGGAAGGAGCAGCCGCAGCATGAGGTTACCGCAGAGCCGGCGAACAAGTGCCCAGCAAGCAGCCCAGATATTACCTTGCAACGAGGCTGTCTTTTTGGCTCTCATGACTGGAATGCTGACGACTCTTCCTTGGAGTGGGATACTGAACCTGAGAGCACGATCAAACGGAGACGGCTGCATTTGTGGTTTCCAAGAGAAACGGGAGAATGGGACGAGAATGCTTCGCGTTGGTCTAACAGGCGGTTTGGGCAGCGGCAAGAGCACTGTTGCCGCCATGATGCGCTCGCTAGGCGCTGAGGTTGTGGAGGCCGATGAGCTGGGCCGCTCGCTGATGGAGCCGGGCCAGGCGGTCTTTTCCGAGGTTGTGCGTGTTTTTGGCCCGGAGGTCAAAGGCGCCGACGGCCGGTTGAATCGCGCACGTCTGGCCAAAATGGCCTTCCAAGGCGGGCGGCTGAATGAGCTTAATGCGATTGTTCATCCGGCGGTAATCGCTGCCGAGCAGAGGTGGATGGAGCAGGTCATTGCCCGCAGTCCCGCCGCCATCGCCGTCATTGAGTCGGCGCTGATCTTTGAAGTGGAGCGCGACGCCCGTGCCCGCGGCGAAAGCGAAACAGTGCTGGCTGACTGGCGCCGCCGCATGGATCGCATCGTGGTGGTCACTGCGCCCGATGAGCTGAAGATCGCCCGCTATGCTGCCCGCATTTGCTCGATGGAGAAGGACCGCGAGAGTGCCGAAGCCCATGCGCGTCTTCGCCTCATCTATCAGATTCCTGATGCGGTCAAGGCCGCCAATGCTGATTATGTAATTGATAATTCAGGAGATAAAGAAAATCTCCATGTACAGGTCGAGGAGTTATGGTCGCGCCTTCAGACCGAATGCAACCATTCTCTGCGGAAAGAGTCTTTAGAATAGGGAGCTGTGGCCACCGTTCATAGCCGACTGTCTACGGTCCACTGAAAGGGTTTGCACGCATGAGACTGCGCCGAGTTCTTCTGGTTCTGCTGCTGGTGGGTGGATTCTGGTTTATCACCACACATATTCCGCATCGTTTTGGCGGTTCATCTTCGAGCCATCTTTCGATTTTCCCGGCGAGCGGCGGTGGCTCCCCGCTTGAGCTGACGGAGGCTGAGGCCTCGCCGGCCTATGACGCCGAGGAGCAAAACAACATCGCCGTCTATAAGCGGGTGCTGCCCGCGGTAGTGAACATCACTTCCACAACATTGATCTTCGACTTTTTCAATGGCGTGGTGCCGCAACACGGCCAGGGCTCTGGTTTCGTCCTAGACAAGGCAGGCCACGTGCTTACCAACTTCCACGTGGTAGAAGGCGCCAACCGCGGCATCGAGGTGACGCTTAGTAACAAGCGCCGCTATTCAGCCAAAGTGATCGGTACCGACAAAGTGCATGACCTCGCTCTCTTGCAGATCGACGCGCCCAACCTTGAGCCGGTCACACTGGCCGATTCCCGCGATCTCGCCGTCGGCCAGAAGGTCTATGCCATTGGCAATCCCTTCGGCCTAAACGGCACCATGACGCGCGGCATCATCAGCTCCATTCGCACCCTGCCCGCCGCCCGAGGTTCCGAGAACGCTTCCATCGAAGATGCTATCCAGACAGATGCGGCTATCAATCCAGGCAATTCCGGTGGGCCTCTGCTTAACTCGCGCGGCGAGGTCATTGGCATCAACACTCTGATCGCCTCCAACGGCGCCGAGCAAAGTTCCGGCATCGGCTTCGCCATCCCCATCAACACAGCTAAGGCTGTGCTCAGTGACCTGACCCGCTATGGGCGCGTCAAGCGGCCCTCGCTAGGAATCGTCTCTTATGCGATTGGCCCCGATCTGGCCCAGCAGATGGACTTGGCCGTTGACTCTGGAATCCTGATTCAGAAGGTCGTCCCCGGCGGCGCGGCTGAGCGGGCCGGCTTGCACGGCGGCAACCAGCAAGCCTACGTGGGTAACAGACCCATCTTGTTGGGAGGCGACCTCATTGTGGCCATCGACGGACATCAAGTCACCGATTCCCAAGAGATCAACGCCATCATGGAGAAACACCAGGCCGGCGACACTGTCAGTGTCACCTTCTATCGTGGCCGCAAGCAGATTACCCTCAAATTGATTGCCGGTGAAGCGCAGAACGCTAATCAATAGGCAAAAGATCGAACCAGCAAAATGAAGCGGGCCGTGCCAGTGTTGGCGCGGCCCGCTTCATTTGTTGAATCCAAAAACTCAGCGAGTTTATGGAACGTTGATGGTTGTGACGCTATATGCAGGTAAAGTCAGCGTCAGCGACGAGCCACTGACCGCCATCGTCCCAATGGACACTGGCTTCACCGGGCTTTGTCCCGTAGCTGTAGTCGCCGTCATTTGGTACAGTTGCGCCGTGCCCGACAGGCTGAGCCCGCTGAGCGCTGCCACCTGCGTTGTGTTCGCGCGATTGATGACCACCATCACAACCCGGCCCGGCGTTGTGCTGTCCGTGCTTACGTAGGCCATCACACTTCCGGGGTTGCTGGAGGTTGTTGACACCGAAGTATCGCCAAAGTTCGAACCAGCGCCGTCGAAGTTGCGATAAGCGCGGAAGCCCGCAAGCACATAATCGTAGGTTCCGCTGGGCGGCCAGAACATGCCAGAGAAAACGCCGTTGCTGGCATAAACGCCCAGCTGATCTGCCTGTGCGACTGTGCCTGCAATGTTGTTGAACCCGCCCGTTTCGTACTCGCTGATCGAAAGCTTGATCGACGGGAATTCTGCATTGATCTTTGCTTGCAGTCTGGGCAGCATCTCGATGGGTGCGCCTCCGAGGACCGAGTTTACCCAGGGATTGCTGTTGTCAGGATCGGTAAACGTCGGATCCCAAAGGTTGCGCGGAGCCTGCACAATCAGCTGCATGTCTGCATCCGACAACGTCGCAGCCGTCAAGCTGGTCACCCGCGTGCCGCCCGCATCGTAGTCTTCTGGATACCAGTGGAAGTCATACACATCCACCAGAGGCTTTCCGAAGGTTGCAGAAGCCGTGGCCAGAGCCTGGAAATACATGTCGGGGAACCAATTCTCACCGGTTGGAGTGGTGTCGGTGATTCCGACCTGCCAGTTATAGATGCCCAGGAATCCATAATGCGACGGTCCAAAGATCTTAATGTTCGGGAACTGAGTCTTCAGAGCCTCGGTCACGGACAGAGTCTTGGCAATATAGGCGGCAGGCGTAATATTGGTCGGTCCCTGCACTTCCAGGTGCGTTGAATTCCAGATATCCGGTTCGTTGTCCAAATCGACAAAGGCCGGTGTGGCGGTGGTGCCGTTGAAAAGCTCCTGGGTGGTGGAAAGCTGATTCATTGCCCAGACGAACTCGTCGTCGTAGACATTGCCAGTGTCCTCGCCACTGACCACAGTGATCGGCGGAGTAGTCGTAAAGGGAGCGGAACTGACCGAGCTCTTCTGGTAGACGACATCCTGGAACCTTGCCAGATCCGGAGCATTGGCTGTGGGAACCGGACCGGCCTCATCTGCGGCCACCAGCCCTTGTATCGGCACCGTGAACAGCGTGGCTTGTCCGGCGGCAATGTTGGCATTGATCGTCGGATATACCGCAAATCCTGGAACCGTACTGGCGCTCAGGAAGTTGTCGCTGTTGTAGATGTAGTCGGCGCCAGCATTGGAGGCATTCGTCGTCCAGTTGTACGCTGTCCAGCGATCGCCGCCCAAGCGTTGGATAGTTACGTCTGGAATGTTGGGAATCCCGCCGGTGACTTCGTTGACTCCGTAGATATACGGCGAAATCGCCTGAGTCGCGGATGGATTGACGATGATCGTAACATTGGGAGCCGTTGCGCCAGGTTCAGCAAAGGTCTGATTGGAAACAGCGCCGGCGCCGGCCGTGTTGACCGCCGCAACCACGTAGTAATAAATCGTCCCGTTGGTCAGGCCGGTGTTGGTGTAGCTGGTTGTGGCCGACGTGCCCACCGTCGTGTACGGCCCGCCATTGGTGGTTGACCGCATCACGTTATAACTGGTGGCAGTCAAACTTGCCGTCCATGAAAGCGCGATCTGCGCATTGCCCGATGTGGCTGTCAAACCGGTCGGCGCCAGTGGAGCATCACCGCTCAATGGCGCGCAAAGATTGCCATTGACCGCAAATGCCGTAGGAGCAGGATTGCTGGTAGCAATGTTGCCATTGAAGCCTATGTTACTCACGCTTCCACCCGCGGCGACAGAGCCGTTATAGCTCTCATTGGTCACTGTGACCAACGCCCCGGTCTGGGTTTCAACACCGTTCCAAAGAGACGAAATGGTCTGTCCGTTAGCGAATATCCATTGGAGCGACCAGCTCGTCCAGGCCGTCGTTCCGGTGTTCTCAAGGTCGATGGTCGCACCAAATGCGCTCGAACTCTGCGGAGCAATCGTGTAGACGACGGAGCACGCAAAGCCAGTGCCAGTGGCGGGTGAAACCGTAACGCTTACAGCACTCGAAGTGCTAGTCGTATAGGTCGTCGATCCGCCGTAGACAGCCGTGAGTGAGTCCGTCCCGGTTGCTGCAAATGAAGTAGCAAGCGTTGCCACACCCGAACTCAACGTACCGGTACCGAGCGAGGTTGTGCCCGAAAAGAAGGTGACTGTGCCGGTAGCCGCCGAAGGCGACACCGTGGCAGTCAGCGTGACACTGGCGCCAACCGTAGGCGTGGTCGTGGATACGGTGAGCGCGGTGGTTGTAGGCGTGGTCGTGCCGCTGACCGTCACGGAAATGGGGTTCGAGGTGCTGGTTGCATAGGCCGCCGATCCCCCGTAAACCGCGGTCAGCGAGTCGGTTCCCGCCGCGGCAAACGAAGTCGCAAGCGTGGCCACGCCCCCGCTCAGCGTTCCGGTGCCGAGCGAAGTCGTGCCGGAGAAGAAGGTAACCGTGCCGGTGGCCGCCGAAGGCGCAACGGTGGCGGTCAGCGTGACGCTGGCGCCAACCTTGGGCGTGGTGGTGGAGACCGCCAGCGCAGTTGTCGTGGCCGTCGTAGTAACTGTCACGGTGACGGTGTTCGAGGTGCTGGTGGCATAGGTCGTCGCCCCGCCATAAACAGCGGTCAGCGTGTAGGTTCCGGCTGCGGCGAACGAGGTCGGAATCGTGGCCACGCCAGAGGCCAGCGTGCCGGTGCCGAGCGAAGTCGTGCCCGAGAAGAAGGTGACCGTGCCGGTGGCCGCCGTGGGCGCAACTGTGGCCGTCAGCGTGACACCTGCGCCAACCTTGGGCGTCGTGGTGGAGGCTGTCAGCGTGATGCTCGTGGCCGTCTTGGCGCTGGCCGTTACCGAAAGTGCGCTCGAGGTGCTGGTCGTGTAATTCGTCGAACCCGCATAAACAGCGGTCAGCGAGTAGGTTCCCGCCGTCGCGAACGATGTCGCAAGCGTGGCCTTGCCTGCGCTCAGCGTGCCGGTTCCGAGGGAGTTTGTGCCCGAGAAGAAGGTAACGGTGCCGGTCGCCGCTGCGGGCGAAACCGTGGCCGTCAGTGTGACGCTGGCGCCAACCGCCGGTGTGGTGGTGGAGGCGGCCAGCGTGGTGGTCGTGGCTGCTGCGCCAACCGTCACGGAAACGGCGCTCGAGGTGCTGGTTCCATATGTCGTCGAACCTGCATAAACAGCGGTCAGCGAGTCGGTTCCAGCGGCGGCGAACGAAGTTGCAAGCGTGGCTACGCCAGCGGCCAGCGTGCCGGTGCCGAGCGAAGTCGTGCCGGAAAAGAAGGTGACTGTGCCGGTCGCCGCTGATGGCGCAACGGTGGCTGTCAGCGTGACGCTGGCGCCGACCTTGGGTGTCGTTGTGGATACGGCCAACGCAGTGGTCGTGGGTGTCAACGTTGTGCCGCATGTGACGCCGTTGACGGCGAAGGAGGCAGGCACGGCATTGGCGGTTCCATTCCATGTCCCGTTGAATCCCACGCCGCTCACAGTGCCCCCGGCCGCGACGCTGCCGTTATAGGGCTCGTTAACTACGGTCACATTCGCGCCGCTCTGGGTTTCAATGCCATTCCAAAGTGACGAAACTGTCTGTCCGTTGGCAAAGGTCCAAGTCAATGTCCAACTGGTCCAGGCCGTGGTTCCTGTGTTTTGAATGGTAAGAGCTGCGCCAAAAGCGCTGGTATTTTGCGGCGAAATCGTGTAAACGACTTTACATTGAGCGGAGGCGCTAGGCGCGCCGGCGGTTATAAGCAGAGCCGCGAGTACTGTAAAAAAGTACCCGATCAGTCGACGAGTGCGTACTCGTCCACAGGAGGGAGTGAACTGCTGAGACATGGTTTCTCCTTTACATCAAATACACCAGATTGCCCACTCGTACCCACTTAGGTGAGTGCGCATTGAATGAATGATGCCGTTATTGAAAAGCGACCTCTAGCCAAATGAAATCAAGCTTGGGCCGCGCACGAAACCCATGATGGTGCTTGAATAGTAAGAACAACAAGGAAGAAGAAAATGGATTCCTCTTCCACGGAAACTCAATTTTGGACTCTATGCAGGCCAGGCAAACTCATGCACTCTCTCGGAATGCAATGGAAATCGCTACACTTCCCCGGATCACAAATCTATGACACGGCAATCGCAACTGATATAGAAAATCGCCATCAAAGGAAGATTTGCATTTATGACTTCAAACTCCGCCAGACTCGCGTTCCTGAATCTGCGCAGCCAATACTAAAACGTTTGAGCATAGAGAAGTCAAATTACCAAAGTAATGTCGAGTACCCAAGGCTTTCTATAGCCGAGTGTCGACGGCAATCCCTAGAGGATGATGCCGAAATTTGCTTTTCAAAGGAGGGTTGAGGAAGCCAGCGGTGAATGCGAAGCGCCAACGCGTCGGACCATCGCATCACAGCACAGTTCTAACTTCTTGATTCTATTTGTTGGGGAGAAAGGATTTGAACCTTCGACCTCCTGATCCCGAATTGACAATGCCTCGTAGAATCAATAACTTATTAATCTAAATCGTGGTGATTGAATCGCATAATCCCTTCTGCCTGGTCGCGGATGGAATCTTTGATCGGTTGGCCGAAGCTTAAGCTTTGAAAAAAGTCGCCATTTGCCATCAAAATGCCCTTTTTTTGAGGGAAAACGCCGTTTTTCAGACGAAATTCGCACGTGATTTACAAGCCATTTCTCACGTAGCGGTAAAAAGCGTGCGTTTTCGCGCACATTGACGATTTTGCCTGAAACTGCGTTTTGCTCAATAAGGACGCGGGGAATCTGCACGGAAATCGGCTAGAAATAAATATTTATAGGGGGGGTAGGGGGTGCCTTTTCAGGGAACAGGGATCAGGGATCAGGGATCAGGGAACAGGAACGGCCCGCGCCTTTGGTTCTGGTTCATGCTTTGATTGTGCGCCTGGGGAAGGTAATCTTCTGCAAGCATCGAAGCTGATGCGTCTGCCCTACAGCGCTACCAAAAACCCCTTCGCGTTTCCCCTGGATCATTCAATTTTGCGCCAGCCTTTTGTCACAAATGAAGGTTGTCGCCATAGATGAGGTCGAGTTCGCGCAGGTGCGTGCGGATCGTGTATAGGTAGACCTCCAGAGCGAAACTTGGCCCCATGGAGCCTCCTTTGTACTGATCGTAGGCGGCTTTGCGCGCGATATCGCGATATTGCTGCCAGACGGCCTCTAACCTGTCGAACTCCTTGGCGCTTTCGTCGGATGGGGATGGCGCACCGGTTGGCGCGGATGCGGCGGAGTCATCCTCAACCGGCATCTTCAGAGCGATCAGGGCACGCAGAGCCGTGGTGAACGCCGCGTAGCTGGCTTCGCTCATCTTGGATTCCTTGCCCAGACAAACATTCCAATCCTGATTGCTGTTGGCATCTTTGCACTCGCCGGTCTTTGCGTCGTCGGCCTTTTCGCGCGCCATTTCGTCGTCGAATGCCTGCTTGGCCTGCGCTTGTAGCCTGTGGCGCGTATCCTGATACTCTTTGAGCTGTTTTTGATAGGTCTGCTCTTCGGGATTCTGATCCTTCTGGTGCGCCGGAGAAGCCGAATCCTGATCTGCCGCCTGGGCCAGCAAAGCGAGTGGAGAAACCAGTAGACAGCAGAGCAAAAGCAAAGAAAGACGCATCATGGAACCTCCTATTCAACAAAGATATTGCAAGAGTCATTCTGGAGCGAGTGAGCCTTCGGGGTCAAGGTAGTTAGCTGTTCAAAGCCAGCGTGTTCCCCTCGTCAATCGCTTGAGTGCTTCCCATCACCCAGCGCCGTCCACTATGCTGAGTGAGTTTGTTGAGGAGGTTTCGTGTTGACACGCCGCCGTTTTGCCGCTCTCTCCGCCGCCGCAGCAGGGGCAGCGCTGGCTGCTCCGCTTAAGTCGCAGGCTGCCGCAACCCGCTCTGGCCTGGACTTCGGTGTCCAGATTTACATGGTCCGCGACCGGCTCCAGCCGCAGGAGTTGCCCGCCACGCTGCGCCTGATTCACGAGATTGGCTACGCGACCGTCGAGACTTATCCGCTGGTCTATAACCGCCCAGCCAAGGAGTTGAAGGCTCTGATCGAGGGTGTCGGCCTTCGGGCGCCGAGTGGCCACTTCGACTACGATACGCTCGAGGAGCACGTGGACTACGCCGCCGAGTTGGGCTTGGAATACATGATTTGCCCGATGCTCGCGCGGCCGCTCTGGGATACGCTCCACGGCTTCCACGTAGCCGCCGAGCACCTGAACAAGGCAGCTGCCAAGGCGCACGCTGCGGGGCTGAAGTTCGGCTACCATCCGCACAATTACGAATTCAAGAAGCTCGAAGGCGGGCGCGGCTTCGAGGTGCTGATGGTCGAGCTGGACCCGGCAATCAAGCTCGAACTGGATGTGTACTGGGCTATCGAGGCCGGCGAAAATCCGCTCGAATTGATGCAGAAGTACAGCAGCCGTCTGGCGCTCATCCACATCAAGGATCGCAAGCCGGCAACCGGGTTTACTGTTTCGCCCTACGATGAGCACGCGGCACACTTCACTGAAGCCGGCTCAGGCACCATCGACTGGAAGGCGATGCTGGGCGAGGCAAGGCATCTCGGCGTCAAGCAGTACTTTGTGGATCAAGACGGCTACGACGTGCCCGTCGAAGAGAGCCTTCGCCGCAACTGGAAGTATCTGTCGCAGTTGAGCATTTGAGGGTCGCACACACTAACGAAAGTAGGATGATCGATATGGTCGGACACATCAAGGGCGCAGCCAACTGGCTGCGCCCCTGATGGTTGAACCTGCTTGTAACGAACTAGCTGGTGGTGTGGATATCGGGTCCGGTCAGCTTCTCCTCGAGGGCCGCTTGCGCAGCCGCCAACCTTGCCGTCAACAACCGGAAGGGCGAGCAGGAGACGTAGTTGAGGCCGATCTTGTGGCAGAACTTGACGGACTCTGGATCGCCGCCATGTTCGCCGCAGATGCCAACCTTGAGGTTAGCGCGGGTCTTACGGCCCTTGGAGGTGGCCATCTGGACGAGCAGGCCTACGCCAGCCTGATCGAGGGTGGCGAAGGGATCCTGCTTGAAGATGCCCGCCTTCATGTAAGCCGGCAGGAAGTGGTTAATGTCGTCGCGGCTGATGCCGAAGGTGGTCTGCGTGAGGTCGTTGGTTCCGAAGCTGAAGAACTCGGCCTCTTCGGCGATCTGGTCGGCGGTGAGGGCCGCGCGGGGCAGCTCGATCATGGTGCCCACCATGTAATCGACCTTTGAGCCCTTTTCTTTGAAGACTTCCTCGGCAACCCGGCGAATGATCGTAGCCTGATTGCGCATCTCTTCAATGGAGCCAATCAGCGGAACCATGATTTCGACATGCGGATCGGCGCCCTTGACCTTGGCTGCGACGGCAGCCTCAATGATGGCGCGAACCTGCATTTCGGTGATCTCGGGGAAGGCGATGCCGAGGCGGCAACCGCGCAGTCCGAGCATGGGGTTGGTTTCGTGCAACTCTTCGACACGCGCCAACAGCGGACGCAGTTCTTTGAGCTTGGGCGAGCGGGGCTTGGTGTCTTCGAGATGCTGAATCTCGACGAGCAGGTCTTCACGCTTGGGCAGGAACTCGTGCAGCGGCGGGTCGAGAAGGCGGATGGTGACCGGGAGCGACTCCATAGCCTTGAAAAGGCCGGCGAAGTCGGCGCGCTGCATGGGCAGAAGCTTCTTCAGCGCGGATCGGCGTTCCTTTTCATTGTCGGAGAGAATCATGGTGCGCATGTGCTCGATGCGGTCTTCTGCAAAGAACATGTGCTCGGTGCGGCAGAGGCCGATGCCTTCAGCGCCGAACTGGCGGGCCAGCTTGGCGTCGCGAGGAATGTCGGCGTTGGCGCGAATCTTGAGACGGCGAACCGGATCAACCCAAGCCATGAACTTCACGAGATCGGGATCATCGGGCTGCGCTTCGAGTGTCTTCAGCTTGCCGTTAATGACGCGACCGGTGGTGCCGTCGAGGGAGAGCCAATCGCCTTGCTTGAAGGTGTGCCCCTTGACGCGCAGTTCCTTCTTGGCTTCGTCCACAATGCAGTCGCCTGCGCCAGCCACGCAGCACTTGCCCATGCCGCGGGTAACGACGGCAGCATGCGAAGTCATACCACCACGTGAGGTGAGAATGCCGGCTGCCACTTCCATGCCAGCGATGTCCTCAGGTGTGGTTTCACCGCGAACGAGAATGATGATCGGATAGCTACCATTGGCATGGTGCTTGACCGCATCCTCGGCGGTAAAGACAATCTGTCCAACCGCCGCGCCGGGCGACGCGGGCAGACCGGTGGCGAGCACTTCGATCTTCTCGCCCTTTTCCACCAGGCGCGGAACCAGGAAGTCGTAAAGCTGGTTCGGCTCGACGCGCATGATCGCTTCGTCCTGAGTGATGAGTCCTTCGCGGACCATGTCGATGGCCACGCGAACGGCGGCCAATCCGGTGCGCTTGCCGTTGCGGGTTTGCAGCATATAGAGCTTGCCATCCTGGATGGTGAACTCGAAGTCCTGCATATCGCGATAGTGCTTTTCCATCTTTCCTGTGATGGTGCGCAACTGGTCATAGACCAGCGGCATGGCACGCTCCAACTCGCTGATCGACAGTGGCGTGCGGACGCCAGAAACCACATCCTCGCCCTGCGCGTTCATCAAGTATTCGCCGAAGAAAACGTGCTCGCCGGTGGCGGGATTGCGCGTAAAGCCTACGCCTGTGCCGGAATTCTCGCCCAAGTTGCCAAAAACCATCGCTTGAATGTTGACCGCTGTGCCCAGCCAGTCATCGATGCGATTGATGCGGCGATAGGTTTTTGCGCGCTCGTTCATCCAGCTGCGGAAGACCGCGTCGCGCGCCAGCACCAGTTGATCCAGCGGCCCTTGCGGAAAGTCCTTGCCGGTCTCCTTGCGGACGAGTTTCTTGTATTCAGCGATGATTTCTTGCAGCGCCTCAGGCTTGAGCTCATAGTCAAACTTGACCTTGGCGCGCTTCTTGACGCCGTCAAAGATATGCTCGAACTTCTTCTTCTCGACATCCAGCACCACATCGCCGAACATCTGAATCAGGCGGCGATAGGAGTCATAAGCAAAACGGGGATTGTTGCTGCGCTTGGCCAGCGCTTCGACGGCTTTGTCATTCAGGCCGAGGTTCAAAATCGTATCCATCATGCCCGGCATGGAGAACTTGGCGCCCGAGCGAACGCTGACCAGCAGCGGGTTCTCACCCACGCCCAGCTTTTGGCCTTGCAGTTTTTCCAGCCGCTCCAGAGCGGCATACATCTCGGTGTTGACCTGGGGACTGAGTGCTCCGCGCATGTACTCGCGACAAGCCTCGGTCTGAATGGTGAAGCCGGGAGGAACCGGCAATCCGGCATTGGTCATCTCGGCCAGGCCAGCACCCTTGCCGCCCAATACATCTTTCATTTTTCCGTTGCCTTCGGCCGAGCCGCCGCCGAAGAAATACACGTGCTTTGTTGGTGTTGAGTCTGCTTTTCCGGCAGACGCCTTATCCAGAACGCCCTGCGTCATGGGGTGAAACCTCCGCATCTAAGATTCCGCCGGTGGAGTCCGGGCAGAGGATGGCGGCACAAAGACTCAGCAATTCAACAGGAATAGTGCGGTTGTCAGGCTGAGCGAGTACGCATCATCCAGGGATCGAACAGCGCCTCGCGGCATTGATTGGTCGTAAGTACGAATATCGTTCCAAGTATACAGTTGCCTGTGCCGAAGGTCACAACCGATTCAATCGAGCTCTAGTTCTTTTACCGCAATGGAAGGCTTTTTCCCATTATTCGAGACTCACGGAAGCAGCATTTCAGAATCCCGGTAGAAACTGCGTTTTAGGCAGCATACCATTCGAAGCACAAGCCAGAATGTGGTTGATTCACCGCAATATGAGATTCAAGAATGCGCTCCAATCCCACCAAAGCCAGAGTTTCGGCCACACGAGGCGAGAGATTCGACACGCTGAAACGATGGCCTGTCTCGCGGGCGCTGGCATAGAGCGAAATGAGGACGCTGATTCCGGCCGCGTCGATTCTCTGTACCTGCCCCAGATCGAGCGAGACATCTTGCCGGCGCACCAACGGGGCGAAGCGCGCCAACAAGCTCTGCTCGTGCCCCCGAACCAACTCGGTCAATTCGCTCACTTCGGCTGGTTTACCGGCTGGCAAGATGGCAGTCTCCATCGGACATGAAATCGTGCTGGTCATAAAACCTCCTTGAGAATCCAGCGTGCAAATTGGGTTACGGGTCTCGAGCGCCTGACTCTCGTTTTCCTGGTGAGAACACATGGGACCAAAGCCTCGGGGCGATTGCAGGGAATTAGAGGATTTCCGAGTTTCGTGCCTGTTTCCAGGTGTCCGTTTAGACTTGCCGCCGCCCCGCAGATGAACACGCTGATGTTCCATACGTAAAGAGGGGTGCTGCTGGTTCCATCGGGGCTATTTGGGCATGTAGACTCGTCCCGATGATCTCGAGACGACGTCATGAGTTCACCATGATTTACGCTCTAGAATTGGCCTGACTCGGCGCGATACCGGCGCGGATGATGACCTCTACTCAGGCCAGCTTGACGAAGTGCATGGCCGCCGAGTTCATGCAATAGCGCAGGCCGGTTGGGGGCGGTCCGTCATTGAAGACATGGCCCAAGTGCGCGTCGCAACGGCGGCAGGAGACCGCGATGCGCGCCATCCCCAGGGTCGAGTCGTTCGTCTCCACTACATTCTCGCGCGCGATGGGCTGCCAGAAGCTCGGCCAGCCGGTGCCGGAATCAAACTTGGTGTCAGAATTGAAAAGCGCAGTATCGCAGCAGATGCAGCGGAAGATGCCCTTCTCCTGCAGGTTCCATGTGTCGCCGGAGTAGGCGCGCTCAGTGCCTGCACGGCGAGTCACTTCATACGAGATTGGCGAGAGCTGTTGTCTCCATTCGGCATCGGACTTGCTGATGTGAGCTACCGTCACCTTGCCGGTCTTTTTGCCGTTGGCCGCAAACTCGACGATGGTTACATTTGCCGGCGCACCAGCGGCGGAGACGGGCTGCGGCTCAAAAACTCCGGCGCGTCTCAAAGCCCAGAAGCCTGCCCCGCTTGCCGCTGCCACGATCAATGCGCGCCGGCTCAAATCTACCATTCCAGTTTCGTTCTTGGATTGTGACTGCTCTTGCAAAGGATTCTTCATAAGCCTTCCTTTCCGAAGTGAGGAATCACTTCATCAAAACGTAGAAGTCCAGGTGTACATCCTTGACTTCTTTCTTGCGAAGGATGCGGAAACGAAACCGTCCGTTCTCCACGCCGAAGGCAGTTGGCCCCACCGCAGGTGCTTCAACCGAAGGTGAATGCAAATGCCTGGACACCCGGCGTAAGGAATTCAATCCGGAAGACGCGATCTTGCACGCTGCTTTTCTGCCGGATCAACTGGTACAGGCGGCTTTCGGTTACGGTGCCGTTGCCTTCCGCGTCGGTGTCTTCGCCGTGATCTTCGCCGGGCGGTTTGCCGTCTAGAGTGACTCGGAAGCGGATTGGCTTTCCACCACTGCCGGGGGCGAGAACCAGATGAAGATCGCGGGCATGAAAGCGGTAGACGATGCTGCCTTTAGAAGAGAGTAGCGTTGCGATCTGGCTCTCGTCTTTCCATCTGCCATCGAGCGCCCATTCATTCAGATCAAAGTGAGCGGGGGATTGATAAAGATGCGCGTCATCTTCATCAAATCCGCCGGGCGAGGCAAAGTTGGCGGCGCGAATGTATCCGATATAAGTTTCCGGCGATTGCACGTTTTCGAGCTGCGAGACGGCCTCTACTCCTACGGATAGGTTTTTTTGCGCAAAGTTGGGCAGTTTTTGGTGGTTCCTCTCCTCCAAAAGGCTGCGAATCCAGCCCTCGGATTCTTCATAGCCGCCTTCGCCAAAGTGGTGATAGCGAACACGGCCGGTCGCATCAATGAAATAGTGGGCCGGCCAAAACTTGTTATTGAAGGCGCGCCAGATGCGATAGTCGTTATCCATCGCTACGGGATATTCGATGCCTAATTCCTTGACCGCCTTGCGAACATTTGCCTCGTCTTTCTCGAAGGGAAACTCCGGGGTATGCACACCGATGACGACCAGGCCGCTGTCTTTGTATTGCTTGTACCAAGCCTTGATGGTGGGCAGAGTGCGCAAGCAGTTAATGCAGGAGTAGGTCCAGAAGTCGATGAGCACGACCTTGCCGCGCAGCGATTCCGCGGTCAGTGGTGTGGAGTCAGGCGTGTTAATCCATGCCGTGGCCCCGGAGAGATCGGGCAGCGTTTGCGGCACACCGTCTGCGTTGCCTCCGGCAGACATCATCATCATCGACGGATGATCGTCGCTCTTCATGGTCGGGTCATCAGGTTTGGAGGGAGCCGCAAAAGCAACCAGGCGCTGTTCAAGATTCGACGTGCTGGCGAGCGAAAGCTGTGTGAGGACACCACGGTCTAACCCCAGCGCGACGGCTGCCACGCCCACGAGCACTGCAACTCCGAGGATGCGTCTGACCCACACATCTGCGCCGAGAGAACGCTTCATGGCGGCGAAGACTCGGCCTCCGGCGAGCAGGGCCAGAGCCAGCGAAGTGGCGGCTCCGGCGGCATAGGCAAGCAGCAGAATCGCTGTGCGGACGCTCGTGCCGCTCAGCGCTGCTCCGGTGAGAATGAGTCCGAGAATGGGTCCGGCGCAGGGCGTCCATAACAGACCGGTCGCGATGCCGAGGATAAACGAGTTGAGCACGCTGGGGCTGGAATCATGGCTTCCGGAAAGCCTGCTGCCCAGTTGCACCAGAGGGCGCGAAAGCCGCTCAGCGAGTGACGAGAAAAGCAGCGTGAGGCCAAAGATCGCGAAGAGAATCAGAGCGGCAACCCGCCCAAACTGATTGGCGCGCGTGGCCCAGGCCCCGCCCACGGTCACCAGGCTGGCAACCAGCGTAAACGTAGCCGCCATGCCAGCCAGCAGCGGCAGGCCGCTCTTCCGAAAAGGTTGATCGGAACGCGCAAAAACAAAGGGAAGCACCGGGAGGATGCAGGGACTCAGGATGGTGAGGATTCCACCTAGAAATGCGAGGAAAAGCAATAAAATCAAGCGGTATCACTCCTTCAGTCTGTGCCGGTCTGTTTTTGGTTACGGCGTGGGCGGCGAAACTGCCGCGTACTCTATGAGACTCACAAGAGCAGCGAAAGTTACAGAGATTGAGGCGGATGGTGCTGTCTGGAAACTGAGGGGGAGGAGTTGCTCCTAAAGAGGTACGATCTTTGCCCTGGCCCAGAGGCTGGGTTCCTGGGTTTGTCTTGATCTTCATTGAATATCGTAGCGGCTGGGCTTTTTCAGCCACCATTCTTGAAAGCCGATAAGCAATTGGGAAGGCTCCACGAACGCAATGTTTAGGGATGCCTGAACACCCTGAGATAGGGTATTTGTTGTCAAGTGAAAATAAGTTACCGGAAGGTAAGAATGTTGTGACTTCCGTATGTGAGTTATATTAGTTACCCTCTCAAAACTGTCTCGCAATAGAACACCTATTACTGATATGTGAATGAATCAAGAACGGATGAGATATTCCTAATCTATTCAATTCAAGCGACACTTAATCAGTGATTGCTAACTCGACAAAACGCAAGAGATGCCTTTCGTCAGAACGTGAAATTGCCCTGCTTCCTGAACGAATATTTCATCCCTTCCTTTCTCGCTTGCGCAATCGATCTTTCCTAATCGAGCGCGGAGTTATGTTGAATCGCCGAATCTGTGAGTGGCCTTTGTTGCTTTTCGTTGCCATACATCCCGCGCTTTTCTTTGCGCAGTCTCAGCAGCAGATTGCGCGTGCCGACTCTGCCGAGAAGTTACCTGGCACTGATGCTGCCATGGATGTATCCATATCGACTACGGTCGTGATTCCCAAAGTCTTTACTACGTTGAAAGTGGTTGCCGACGATCCGGATGCAATGAATGCCTTGACGCCGGTCTCGAATATCACACAAGAAGAGATTCTTTCTTCGGCTGGAACTTACGGAGACTTCTCCCGGTATCTTCAACTCTTGCCGGGCGTGGTTTGGAGCTCCGATCTAAGCAACGATGTGCTGGTGCGCGGCGGCCATCCAACCGAGAATCTGTTTGTCGTCGATGGCGTCGAGGTGCCTAACATCAACCACTTTTCGCTCTCCGGATCGAACGGCGGATTTACGTCCATGATGGATTCGACCGCCGTTGGCAGCATGAATATGAGGGATGATGTCTACGATGCGGGCTACTCCAGCCGTCTCTCTTCGCTGATTGAGATTCATACTCGGGAGTTGGGAGACGCGCGTCAGGACGGAAATATCACCGTGGGCATTGCCGGCGCGGGCGGGCTTTATCAGCGCGCTTTGGCCAGCAAGGGCAGCCTGCTGCTTTCGGCGCATCGCAGCATTATGAATCTGGTCACCAATGACATTGGCATCAATGGCGTTCCAACATATACCAACGGCATGGCTCGCTTGGAGTTTGCTCCCGATAGCCGAGATTCGCTCTCCTTTTTCAGTTTGAGCGGTGCTGATTCCATCGACATGACGCCCTGCCAGTCAGCCGGGGCCACGAGCGAATATCAAACCCAGTACTCCGGATGGCGCACCACCGAAGCGCTGAGCTGGAGACATAACTATTCTCCGCAAGTGACTTCCAATCTTACCGCCAGCGCTTCAGTGACCAGCCAGAAGATTGGCCAGCAGGAACAGATTGGTGCCTATGTCGATCAAAATGGAAATTGCCAGGCGTACTCTCTGATACCGTCTTACAACGAAGACTCGCACACCGGACTCTCGGCGTTGAACTATGAGCTTCGAGCTGACCTGCGCGGATGGCTGGTATCGGCGGGTGTGAGTGGCAAATTAACTACACCGGATGATTCTGTCTCGCAGCCCGTTGGTCAGTTATCGCCCTTCAGCGCCAATCCGTTAAGTTCTGACGCAGTCACCTTTCAGCGGAAATTCTCGACCGGCCAAGGCGCTTTCTTCGTTGGGGCAGAGCGCGGCTTTGGCACCCGCTGGAAGTTATTGGCCGGCCTGCGCGCCGAGACCTTCGCTCTCACCGGCAGTTATGCCCTTGACCCGCGCGTCTCGATCGCCTACCGCCTCAACGCCCGTCAGATTCTCCACGCCTCCATGAACATTGCCTCGCAATTGCCGCCCATCATGGACATGATCAGTTACGCGAGTAATCGCAGCCTGCAACCCGTTCAAGCCCGGCAGGGAGCGGTGGGCATGAGACTGTGGCAGGCGAACTGGGGCACGATCGACGCCGAGGTCTATCAGAAAAGCTACCGGCGCGAGGCTGTCTCCACCGAATACCCGGATCTGATGCTCTCGAACATGGTCGATACTCTGGGCCAGGGATTCGTCTGGCTTCCACTGACCAGTGCCGGAACAGCCCTGGACCGCGGCCTGGAACTCTCAGCGCATGCGCATTGGGGCAACCGGATGGAAGGCCTAATCTCTGCCTCCCGCTCCCAATCCACCTACCGCGCTCTCGACGGCATTCGCCACCCCGGCAACTACAACATTCCCATGATGCTGAACGCGATGGGCAACGCCCGCCTGCCGTTCGCAATAAAAATGGATCTGCGCGAGACGGTCTCGAGTGGCCGTGTATACACACCTTTTGATTTGGCCGACTCGAACGCCCAAACCCGCGGCATTTACGACCTTTCCCGCATCAACGCAGTCCGAACCCCAGTTTATAACCGCCTGGACGTGGAGTTGGAGCGCGACTTTCACGCCGCAAAAGGTATCTTCAACGTCCACGCCGGCGCTGAGAACGTCTTTAATAGAGCCAACCCAATGGGCTACGTCTGGCTTCCCAATTGCGTTGCTTCGTGGGGTTGTGGTGACAGCAACAACCAGCCCATTGCCAAGATGGACCAGATGGGCCGCTATCCGGTCTTCAGTGTTCGTTACGAGTTTTAGCGCGTCTCGTACGCCGCAAAAAACCACGAACGGCCAAGGGCGACCCTGGCCGTTCGTGGATTTTGAGCTGCTTTGATGCTTGTTTTTCTACTATGCCTTGGCCAGAACCAAAGCCTTCAGCCGCGCGTTCAGGCGGCTTTTGTAGCGGGAGACGGTGTTGTCGTGCAAAATGCCCTTCTGCACGCTCTTGTCCAGGGTGGAGACGGTCTCGCGATATTGCTCCTGCGCGGCCTTCACATCGCCCTTGGTGAGTGCCTCGCGTAGAGAGCGCAAGCTGGTGCGCACACGGCTGCGGTTGGCGCGGTTCACTGCGGTGCGGGTTACGGTCTGGCGGGCGCGCTTCAGCGACGATACATGATTTGCCATTGCTTATCCTTGAATCTCAGGCCCTGATTTCGGGCAGAATGATGCGGTCACAGAATGCAACTCGAGCCGCATCCCTCGCAATTACTTAGTCTACGGGAAACCGGGCCGCCGGTCAATGCGCGCATGCGCGGCCCTCGCGACGGAGCAGGATGCACCCGATAAGAGCCGGAATGCATCTGAAAGATTGAGGTGGCGTCTGAAAAACGATATTCTCGCCCTTAGTATCTGCCAAGGCACACTTTTCACCAAAAATCCTTGCGCCGTGCATTGACTCTTTTTCCCTTTGGCGCTAGTCTCAAGCCCAGATACCGAATACTGACACTGGATTTGGTAGCCCTCTCAAACCCGCGGTCCCGCAAGACAGCCCAGAGCTTCGGCCCGGTCCTGCGCCGCATATCGCAATCATCCTCTCAATCAGCTATCTTCTCGCAGCCCTTACCTCGCGCTGTCTGCCGCCCTTGCGCCCTGCCTATCCCGCCAACTCAGCTCACCTCAACCGCACATCCATTTGGAGGCCATCGAACCCATTGAAGATCGCTTTGGAGATCACGCCCAACCTGGAGCCCCTTTTCGGGACTCGCGATGAAAACCTCAGACTCATGGAAGACTCGCTCGGCGTTCGCATCGATCTTCGCTCTGACGCCGTGCATGTCGAGGGACCAGACACGGGAGTGGCCCGCGTCCGGCAGATCTTCGCGGATTTCGAGGCGCTGCGCAAGCAGGGCGTCAACCCGCACAATGGCGAGCTCAACGGCCTGTTGCGCCTGGTGGTCGCCGACCCCGCCACCACTCTGCGTTCGCTGGCCGATAGCGGCAAGCAGCGCTCGGCCGGCGTCAAGCGCACCGTCCAGCCGCGTTCCATCAACCAGAGGAAATATGTCGAGGCCATCGAGCAGAACGACATGGTCTTTGGCGTCGGCCCGGCAGGCACCGGCAAAACCTACCTCGCCGTTGCCATGGCTGTTGCCGCCATGAATGCCAAAAAAGTCAGCCGCATCGTCCTCGTTCGTCCCGCGGTCGAGGCCGGCGAGCGCCTCGGCTTCCTGCCCGGCACCCTCCAGGACAAGGTTGACCCCTACCTCCGTCCGCTCTACGACGCGCTCTACGATCTACTCGAGCCGGACAAGGTCGACAAGATGCTGGAGAAGAATGTCATCGAAGTAGCGCCGCTGGCCTTTATGCGCGGCCGCACCCTTAACGACGCCTTCATCATCATGGACGAGGCACAGAACACCACCATCGAGCAGATGAAGATGTTTCTCACCCGCATGGGCAATAACTCCAAGGCAGTCATCACGGGGGACATAACTCAGATCGACTTGCCCAACCCGCGCAAATCCGGCCTGCTCGACGCAATCAATATTCTCAATGGCGTCGAGGGCATCCACTTCTGCCACTTCGAAGACGTAGACGTAGTCCGCCACGCGCTCGTTCAGCGCATCGTGAGAGCCTATGACTCCGTCAAGTCCCAGCAGCAGGAGTTGCCGCTCGCGTTGGGTGAAGCCATCGAAATCGGCGCTCAGCCCCGCGGAGACCGTACGCAGCCGCAGGCATTGCATCCGGCCAAGCCGCAATGAAACGGCATGTATTTTAGTCACTGCAAGCGAGCCCCTGCATTTACTGGGGCTCCGCTTCCCAAAAAATCCTCAATATTAATCACTTCAAGGGATCTGCGTTCTTCCTAAGAACCTACTCGACGGTGACTGACTTGGCCAGATTTCTGGGCTGATCCACATCGCAACCTCGGCGGACGGCGATGTAATAGGCCAGCAACTGCAAGGGAACGATCTCGATCAGCGGCGAAAGCAGCTCGATGGCGGGGGGGATGAATAGGACGTGTTCGACCAGGCTGGCGATGGTGGTGTCGCCCTCAGTGGCGATGGCGATTACGCGACCGGAGCGGGCGGTAACTTCCTGGATATTTGAAAGGGTCTTCTCATAGCGCAGCTTGGATGCGGGATCGGATTCGTCGCGGGTAGCGAGCACGACCACAGGCAAAGTTTCGTCGATCAAAGCGTTGGGGCCGTGCTTCATTTCGCCGGCCGGATAACCCTCGGCGTGGATGTACGAGATTTCCTTGAGCTTGAGCGCGCCTTCGAGAGCGATGGGAAAGTGGATGCCGCGGCCGAGATAGAGAAAGTCATTGGCTGTGGAGAATATCTTGGCCAGTTGCTCGCACTGGCTTGAACGCTGGCGCAACACCTCTTCAATTTTTCCAGGAATGCGGCTCAGCTCTCCAATCAGCGCAACGGACTGGGCTTGATCAAGTTCACCGCGCAGTTGGCCTAGCTTGAGCGCGAGCAGGAAGAGCGCCGTGAGTTGCGCCGTGAAGGCTTTGGTCGAGGCGACGCCGATTTCTGGACCGGCGTGGGTGTAGATGGAGCCGTGGGCCTCGCGAGCCACCATGGCGTCTACCACGTTGCAGATGGCCACGGTCTTCGAGCCGAGAGTCTTCATTTCGCGCTGAGCGGCCAGGGTGTCAGCGGTTTCGCCAGATTGGGTGATGAGCAGCCCGAGAGCGTTGGGGTCGGAAATCGGATTACGGTAGCGGTACTCGCTGGCGTAGTCCACATCCACCGGCAGCCGGGCCAAACGCTCGATCATGTACTTGCCTGTTAAAGCGGCGTGCCAACTGGTGCCGCAGGCGGCGATATTGATGCTGGTGGCGGCGGCCAGTTCCTCGTCGGAAATCTTCATTTCGCCTAGAAAAACCTTGCCGGAATCGAGCGAAACGCGGCCCAGGGTGGTGTCGAGAATGGCTCGCGGCTGCTCATAAATCTCCTTGAGCATGAAGTGCTTGTAGCCACCTTTTTCCGCCTGAATCGGATCCCATTGAATGCGTGTGATGGCGCGCTGGATGGGGTTGCCGTCAAAATCGGTCAGCTCGACGCCGGCCAGCGTGAGGATGGCCATGTCGCCGTCGGCCAGAAAATAAATGTTGCGTGTGTGGTGAAGAATTCCGGGCACGTCTGAGGCGACAAACGATTCGCCTTCGCCTACGCCGATCACTACCGGCGGACCAAAGCGCGCCACCACAATTTTGTCCGGTTCAAGAGCCGACAGAACGCCCAGCGCAAAGGCTCCGGTGAGCCGCTTGACGGCGCGGCGAACGGCCACTTCCAACGAAATGGGCTGACCGGCGACATCAGCTTCCTGCTGAATTTGTTCGATCAGGTGGGCGATGATCTCGGTGTCGGTTTCGGTAACGAACTTGTGGCCCTGCGCGGTGAGTTC
>JBEKWJ010000007.1:0-105211 GCA_049513195.1 Occallatibacter sp.
AAAGTGTGGCGGAACATTGAGAGTCTCGAAAGCGCGCACTGCCTCTTCTTCCGAATCGGCGATTCTCACGCCCAGGCCGCCCGATGTTCCATCGGTCTTCAGCACGACAGGAAGGCCAATCCGCGAGATCCAGGCTCGCAGTTCATCCACCGTCGAAATTACGCCCGTCTCCGGCGTATCGATGTTCAACTCGCGGGCAAGAGCGATTAGTTGGCTGCGCGCATCGATCAGCGAAAACTGGGACGGATCGCCCAGTGAACGCTCAAGAAGCATGCGCAGTGCGTCGCCAGTCTGGTCTTTCGGTGCTCGCGCATACATCTCATGCAGGTGAGCGCATGCCAGGTCATCGCAGGGGATAACAATATCCGGCTGGGATGCATTGATCGCGTCGGCAAAACATCTCAGTGGGGCAAAGCCATGATAGGGATAAATGCGGTCGCAGGCGCTGGTCAATTTAACCGGGTGGCCTTTCGGGCAAACCGTATAGACCAGGCAGTCGGCATCTCTGAAAGCCATTGCCGAACGGGCCGTTGAAAACCAGCGGCAAGTCGTGGCCAGCAGAATCTTCGGACTCACAATGGCGGTCATGCTTTCTACCGCTATCATACAAACTCTCAGTGAATCTAGCTACTAATCTTTCGTCAGACTCTCAATACCGAAATATTAGTCAAGGAGGAAGAAAATGGTTGATCGTGAACAAGTGGTCATCGTAGGCGCAGGGCCCTACGGACTGTCGATTGGAGCCCATCTGAATGCACTTGGTGTGCGCTGCCGCATCTTTGGAACCCCTATGCAAACATGGCGCGAACACATGCCGAAAGGAATGCTGCTCAAGTCGGATGGATTCGCCTCGAATCTCTCCGATCCTGAATCGTCCTTCACCCTCAAGCATTTTTGCGCTGAACGAGGAATCGCCTATGACCACACCCGGATTCCTGTTCCATTGGATGTATTTATTTCGTACGGCATAGAATTCCAGAAGCGTTTCGTACCGCAACTGGAAGACCGCCAGGTAGTCGATATCGAACGTGAGTCGGATGGTTACAGAATTACGTTGGACGATAATGAGGTCGTTCATTCGCAGAAAGTCGTTCTGGCTGTCGGTATCTCCCACTTTCAGCACGTTCCATCCGTCCTAAGTGAATTGCCGTCCACCTTGGTTTCGCATAGCTCAGAGTTTCACGATCTGGAACCGTTACGCGGCAAGAATGTGACCGTGGTTGGATCAGGCGCTTCCGGGCTCGATCTCTCTGCATTACTGCGCGAGAGCGGTGTCGATGTTACCCTGCTGTCGCGCAACTCTGAAGTGCGCTTTCATGATGCGCCTGCTACCAAGCCACGCTCGCTCTGGAGTCGGTTGCGTCACCCTGCCTCTGGCATTGGACCCGGTTTGCGTTCACGCTTTTACACCGATGCACCTCTTCTCTTCCATCGTCTGCCACTGAAACTGCGCCTGAAAATTGTCAAGACTCATCTCAAGCCCGCGGCTGGCTGGCCTATGAAAGAACGAGTCATGGGACGTGTTCCCATTTTGCAAGGCTATTCTATTCAGAATGCCGAGGCGCGTGGAGGCGGTGTGCTCTTGGACTTAGTCGGTCTCGACGGTACACTCAAACAGCATTGGACCAGCCAGATCATCACTGCGACAGGGTACAGGGTCGATCTGCGTCGACTGGCGTTTCTCGGCGGCGAATTACTTTCACAGATTCGATCGGTCGACCATAGTCCTATACTCTCACGCGACTTTCAGTCATCGATGCCTGGATTGTATTTCGTCGGAGTTACAGCGGCCAATAGCTTTGGACCCGTGCTGCGCTTCGCTTTTGGCGCGGACTTTGCCGCGCGCCACATCACCAGGCAATTAGCAAAATCCCTATCCTTGAGTAACTCTTCCACACAGAAATCAAGGTCCATGGTCATGGAAAAATGTTAGCATTGACGAAAGTATTGGCCGATTGTTTTCACGAGTGAATCCTATGAGAATATGTATCGTCGCCGAAAACGCTTCGACGCGCTTCGGCGGAGAGGCTATCCTTCCCGTTCACTACTTTGGCCTGTTGCGCTCTCGTGGCATCGAGTGCTGGATGGTCGTTCACTCGCGAACGCGAAGCGAATTGGTGGAAATGTTTCCGCGTGATATTGACCGTATTTTCTTCGTTCCAGACTTGTGGATTCACAAACTGCTTCACTCTCTCAGCCGCTATCTTCCCAAGCGTTTGTCTGAATCCACTTTGGGGCTTTCAAATCAGCTCATCACTCAATTCTGTCAACGAGCAATCGTGCGCAAACTCATTCGCGACCAACGCGTCGATTTGATTCACCAGCCTATTCCGGTTGCCCCACGCTTTCCTTCGCTGATCTTCGGTTTGGGTGCGCCGGTGGTGATCGGACCGCTCAATGGAGGAATGGAATATCCACCGGCTTTTCGTCGCAACGAGTCTTGGATGAGCCGGGTATTGCTGGCGTTTGTCAGGTTGTTTACAAATATGGGCAACGCGCTGTTTCCTGGTAAGAAGCACGCCGATGTCGTACTCGTGGCCAATGAAAGAACTCGTCGGGCGCTACCTTCGGGAATTCGCGGCAAAGTGATTGAGTTAGTAGAGAACGGCATCGATATCGGCCTTTGGCAGAATGCATCGAACAGTTCCGATAGCAAGGTTCCGCGCTTTATTTTCCTGGGACGCCTGGTGGATTGGAAGGCTGTGGACGTCGTGATCCGCGCGCTTGAAAAGCTTTCATCCGCTGAACTCGAGATCATTGGCGATGGTCCAATGTTAGAGGTATGGCGATCTTTGGCCGATGGACTAGGGCTGAAGGATCGCGTTCATTTCGTCGGATGGTTGCCACAGCAAGAATGCGCTGCTCGACTAAAAGGATCTCTCGCGCTGCTTCTTCCCAGTTTGTATGAATGTGGGGGAGCCGTGGTGCTGGAAGCCATGGCTATGGGCAAACCGGTGATCGCGACCAAATGGGGCGGCCCCGCAGACTACCTTGACGACTCTTGCGGAGTGCTTATCGAGCCGCAGAGTTACTCAGGCCTCGTAACAGGATTTGCCGAAGCGATGCAGAAGATGATTGACTTTCCCGAACTGAGAAAATCCATGGGGGCCGCCGGACGCGAGAAGGCTCTTCGAGATTTCGACTGGCAGCAAAAGATGGACCATGTGATTCGCATTTATCACATGGTTACGGAAAAATCGGATATTTCACATGAATTCATGGAGAATGAAATCTCTTCTCCCTCAGTTTCCTAAGGTAGCTGAAAGTAGTTACGATCATCTATGGATATGAACATCCAAAACGTTAAGCGAGGAATAGGGAGCTCTTCAATGGCCCTCGATGCCGAATCGCGTCTCGATTCCGTGTCTAGCGCAAGGGCTTCGACGGCGAAGACCGCGAATGGAGCGCCGCAGCGGCTTGTCTATCTCTTGAGCCGCTATCCGGCCATATCGCACACATTTCTTCTCAATGAAATCAAGGAACTGAGAAAGCAGGGCTTCTCGGTGGAAGTAGCCTCCATCAACCAGTCTGATCGCTTAAGTTCGATGTCAGCGATCGAGGTGGAAGAGGCCGAGAAGACCTTTTACATTAAGTCGAGGGGTGCTGTGAGGGCAGCGATCACCGCGACCAAGACGCTCTTTCTGAGACCCCTGGTTGTTATTCGCGGATTGCACGCCGCTCTCACGCTGGGCCGATGGGATCTTTACGCAACGCTCTATGCATTCTTTTATTTCGCGGAGGCTCTTGTTCTTGGGGATTGGATGCGTTCACGTGGTCATCGGCATCTCCACATCCACTTCTGTGGGTCGGTCGCGACAGTCGGAATGATTGCGTCGATAGCCTGGGGATTCTCTTACTCGTTGACCGTGCATGGTCCAGATGAATTCTATGATGTGGAAAAGTTTTATCTCCGGCAAAAAATAGAGCACGCAAAGTTTATCCTGTGCATCAGCGAATTCTGTCGCAGCCAATTGATGCGCGTCTCAGCGCCCGAGCACTGGGATAAGATGCATGTGGTGCGACTAGGCATTGATCCAAAAGTTTTCTTTCCGGCGCTGAAAGAGTCTAAGCAGGAACACATGCTGGAGATTTTATGCGTGGGCCGATTAGTCCCTGCGAAGGGCCAACTCATCCTGTTGCATGCCTGTGACCTGTTGCTCTCTCAGGGCTATTCGCTCCGGGTGCGATTCGTTGGCGACGGGCCGGATCGTATTCATTTGGAAGAGTTCGTTAAACAAAAAGGAATTGCGGCGGTCTTCGAGGGCGCAAAGAGCCATGAGGAGACCCGTCGCTTGCTGAGCCATGCGGATATCTTTGCGCTGGCCAGTTTCGCCGAAGGTGTGCCAGTGGCATTGATGGAAGCGATGGCGATGGAGATTCCCTGCGTGAGTACCCGCATTGCTGGAATTCCGGAATTGATTCGCGACGGTCTCGATGGTTTGCTGGTTTCTGCCTCTTCGACCGAAGAGTTGGCTTCTGCACTTGGACGGCTCGTCGAAGCTCCGATGCTTCGGCGTAGCCTTGGAGTTGCCGGCTGCAAGCGGGTGCTGGGACTCTATAACCTGCCGCAAAATGTCGGCGCACTGGCGCGCGTCTTTCGGGAGAATGCGCCCAATAACCTGTGAATGGGGCTATGCATATTCAGAACTCATCTTCTTACCAATTCGACGTCTCTATCGTGATTGTTTCCTTTAACACGCGCGATGTGCTGCGAGAGTGCCTGCTCTCGGTCTATCGCGAAAGGGGCTCTCTGCGCGTTCAGGTCATTGTGGTCGATAATGCTTCAAAAGATGGTTCTGCCGAAATGGTCGAGCAGGAGTTTCCAGATGTGCGGTTGATGCGGAGTGAAATCAACCTCGGCTTTGGTCCTGCAAATAATCTTGGTTTTCAGTCGGCCAGTGGACGCTATATCATTCTGCTCAATTCGGATGCGTTTCTGTCCGAGGGTTCACTCGCACGCTCCGTGGAGCACATGGACGCAACCCCCGGCGCAGGGCTTGGCGGAGGCCGACTGATTGGGCGCGATGGATCGAGTCAGCCTTCGGCGCGGATGTTTCCGACAGTCTTCAGTGACCTGATCGTTCTTTCCGGGCTTGCGGCACGCTTTCCAAAATCCCGATTCTTTGGGCGCGCCGATAGAACCTGGGCCAACCCAATGGAGGCGGCGAATGTCGACTGGGTTCCTGGAGCGTACTCTATATTGCGCGCAGAAGCGCTGAAGAATATCGGCGGATTCGACCCGCAGTTTTTCTTGTACTTCGAGGAAGTGGACCTTTGCAAGCGCATTAAGAATGGTGGATACTCGATCTGGTATTGGCCGGATATCGTTGTTGTACATATCGGCGGTGAGTCTTCGCGTCAGGTGCCATCACTCGAACTTTCCAGAACCGGAGCGCAACTCACTCTCTGGCGCATGAGAAGCATGTTGCTCTATTATCGAAAGCATCATGGAATCACTGCCTGGTTTTCGATGGCATTGGAAGCTGTCTGGTATTGGTTGCGATCACTGCGCCGACGGTGGAGTAAAAGTCCGTCCCGCCGCGCCAGCGCCCGTAGAGATTTATCCATGACTTCGATCATGTGTCAGGCATGGCGCGATACAAGAGGCGGGTACTTTTCTCCACAGCAGCCTTGGTGAAGAGATTCATGAAGAAGGGAATTAACTGAAGTAACTCACCTCGATTTGCCAGGATAACTCCATGCGACGCAAGATAAAGTCGTCACTGACCTCGCTGCTATCTTCTTTCTATCGAACGACCTCCGGGCTGCGCAAAAACTTGGAGCGCATTCGCAACCACGCTCTGCTTTCCTCCCGCTTGACCACGCGGCTCAATGCGTCAGTCGTGATTCTTGGACCGCCGGAGGTGCACGGCACGGGCATCATTCATATTGGATGCGACGTGCTATTGTATCCCGCGATCTACCTGGAAACAGAAGAGAGCGGATCCATTGACATTGGCGACGGAGTCGTTATCTCTCGCGGAGTTCACATAGTTTCACGAGCCAGGATTCAGATCGGCGATGGCGCCATGATTGGCGAATATTCGAGCATTCGCGACGCCAATCATGCACGGATTCCGGGGTTGCCGCTTCGCGAATCCGGCCACATTGCGCGGCCAATTGTGATCGGCAATGAAGTGTGGATCGGGCGTGGTGTGACGGTGTTGGGGGGCGTGACCATTGGGGATGGCGCGACCGTGGGCGCCAATGCTGTAGTTACACACGATGTGCCACCGGGAGTTACAGTAGTTGGCGTACCCGCGCGGGCCATCGGTGCAAGCCAGATATATTCACTATAACTGCGAAAAAGGGGCGCAGACAGGCAACCCATAGAAGATGGTTGAAATCTCATCCTAAGTACCGCTCTAAAATTGGCGACCGCTCCATTGCCGGGCCTGTCGCATATTACCAACCCGCGAAGACACAATATTCGGAAGACCATCGGCGCTAGTAACTAGGGAGGTGGTTTCAATGAATAGAAATTCGCAGCAGATGCTGGCTCCATCTCAGTCCAAGCCGCTTTTGGACAAAACATCGCTTCAGCAATTGCTGTCCAGTCTGCGCGGCCGCGTGAAGCGCCTTCCTGTTCTGCGTCATTATCTTGATCGCAAGGCGCTGAACTTCACCGGCAGAGGATTGTATCCCACCTTCGCCGCTGCCCTGGCGCACATCCCGAAAAATCGGGCAATCAGCTACAACACTGAAGCGGCAGCGAAGATGCTTCGCACATGGCCAATTTATCAATTCAAGCCCAGCGACTATTGCCTGTTTTTTCATTTGCGACCGTTGCTCCTTCCGGGCATGAAATTGGCTGATCTTGGCGGTAGTGTGGGCATCAGCTATTACGTTCTTCAGCAACATCAACGCCTTCCTTCTGGTTTTAAGTGGCTGGTATGCGATCTTCCCGCCGTCATTGATGTGGGTAAGCAGATTGCCGCATCGCAAAACGCAGCAGCATTGAATTTCACCGATGCTTTCTCAGATGCCGACGGTTGCGATATTCTGATAAGCGCTGGAACATTGCAGTATATGGAGGAATCGTTGGCGGATCGTTTGTTGTCCCTCAGGAAGTTGCCGTCATTTTTGTTGATTAATCGAACTCCGGTTTGGGACCGCGACACTTACTATACCCTGCAGAGAATTACCGACTTCACTTGCGTGTACCGAGTCTTGAATCGCCAGCAATTTGTCGATGAGTTGGCTGCACTTGGATATAGGCTTGTTGCGGATTGGCCGTGCATTGAAAGCACGTTCTCCGTACTATTTCACCCATCTACTTGGCTAAATGCGTATCGCGGTTTCTATTTTGAGAGAGTTACTGAAACGAACAGTGCTGTGAGCTAACTCGCCTTGTGCGTCGTGGTACTCTGTCCGAGATATCCTAAGTACTCAGTGAGGTCGAATTTGTTCGAGAACATCCGCGAAGACTGGCACACGCACGACTGTCAACTCTCTCGTCAGGGTTTATGGGCCATGGCGGCCTATCGCTATGGACGATGGCGCTATACCATTAAATGGCGCTGGTTACGGATGCCATTTTCCTTCATCTATAAGTTGTTGAAGCCTATCTCCGAAGTGGTCACGGGCATCGAGCTTCCCTGCGAGGTAACTCTGGGGCGTCGTTTCCGAATCGACCATTTCGGTGGAATTGTAATCAGCGGCGATGCCGTTTTTGGGGATGACTGCGTGATCCGCAATGGAGTTACAGTGGGGCTAAAGCACACCGGGACCCGCGGAGCGCCTATCCTGGGAAATCGCGTGGATATTGGCGCGGGCGCAAAGGTTCTGGGTGCGATACGAATTGGTGATGATGTGCAGATTGGAGCCAATGCTGTGGTGCTCACGGACGTTCCGTCCAACTGCATTGCTGTCGGCGTTCCGGCGCGAGTCATTCAAAAAAAGTCCGGGGCTGCTAAGGAATTTGCGAGAGTCGAAACAACGCAGGAAGAAGGCGTTCATGCAGGAAGTCTCTGACGGCACTTTACGCGGCACCGCGCACGTAGCTCCGCCACAGCTTTCGGTTGTAGTCATCGGACGCAATGAGGGACAGGGGCTGGCCAGATGCCTTGAGTCCATCAGGCAGGTGCGCGGAGTTACCGTGAACGAGGTGATTTATGTTGATTCCGCCTCGACCGATGGCAGCGTCGAACTGGCTTCGAGTTTTGGCGCAACCGTGATTGCGCTTCACCCGGAACGGCCTACTGCGGCACTCGGGCGCAATGCGGGCTGGCGACGCGCGGCATCCGACATAATTCTTTTTCTCGACGGAGATACCATTTTGCACCCGGACTTTCCTCTGACTGCATGTGAGGCATTGTCGCGAGAATCTACGGTTGCTGTCGTTTGGGGGCATCGCCGCGAAATTCATCCGGAAGCATCGATCTATAATCGCGTTCTCGATCTTGACTGGGTTTATTCGCCAGGACCTGCGGAATTCTGCGGCGGCGACGTGCTGATGCGCAGAAAGGTCCTGGAGGAAGCGGGAGGCTTCGATGAGGGGCTGATTGCCGGAGAAGAGCCCGAGCTTTGCCGGCGTATAAGATCTCGAGGCTACGGAATTCTGCACATCGACTGCCCAATGACCGGACACGATTTACGGATTACGCGCTGGAATCAATACTGGAAGCGCGCTACGCGAGCAGGTCACGCCTATGCAGAAGTCGCGGAGCGATTCCGCAACAGCGACGATCCATTCTGGAGTTCCGAACGCAGACGAAACTTGATTCGCGGGATTGGTTGGATCATCTCGCTGGCGGTCGCCGTTGCCGCCGTCCCTTTCTTAGGAATATTTCCTGTTGCGCTCTGGTTCACCTTGCTGATGCTGTTGTCGTTGCGCTCGGCGTGGAAGGCTCGCTGGAAACGCGCTACCCCAGGAATATTGTTCCTTTATGGAATTCACTCTCACCTGCAGCAACTCCCAATTTTCGTGGGGCAACTGCAATACGAACTCAGTAAGAGACGAAGAAGGCCGCAGAAATTGATCGAATACAACGAAAGGCGCGCTGACTGAAACCGGCGTAGAGTGAGGATTCATGCGCGAAAAGTCGACTGAAGAAAAGACTGCGATAAAGATGCCTTTGATCGTCTGCTGCTCTCCCGGTTTTGCGGAAGGCTGGCATCAGCTAGGGCCCGGTATAACTGGGGAGAAAGTGCAGTGGGATTTTTTTGACGATCGCCCAATCTACTTTTGGGAGAAGGTCATACGGCGTCCTAATGTAGCTATGATCCGTGCCTGTCTTCAGGCGGTGATTCGCGCGGCCAGAGGAAAGGCCAATCTGCTGATCACGCATGATCCTCGCGCATCCTTTTGGTGTGCGCTCTTTTGCCGCATTTTTCGCATACGCATTGATCATTACGTCGATTCATTCAATTTCGCCGAATTGCCTGTGGGCCTCCGGCATCGTTTCATGTCTTATGCATTTCAACAGATAACAAAGCTTGCCGTCCACTCCAGCATGGAGTGTGACTTATACAGCAAATATTTCAACATCCCGCTGAACCGTATTCAACTGCGTCTCTGGAGTATCGGTGTGCCTGAAGCGTTTCCTGAACGTCCTTTGCAGGATGGACGGTACGTCTCATCTATAGGTGGAAACGGGCGCGATTATCGCACGCTGATCGATGCAAGCCGTATGTTGAGCGATATTCCTTTTGTACTTGTCGTCCGTCCCGAAAGTCTTGTAGGACTCACGATTCCTCCCAACGTTAGAGTGCTCGTGAATGCGCCACTGAAGGAGGCAATGAATATCCTGCTGCACTCCGCATTTACCGTTTTGCCATTGTCCGGCTCGACAGTGCCGTGCGGTCATGTCACGCTGGTATGTGCCATGCATCTGGCCAAAGCCATCGTCGCAACAGATTCCATGGGAATTTCCGACTACGTGATGCAGGATTACAACGGCGTGCTATGCAAGCCCTTCTCGTCCGAGAGCCTTGCCGAGGAGATTACAAAGCTCTGGGAAGATCCAAGGAAGATAGCCAGGTTAAGCAAAAACAGTCAGGAATTTGGCGCCGAAAATTGCTCCGAGGCTCGGATGCGCTCTGATCTAGCCGCGGTGTTGACCGCGTGGAATATTCCTCTATGCGCTGAAGCACTTCATGCCGAGGCCCTTCCAGAAGAGGTGGGGCTCTGCTGACATCCTCTCTGCCTTCGTTCTGATTGTCGGCAGAGAGGATGTGACGGAATTCAAGTCATGCTTTACACCAGCGCGTGATGGCGCTGTGGCACAGACTCGTCAACGGTAGCCAGGTACCGGTCAACCGCGGCTGCGGCTTTGCGTCCTTCGCTGATTGCCCAGACCACTAGAGACTGGCCCCTGCGCATATCGCCGGCAGCAAAGATATTCTCGACCGAAGTCTGGTAGTCGGCGTTGGCGGCCACGTTGCCACGATTGTCCAAGGCCACGCCGAACTGCTCGATCATACCCGAACGCACAGGACCTAGAAAGCCCATCGCCAACAGCACTAAATCAACGTCGAGCGTAAATTCAGAGCCTTCGATCGGCGTGAAGGCAGGCGGCGCACTGACGCGGACACCATGCAACTGCTTGACGTTGCCCTGGTCGTCGCCAGTGAATTTGACGCTGTTGATGCTCCAGTCCCGAAGACCGCCTTCTTCGTGCGAAGTCTCCGTGCGCAACTGCAGGGGCCACATCGGCCAGGGTGTGGAAGGGGCGCGCGTTTCGGGAGGCTTGGGCATGATTTCAAACTGATGGACGCTCTTGGCCTGCTGACGAAGACTGGTGCCCAGGCAATCTGCTCCCGTGTCACCGCCGCCAATGATGACCACGCGCTTGCCTGTAGCCAGAATATCGAGCGCGGGATCAAGAACGTCGCCTTCACAGCGACGATTTTGCTGCGGCAAAAACTCCATGGCAAAATGAATGCCTTTGAGTTCGCGTCCTGGAATCTTCAAGTCGCGCGGCTGCTCGGAGCCACCGGCCAGCAGGATCGCATCATAATGCTCGGTCAGCGCGTCAACCGGCACATTGGCGCCCACATGAGCGTTGGTGATGAAGGTAACGCCTTCAGCGCGCATCTGCTCGATGCGGCGATCGATGATGTGCTTTTCCAGCTTGAAGTTGGGTATGCCATAGCGCAGCAGTCCACCAATGCGGTCGGCCTTCTCGTAGACCGTCACTGAATGTCCGGCGCGGCGCAACTGCTGCGCGGCGGCCAGTCCCGCAGGTCCGCTGCCGACAACTGCCACGCGTTTGCCGGTGTTCTGCTCGGGCGGTTCGGGATGAATAAAGCCCTCGTCCCAACCACGCTCGGCAATGCTGCGCTCCATCAGCTTGATGGATACGGCCGGCTGGCTGATGGCGAGTACGCAGGAAGCCTCGCAAGGCGCGGGGCAAATGCGTCCAGTGAACTCCGGAAAATTATTGGTGGAGTGCAGACGGCGAATCGCCGGCTCCCAGCGACCGTTGTAAGCTAGATCGTTCCAGTCGGGAATCAGATTGTTGACCGGACAACCTGTGTGGCAGAAAGGAACGCCGCAATCCATGCAGCGGGCCGCCTGTTCCTTCTGCTTCTCTTCCGGGAATGCCTGATAAATTTCGAACCAATCATGAAGCCGTTCATCGACGATGCGACGCCCCGGCTGTTCGCGCTCAATCTCGAGGAATCCTGTCACCTTACCCATGATGCACCTCAGCTGCCGCCGCTACGGGCGACGGAGTTGTTGGAGAAACGGGGTGGACCGCAGCGGAGTCTGCTCCCGCCGACCCTTCGCCGCGCGCAACGCCCAGAACACGCTTGTATTCGTGTGGGAATACCTTGATGAAGCGCGGCTGCGCGTCTTCCCAGTGTTCCAGAATCCATGCGGCGCGCGGGCTCCCTGTGTAGTCGCGATGGCGTTCGAGCAGACCGCGCACTCGGACTACGTCTTCAGCCACAACCAGCGGTTCCAGATCGACGCTGCTTTGGTTGCAGCGGCGGGCGGGGAAGTCGCCCTTCTCGTCGTAGACGAATGCATAGCCGCCACTCATGCCGGCAGCGAAGTTGCGCCCGGTCTTTCCGATCACCACCACCGTGCCGTTGGTCATATACTCGCAGCCGTGATCACCCACGCCCTCGACTACCGCAATTGCGCCGGAGTTGCGCACCGCGAACCGCTCGCCAGCCTTGCCATTCAAAAAGACTTCGCCACTGGTTGCGCCGTAAAGCACCACGTTGCCAACCAGAATGCTTTCTTCCGGCAGAAAACTTGACGTCTTCGGCGGATAAGCGATAATGCGTCCGCCGGAAAGCCCCTTGCCCACGTAATCGTTCGAATCGCCTTCAAGTTCCAGCGTCACTCCATTGGGAACAAATGCGCCGAAGCTCTGGCCAGCCGAGCCGTTGAACTTGAAGTGAATCGTCTCGTCCGGTAATCCGGCCGAGCCGTAACGCATCGCGATTCGTCCGCCCAGCATGGCGCCCACGGTGCGATGCACATTGCGAATGGCGAAGCTGGCAGTGACTCGTGCTTGTGATTCAAGAGCCGGCGCGGCCATCTCGATAAGTTGATGATCGAGGGCGAAAGCCAGGCCGTGATCCTGCTCCTGTGTCTTGCGGCGCGACACGCGTGAAGGCAGTGTGGGCGCGTAGAGAATCGACGAGAGGTCGATGCCTTTAGCCTTCCAGTGAGCGTCGGCAATCGCGGCGTCAATCTTGTCCACGCGGCCCACCATCTCATTCACGGTACGGAACCCGAGCTTGGCCATATGCTGGCGCACCTGCTCGGCGATAAAGAAGAAGAAGTTGACAACGTGCTCAGGCTGACCCTTGAAGCGCGCGCGCAGGATAGGATCTTGCGTGGCAATGCCCACTGAACACGTGTTCAAATGGCACTTGCGCATCATGATGCAACCCATGGAAATCAGAGGCGCGGTGGCGAAACCAAACTCCTCAGCACCCAACAGAGCTGCGATCACGACGTCGCGCCCCGTCTGAAGCTTGCCGTCCGTCTGCACCTTGATGCGTCCGCGCAGATCGTTCAATAGCAGCACCTGTTGCGTCTCGGCCAAACCCAGTTCCCACGGCAGACCCGCGTGTTTGATCGAACTGAGCGGCGACGCGCCGGTGCCCCCGTTGTCGCCAGAGATGAGCACCACATCGGCGTGCGCCTTGCTGACGCCCGCGGCCACCGTGCCTACGCCAGCCTCTGAGACCAGCTTGACGGCGATGCGCGCCTTGGGGTTCACATTCTTCAAGTCGTAGATCAGTTGCGCCAAATCTTCAATGGAGTAGATATCGTGGTGCGGCGGTGGCGATATCAAACCCACCCCGGCAATCGAGTGTCGCGTACGGGCGATGATCGCATCCACTTTATGGCCGGGCAATTGTCCACCCTCTCCGGGCTTTGCGCCTTGCGCCATCTTGATCTGCAACTCGTCCGCGTTCACCAGATAATTCGTCGTCACGCCGAAGCGGCCGCTGGCCACCTGCTTGACAGCCGACCGCCGCGAATCGCCGTTCGCATCAGGCGTAAAGCGCTCTTCCTCTTCGCCGCCCTCGCCGGTATTGGACATGCCGCCGATCCGGTTCATGGCAATCGCCAGAGTCTCGTGCGCCTCTTTCGAAATTGATCCGTAGCTCATCGCGCCGGTCGTGAACCGCTTGACGATCTCCTTGGCCGGTTCCACTTCGTCAATCGAAATGGGCTTGTCTTCGTACTTGAGTTGAAGCAGTCCGCGCAGCGTACACAGATGGCGATTCTGATCGTCCAGCAAATCGCTGTACTCCTGGAACGTCGCAAAGCTGTTCTCGCGCACTGCTCGCTGCAGTCTGCTGATCGTCTCCGGGTTCTGCAGGTGATACTCGCCGCCCAGGCGGAATTGGTATTGTCCGCCGACAACCAACTCAGTTTCCGACTCGGTGAGCGGCGCAAAAGCGAATGCGTGCTTGAGCAGCGCCTCGCGTGCCAGCACGTCCAGCCCCACGCCTTCAATGCGCGAAGCGGTCCCGGAAAAGTAAGCGTCAATCAGCGACTGATTCAGCCCCACTGCCTCGAAGACTTGCGCGCCGCGATAGCTTTGCAGCGTGCTGATCCCCATCTTCGAGAAGGTCTTCAGCAGCCCCTTGTTGATCGCCTTGATGTAGTTCTTCTCGGCGTGGGGGCCCGTGACGCTGTGCGGCAACAGGCCGCGATGCTTCATGTCGTGCAGCGTCTCAATCGCCAAATAAGGATTGATAGCGCTCGCGCCATACCCAATCAACAGGGCGAAATGCATCACCTCTCTCGGCTCGCCGCTCTCGATGATCAGCGCCACCTGGGTGCGGGTCTTCTCGCGCACCAGCCGGTTATGGACTGCGGCCATGGCCAGCAAACTCGGAATCGGCGCATAGGTCGAATCGACACCGCGGTCAGAGAGAATCAGCAGCGTGTAGCCGGAATCCACAGCGTGCGAAGCTCGAGCGCTCAGGTCGTCGAGCGAGCGATGCAGGCCCACTTCGCCATCCGCGGCGCGGAAGAGCGTCGGCAGCGTAGTGGCCAGCAAATCTCCCGATGAAACGCGGCGCAGCTTTTCCAGATCGCGATTGGTAAGGATCGGATGCGGCAGCTTGAGCGTGTGGCAGTTATCCGGCGCTTCGTCCAGAATGTTGCGTTCGGTGCCGATATAACTGATCAGCGACATCACCATCTCTTCGCGAATCGGATCGATTGGCGGATTGGTGACCTGCGCAAAAAGCTGCTTGAAGTAATTGAACAATGGCTGCGGACGGTCGGAGAGGCAAGCCAGCGGCACATCGGTGCCCATCGAGCCAATCGGCTCCGCGGCGGTCGCCCCCATCGGTCCCAAAAGAATCCTCAAGTCTTCTTCGCTATACCCGAAGGCCCTCTGACGGCGCAGCAATGGCTCGGTCTTGATGCCGATCACGCGCGCAGGCGGCTCCGGCAAATGATCGAGCGTCACCTGTTGCTCTTTGAGCCAAGCCGCGTAAGGCTGCCGTCCGGCCAACTGCTTTTTAATCTCAGAGTCAGAAATGATGCGCTGCTGAACAGTATCGACCAGGAACATGCGGCCCGGTTGCAGACGGCCCTTCTTGCGAATGTCCTCCGCCGGCACGTCCAGCACGCCGGCCTCTGAGGCCAGCACCACTAAATCATCCTTGGTCACGATGTAGCGGCCAGGGCGCAGTCCATTGCGGTCGAGCGTCGCGCCAATCAAGCGGCCGTCCGTGAAGCACAACGCCGCGGGGCCGTCCCAGGGCTCCATCAGTGAGGCGTGATACTCGTAGAAGGCGCGCTTGTCTTCGTCCATATCGGGGTTGCCCGACCAGGCCTCGGGAACCAGCATGGCCATCACGTGGGGCAGGGAACGCCCCGATTGAAAGAGAAACTCGACCGCGTTGTCCAGAGAAGCCGAGTCGCTGCCGCCTGGCATGATCACCGGATAAAGCGAGTCGATCTGACTGCCGTGCAGCGGGCTTTCCAAAACCGATTGGCGCGCGTTCATCCAACTGACATTGCCGCGAATCGTGTTGATTTCGCCGTTGTGCGCCAGGTAGCGATAAGGGTGCGCCAGCTTCCAGCTCGGAAACGTGTTCGTAGAAAAGCGCTGGTGAATCAAGCAGAGCGCGCTCTTGACCAGGGGATTGGCCAGTTCGTAGTAGAAATTCTCAATCTGCGGCGCCAGCATCAGGCCCTTGTAAACAATGGTGCGGCAAGAGAGCGAGGGAATGTAGAACTCTTCCTTGCCCTCAATCTCCGAAGAGACCATCTCGTTTTCAGTACGGCGCCGAACTCTGTAGAGCAGGCGCTCGAAAGCGTCTTCGTCCAATCCGTCGGGCTTGCCCAGGAACAGTTGCTCAATGTAGGGTTGCGATGCGCGCGCTTCGCGGCCGATCACGGTCCCATTCACCGGCGTATCGCGCCAGCCCAGAACCGCCAGTCCCTCTTCCTTCGCGACGCGCTCAATCACGCCTTCGCACTGCAGGCGGTCGTGCTTGTCCACCGGCAGAAAACACATAGCCACGCCATACGCACCTGCATCGGGCAGGCGCATCCCCAGCGCCGCGCATTCCTGCGCAAAAAACTCATGCGGAATCTGAATCAGAATCCCCGCTCCGTCACCCGTCTCCGGATCGCAGCCTGCCGCGCCGCGGTGGGTCAGGTTGATGAGCACCTCGAGACCCTTGCAAATGATCTCGTGGCTCTTCTCTCCACGAATGTTGGCAACCAGCCCCATCCCGCAGGCGTCGTGCTCATTCTGCGAGTGATAGAGCCCCTGTGGCTTTGGTGTGCGGGTACAACAATCAGAAGTCTGCATGGCAACCTTCTCGTTTGATATTTTTCCCTGCGAAGTGCAAATCATCTGGCCAAAAGACACAAACGCCGCGCGATTCCGTCAGGAGGAAATCGCCTTGTCTCTCATGAAGTGGCCTATCGGAGCAGGCACGGCCGCAGTCTCGGACTGTGCTGGAATCTTTAGTATATCGAAAAATTTACAATCCGGCGAGAGTTCTTTGCACAGTCAGCCTGATCGATCTCCCGCAATTTGCCGTGCCGAATGGAGGGTGCGGCCTCTGCAGACTGCATTTTCATAGATAGTGTGGGGTCTGGGTGGGCCATCCTCGCCGCGTTTTTGTTTTTGCGGCTAGGGTGAGATACCACCTGCGGATCGCTGGCCTTCCCTCTCTCGCTGATCGTCAGCACAACATCGCAAGCGCTGTTCCCCTCATGAATAAAAGCCATTTGGCCGTATCCTCTATCAGCGAATTCGATCACTCGCGGTCCCGTTACACTTCTGGTCAGCGGATAGACTCCATCAGAGTCCGGCACGGAGACGCCGCCTCGCTGAGGAATAAAGCCATAGGGAATTGGCATGGCTACCGCTCAGTGACTTGGGATTTCTTGAATCCCGGCGCTTCACATTCATCGGGTCTTCGTGCTCAAGTTAGCCGATGCCTTCCACAGCGGAGTTAGTACAAGTGGAAGCTCACCTCAATGGGGACCCTAACCGTGACGGGCTCGCCGTCCTTCATCGCAGGCTTGAACCGAAATTTCTCTACTGACTTGATGGCGTTCTCGGTCAGCCCATAGTCCAGGCGTTGCATCACGCTAATACTCGCCGGCATACCATTTCTATCGACAATCAATGAGAGCATGCATGTCCCTTGGTATCTTGCCGTGCGCGCCGCGTCGGTAAACTCTGCCGAAACATAGTTAAGAAGGACGGGGGCGCTGATCGCTCCTCCCTGTCGATACTCTATAGGATCGCTGATTGAATCCTTTCGCAGCGTATCGTCCGATGCAAAGGCTGCTTCCTTCGGTGCAATTCGCAGTCTTCCAAAATGTTGCGTCGGCTCAGACATCAGCCGCAACCAATCGGTCTTCCGTCCATTCTCGTCTTTCTTCCTAATGACACAGGCTTCCATCTCCACTTCGACCGATAGAGCGACGGCAACCGGTGCGCCATCGCTGATTCCTGGCTTGAATCGATCCGCCGAAAGCATCTGGAGCGCGAATCTATCCAACTCTGTGCCGAGAGGTTCAAGAAACATCACGTTTCGCGGCTGGCCTTTCGCGTCCACAATGACTGAAAGGACGACCTTGCCATACACGTTCTTCCTGCATTTCTCAAGCGGGGCCGGTGCCAGGGCGGAAGACAAAAGCTCTGGAGCCGTTACCCCAGGACCAACGGCAAAAACCTTTTCGCGAATGGGCTGTGCGTCTGCCTGAGGCGAAGACATCGGCGGATCGGTATCCTGACCGCAGGCAAAGCTTGCGGCCACCAAAACCGACAGCCCCATCAACCATAAGCGACGCATGAATCTCTCCAGAAAAATCTAGAACGAAATCTATCACGCCAGCCCTGGTACTCGCCTTGAGAAGTTGGGAATTCACAAGCTGCTCCGTCGCTGCTTGCAGATCATTATCCTTCTCTGGCGCACAATCAAGGGATGAGTTCAGCCTCCAATTTGGCCCCCGCGCCATCGTCTCGGACCGGATTTTTCGCCCCACCCCCACCCCCCCTACACCATGGAGGCGGGTTTTCAAACCCCTTTGCAGGTTATAACTATCATGGAAACAATGACTTGTAATTATGTCCTATTGACGAATGAGCAACTAAAACCTCCATTTTTGGCCGCTTTTCGGCCAAAAATGAGTCGATTTTTACCAGAAAATGGCCATTTTTAGCCCCAAAATACACCATCTCCGGCGCTTGGAAAATGGGAATGCATCACACCAATCCCAACTCCCGCAGCAGGAAGGCGTAGTCGAGTGCGATCTCCTTCAGATAGTCATAACGGCCGCTCGATCCGCCGTGTCCGGCCTGCATATTCGTCACCAGCAGCAGCGGATAATTATCCGTCTTAAGCGTGCGAAGTTTGGCCACATACTTGGCTGGCTCCCAGTACATCACCTGGCTGTCGTTCAGAGAAGTCTTCACCAGCATCGCCGGATAACTCGCCGCCTTCAAATTGTCATACGGCGAGTAACTCAACATGTAAGTGAAATAAGCAGGCTCGTTGGGGTTGCCCCACTCCTCGTACTCCGGAACCGTCAGGGGCAGGGAAGCATCAAGCATGGTATTCATCACGTCCACAAACGGCACGTGCGACAGAACAGCGCGAAACAAATCCGGCTTCATATTGACGACCGCGCCCATCAGCAATCCGCCCGCCGACCCGCCTTCGATGGCCACCTTGGCGGGGTCGCCATATTTCGCCGCAGTCAAGTGCTCGACGACAGCAATAAAGTCAGTGAAGGTATTCCGCTTGACCAGCATCTTGCCCGCGTCGTGCCACGTCTCACCAAGATCGCCGCCTCCGCGGATGTGCGCGTAAGCCAGCACCACGCCGCGATCCAGCAAGCTCAGACGGTTCGAGCTGAATCCGAGTGGAAGCGAGTAGCCATACGATCCGTAGCCATAAACGTACAGCGGATTGCGTCCCGACTCACGTTTGTCTTTGCGATATACCAGCGACACTGGCACCAGCACGCCATCGGGCGCGGTAGCATGAATGCGTTCACTCACATAAAGACTCCGGTCGAAGCCGCCTGGAATCTCCAACTGCTTGAGCAGCGTCGATGCGCCGCTGGCCACATCGTACTCATAAACCGAACTCGGAGTGACCAGCGATTGATAGGCGTAACGAAAAGTTGGGGTATCAAAAACCTGGTTGATGTGCGGCTCGGCGTTGTAGGCTGGCTCGGGAAAACTGATCTCGCCAATCTTTGCAGCTTCCCGTCCATCTCCCTCAAACCGCCACACACGCAATTGCGGCAATCCACCCTCACGCTCGCAGGCGATGAAGAAGTCTTTGAACAGGTCCACCTCTTCGATCATCACGTCGTCGCGGTGAGCGATGAGTTCCTGCCAGTGTTCGCGGCCCGGCGTCTCTATGGGCGCGGTAACCAGTCTGAAGTTGCGCCCGCAATCGTTGGTGCGGATAAACCAAAGCCCATTGCGATGGTCAATGGAGTACTCTTTTTCGTCCTCGCGCGCGCTGATGAGCGACAATGGATGTTCGGGTTCGGCAGCTGGCAGAACCCATGACTCGGTCGTGGTGTGGCTGGCCGACTCGAGCACCACAAACTTGCCGTCGCGCGTGCGCCCAACGCCCAGGTTGAAGCGTTCATCGTCCTCTTGGTAGACCAGAATGTCGGCCGTGTGTGGCGTATCCAGAGTGTGCCGCCAAAGCTGGTATTGGCGTTTCTGCTCCTCGTCCTCAACGGTGTAAAAGATCGTGCGATTATCAGCGGCCCAGACGATAGAGCCGACGCGCTCAACTTCGCCCGTGAGTGTCTCGCCGGTGGTCAAGTCTTTGATGTGCAGCGTGTATTGGCGAAAGCCCGTTATGTCGGTTGAGTAAGCCAGCCAGCGTCCATCGTCGGTCACGTCGTTGGCGCCGATCGAAAAGTATGCGTGGCCCTCGGCCAGCAGATTGCCGTCCAGAATCACCTGCTCCGGCGTATCTTCGAGCGAATTGGGGGCGCCATGAGTGCGGCAGTGAATTGCGTATTGCAGTCCTTCTTCGGTGCGGGTGTAATACCACCAATCGCCATCGCGGAAGGGAACCGAGATGTCGGTCTGCTTCACATGCGAGAGCATCTCCCGGTAAAGCTCGTCACGCAGGCCGTCAAGCGGGGCCATCACCGTCGAGGCGTAAGCATTTTCGGCATCCAGGTATGCGGTGACTTCGGGGTTCTCTTTGTCGCTCATCCAGGCGTAGTCGTCGATCAGGACTGTGCCGTGAAGAGAAGTCTCTTTGCGTTCCTTGCGGGCGATGGGAGGCTGGTGTTGAGGATTCGGGATCATTTCCCTAACAGTGTAAGTGCCCGAGGCCCACTTCTTCTGCCTCTTTTCGCTCAAGTCGAGAAGCCCGCGAACCTAGACCCGGCCTCGGTCCGATCTGCCAGACGGAACTTTTCGCCCGCCATCCGCGTAGAATAGGTAGCGATGAAGGGTTTTCCCCGCACAAATTTCGCTATTTCCCGGCTGCTTTTGGCAGCATTTCTAGGTGTTTTCGCCACAGTCGCCCAGGCCGAGCGGGTCGAGGATCTTCCCCAACCCACTGATTACGTGAGTGATTACGCCCACGTACTCTCGCCTGAGACCATTGCACGGCTGGATAGCCTTTGCACTCAGCTCGACCATTCACAAGCCAATGCACAGGTGGCCATCGTGACCATCCACACGCTGGATGGCGCTGATCCGGCAGAGTTTGCCAACGCGCTTGAGGACAAGTGGAAGATGGGCCGCAAGGGCTCGGAGCGCGGCGTGCTGATTTTTCTGGCGGTGGACGACCACAAGCGCCGGATTGAAGTGGGCTACGGCCTCGAAGGCATTCTGCCCGACGGCAAGCTGGGCGACATCGGCCGAGAGATGGTCCCTGATCTAAGGGCCAACGATTATGACGGCGCGGTGACACTAGCAGTTGGCGAGGTAGCCCAAGTGATCGCCGCCGACGCCAAGGTCACGTTGACCGATAATCCGGTTGATCCTCAGCAGATGCCGCATCAAGGGCATCACAGCGCCATCTTCGGCAAACTGATTTTGCTCGTTCTTGTTCTGATCTTCTTCGGCGGCTCTTCCATCTTTCGTATGCTGTTGGGTTATGGCCTCTTTTCCAGCATCCTCGGGGGCCGGAGCGGCTTTGGTGGAGGCGGGTTCGGCGGCGGTGGTGGAGACTCGGGTGGTGGTGGTTTCGGAGGCTTCGGTGGCGGTGGATTTGGTGGTGGCGGCGCCGGGGGCGACTGGTAGGTTATCAACTTGATAAGTAGGCTTCCCGACGCGGGAGCCGGAGGAGAAAAGCACAGTATGAGTAAGGGACTTTGGATTGCACTCGGAGTGGTTGGCGTCTTGGTCTTCGTTTTGTTGATGGTCTTTGGCAGCTATGTCGGGGCCAAGAACCAGATGGTAGCTAAGGATGAGATTGTGAAGAGTACGTGGTCCGAGGTAGACGTGCAGTTGGAGCGGCGCGCCGACCTGATTCCCAACCTGGTGGAGACCGTGAAGGGCTTTACCAAGGAAGAGAGCACGGTCTTTGGCGACATAGCCAACGCACGCGCCGGCATGTTGAATGCGCAGGGTCCCGCAGGCAAAATCGAGGCCAACGGAAAGCTGGATTCGGCCTTGGGACGCCTGCTACTGCTGACTGAAAACTATCCGCAACTGCGGTCCAGCGACCAGTTTATGCGCCTGCAGGACGAGCTTTCGGGGACGGAAAACCGCATCAGCGTGGCGCGCAAGCGTTATAACGACGCGCTGCGCGATTACAACACCTTCGTGCTCCAATTCCCCAACAGCATCTGGGCGGGTATGGCCGGCTTCCAGGTGAATAACGCCTTCTTTGAGGCCAGCAGCGCAGCGCGCAACGCTCCGTCCGTCAAGTTCTGAGGACGCTCAATCATCAACCCTGTTTGCGGCGATCCGCGCGGTTGCGTCGCTCGGTCGCTGCTGGAGGGTGGTCGGCGTTTTGCCCGTTGCGCCGGTCGGAGATCGTCGGTCCCGCGCCGGAACTCAGCAGCTTGCTTAAATTGGGAAGAGTGGAGCGCTGCGTCTCTACAAAGTCCACGCCAAGAACAGTCAGCGTGAGCGAGGAGTTGTCGGCGCGCACAATGTAACCCTTCTTCATCAGATACCAAATGGTGAACTCCAGATAGTCACGCGGAAACTTCATGAGGCCTTCCACTTCGCCAAGGGAGACCTCCGGTTTCTGGGCATTTGTGCGGCACCGCTTATACAGGACGGCAAGCACCGCCAGGCGGCGATTCAGCTCGCCTTCGACGTTGTCCAGAAAGTCCACCGAATCCACGATAGGGAGGGGCTCCGGTGCAATTCTATTGCGTATATCATCATATTTGGCGCGCATCGCCGGATTCGATAACACGTCATAGGCATGCTTCAGCAGCGTGAACTTCTCTGCATCGCCGGTCTCTGGTACGTCGGGATGAAAGCGGCCCGCTAGAAATTTGTAAACGCGGTGAATGGTTTCGGGCTCGGCGTTAGGGCTGATCTGCAAAAACTCGTAATGATCCGGCTGCTTCAAGAAACTCTCCCGGGAAAGGAAAAATACTTCCCTTTCATCAAGATAGCGCCGACCCTACCGAAGATTCATCGAAAGTGGATAATTTGTCTCTTGATGTTCTTTTATGGGAGCAAAAGCAGCGCTTCCCGGAAATCTTGATTCACAAGCGCTTTCTTTGAGGGTCAATGTAAAATCTCTCCCGCTTTCGGGGACCAAAGACGAATATTATTCCTCGACCGAGCGCTTCAACTGCCCGCAAGCGGCGTAGATGTCGCGTCCTCGCGGCTTGCGAATATAGGCGGGAATACCGGCGTCGACCAAAGTTTGGCGGAAGGCCTCCACAGTTTCGGATCTCGGCGTTGCGTAATCAATGCCGGGACCGGGATTCCAAGCGATGAGGTTGACCTTGGCGGCCAGACCCGTGCGGCGGACGAGACGGGCTACTTCGCGCGCGTCCTCGGCGTGGTCGGTGACCCCGCCCAGCAGGACGTACTCGAAAGTGATGCGCTCGCGCGGTCGCAGCTTTACCCGGCGCACCGCTTCCATCACTGCTTCGATCGGCCACTTGTGATTGATGGGCATGATCTGGGCACGGATCATGTCGTTAGGGGCGTTGAGGCTGATGGCCAGCTTGGGGCGAAACTCCGCTCCTTCTGCCGCAAAGCGCTCGATGCCGGGGACTACGCCGGAGGTCGAGACGGTCATCCGTTGCGGGCTCAGACCGACCTCGCGGACCAACAGTCGCACCGCGCCCATGAAGTTGTCGTAGTTGAGGAACGGTTCGCCCATGCCCATGAAGACCAGGTTCACGCGATCACGGCCAACCTCGACGGCGTGACGGTCAAAGACGGCCAATACCTGGCCGGCAATTTCACCCGCACTCAGGTTGCGCTGGAAGCCAAGCTTGGCGGTGAGGCAAAATTTGCAGTTGACGGCGCATCCCACCTGGCTGGAAACGCAGATGGTGGCGCGCTGGCTGAATCTGACTTCCTCAGTAGTCGCAGCGGCGTCGCAGCCATCGCCGGATTCGCCGTCATCGCCCTCCGGCATCCAGACCGTTTCGACCACTCCGGTTTGGGCAGTCTTCATCGAGTTTGGAGGGTCGTCGCTTTGGCCTTGAATCAGGTAGCGCTCTGTTCCATCCTTCGATTTGAAGATATTGATGATTATTGGCCGGCCCACCTGCCAGCCTTCGGTGGCGAACCGCTGGCGGAGCGGCTTCGGCAGGGTAGTGATCGCATCCAGATCGGCGATCCTCTGGCGATATAGCGCTTCGGCCAACTGGCGGCCACGCCATGCAGGTTCGCCCATCTTCACCATCCGCGCGGCCAGCATCTCAGAATCCAAACCGAAAAACGGTTTCGCGGCGCTGTTTGCGAGGCCCTCGGGGTCTAGCTGAACGAATTGGCTTGAATCGAGTGTCATTGCGAGGCTAAGAATCAAACATTCACTCGGCTACAAACTTCCGTTAAGCCAGCCGTTGAGCTTGTTGACAGGTAGGCGAACGCTGATGAAGAACTGGCCAAAGAGTGCATATAGTGCACTGACTTCATCGAAGCGCATCTCATAGATGAGTTTCTTGAAGACCACTGGATCGTCAGCGAAGAGGTCTACGCCCCACTCCCAATCGTCCATGCCGATTGAGCCGGAGATGATTTGCTTCACCTGGTCGGCGTAGCGGCGGCCAATGAGGCCGTGCTCATGCATCATGCGCTGACGCTCGGCGAAGGGGACCATATACCAGTTAACCTGTTCGCCACGCTTGCGGTCCATGGGGTAAAAGCAGAGATATTTGGCCTCGGGAATGGCGGGGAAGAGGCGCGGAGCCATGGCGGCGGAGGAGCGAGCGAGCGTCGCATTGATTTCGGTGGTCCACCCTGGCGTGAATTGCTCCAAACTCTTGGCAGCCGCGGATTCGTAGCTCTTGCGAGTGGATTCGTAGAGACCGAGTTCGACGACCGAAACGTACGAGTGGCTGAGGATGAGAAAGTTGTAGAGATCGGCCTGGGCCAGATCGAGTTCGACCTGATTCAGCGCTTCAAGCGAGTCGCGGAAATGAATCAGCACGAGATCGCCTTTGTGGCCTAGTTGCGAGAAGAGCGCCGTCTGGATCGGTGCGTCGGGAGCTTTGCGTTCGAGGCGGTTGAGGGTGTCAGCGGCTTGGGCGGCGATCTTTTCGCGTTCGCCGTCCGCGCAGGACCGCCAGGCCTTCCAATCGAAGCGGAAGAATTGGTGGAGCAGGTAGGAGCCTTCGAGCGTCAGCGGAACAGGGGGGAAGTCGGCCAAGGGAATATCTCCTTTGATTACACCCTCATCCTAACAAACCGCCAAGGTTGTGGCCGCCCTGGACAGGCGGGCATCGACGTTCGTTCGGGTTGTGGTACCTGGTACCCATGCTTATGTCACCCCAGCTTGGGAGTTTTCTTATAGAGGTCTGACCACTGGACCGTCGCGGCAATATATACTGGTAACGCCCATGAGCGAAAAAATTATTGCCTTTCTAGTGCATTTTGTAACCCACGTGATCGACATGGGCGGCTACGTCGGCATTATTGCGCTTATGGGGATTGAATCGGCCTGTATTCCGCTGCCCTCGGAGATCATTCTGCCTTTTGCAGGTTCGCTGGTTTACTTTGGGCGATTCGGCGGTGGAGACCAATGGATAGGCTTGGCGCTGGTGGCGACGGCTGGGGCAATCGGCTGCAATCTGGGCTCGTTGGTCGCTTATTGGATTGGAGCCAAGGGCGGGCGTCCGCTGGTCGAGCGCTACGGCAAATGGGTGCTGATGAGCCATCACGACTTGGACCGCATGACGGAGTTTTTCAATCGCTACGGTTCGATTGCAGTCCTGCTGGCGCGCCTCTTGCCGGTGGTACGCACCTTCATTGCCTTCCCGGCAGGAATTGCGAAGATGCCGCAGCTCCGCTTTCACATTTATACGTTTGTAGGTTCCTGGCCGTGGTGCTTTGCGCTTGCCTATGCGGGCATGAGGCTGGGCAAGGCGTGGCACACGGACCCGCGTTTTCATGCCGCCTTCCACCGCTTCCATCTGGGCGTGGAATTGGTTTTGCTAGCGGGGATCGCATGGTTTGTCTGGTCGCATGTGAAGCGCAGCAGGCAGGCGGAGGCAGTGTAACGCAGCAATGAGACTAGAGAGACCGGCAGGGCGTACACTGTTTCGGTTGCCGGATGACGATTTTGAGGGGTAGAAATGCAGAAGCAATCAAACGAAGTTAGGAGAAATGATGGGAACTGAAGATCAAGGCGGCCAAAAGACAGCTGGAGCAGCGAAGATTGCGCCCGCAACGGGCAAATTGGGAGTGATGGTTGTGGGCCTGGGTGCCGTCTCGACCACAATGATTGCCGGAGTCGAGGCTATTCGCCGCGGACTGGCCAAGCCGATTGGCTCGCTGACACAGATGGGAACGATTCGGTTGGGCAAGCGCACCGACAAGACTTCTCCGCTAATCAAGGATTTTGTACCGCTAGCTAATTTGAACGACGTAGTTTTTACCGGCTGGGACATATTCGAGGACAACGTCTACGAAGCCGCCGCGCACGCCAAGGTTCTGGACGAGAAGATGCTGGCGCAACTGAAGCCCTTTCTGGAGACGATCAAGCCGCTGCCGGCGGTCTTCGACCAGTATTATGTGAAGCGCTTGAACGGTACACACATCAAGAAGGGCAAAAACAAGCGTGATTTGGCTGATCAGGTAAAGGCTGACATTCAAGCCTTCAAGAAAATCGTTGATCGCGTTGTGGTGATCTGGGCTGCATCGACGGAGATTTTCCTTGAGCCTACGGCGGTACATCAATCGATCGAAGCCTTCGAAAAGGGTCTGGAAAACAACGACATTGGGATTGCCCCTTCGCAAATCTATGCGTATGCGGCAATGACCGAGGGCGTGCCCTTTGCCAACGGTGCGCCGGGTCTTACTGTGGACTTTCCGGCGATGGTTGAGTTATCGAAAAAGTTTGCCGCGCCGATCTGCGGTAAGGATTTCAAGACTGGCCAGACTTTCATGAAGACGATTCTGGCGCCGGCGCTGAAGGCGCGCATGATTGGCGTCTCCGGCTGGTTCTCAACCAACATCCTGGGCAACCGCGACGGCGAAGTGTTGGACGATCCGCAATCGTTCAAGAGCAAGGAAGAGTCCAAACTCGGTTCTCTCGAATACATCTTCCAGCCGGAGCTTTATCCCGACCTTTACAAGAACATCTACCACAAGATTCGCATCAACTACTATCCGCCGCGCGGCGATGACAAAGAGGCGTGGGATAACATCGACATCTTCGGATGGTTGGGATATCCGATGCAGATCAAGGTGAACTTCCTCTGCCGCGATTCGATTCTGGCTGCACCCGTTGCGCTCGACCTGGTACTCTTCCTTGACCTGGCCAAGCGCGCGCCATCGCTGCGCTCCATCGGCATTCAGGAGTGGCTAAGCTTCTATTTGAAGTCGCCGCAATCGGCGCCGGGACTTTATCCGGAGCACGATCTCTTCATCCAATCCATGAAGCTGAAAAACACGCTGCGCCACATCATGGGACAGGATTTGATCACCCATCTCGGCCTGGAATACTACGACTGATCCAACTGCTGTGGGCCAATCGCTCCCGTTGGCTGCAGAATCAAAACGCCTCATCCGTTCGGGTGGGGCGTTTTTCATGGGCGCCTCACTGGCCAGCCTCACAGCTTGAATTGGAGAACCACCTCGCTCAGGTGTTTGGCTGAGGCGAGAATGACCTTGCCGGTCTTTGCGGCTTCTGTGGAGGCGTTCAAGGAAGCGGCTGCCAGTTCAGCGACCCGGGCGACATTGCTGGCGATCTCATGGCTGGTGTTGGATTGTTCGCCGGCAGCTGTGGCTGTTCCCTCGGCGAGGGACTCGGTCTGCCGTGCATGGCCGATAATGCGGCTCAGCATCTGGTGAGCATCCTTGGTTTGTTTCTGTCCGTCCTCAATGCTGGAGCGGCTGGATTCGACGGCACCAGCGGTTCCAGCAGTCTCCTGCTGGATTCTTTCCACCATCTGCGCAATTTCTTCGGTGGCAGATCGGGTGTGCTCGGCCAGTCGCCGGACCTCTGCTGCGACGACGGCAAAACCACGACCTTGTTCGCCGGCGCGGGCGGCTTCGATGGCGGCATTGAGAGCGAGAAGGTTAGTGTTCTCTGAGATTTCTCGAATGGTGGTGACAACTTTGCTGATGGCTTGTGAGCGGCCGTCGAGGCGGCCCATTAGTTCGCGGATGGTTGAGGAAGAGGCGGCGACCGCTCCCATGGTTTCGGCCGCGCTGGCCATCACTTGGCTGCCGCCCTGTGCGGTCTCAGACGATTCCCGGCTGGCGGCGGCGGTCTCGTGGGAATTGCGGGCGATTTGGCTGCCTTTCTCGGCCAGCAACTGCGTGGAACTCAGCACCTGCTGGGCAAGCTTAGACTGGTGACCGCAGTTTTCTGAGGTGAGTGAAGTCTGATCGCCCAAGTTCCCGGCAACCTGCTCAAGGGCTTCGGCAGATTCCTTGAGCCCTTGCAGAACCTCGTGCAAATGGAGGATCGTCCGGTTGAGGGCTACGTTCATCTGGCCCACTTCATCGGTGGAACTGACAGTAGCCGTAACCGTCAGGTCGTGATGGGAGAGGCGATCGAGGACCTTGCATGCATCGACGATCGGATCACTGATGATGTGCGCCAGCCGCCAGGCCATTACAAGATCAATGAATACGATGAGAGCCAACAGGCTCAGGATCACCGGCTGAAGCTGGCGCGCAATCCTCTCTGTAGCTTCTTCCAATTCCGCAGCCTGTCGATGGGCTGCTGAGTGATCGGCCGTTCGGGCGGAGAGACCCGCTGCTGCCTGCCGCCCCGTCGCTTCTCTAATTTGGTGAATTCCCTCCAGAGAGACGATTCCCAAAACTATGGTGAAGAGGCACATCCATCCAAAGGAGATGTAGAGTTTGGCCTTCAGAGGAAGGTTGCCGAACCAGGTCAAAGATGTGTTCCAGAGCCACATCATGCGATGATCCTCTGGGGAACGAAGACGGCCAACGCCCCCCAATCGAACCTATCGGCAAGTGTGGCCAATAGCTTATGGTCCGTCTTTGTGGAATCCAGGGCCGGTTCGATTCGTCCCGATTTCTATCGGAGTATCTCGCGCAGTTTTGATCTTCTTCTGCAGATTGCACCATCTGCCGCAACAACGCAACCCTTAGGGGACACGCTTGCCGACAGCACTATGGATGGGGTTTCCCGCTTGAAATGCCGTTCAATTCCGGGAAGAGAATGCGGCTAATTTCCTGCAAATGCCTGAAAACCCTTGAAATGCCGTGTGAAACCGCGTTATATACAAGACTACCGGGCAACAGCGCCGGAATTTCGGCTGAAACACTTCTGCCTTCAGGAGGCAATCATGCGCACAGGCGCCGCTCTCCGCTCTAACTTGCTGGTCCCCGAAGTTCGCGAGGTCATGGACATTCGCCAAGCTTCGGACTACCTCGGCATCTCCTCCGACACGCTCTACAAGTACGCATCGGAAGGCTTTGTACCTGCCTTCAAACTGGGCAACCGCTGGCGTTTCAAGCGCTCGCGCCTCGACGAGTGGATGGATCGCCAGAGCGACCAGCACGCCGCCGACGCCTTGCTCGATCCGCACGAAAAGAAGCCAGTCCGGCCGGCGTTCTAAAAACCAACCGGTCCAGAGCACACAGAAAGGAAGCCTCACATGAAATGCAAGTACAAGAAAAGTACGATCTTCGTTCACAAGGATGAACCGGTTGCGCACTTTATCGAGATTCTCAACCGGAAGGGATCGCAAGGCTGGCAAGCTATCTCTGCCTGGGCCGATGAGCTTGGTAACTACGTTCAGTTGAAAAAGCAGATAGCCGCCTAGCCCGCTTTTGAAGCCGCCAATGGGATCGATGTCTCCTGTTAAACTTAACCTGTGGACCACTCTCGCCGCATCGGGCAATTGCGCCGCCGTTTGACGAAAGCCGGGCTTCATGGCCTGCTGGTTACACACCTTCCTGATCTTCGCTATCTCTCCGGGTTCACAGGATCGAGCGCCGCGCTGGCCATCACACGGCGGAGTGCTCGCCTCTTCACCGATGGGCGTTATACGGTGCAGGTTGCCGTAGAAGTTTCTGCGGCGCAGACCGAGATTGTTGCCAGTTCACCGGCGATTGCCGCCGTGCAGTGGCTGGCGGCACAGCCGGCCGTAGAGTCAGCCGGATTCGACCCAACTCAAATCACCGTAGCCAATCTGGCCCGCTACCGAGCAGCGCTGCCCACGCGCCTTCGCCGCAGCTTTTTGTCTGAATTGGCCGCACCTTTGGTCGAGCTGCTGCGCCGTGTGAAGGACGACGATGAGTTGGCAGTGATGAGGAGAGCGGCGCTGGTGGGCTGCGAACTCTTCGAACATATTCTGGAATTTATCCGGCCCGGTCTCGCGGAGTTTGAGGTAGCGGCGGAGTTGGAGCACAAGGCGCGACTGCTGGGCGCTGAGGGAATGTCTTTCGATACCATCGTCGCTTCCGGTCTTCGCTCGGCCTTGCCGCATGGGCGGGCGACTGCGCTTCGGTTGCCTCGCAGAGGCTTCGTGACCCTCGACTTCGGTGTTATTCTCGAAGGGTACTGCTCGGACATGACGCGCACCGTGCATATAGGCAAGCCCAAGGCCAAGGAACGCACAGCCTATGAGGCGGTGCTGGAGGCTCAGGAGGCTGGGATTGCCGCGGTGACTCCGGGGGCGAGTTGCGCGGAGGTCGACGAGGCAGCGCGCGGCGTATTGCGCAGGGCAGGATTGGCCGAGGCATTTTCGCACTCGACCGGCCATGGCGTCGGTTTGGAGATTCACGAGCCGCCGCGTATTGGTGCCAAAGAGACAACCAGGCTACGCGCGGGCATGGTCATTACCATCGAGCCAGGAATCTACATGGCAGGAGAGTTTGGCATTCGCATCGAGGATATGGTGGCTGTCACACGAACCGGATCTGAGATTATGACGCCAGCGCCCAAGGCTCTCATCGAACTCTGATTGAACCCCAGCAAATTCATCTCGCCGTGATGCGAGAGAGTCAAGGAACGAATGAAACCACAAGACATCGAAGATTTGAAACAACTGATCGAATTCCTGAAAGAACATCAAGTAGCCGAGTTCGATTTGGACCGAGGCGACGTGAAGATTCGGCTCAAGTTCAACCAGCCAGAGGGTTCTGTGGCCGGATTGGGCGATCTGGCTCGCCTGCTTGGTTCAGCTCCGCCGCCTGCTGTGGTTCAAGCCGCGGCTGCGGCAACTCATCCAGAGGCTTCAGCGCCGGTGGCTTCGGAGCTGGAGGTGGGCCTGCACGTGGTCAGGTCGCCCATGGTTGGCACCTTCTTTAGTTCGCCTTCGCCGGGCGCAGCGCCATTTGTCACTGTCGGCGATTTCGTGGCCAAGGGACAGGTGATTGGCGTGATTGAGGCCATGAAGCTGATGAACGAGATTGAGTCCGACGCTGCCGGCGAGGTAGTCAAGTGCATTGTCACGAACGGCCAGCCCATCGAGTTTGGGCAACCGCTCTTTTCCATCCGGCTGGTGTAAATAAGACAGCGGTGTTAGCTGAGTCAGCCGCGCTTCTCGCGTGTTCGCGGAGCTGGCAAGGCTGACTATCGCCGCTAACAACGCTAACCCCGCTTAAAGGTATTCAATGTTTCGTAAAGTACTGATTGCCAATCGCAGTGAAATCGCTCTGCGCGTGATCAACGCCTGCCGGGAACTGGGCATTCGCACAGTCGCCGTGTATAGCGAGGCAGACCGCAATTCGCTGCACGTGCGCTTTGCCGACGAGGCCATCTGCATTGGTCCGCCGAGGCTGGCGGAGAGCTATCTGAATGTGCCGGCGGTGATCAGTGCGGCTGAAATCGCCGACGTAGATGCAATTCATCCCGGCTACGGATTGCTGAGCGAGAATGCCAACTTCGCCGAAGTCTGCCGCGCCTCGAATATCAAGTTTATAGGTCCGCCGCCCGAGGTGACCCGGCTGATGGGCGAAAAGGACAAGGCGCGTCAAGCAATGAAGCGAGCCAAAGTGCCGATCCTGCCTGGTTCCGACGGCGTGATTGGCACGGTCGAAGAGGCGCTGGAATGGGCCGGGCAGGTGGGCTATCCGGTTATCTTGAAGGCCAAGGCCGGCGGTGGGGGGCGCGGCATGAGAATTGTGCGCACGCCGGAAGAGCTGCCCAACCTCTTCCATGCGGCCTTTAGCGAGGCGGCCAACGCCTTTGGCAACGGCGAGCTGTACATGGAGAAGTTTGTCGAGAATCCGCGCCACATCGAGTTTCAGGTGCTGGCCGACGAACACGGCAACGTCAGGACTCTCTTCGAGCGCGATTGCTCGATCCAGCGCCGCCACCAAAAGCTGATTGAAGAGGCGCCGAGCCTTCGGGTGACTCCCGCGATGCGCGAGGAGATCAGCCACACTCTCTGTCGATGCCTGAGTGAGATTGGCTACCAGAACGCCGGGACGGTCGAATTTTTGATGGACGCGGACGGCCAGCTTCACTTCATCGAAATGAACACCCGCGTGCAGGTCGAACACCCGATCACCGAGGCCATCACTGGTGTGGACATTGTGAAGGCGCAGTTGATGATTGCCTCGGGAGCGCGGCTGGACGAGATTCTGCCTGCCAAGCTGGAGATTCGCGGCCACGCGATTGAGTGCCGCATCAACGCCGAGCATCCGGAGAAGTTCACTCCCTCGGCGGGCAAGATCACGGCTTTCAATGTGCCCGGCGGCAACGGCGTGCGTGTGGACACGGCGCAGTATGCCGAGGGTGTTGTGCCGCCCTACTACGACTCGCTGATTGCCAAGCTGATTGTGCATGGCCGCGACCGCGCGGAGGCCGTAGCCAAGATGGAGCGCGCGCTTTCGCAGTTTATTGTTCAAGGCATCGATACTTCGATCTCACTGCATCAGGCGATCTTCCAGGATCCGGGCTTCCGTGCCGGCGAGTTCGACACCAAGTTCATGGAGGACTTTTTGGCGAAGAGGGCAAAGTAAGGGTCGAATTCGCATATAAAGGGCTGAAATCCTTTTCAGGGTTTCAGCCCTTTTCAGGTGGAGAGCTGACCACCTCGGTCGCGGTTCATCAGGGCGCCAGCATCAACGACCCTACAGGCCTTGGTCTGTTTGAATCGGAGGGCAACCGGGCAGAAATGATTTATCGCTTTTTATTCGCCTTTTCGCCGGTTTTGGTTTATGCTGGTTTCGCAACATGGAGGTTGCGAATGGACATTCAAAAAGAACTGATTGCCGAATACGACCGCGAGGTTGCCAAGACACGGAAGATGCTTGAGGCCATCCCCGCCGATGCCGATTTCACCTGGAAACCCCACCCCAAATCCATGAGTCTGGGCCGGTTGGCCGGGCACCTCTCGGAGACGGCAGGAGAGTGGGCGAAGACCACCTTCACCACGGATAAGCTGGAGTTCCCGGCAGACCATAAGTGGGAGGCCTATGTGCCAGCGTCCACTGAGGCTCTGCTGACGCGTTTCGATAAAGAAGTGGCCGAGGCCAAGGTTGCGTTTGCGGCCTTTGGACCGGCGAGGTGGGATGAGAACTGGAAGTTCATCGCCGGCGGCCAAGCCTGGATCGATGAATCAAAGTACGGCGTCTTTCGCAACTGGGTGCTCGACCACTTGATCCATCACCGCGCCCAGTTAGGCGTCTACCTGCGGCTGCTCGACAAGCCCATCCCCGGGAGTTACGGACCGTCCGCAGACGAGTCGTAAAACCGATCTCAGTGGGTCAGTGGTCAGAACTTCTCGCGTTCTGCTCATGAGGGAACCGGCTCTTCGGTTCTCGGTTCTGATCACTGACAACTCATTATCCGCCGAATGCCATGACGATATGGTTGACGGCGAAGGCCGCTACCCAAGCCAATACCAGCATATAAAGGAACTGCACGGCGGGCCACTTCCAACTGTTGGTCTCGCGTCGGACTACGGCCATTGTCGAGGTGCATTGCATGGCGAAGGCAAAGAAGATCATCAGCGCCAGCGCGCCGCCGAGGGTCATGTCGTGATGCAAGGCAGTTTGCAGGCTGAGTGCTTGTGTGCCGGGATCGGCGCCATAGAGGGTGCCCATGGTGCTGACCATGACCTCGCGAGCCAAGACGCTCGAGAGCAGGCCGATGCCGATCTTCCAGTTGAAGCCGAGGGGAGCAATGGCTGGCTCGATAAAGTGACCCAGACGGCCAATCAGGCTGTCGGCCAGAAGAGGCGCCGAGAGGTATCCGCCGGATGAGTGAATTACCGGCAGGTGGGCCAGCACCCAGAGCGCGAGCGTCACGCAGAGAATGATGGTGCCTGCCTGGCGCAGGAAGATGCGGGCGCGATCAACCAGGCGAAGAGCCAGCGAGCGCATCGTGGGCATGCGGTATTGCGGCAACTCCAGGATGAACGGTGTCTCACTGGATTTGAGGATCGAGCTCTTGAGCAGCCAAGCCGTGGTCATGGCACCCACAAAGCCGGCCAGATAGAGACCGAGCATGACGACGGTGCGCAGGCCGAGAAAGCCGTGCAGGTAAGTCATGTTGGGAATGAAGGCGGCAATCAGCAGCATGTACACCGGTAGCCGGGCCGAGCAGGTCATGAAGGGCGTGACGAGAATTGTTGCCAGGCGGTCGCGCTTGTTCTCGATGGTGCGCGTGGCCATGATGGCCGGAACAGCGCAGGCGTAGGCCGAGAGCAGGGGAATGAAGGCCTTGCCATTCAACCCGATCGAGCGCATCACGCGGTCGGCGATCAGTGCGGCGCGGGAGAGATAGCCGGAGTCTTCCAGAATTCCAATGAAGAGGAAGAGCAACAGTATCTGCGGCAGAAAGACCAGCACTGACGAGATGCCCTTCCATGCGCCGTCAAGCAGCAGCGACTGCACCCAGCCGGCGGGAAGCAACGGCCGCGCCAGTTCGCCCATGCGCGCCAGAATCTCGCCACAGCCGTCAGAGAGCGGCTGGCCAATGGAAAAAACCACCTCGAAGACACCGACGACTACGACCAGAAACAGCAGCGGTCCCCAGAAGCGGTGCAGCAGAACATTATCAATCTTGCGTGTACCCTCGACCGAAAGCGGAGCGCGGTAGCCGGTGCGGCGGCTCAATTGCGCGGCCCAACTATGCGCGCTGGCAGCGTTGCCCAGAACTGGCAGCGTCAGCGGCTTGGCGGCGGCGCGATCGGCTTGCTGGTGAAGAAAAAGGGGAACGGCATCCAGGCCGGCTCCGTGAACGGCGCTGATTTGTGCTACGGGGGCACCCAGTTCGCGGGCTAGTTTGAGCGTGTCGATTTGGCCGCCACGGGCCTCCATCAGGTCGCTCATATTCAGCAGGACCAGTGTCGGCAGTCCCAGGGCCAGCACTGGCGCGGCCAGCATCAGTTGGCGGGTCAGGTGGAGGGAATCGAGAACCAGTAGCACCGCGTCCGGCTTGGGCGTACCGGCCATTTCGCCGCGCAGCACGTCGATGGAGACGCGAGCGTCTTCGCTGTAGGGGTCGAGCGAGTAGATGCCAGGCAAGTCGATGAGTGTCAGGTCGCTGCGTCCTACGCCTGCCATCAGGCCCATGCGTTGCTCAACGGTGACACCGGGGAAGTTGGCCACCTTCTGACGCAGGCCTGTCAGGCGGTTGAAAAGGGTTGATTTACCGGAGTTTGGCGGTCCGATGAGCACCACGGTCTGGAGCTTCCCAGCAGACGGCCGAGTCTTGGGAGCTTCGAAGGCTGGAGTTTCGCAACAGGCGTTCATCGTGCCGCCTCAATGGTCTCGGGCAGATATTCGTTTGGGGAGATCTTCTGCTCTTCCGGATCGGCAGGGCGGATGCGGATGGCTGCAGCGGTCTCGTGACGAAGGGCAATCTCCATGCCGTCAACGCCATAGACTGTTGGGTCGCCGGCTGGCGCGCGGCGCAGGACGGTTAGCAGCGCATCGGGAACAAAGCCCATGTGCATGAGATGGTTTTGCACGGATTCTGGCAAATCGAGGCTGATAAGTACCCCGCTTTCGCCTACATTCAACTCGCTCAACATGCTCAAAGCGCCGGACTCCTCCAGACTGATGGGCCGCAGAAACGGCAGGACCGTGGAATTGCGACCAGATTAGTCGTATTTGAGTATACGACCATTGTTCTCCACTTCGCAAGCGCCGAATCTCTCATCAAAAGTTTCAATTTACTTGCGGTTGGAGTCCTAAAGGAAGCATTCCTGGCCTATTTATCGGAGAAATGAGGCCTTTTATCAGCCTTTTCATTGAATATTTCCTCCTTAAACTATGCAAATCGATGGGAACTCTTCAAAGAAATGTTCTATATGTTATTGATATTATGGTGGATATAATTATATGCAAGGTTTCCTGTGGAAAAATAAATATAAAAGGGGGGGTGGGGGTAGGCTCGGTTTCAGTTGTCAGTTGACAGTTTTCAGTTGTCAGTAACGGCCCGCGCCTGTTGTCGTGGCTCATGCTTTGATTGTGCGCCGACAGGAGGTAATTTTCTGTAACCGCAATGGAATAACTCCGCTTGCCCTGCGCTGTCTGTCCGCAATTGCATCTACAATGTGGAGATGACCCCTCCCTTGCCTACACGCCGCCACTCCAAAGCGCCTCCTCCCGGCGAAACCGGCCAGGAAGCTCTCTACCTGCGTTCGCTCAGTGATCGCCAGATCAACGTTCAAATCAAGCTGCGGGACGGCGAGACCGTGCGTGGCTGGATCGAGTACTTCGACGAGGGAATGTTGCGGCTGACCCGCGAGGGAAAACCCAATCTCTTCATCTATAAGAATCAGATCAGGTCGATCACTGAAGTCGGCAAGCAGGCAATGCGCCGCACCAAGGCCATCGATCCGGGTGTGAATGGTTTTGCCGGGGATGAGGGTGCCTTATGAGCCCTCAGGCAGACTGGGTATGGGTTCCGGCGGCCTCGGCGATTGCTCGTGAAGCCGGCGCGAGGCTGCGCGAGTTTTTCTCCCAAGGCGTGGCCACCGAGTACAAGGGTGACGCCGACCTGGTGACGGTGGCCGACCGGACGGCAGAGAAGTTGATCCGCGAGCGACTGGCCGCGGCCTTTCCGGAACACGGAATCTACGGCGAGGAGGGTACACGGGACCGGTTGGAGGGCGAGTTCCGCTGGTACGTTGATCCGCTGGATGGGACCACCAACTTTGCGCACGGTTTTCCGCAGTTCTGCGTATCAATGGGGCTGGAACAGCGGCCTGCCGGCCTGAAGCCGGAAGAGGATGGAACGCTGGTGGCGGCAGTGATCTATGACCCCATGCGCGACGAGCTTTTTAGCGCAGAGCGGGGACGTGGCGCGCTATTGAATGGAAGGCCGATGCGGGTTTCGCTGACACCGAATTTCAGCGTGGCGCTGACGGCTACCGGCTTTCCCAGCCACAAGCGGCACCAGAGTCCCAATGTGCATTTCTATCAGGAGTTCACTTTGCGCTCGCATGGGGTGCGCCGCGCAGGTTCAGCCGCGCTCGATTTGGCGTATGTCGCCGCAGGTCGCCTGGATGGCTTTTGGGAATTCAACCTCAACCCCTGGGATACGGCGGCGGGCATTCTGCTGGTGAAGGAGGCGGGCGGGCTCGTGACCGATTTCTCTGGCAACCACTTCAGGCTGGCCAGCCGCGAAACTCTCGCCACGAACAGTCTTATCCATTCCGAGATGCTGGTTTTTTTTGAAGAACTGTTCGCAGGGCGCGACCTGGCGCCTATTCCCACGCCCCAGGAGTATGCGGCCAGCCGCGCGGCGCATGGCGGCAGCTAGGGCGGTTCCACAGTTTCTGCGAAGGTGATTTTGTGGTATCCCATCCATTTCAGATAAAAACAGAAGCAGGTCCTTCGACTCCGCTACGCTCCGCTCAGGATGACAGGGGCAGAGCGCTTCTTTACACTATCGGTGAAAACGGTCCGGAACGGTTCACATTCGGGATGGAAAACAGGCAAGATTATGCCGGATTCCCATATAGCAAAACGCGATTGAGAGGGGGTAGAGTCAGGCTTCGGGGTGCTGTGCTACTATCAGCCTCGAAGGTTTAATTCCCCTGGAGACAACAGAATGGCCTATGTCATTGCAGAACCCTGTATCGGCACCAAGGACACCGCCTGCGTAGACGCCTGTCCTGTCGATTGCATCCACCCCAAGAAGGACGAGGACGGCTTCGGTAACTCCGATCAGTTGTTCATCGACCCGGTCGAGTGCATCGACTGTGGCGCCTGTGTTCCTGCCTGCCCGGTTTCAGCCATCTTTGCGCAAGACGACTTGCCGGAGAAATGGGCCAGCTTTACCGCGAAGAACGCCGCGCACTTCGGGCGTTAACTAGCTTTTTGAGGAGTATTTCGAACGCGCACTCCGGCGACCGGGTGCGCGTTCGTGCTTGTGCGGAAGATCAACGTGCAGGGCATTTTTGAGACTTGTGCAGACCGGAATTTTGCGCGCATCTCACGGGTTCCGCAGAAAGACGCGGAATGGAGCACGGAAGCCTGGTTCATCCGAAAATACTAATTAGTTTTCGCCGCCACAAAATCGAGCTTCGGCTTGCGGCGTGGCGACTCTTCGCTCGATTTGTTTCGGTGCGAGATGGCGAAGCGCCCTTTCTCGACTTCGACAAAATCAACATTGTCGCCGGTCTTGAGTCCAAGGTGTTTGCGCACTTGTGGGGGAAGTGTGATGCGGCCGTTGAAGGTGACCATCGCGGTAGGCATTTGTAACCTCTGCCACCATTGTAACCGCAGAGTGCGCGGTGTCTATAGCATTTTCTGTGCCGCTGCAACCGGGGCCGATGAGGTGAAACTCAATGCCATAGGCGCCGGCGCCAAGTAGACTGGAGATGCATGGACCCTTCAGTTGAACGCACGCCAGGCCAGGATTCCGCGCCGCGCTCTGGCGCAGATGCGACGCGGGCGGCGGAGTTGTTTGAGCAGTCGGTGAGGATCATGGCGCGGCTGCGTGCTCCCGATGGCTGCCCATGGGACCGCGAGCAATCGTTTGATTCCATTCGCAAATATACGCTGGAGGAGACCTACGAGGTCTTCGATGCCATTGAGCGGCGCGACTGGCCGCATCTGGCCGAAGAGCTGGGCGACCTGCTGCTTCAGGTGTTGTTTTATGCGGAGATGGCGGCCAATGACGGCCACTTCACGATCGCCGATGTGCTCGATCATTTGAACAAGAAGCTGGTGCGCCGTCATCCGCATGTCTTTGGCGAAGAAGCTTCGCGGGCGGCTGGCAATCGTGCATCGGTCGATTCGGCGGTCGAGGGTTCATCGGCGGCGGTGTTGCGTAATTGGGATGAGATCAAGGCTGCCGAGGCATTGCATGCGCCACACGCCGCATTGCACGCGCCACACGCCGCATTGCATGCAGCAGACGCGGCACTGCATGCAGCAGACGCGCCTTCGGCGCAAAGGCATTTCATGTCACGGTTGGATTCTGTACAGCGGGCGATGCCTGCCCTGGCTGAGGCGGCAAAGCTAGGGGCAAAGGCGCGCAAGGCGGGCTTCGATTGGCCGGAGTGGCGCGATCTGCTGCCCAAGCTTGTGGAGGAGACGGCGGAGTTGGAGGCCGAGGCTACCTCGGGCGATTCGGCACGCCAGCCTGCGGTCGAGGCGGAGCTGGGTGACCTGCTCTTTACGGTCGTCAACCTGGGCCGTCACTTGGGCGTAGACGCGGAGATGGCACTGCGCGGCTGCAATCGGCGCTTTCGGCAACGGTTTCGTGAGATGGAACTGGCCTCAGTGCGGCCGCTCGAAGAGCTTTCTCCCGATGAGTTGGAAGCGTTGTGGGCGCAGGCGAAGCGGAAGCTGGCCGAAGTCTCTGAGCAGGAGACGAAGCGATGATCGCGATTCGCACCTGCTCGGGCGCTGACGAATTAGAGGCTTGTGTTCAGTTGGAGATTGAGACCTGGGGCATGGATGCCTGGGAGATTTTTCCGCGCAAGGCATTTTTGTTGGCGCAGAAGATCGGTGGTCAAGTGATCGGCGCCTTCGATACGGAGATTTCCGGAGCGACGCGGGAGGGTGGACCGGAGTCGCTGATTGGCTTTGTGCTTTCGTGGCCGGGGGTAAAGACATGCGATGGCGAGCCGCGGCCCTATCTGCACTCGCATATGCTGGCGGTGCGCAATGGCTACCGCAACCGCGGAATTGGCGCGCAACTCAAGCGAGAACAGCGGATTGAGGCTCTTGCGCGCGGTGTCAGGCAGATGGAATGGACCTTTGATCCGCTGGAAATCAAGAACGCTTATCTCAATATCCATAAACTGGGCGCGACTGTTTTTCGGTACGAAGTGGATTTTTATGGTGTATCCTCATCTCGACTGCAAGGTGGACTCCCGACGGATCGTCTGGTCGCCGAGTGGCAGCTTGATTCGCCCCGGGTTGAGGCAGTTCTTAAAGGCCATCCGGCAGCCGCGCACGTCATTGCGGAACGCATTCGGGTTCCGGCCTCGATCTATCAGTGGAAGGCCACGGAAGCCGACCGGGCGAGAGCGCTGGCCGTTCAGTTAGAAAATCGCAGCAAGTTTCAGCAGGCATTCGCCGAAGGGTTGGCCGTGGTTGGCTTTACCCAGGATGCGGAAGGCAATGGAGTCTTCGAACTGGGTCCCCCGGCCCAATCCGAATCAAACGATAACTTCCAAGGATTGTAAAAAAAGCCTATGAGAATTGACGAAATCATTCTGCGTGAAGTGCACCTTCCCTTGGTGCGTCCTTTTGAAACCAGTTTTGGGGTCACCCGCAATCGCCGCATTCTGTTGGCTGAGATTCAGTCGGAAGGACTGACGGGCTGGGGTGAGTGCACGGCGGGCGAGCGTCCGCACTTTTCGCCGGAGTCGACCGATAGCGCGTGGGCCGTGATCGTGAATGAATTGGCGCCGATGCTAGCGGCAGCGTCGCCACAGCACGGCGGCGATTGCCCACGCATCTTTTACAAGGTGCGCGGCAACCGCATGGCCAAGGCCACTTTGGAAAATGCCGTCTGGGATTTGGAGGCGCAGCGCGAAGGAGTTTCGCTCTCGAGGCTGCTCGGCGGGGTGCGCGACGTGATTCCTTGCGGCGTATCGTTGGGAATTCAGCCCTCGATTCCTGAATTGATGGCGATCATCGAGACGGAATTGGCGGCGGGCTATCAGCGCATCAAGCTCAAATGCAAACCGGGCTGGGATGTGGAGGTCTTCAAGAAGGTGCGCAGCCGGTGGCCGGGAATCGTGTTGAGTTGCGATGCCAACTCGGCGTACAAGCTGCGGGATGCGGACCACCTGACTGCCTTCGACGCCTTCGATTTGCTGATGATTGAGCAGCCGCTGTGGCACGACGACTTCTACTATCACTCGATGCTGCAAAAGCGTCTGCAGACGCCGATCTGCCTGGATGAATCCATTCGCAACCGGCGCGATACGTTGGCCTCGATTGAAATGGAGTCATGCCGGATTATCAACATCAAACTGGGGCGAGTGGGTGGGTTCTCCGAGGCAATCGCCGTTCATAACGCGGCCCAGGAGCGCGGCATTCCGGTGTGGTGCGGCGGAATGCTGGAGTCGGGCGTGGGCCGCTCGCACAACATTGCGCTCTCGACTCTGGAAAACTTCACGCTGCCAGGCGATGTTTCCGCCTCGGCGCGCTACTGGGCGGAGGACATCATCGAGCCAGAGGTGACGGTTTCACCGCAGGGCGAGATCTTGGTCCCAGAGACTCCGGGCCGCGGTTACGAGGTGCGCAGAGACCTGGTGGAGCGACTGACCGTGCGCAAAGAGACCATCCGCGCGCTGGAGCTTGTCGGCTAAAATCGGAGGCTGTTACTGGGGCTCACTGCTTTGCCGCTTTCACGGCTTCGGTGAGCGCCGGAACGACTTCAAAGAGATCGCCAACAATGCCGTAGTCGGCAATTTCGAAGATCGGAGCGCTGGGGTCTTTGTTAATGGCGACAACGCATTGCGAGCCCTTCATGCCGACCAGATGCTGAATGGCGCCGGAGATTCCAACGGCCAGGTAGAGCTTGGGCGAGACGGTCTGGCCGGAGCTGCCGATCTGCCGCTCAGTGGGCAGCCAGCCGCTGTCGCAAATTGGGCGGGATGCGCCCAGTTCCGCACCTAACGCCGTTGCCAATTCCTGGACCAATGGCAGATTGCCTGCGTCCTTGATGCCGCGACCCACACTGACGATTCTTTGCGCCGCGCCGAGGTCCACGGTCTGCGCCGCCGCACGAAAGGGCTCGCTCGGCTTGGTGCGAATTTGCGCCGGCTCGATTGTGGGCTTGAAAACAGTGACCTCAGCCGCACTGATTTCGACCGCTTCCGATTCTGCAGTGCGGAAGGCTCCAGCCTGCACCGAGACAAAGCAAGGGCCATTGCCGGTGTGCCGGTAAATGCCACTCAGCCGGCCTTGCATCAGTTGCCGCGTGAAAACTGGGCCTTCGGCAACATCGGTCACATCGCCGATGTGTACTTGACCAAGGCGCGCAGCAAGCGCTGGAGCATAGTCGCGCACTTGATAGGAGTGCGGAAAAATCACGAAATCAGGCTGCTCTGCTGCAAAAAACTGTTGCAGGGCGAGGGTAAATCCATCGGCGGTATAAGCCGCCAACAGCGGATGCTCGATGCGGATCACTTTGGCCAGCGCCTTGGCGGCCACCTCGGCGGCCAAAGCCTCGGTCTGCGCGTCCAGGACCACAGCGTTCACAGTGAGGCCAGCCAACGCGGCCAGCTTCTGACCGGCGGCCACAGCCTCGCAACTGATGCGGCTGATGCGGCCTTCGCGTTCTTCGACGACAACCCAAATGCCGCTCATAGCACCCTCGCCTCGAACTTCAATTTTTCGACCAGCGCGGCAGCAGTTTCTTTCGCCGTGCCAGAAAGCATTTGCGTGGATTTGTGTTTTGTTGGCAGTGCGATTCGTTCCAAAACCACGACTGGCGCAGTTTGCTGTCCTAACTCGGAGGCCGCGACTACTCGCACCTCTTTGGTTTTGGCGCGTTTGATGCCCATCAGCGTGGCGTAGCGCAGCTTGTTGCCTCCGGATTGAATCGTCAGCACCGCAGGCGTCGGCAGTTCGATGCTCTGGAACCAGCCTTCTTCGAGTTCGCGCTTGACCGTCAAGCCCGCGTCGGTCTTCTCGACATGCAGAATCAGCGAGGCGTGCGGCAGTCCGAGCAACTCGGCTAGGATCACGCCGGTCTGGCCCTGGCCGAGGTCTTCGGATTGAAGGCCGGTGAGCACGAGGTCGGGATTCTCCGGTTTCACAGCCGCTGTCAACAGGCGCGCAACGCCGAGCGCGTCCAGTTTGCCAAGATCGGCGCAGTCAATGTGAATCGCTCGATCCGCACCTTTGGCGAGCGCCTCGCGGATGGTCGAGCTGACGCGCTCTGGACCAGCGCTGAGCACGACTACTTCGCCACCGTGCTTCTCCTTGAGTTGCAAAGCCTCTTCGAGCGCGTAGGCGTCGGACTCGTTCAGCGCCCATTGCAGGCCGGACTCTTCAATCCACTTGCCCGCGGAGTCGATGCGCACCTGCGCATCCCGCTCCGGCACTTGTTTGATGGCTACGATGATCTTCATATTCTCGATCTCACGTTCATCTTAATTGGTGCTGGATTTTGGCAAGCCCCGCGTCGCGAGCTGAGCAATGTCGAGCAGTTGTGGCGCGCCTTCGCCAGTTTGTGCCAGCGCATCGCGCAACATCGTGTTGCAAAACGGACAGGCCGTTCCCACCATGTTCGCTCCGGTTGCAACTAACTCGGCGGCGCGGTTGTGACTGACCCGCTCGCCGGTTTCCTCACCTAGAAAAGCTAACCCGCCGCCTGCGCCGCAGCAGAAGCTGCGTTCATGGTTGCGGGGAGCTTCAACCAGATCGCCAGCCAGCGCGACGATGGTCCGTGGTTCTTCATAGATGTTGCGATAACGGCCCAGGTAGCAGGGATCGTGAAACACGATCTTTTCGGGACCTGAGCGAATGTCTGCGGAACTTACCTCAGGGGCTAAAGCCCCGTCGGATTCGGCCATTCTGATGTCCGGGCTAAAGCCCGGACCTACCGGACGAGGGAGCTTGTCCGCAAAGCGCGCCAAAAACTCGCTGTGATGCTCGACGTTGGGCGGCGTGCCGTACTCTTTCCAATCTTCTTGAATCGTGCGGACGCAGTGTGGGCAGATGGTGACGATCTTTTTGACTTTATTTTCGGCTAGTGTCTTCAAGTTTTCTTCGGCCAGTTGCTGGAAAAGCAAATCGTTGCCCAGCCGGCGCACCGGGTCGCCGCTGCATTTTTCTTTGCGCAGGACGCCGTAACTTGTGCCCAGATAGTTCATGACGCGGGCAAAGTCGGCTACGATCTCGCGTCCCTTGGGGTCGTAACCGCCCATGCAGCCCAGCCACAAGCAATAGTCCTGCGTGCCATCGAAGAGCGGCAGACCGGCCTTCTCGATGAATTTGTCGCGCTCGCCGTTGGGCAGGCCGAGAGAGTTCGAGCCACGTTCGAGGGCGAGAAAAAGTTTAGACCCATATTCGTTCTCCCATGTGCCGGTGTTGACCGCGCCGCGTCGGAGTCCGACGAGAATGGGCAGGTGTTCGATGCCGACCGGACACTGAAACTCGCACGCGCCGCAGGTGGTGCATTGAAACGGCGCCTCCTCGGCGTTGTACTTTCCGAGCAGTGGCTCCGATGCCGCCGGTCCAAGGTCGTTGAGGTAGCCGCGCAGGCCGAGGATGACTTCTTTGGGGTTGAGGACCTTGCCAGTATTGGCCGCTGGGCAATGCTCGGTGCAGCGGCCGCACTCAACGCAAGAGTAGACTTGCAGGCTCACGACGCGCGTCAGGTCGGTGCCTGCGATGAGACCGAAGTCTTCGTCGCCTGCGAGCGGAGGGATCTGACTGAAGCCGCCACGCGAGAGAAAGACGGTGACCGGACTGAGAACCAGATGCAGATGCTTGGTGTGTGGAATGATGGGCAGAAAAATCAGCAAAGCGAGGGTGTGACTCCACCAGAGAAAGCGCGCGGCGGGATCCGAATCGGCAACAAAAAATGCGGCGAGGTAGGTAGCCATGAGAACGAAGATGAGCAGAGCAATGACGCCGGATTCATAGGAAAGCTTCTCGCCGAGCCACTTGGGCTGGAGGATGAACCGCCGGACGAAGAGGCCGAGAATACCCGCGGCGCAGGCCAGCGCGAAGATGGCAGCGAGATAAAAATAGATGCGGCCGAACCAGCCTGACGGATTGAGAAAGCCGATTCCGAATCCCGTGGCAAAATGATTGAGCGTGACCAGGGCAAAGGCGCAGAAGCCCCAGAAAACGAAGGCGTGCGCCAAGCCAGGTAGTGGACGCTGTCGAATGACTTTGGCTTGGCAGAGGACCTCCCAGAAGAAATCCCAAACGCGCTTGCCGATGGGAAAAAGATGGAAGCTCGCATCTTTCTTGGAGTGGAGGATTTTGTCGAGGACCTTGCCGAAGCGCAGCCAGAAGGCAGAGCCCGAGACTGCAATCAGAACGATGAGGATTAGCTTCTCCAGGAGAGAGAAGTGTTGAGGCTCAGCCAAGGTTGCGTTGAGATCGACCATAAGCAAACCAAGCTTCAGACACTCCCACGATACACGATGGGATTGGATGCTGTCGCGACCAGCGGTGGGTCAACCGCTCGCTCAGGGCACGACTCAAAGCAGGCTGCGGAAAGAGGATGTGTTTTGGGCAAAAAGCCCGAAGTGCATACCTCAGGGGCTGAAGCCCCCGCTGATTTTTATTGGCTTTGCGCCGGGGATAAATCCCCGGCCTACCGCCCGGCCGCGCTTTTCCGCAGCCTCTAAAAAGTCGTGTCCTAAAGCAGGACTGCCTTGATCGAGAGTTTCTTAAATAGCGGATTCGCCGCGTTCGTCATTGCGGATGCGGATGGCTTCTTCGATGCGACTGATAAAGATTTTGCCATCGCCGATGTGGCCGGTGCGGGCGGCGCCGAGAATGGCTTGGACAACCTTGTCCTGCAAGGCGTCGGCGATGACCATTTCGAGCTTGATTTTTGGGAGAAGATCGACCGAGTACTCGCGGCCGCGATAGAACTCGGTGTGGCCCTTTTGGCGGCCATGGCCGCGGGCTTCCAGAATGGTGATTCCCTCGATGCCCGCTTCGATCAGGGCTTCTTTGACGGGGTCCAACTTGGCGGGCTGGATGATCGCTTCAATTTTGAGCATATTGAGACTCCTTGCTTACTTGTTTCTTGGAAGCGGTGGTTTGGGGTTCTTGGAAGTCCCACCCTTGCGACAAAAACAAGAACGTCGCAAAGATGGGGCACCCAATTGTTTGAGCTACGAGTTGAGGTCGTAGGCTTCTTCGCCGTGCTGGCTGAGGTCGAGGCCAACGGCTTCGTCGGCGGCGGAAACGTGCAGGCCCATGGTTTTGTCAACGAGGAAAAGCAGCCCGAGTGTTCCGGCAATGGCCATTGCCCAGCCAATGCCCATGCCGACGGCCTGGTTAAGGACCTGATGCCAGTTTCCTTCGATGGCTCCGACGGCGACCGGGTTTCCGGAGGCGTCTTTGCCGAAGACGGCATTGATTGCGCCCGAGGCAAGCAGGCCGGTGAGCAGCGCGCCCATGGTTCCACCAACTCCGTGAACGCCAAATGCGTCGAGGGAGTCGTCATAGCCGAAGAACCGTTTGACCCGGAAGACCATGAAGGAGCAGACGACGCCGGCGATGAAGCCGATGGCGAGCGCGCTCATGGGCTGAACGAAGCCAGCGGCCTGAGTGATGGTGGCCAGTCCGGCTACCGCGCCGGAGATGGCTCCGAGTGCGGTGGGCTTGCCGTTGTTGATCCACTCGGCGACCACCCATCCGATGGCTCCGGCGGCGGCGGCAAATTGAGTGTTGACAAAGGCGCTGGTGGCTAGCGGGCCGGCACTGAGAGCGCTGCCGGCGTTGAAGCCGAACCATCCAAACCAGAGCAGACCAGCGCCGATGAAGCTGAGCACGAGGGAGTGGGGCGGCATGTCCTGCTGCGGGTATCCGATGCGTTTGCCGAGATAGAGGGCGCAAACTAGCGCGGAGACGCCGCTGGAGATATGAACCACGGTGCCGCCGGCAAAGTCCATGACCGGCCAGCGTCCGCCGGTGACGTTGAGGATTCCGCCGACGCCCCAGATCATGTGGGCCATGGGGCAGTAGACGACCAAGGACCAAAGCGTAAGAAAGACGGCCATGGCGCTGAACTTGACGCGCTCGGCGAATGCGCCGGTAATGAGCGCTGGAGTGATGATGGCGAACATCAACTGATAGATCATGAAGGTCTGTTCAGGAATGGTGCCGCCGTAGTTGGGATTAGGAGTGAGTCCGACGCCGCGTAGAAATGCATGGTCGAGGCCGCCGATAAATCCGTTGCCGGCCCCGAAGGCCAGCGAGTAGCCCACCAGCGCCCAGAGGACGGTAATGAGGCCCATCATGGCGAAGCACTCCATCATGGTCCCGAGGATGTTCTTTTTGCGGACCAGGCCGCCATAGAAGAGGGTCAGGCCGGGCGCAGTCATCAGCAGAACCAGGGCAGCGGAGACTAGTACCCATCCGTTATCGCCGGAGGTCTGGGCGTCGCGAACGGCTTGCTGAAGAGCGGCAACCTGAGCCTGGGTGGCGGGCGGCGAAGGGCCCAGGTCGGGAGCCACGGCAAGAGCTGCGGTGGGCAGACCCAGACAGGCAAAGAGAATGAGCAGCTTGATGGCGCGACGGCAAAGGGACATGAGATTCCACTCCAGAATTCGAGAGATGAACAGCGACGCACTCTGACGGAAACCGGCCGCCAATCCGAACAAAGGAGGCCTGCGGCGGTCGTGAGGCGTAACAGACACAGGCAGCAGCCGGGTGTTCAAGACAATGACCGACTATAAGGTGTGTTGGAAGAAATACTACATAATCTTCATAACAATCTGCAAATCCTCATGGCATCTTTATTGCTTTTGGGGTAAAGGCCGAAATCGTTGATGATTGATGAGCCAGGGTCGGATGAACGATCGAGAGGGAAGGCTGTTTACCGCAGACGGAGCTGACTGCTGAGAGCGCGGAGGGTATATTAGTGGTATGGCTGAAGTGGTTGAGCGGGATCGATATTTATTCGGATCGCTGGAGAGCAGTGCGCGGAACCGCATCAAGGTGCAAGAGGCAAACTACGGCTACGAAGAGCCGGAGGGCGTGCTTTTGACTTCGATGGATTATGCGGTGAACTGGGTACGGAAGAGCTCGATTTGGCCCATGACCTTTGGATTGGCCTGCTGCGCGATCGAGATGATGTCGATGGGCGCGTCGCGGTTTGATGTGGCGCGATTTGGGGCCGAGGTGTTTCGGCCTTCGCCGCGGCAGTCGGACCTGATGGTGGTTGCCGGGCGGGTTTCGCAGAAGATGGCGCCAGTGATCCGCAGACTTTACGACCAGATGCCGGAGCCCAAGTGGGTGATCTCGATGGGGGCCTGCGCCACTTCCGGAGGGGTATTCAATAATTATGCGCTGGTGCAGGGAGTGAATCAGATCATTCCGGTGGACGTATATGTTCCGGGTTGTCCTCCGCGACCGGAGCAGCTTTTGCACGCAATTACGCTTCTGCAGGAGAAGATACAGCGCGAGCCTCGCAGCCTGGTGAAGACGCTGAATATGGGGTAGTTAGGTAATCGGGAAGGCGCGGCCACGCGCTATGACAGCTACGCTCTGACACGCACAGTCCTATCCATAACGAACTGCAAGTTGTTGCGGGGTAGGTAACGAGGGCGGTTACCCGCGCAAATAATTGTTCTTAAATGCAAAACTCATATATGCTTATTTCAACAATTCTGTTTGGACATCGCACGATCTCTTGTATGCGAAGGCCGGGGCAGCCTGAGTGCTGTTTCTGTTCGTAGGCGGCTTTGTCCGGTTGTCATCGCAGTCGATCTCAGAGGTGGCGTGCATGTTTTCTCGTGTTTTGAACTACTTGGGTTTGTCGCTTGCCTTGGCGTATGTTTTATCGTTCCCGCTCGTTCTTAACGCCCAAGTCGTTGCTGCTATCGAGAAAGGCCCCCTGGTTTATTCCGTGCCCAAGTGGAACGTTTTTTTTGGCTACAGCTTTCTTTCGCCGAGCGGAACGGTGTCAACCCCATTTCCCAAAAATACTTTTGTCGTCGCCAGCTACCATACAGTTGCCGCTGGCGGAGATTTCAGCGGTTCGTATTTTTTTACTCGCCATGTTGGGGTTCAGGTGGAAGTGGGCCTTCATGAGTGGGGCGTACAGCATGCGACTTACCAAGGGCCGTACGGGACGGAAGGTAACAACGATGGCTTTACGACAGTAGCCAGTGGTCTGGTTTTCCGTGCTCCCAAAGGTGCTTTCACGCCGTTCATCCATATGCTTGGGGGAGAGGCACTGGTTGACGGCCCCACTCAGAACCCTTTTACGTGGGGTCCGGACGTGACTGCCGGCGCTGGGTTGGACTACGTGTTGCCGTGGTTTCATCATCGTTTCGCTTATCGCCTCTTCCAGGCCGACTATGAGTATATGCACGTGGACTTTGGCGCCCGAGAATGGGGGGGCGTTGCCAGCATCAATGCTGCGCGGTTGAGCACCGGTTTTGTTTTTCCGGCGTCGGCCAATGCGCCTTTATCTGTGATCCTGGTGTGCTCGGCGAACCCGACCTCGATTTATCCGGGAGACCCGCTCACGGTGACCTCGGATGCCGGCAACCTGAGGCCCAAGGCGAATGTAATTTACACATGGTCGGGATTGAACGTAAAGGGCGAAGGGGCAACCGTCTCCGCGGCGGACACGACATTGCTGTCGCCCGGCAATTATCGGGTGCTGTGTGGAGTGAAGGAAGGGAAAGTGGGGAAGGAAGGGCTCCGGTTAGGGGAGTCGGCTGAAGCGACCGCAGACTTTGTGGTGAAGGCATTTGAGCCACCGACGATTAGTTGCGTTGCCAACCCTGCCATTATCAAGCCGGGCGAGGAAAGCATGGTGACGGCCATCGGCGTGAGTCCACAGAATCGGCCCTTGAGCTACAGCTACTCGACCGCTTCGGGCAAGGTGAGCGGCACTGGCACCACGGCTACCTACTCGTCTGTTGGCGCGCCAACTGGTGCGATCGGCATTCGCTGCAACGTGACAGACGACAAGGGGCAGAAGGCATCGGCGAGTACCAGCGTGACGATCACGTCACCTCCTCCTCCGCCCATTCAGCACACCCGTGCATTGTGCTCGATCAGCTTTACGAAAGATGAGAGGCGTCCGACGCGCGTGGACAACGAAGCCAAGGCTTGTCTGGACGAGATCGCCCTTGACTTGCAGAAGCAGCCCGATGCCAAGGCAGTGGTAGTGGGTAGTTCCGATGCGCGAGAGAAGGCGAGGATCCTACAGGAGCAAAAGGCTGCGCTGACGAACAGGCATATCAAGATTGAAGATCCTGGCGCACAACGAGCCGTCAACACCAAGGACTATCTGGTAAGGGAGAAGGGAATTGACGCATCCCGAATCAGTGTTGCCACGAGCGCGGTGGATGACAGGAACGTTGAGGACTATCTGGTTCCCGCCGGCGCCAATTTCAAAGGTGATGTGGCAGGAACCGCCGCGGTGGATGAGACAACGGTGAAGCCGGTGGCGCGTGATCCGGCGCCTGTGTATCAACGGTAAGCGACGCCGGTCGCATTGACGGCCGGGATTTCGGTGTAGTCGGCCAAAGCAGCCAATTCGGTCTGCTTTGGCTCAAAATCCGATCGTATGCCCCCTTAAACTTGCAGATTCTGGACTAGATGAATACCTGGTAAGGGAAATTATCGTGTAATAATTGGGTTGACCGGAGAAGGGGTCAACCCCTTTCGTTTGAGGCTTGTTTCAGATTTATTGGATTTCAGGTATTTCTGGTTCCATATGATTTGCTGACGAATTTGCAGAGTGAGAGACGTGGCCCAGATTGAACAGTCTCCCCGGAAATGTCTTGTTATGATCCGGAAAACGCGATTGGTATTATCGTTTCGCCTTGGATTCAATTGCTGATCCATTTTCAGCGTGCATCGCAGGATGTACTCTGGAAATGGCGCAAATTCACAAACCATTTCATCAATCAGTTTGGTTCGATCATGGAGGAGGAAAAAGCATGTATTCACGAAACTTGAAGTCTGTTTGTATGGTCCTAACTGCTGCGTGCGTTGCGTTTTTGCCAATGGGGTGCAAACAGGCCCCGCCGGTAACGCTGTCGGCCGCGGCCGCCCCACCCGCTGTATTCCCTGGCGAACCGGTCACGGTGAACGCTACTGCGGGATCGATTGATCCCAACAAGAAGACGAAGGTGGTTTACAGCTGGTCGGGAGATGGCGTAACGGGAAGCGGGACGACGGCCACAGTGGCCACGGACAAACTTGCCCCCGGCACCTATACGGTGAAGGCGGAAGTGAAGGAAGGCAAGCCTGGCAAGGAAGGTTTGAAGCCGGGTCAGACGGCTGATGCCACAGCCAGCTTTACGGTGAAGCCGTTTGAGCCGCCGACGATCAGTTGTTCGGCAAGCCCCAGCAACTTGAAGCCAGGCGACACCAGCACAGTGACCTCGGTCGGCGTTAGCCCGCAGAACCGTCCGTTGACTTATAGCTTCTCGGCCAGCGCCGGTACGATCAGCGGCAACGCCGCAACAGCGGTCTTTACTTCGGCGGGCGCACCGACCGGGACCACGACGATCACCTGCAACGTGACCGACGACAAGAATCAGACGGCCACCGCAAATACCAGCGTGACCATCACGGCCCCTTATGTTCCTCCGGTTCCACACACGCAGGCGCTTGCCTCGATCAACTTCGACAGGGAACCGAAGCGTCCGGATCGCGTGGACAACGAAGCGAAGGCGATTCTGGATGAAATCGCTCTCGACCTGCAGCAGCAGCCGGATGCGAAGCTGGTGGTTGTGGGCCAGGCGAATGCCAAGGAGCAGGCGCAGACTGCGAAGGAGCAAAAGTTCGCGGCCAAGCACAAGCATGCCAAGGTTGTTGACCAGGCTGCCGAGCGCGCCGTCGACGTGAAGGATTACCTGGTTACCGAGAAGGGCATTGATGCTTCGCGCATCAGCGCTGCTACAGGCACGGCGGACGAGCGGAAGGCGGATAACTATCTGGTTCCCGCCGGCGCAAACTTCACGGCTGATGTCTCTGGAACAACCCCGGTGGATGAGAGTGTAGTGAAGCCGGAAAAGCGCAAGGCCCTGCCAGCCAAGGCCGCGCACAAGAAGTCCGCAGCAAAACCAGCAGCTACAAAGTAGTTCGCCATCTCTTTTTGCGGCAGTCCTTCGGGGCTGCCGCAAAGAGCAGCGCAAAACAGCGCATTTCTTCTTTCATCCGTTGGCGCAGAGCGGCCCGTCATCCGGGGAATGAGTTGTTGTGTCCCTGGACGCTTGCCAACCTACATTCCTTGTATACTCGTTTTATGATCTTAGGGAGTCTCATATCTACATGAATCGTCCGCGAATCTGCGTTAATTTCTTCTTTTTGTCTGGACGTTTTGCGCAAATTTCACTTTTGATTTTGTGTTCATTTGCCGTCTCAAAAATGCCGGCGCAGACTCGCTGGAGCGTGCTTGGTCCGGCGGGTGGCGATGCGCGCGCATTTGCGGCAGTCCCTGGTCAGCCCCATCATCTTTATCTCGGTGCTACCAACAGCTGGCTCTATGAGTCGATCGATGGAGGCGCGACCTGGCATCGTCTGTCGAAGCTGGACTCCTCAGACGATCTGATTCTGGACCACATCATCGTGGACCCGCAGAATCCTGCCACCGTCTTTGTAGCCGCGTGGAAGCTGGACCACGCCGATGGCGGATTGTGGGTGAGCCATGATTCGGGACGAAGCTGGAGTATGGTTGCGGGTTTGCGCGGGCAGTCGATTCGCGCCCTTGCGCAGGCGCCTTCAGATCCCCGGATGCTTTTTGCCGGCACTCTCGACGGGGTTTACCGGAGCAGCGATGATGGTGCTTCCTGGGTGCTGATCAGCCCGCCGGGCAGCCATGAGATTCACGAAGTCGAGTCGCTGGCCATCGACCCAGCGGACCAGAATGTGGTCTATGCCGGAACCTGGCACCTGCCCTGGAAGACGACGGATGGGGGCGCAAACTGGCACAGCATCAAGAAGGGGGTCATCGACGACTCCGATGTATTTTCGATCATCATCGATCCGGCGAAGCCGAGTGTCGTCTTCGCCAGCGCGTGCAGCGGGATTTACAAGAGCGTGAACGCGGCCGAGTTGTTCAAGAAGATCGAAGGCATTCCGGCAACGGCGCGCCGGACGCGGGTGCTGAAACAGGATCCCGCGAACCAATCCGTGGTGTATGCAGGAACCACCGAGGGGCTCTACAAGACGGTGGACGGGGGCAAGAGCTTTTGGCGCATGACGGGGCCAGAGGTGATTGTGAACGATGTTTTTGTCGATCCCGCGAACACGAATCATGTGCTGCTGGCCACCGACCGTGGCGGCGTGCTGCTGAGCGAGGACGGAGCGGTCAGCTTTGTGCCCGCGAATGAGGGTTTTTCAGGGCGCAAGATCGAGGCGCTGCTGCTCACGAGCGGCAAGCCGGCGCGGCTATTTGCCGGCGTCGTGAATGACAAGACTTTTGGCGGTGTTTTTGTTTCAAGCAGTGGCGGCGCGCAGTGGGAGCAGATCAGCAAGGGATTGGACGGGCGTGATGTGTTCGCGCTGGCCGAGTCACCCGAGGGAACGATCTTGGCGGGGACCAATCACGGAGTTTTTGAGCTTGATTCCGACGCGAAGGGTGCGAGCTGGAGTCCGCGCAACACGATTCTGAATACGCTGGTGAAGACGGCCACAGAGACCCACGGCGGAACTCGTGTCAATGTCGAGAAGCAGGTAAAGGATAAGCGTCGCGAGATGGACAGCCGCGTTCACTCGCTGGATCTATCTGGCGTCGCTTGGCTGGCCGCGACCAGCGGGGGCCTCTATACCAGCAAAGATCATGGCGCCAGTTGGCAGGGTGGCCCGGTAATGGGGGCGGGCGAATACCTTTCGGTTGCTTCGCACGGATCGCTGCTTGCTGCGGCTCGACAGGGTGGAGTGGTGCTCTCGCGCGACGCTGGCCAGAGCTGGATGACCATGGGCGTGCCGGCGATGCTAACCCGGATACATTGCGTGGCGTTCTCCGGAGATGGAACGGTCTGGGTGGGCGCGCGCGAGGGCGTGTATCTTTCGCGCGACCTGGGCAAGACGTGGTTGTGGGTGAATCGGTTTCCCCTGAGCGACGTGGACGACCTGGCCTACGATGCTCATCTGGACAAGGTTCTTGTCAGTTCGCGCTCGAGCGAAGAGGTTTTCGCGGTGAATCCCAAGTCGCTGGCGTGGAAGTATGCCAAGACGGGCTATCGCATTAACCGGATTCGCGCGGTGGGAGACCGGTTGCTGGCAGCGTCGATGTTTGACGGGGTGTTGATTGAGCCGGTGGCGGCTAACCAGGGAACCGCGCACGCAGGACAGCAATAGATAGATTAATTTCTGTATCATAAGTGTATGCAGACTGAGACAGCGGCTTCCCGCCGGCCCGCAGCCTTTCGGAGTTACGACCCACAGCTTGAGCCTATCGCCGCCAAGGTGGTGGCCGGTAAGCGACTCGACTTCAATGACGGCCTTGCGCTTTACGGCTCTTCGGATGTGCTGGCCGTGGGCTGGCTTGCCAATCATGTGCGCGAACGGATGCACGGGGATGTTACCTACTTCAACGTCAATCGCCACATCAATCCCACTAACGTCTGCGTGGCCAACTGCCGTCTGTGTGCCTTCGGACGCAAGAAGGGCGACGCGGCCGGCTACACCATGGCTTTGGAAGAGGCGTGGGAGACGGCTGGCGCGGGCTACTCGGAGTCGGTGACGGAGTTTCATATCGTGGGCGGGCTGCACCCCGACCTGCCGCTCGAATACTTTCTCGATCTGGTAGGCGGCCTCAAGGAGCGCTTTCCCAAGGTGCACATCAAGGCGTTCACGATGGTTGAAGTGGCGTATCTGGCGCGGCGGGCCAAGCTGAGCATTGAAGATACGCTGATCAAGATGCGCGCGGCGGGTGTGGATTCGATGCCCGGCGGCGGCGCGGAGATCTTTGCTGAAAGGGTGCGCTCGATCATCTGCGACCACAAGATTGATGGCGAGGAGTGGCTGACGACGGCGCGGCTTGCGCACAAACTGGGCTTCAAGTCGAACGCGACGATGCTCTACGGGCACATCGAGAATGACGAAGACCGCGTGGACCACCTGTTGAAGTTGCGCGCTCTGCAGGACGAGACAGGCGGCTTTCAGACTTTCATTCCGCTGGCTTTCCATCCGGAGAACACGGCGCTCGACCACTTGCCGGTGACCACGGGGTTGACCGATATTCGCCAGGTTGCGGTCAGCCGCCTGCTGCTGGACAACTTTCCGCACATCAAAGCCTATTGGCAGATGCTCACGGCGAAGATTGCGCAGATCGCTCTTCGTTTTGGCGCCGACGATCTGGACGGCACCGTCGTCGAAGAGAAGATCTACCATGACGCCGGAGCGACCACGCCACAGGGCATGACTCGCAAGGAGCTGTGCCGACTGATTACCGAAGCCGGAAGGATTCCCGTTGAGCGCGACACGCTCTATCGTCCCGTGACGCGCACTGAGGATAGCTTTATCGTGGCAGTGTAGGGAGGGGCTACTAGCTTCTAGCTCCTAGCTGCTAGCTTTCGGAGCGATACGTCTTATAGCTCGCTTGCCGGCAAACGGCGGAGCATGATTTCTTTGACGCGCTCTGGAGTCATGCCGTGGTAATATTCCAGCGAGAGCGGGTGGTCCGGTCCATCGCTTACTTTACTGCAAGAATTCCCGCACGAAGGGATTTTTGCTCTTCACCAGTTCATGGAGCGAGCCGTCGAAGATAAGCCTTCCTTCTTCGAGCATCAGGAAAGTTGTGTTGGGATCGGTCTCGCCTTTGGGTAGCGGGACCATGTGTCCCTGCACTGCGTCAAAGCGGTGGTTGCAGAGGATGAATGCGTCCTGGAGGCGATGCGTGACCAGCAGCGAAGGCGTGTGGTAGACGTCGCGTTCTTTGACAATCAGCTCGATGATGGTGGTGGATGTGAGTGGGTCAAGGCCGCCGGTGGGCGAATCGTAGAGCAGCAGTTCGGGCTGGCGGATGAGGGCTCTGGCGATGGCCACGCGGCGGCGCATTCCGCCCGAGAGGCTGGCAGGGTATAGGTCGAAGGTCTCCTCCAACTCGACAAAGCGCAGGGCATCGCGAACGCGGCGGTCGATCTCGTCGTCGGGAACCTGCTCCTGAATCAGTTGGTAGGCTACATTGTCGCGGACGGTGAGCGAGTCAAAGAGCGCACCCTCCTGAAAGACCATGCCGACGCGGGTGCGCAGAGGGAAGAGTTGCTCCTCGGGCATGTGGGCAATTTCTTGGCCGAAGAGAAGAATGCTGCCCTCGTCGGGGCGCAGCAGGCCGTTGACCAGCTTGAGCAGGACGCTCTTGCCCACGCCCGCCGGGCCGAGCAGCACGCGCGTCTCACCGGGCGCAACGGAAAAGCTGATGTCCTCTAGAACCGGCGGACCATCGAAGGCAATGGAGACATTGCGAAAGACGACGACCGGACCAGCATTGGCCGTCGGAGCTTGACCGACACGCTCCTGACTGGCACGCTCATTGTCGAATTGTTCGAAAGCGGGAGATTCGCTCATAGATAAGAAAAGATGGTGAGCAGCACCTGCGTGAGCAGGAAATCGACGAAGATGATGAATACCGAAGCCCAGACGACCGCTTGAATGGTGGATCGGCCTACACCCTCGGTCCCGCCGGATGTTCTCATGCCGTAGAAGCAGCCGATGGAACTGAGGATGTAGCCGAAGAAGAGCGGCTTCACCAATCCCTGGACGATGTCCGGATAGCGGAGGTGCTCCCAGGCCATGTCGAGGTATTGGGTTCCGTTCTGGTGGTTCATGAAGACGGTAACGAGGCCGCCGCCGAGGATGCCACAAGCGTCAGAGACGATGGTGAGAAAGAAGAGCATGAGGATCGTAGCGGTGATGCGCGGAGTGACCAACTTGCGCATGGGGTCAACGCCCAGGGCGCGCATGGCGTCAATCTGCTCGGTCACAACCATGGAGCCGAGTTCACTGGCCATAGACGAGGCGTTGCGGCCTGAGACCATGACCCCGGTGAGTACAGGGCCCAGTTCGCGGATCATGGTGAGCGAGACAAACTGGCCGGTAATGGCGGTGGCGCCGAAGGCCGAGAGCGTGGCGGACGATTGCAGGGCGAGCACGCCGCCCGTAGAAATGCCGGAGAGCACCACAATGGACAAAGAGCCTACGCCGATGATGTCCGCCTGAACGAGGAATTCGGGCCAATAGATGGGCGGACGAAAAAGGTTCATGAAAGCGCGATACGCAAATAACGAGTAGTCCTGCACCGTGAGGACGAGATTCTTGGCGGTCTTCTCGATTGCTTGCGTGGGCATCCCGTTTACCAGTCTGCGGGGTGAAAGATTGCGCGGATCATGTGAACCGTGCGCTGTATGGACAGGATAGCGCATGTGAGCTTGATCACGCACTCCGAGATCGTCGCAGCACTCGAGGCAATTCGTTCAACAAACGACGGCGCAGGTGCCCTCAAGATCGGTCGCAATTCTATCCGATCTGACCAAGGCAACTCTCACCAAGATGGGGGAGAAATGGGCCGCCGGCATGCTGTCCAGACTTGTGTCTGCATCTACACGTCATATAATGTGATGCGCGTCACAGCCACGTTTTCTGCGCCGTAAAAAGTGACCAATACTGATCGTTTTCGTGCTATCGTAGTTTCAATTTATCAAGTGAAGTCTCTCGGAGACATCCTCGGTCCTAGGCATGTCACAGTCTGGGCACAGGGGAGCAGATGATCGAACGGGTTAACAACAGCCTGCCAACGTCCTCCGCACCGGAATTGTAGCTGTCGACTAAGTTTCAATTCACGGGTTAATCGCTGGAGGAACCATCCTGTGGTGTGGCAAGACTGACTCGGGAAAGACCGATCTGAGGATGAGTTTTCTGATCCGCGGAGCCCTCGACTGAGGCAGAAATGAAATGAGAACGATAGCTGGCATCGTTCGGGGCCGCATAGCGCGGCAGCTCGCCGCGATCGTTGCGGTTGTGCTTGCTCTGTTGCTGCGCGTGACGCTGGAACGACAATCTCTTACACTGCCTCCCTATGTAACGTTTTACCCGGTCGTATTTTTAGCCGCTGTGCTGGGCGACATGTGGACTGGCATTCTTGCCACGATGCTCTCCGCATTGCTGGCGGATTATTTTCTGCTTGCGCCGGTCGGGCAGTTTGCTGTCCACTCGACGTCTGATATTGCTGGTCTGACGATCTTCTGCATCTCTGGAGTTACTGTTTCGGTTGTTACAGAGCTCTACCGCAGGCACCGCGAGCGCTTCACGACATCCTCGATTGAAGCCGCGATTGTGAACGAACGCGGGATGGTTGGGGAGGTTGGGGAGCAGGCGGAGACTCTGCAAGCGGAGCGTCTGCGATTTCTTGAGGTGCTGGAAGCACTGCGCACAACGAGGGGTTCGACAGTGTCGGTGGGAGCCGTCCCGATCGCCCTTGATTCGAGTGCAACTGAAAGTGACGAGAGAATTCCAAGCTTGGATCAGAGGGAGTTCAGAGCTTCACTTCGCCGGACGGTTCTGGTTCCGTTTGTCGGCGCGTTGATCCTGGGCGGAGCAGCACTTTGGGCGGCATACGAGTTGAACGCATCGATGAAATGGTTGGATCATACGGATCAGGTGATCGGCCAATCCCGGCGTTTGCTCAGATTGCTGGTGGATATGGAAACCGGCGAGCGAGGCTATCTGGTTACGGGGAACGACGCGTTTCTGTCGCCTTATCATGAAGCCTCGAAAGAGATTGATTCCGAGTATCAAGTGTTGCATCGCATGGTTGCGGACAATCCTCCACAGCAGATCCGGCTTGAAAGACTGCACGAGAGTATCCATCATTGGCAAGGTTTCGCCGAGCATATGATCGCGTTGCGTCGCACGGGAGGCGCGTACACCGACCTTAACGTGAATCTTGCCGGCAAAAGTCAGGTGGACGAAATCCGCGACGAGGTAGCCGGATTTCAGGCTGTTGAAGAGCATCTTCGCGATGAGCGCAACCGCACAGCGCATCGCAATTGGCGACTGGTCGTAACAATCTGCATTCTGCTTGGCCTGGTGGTGGGGTCGGGCCTTATGGTTTTCACGTTTCGCAGCATGGAGATGATTGCAGCCAGTTTCGAGAAATCCGGCCGAGCGCTCGAGGAGAGTGAGCGGCGCTGGGCAACAACGCTGAGCAGCATCGGCGATGCTGTGATGGCTACCGACAGCCAGGGCCTGATTACTTTTCTCAATCCGGCGGCGGTTGAGTTGACCGGGTGGCAACTGGAGGAGGTCCAGGGACAACCGGTCCAGAGCGTCTTCAATATCGTCAACGAGCAGACGCGCGGTCGGGCGGAAGATCCCGTCAGCCAGGTGCTGAAGGATGGGCGCGTGGTTCAGTTGGCCAATCACACTGCGTTGGTGCGAAAAGATGGACGCGAGATTCCCATCGCCGACAGCGCCGCGCCGATTTTGGATAGCGCGGGCAAGATATCCGGCGTGGTGCTGGTCTTCCACGATGTTACCGAGCGCAGGCGGGGCGAGAAGATTCTCAAAGCCACACTGCAACGCTTCTACCTAATCCTTTCCAATCTGAATTCTGGAATCTTGCTGGTGACGGATGATGGAAGGATCGAATTCGCCAATCCTGCATTCTGCGATCTCTTCGGGCTCAAGGAGTCGCCCGCCGAAATCATGGCGATTTTTGATTCCGAGACGGTGATAGGGAAGATCGATTCTGCGTACGAGAATCCCAAGCAGGCCGTTCTGCGAGTCCGCGAAATTGTTGAGGAGGAACGGTCGGTCTTTGGCGAAGAAGTTCCCATGCAGAATGGGCGGATGTTCTTAAGGGACTTTGTTCCTTTGACCGTGGATGGAAGGTCTTACGGCAGGATGTGGGTGCATACCGATATTACCGAACGCGTGCGGGGCGAGGAAGCGCTGCGCGAGAGCCGGGCGACGCTGGCTGCGGCGCTGGCCAGCATGACGGACTCGGTGATTATCACAGATGCGGAGGGGCGGTTCGTAGATTTCAATGACGCTTTTGCTACGTTTTATCGATTCAAGAACAAAGAAGAATGTGCGAGGAGCTTCGATGAGTTCACGCGCCTCTTCGGGGTGTTCATGGCGAATGGCGAACCGGCGCCCCGAGAGATGTACGCGATCCAGCGTGCGTTGCGTGGCGAATCGGCAACAAGCGTTGAATACACGCTGCGTCGCAGAGACACCGGCGAGAGCTGGATCGGCAGCCTTTCCTTCAGCCCTATCCGCGATAGCGACGGCAAGATTACTGGAACGGTAATCACGGCCCGCGAAATCACAGAGGCCAAGCGGGTCGAGATGCGCCTGCGCCGATTCTATGAAACCGACCTCTTCGCGATTTTGTACTGGAAGATCGATGGCGGTGTGGTGGACGCCAATGACGAGTTCTTGAGGATGACGGGGTACTCGCGAGAAGAGCTTCGCGCCGGGCTTTTGAATTGGTCGGAGATTACGCCGCCCAAGTATTGGGCGCTGGACGAAGACGCGCGACGACAAATCCGAGATACCGGCGTTCATCTTCCGTACGAAAAGGAGTTCCTTCGCAAGGACGGAAAACGGGTCTGGGGAATGTTTTCGGCTGCGGCCTATGACGACGATCGTAGCCAAGGGGTATCGTTCATTCTCGACATCACGGCTCGAAAAGGGGCGGAAAGAGCACTGCGGGAGAGCGAACAGCGTGAACGCGAGCGGGCTGAGGAACTCGCCGTATTGCTGGAATCTGTGCCCATCCCAGTTTTCATCGCTCGGGACCCGGATTGTCTGCACCTCACGGGAAACCGATTGGCGGAAGAGATCTTGCGTATTCCCAGCGGTAGGGAGTTGTCGATGTCGGGTCCTGAGGAAACCAGACCGCGACATTTTCGAGCCCTCAAAAATGATCGCGAACTCAGGCTCGACGAGCTTCCCGCCCAGCGATCTGCGCACGGCGAGCACGTCGAGAATTTCGAGTTCTCCCTTGTCTTCGAAGACGGAGCAATTCGCCATGTGTTGGGCTATGGATCTCCGTTGCCGGATCATCAAGGCCACCCGCGCGGCGCCGTTGCCGCATTGATCGACATCACCAGCCGTAAGAGGATGGAGGATGAGCTACAAAAGCTCAATCGCACACTGAAGGCGCTGAGCAATAGCAACCAGGCGATTCTGTACGCAAGCGATGAGCCCACATTTCTCAATGAGGTGTGCCGCATGATCACAAGTGATTGCGGCCATGCGATGGTCTGGATCGGTATTGCCGAGAAGGGCGAAGACAGAATGGTGCGGCCGGTAGCCCATTCGGGTTTCGACGAAGGCTATCTTGAGACGCTTGGGGTTACATGGGACGAGAGTGAACGCGGGCGCGGGCCAACCGGTACGGCCATCCGCACTGGGCAACTGTCGCTGTGCCGCAATATGCTGACCGATTCCGCGTTTGCTCCTTGGCGCGAGGACGCGATCAAGCGCGGCTATGCTTCTTCGCTGGTGATTCCTTTAAAGGAAGGGAACGAAGTATGGGGAGCAATCACCATATATTCCCGTGAGCCGGATGGGTTTTCAGAGGGGGAGATGAACCTTCTGACGGAGCTGGCGGGAGATGTGGAGTTTGGTGTTGAAACGCTGCGGCTGCGCGCCGCCCACGCGCAGGCCGAAGAGGCGCTGCGTCAGAGCGAGGAGCAGTTGGGACTCTTTGTGGAGCACGCTCCGGCAGCTCTGGCGATGTTCGACGGCGAGATGCGCTATCTGTTTGCAAGCCGGCGTTGGATGGCCGATTTCAAGCTTGATGACCGCGATCTCCGCGGTGTATCGCACTACGATGTCTTCCCTGAGATTCCCGATCACTGGAAGGAAGGGCATCGCCGAGGATTGGCTGGCGAAGTCCTGAGCAGCGACGCTGAACGCTTTCTAAGGGCCGATGGATCCGAGCAATGGATACGATGGGAGATTCGTCCCTGGCGCAATGCCGAAGACAAGATTGGCGGAATCGTCATCTTTAGTGAAGAGATTACCGAGCGGAAAAAAGCCGAGGCTGCGCTTCTGAAAACTGAGAAGCTCGCCTTTCAGCACCAGCAATTGCAAGCACTGGCAAAACGCTTGCAGCAAGCGCGCGAAGAGGAACGCAAAACCCTGGCTCGCGACTTGCACGATCAGATTGGACAGATTCTCACGGCAATAAAATTTGATATGACATGGGTTGTGCGGCATTTGCCAGAAGCAACAGACGATTTGCATAAACGATTGATGGGATCGATTGAGTTAGTCGACGATGGCGTCAAGTCGGTACGCCAGATATGCAGTGGGTTGCGGCCGGGGATATTGGACGATCTTGGGCTGGCAGCAGCCATTGAATGGCAGGCAAGAGAGTTTGCCACGCGTACCGGAATTTTCTGCCAGGTCACAATACCGCCAGACGAATTGCGGCTGGATGGAGACCGGGCGACGGCGATCTTCAGGATCTTCCAGGAGTGCCTGACCAACGTTGCCAGGCACGCACAGGCGCAGGCGGTACACACTTCGCTGTATATGGAGAATGAGGATCTCATGCTAGTCGTTGGGGATGATGGAAAGGGCTTTCGTGAAACCGAGGTCGGCGGCTCGCTGGGAGTTCTGGGGATGAAAGAACGCGCAGCAGAATGGGGCGGCAGCGTACAGGTATCGAGTTCACCGGGGAAGGGAACGACGATCACTGTCCGAGTACCGTTGCGCACAAGCGCTGAGTTGGAGGATCATGCATATTCTGATCGCAGATGACCACGCCGTCGTGCGCCGCGGACTCAAGGAGATTCTGTCTGAGGCTCTTCCTGGGTGGCGTTTTTCGGAAGCCGGCAACGGAGATGAAGTGCTGAGCCGCCTTGCTGAATCTGCGTTCAACCTGGTTGTACTCGATATCAATATGCCGGGACGAAGCGGGTTGGATATTTTGCGGGATGTCAAACACACTTATCCGCGACTGCCCGTTATTGTTTTGAGCGTGCAGCCAGAAGATCAGTATGCGATGCGCTGCTTGCGAGCCGGGGCCGCCGCTTACATCAACAAGGACAGCGCCCCTGAAGAACTGGTGCATGCCACAAAAAGTATCCTCAGCGGCGGTCGTTACGTCAGTCAACACTTGGCAGAGAAGTTGGTTGCCTGGCTTGATGAGCCTATCGACAAACCGCTGCACGAGTTGCTCTCGGATCGGGAGCACGAGGTGATGAGATTGCTCGCATCTGGCGTGCCGCTGACGGAGATTGCCGACAGGCTCCACGTCAGCGTAAAAACGATAAGCACATACCGGGCTCGTCTCATGGAAAAAATGCAAATGAAAAATAACGCGGAACTGACGCGCTATGCGATGGCGCGCCAGTTGATTGATTAGGTTATGTTGCGGTTGTAGGAGAAATCCTACATCAGAATCAGTTTATGCTGACTTTATTTGATTTTCGATTCCGGTATTGTCTTTTTTGTCGGCATACCGACCCCAGGTATAGGCGACCTCGCAAGAAAGCGGGCGATTTGGGTGCGATTTCCTGTTGAAGTTGAGAGGCCTATCTGGGGATGCGTATGAACGAAAGGCTATTGAATGCCCTTAACATTGTTTGTTTAAGCTGCTTCCCCTTTTCTGCGTTAGCACCGATGCGGCAAACACGCTGTTGCCGCATCGGCGCAATAGTTACTTCAAATACCAGGCTGCCAAGCCCGTACGCGCGTGGACAATCATGCAAATACTGATAGCGGACGACCACGCCGAAGTTCGGCGCGGACTCAAGGACATTTTGGCCGATGCGCTTCCAGAAGCACAATTCTCCGAGGCGGGCGACGGCGCTGAGGTGCTTAGTTGCGTGGCCAATTCTGAATATGCCCTCCTTCTGCTCGATATCAATATGCCTGGACGCAGTGGGCTGGATGTGCTGCGGGATGTAAAGCGCACTTATCTGTACCTGCCGGTGATCATTGTGAGTGTTAATCCAGAGGATCAATACGCGATGCGCTGTCTGCAGGCGGGCGCAGCGGCCTACGTCAACAAGGACAGCGCCCCGGAAAAACTTCCGGAAATTGTCCAGAAGGTATTAAACGGCAACCATTGATCAAGACGGCAAGTTATTGTAAAGTAGGAAAACTCCTACAATCTTTGGACTGAAATACCTACATAAATCGCAGATTTTGCCGACACTTTAAAGCCCTTATATATTCTATAGTGATTTTTGAGCAGCAGTGTAATTGATGCTCATGCCTCCGCTTCCTCATAAGTCCATTCTCGACTGATGGAAGGAAACCGCTATCATGCATCTGCAAAATGAAAGCGAAAAGTGCGCCAGGATTCTAGTTGTCGACGACGATCAACTGATTGCGCTAACGATTGGTGCAATCCTCAAGGATGAGGGATACAAGGTGTTCACGGCCTTCAGCGGAGAAGAAGCTGTCGCAAAGTCAAGAGAAGTTCTACCCAACCTTTTGCTATCCGATATCAACATGGGCGCAATGAACGGAATCGAAGCTGCGGCGAGAATTACGGCTGAACTCCCCCATTGCAAGGTGCTCTTTCTTTCTGGTCACTCATCCATGTCAGACGTATTGAACGCTGCCCCGGAACGCCTGGTTTATAGCTATGTTTCAAAGCCGGTGCCTCCACTGGATTTGATCAACGCGATCGCGTACTTGTTGTCGGCCGAGAATTCAGCTGATAAACCGCCGGCGATCTCGGTGCAACCCGACACTATCGCGCGAGAAAACATCGGATGGATGCGAGTTGCAACAGGGTTGAAATTCCGGGAAGGTCAGGACTGGAATCGGGTCTTCAGCAGCCGCTCAAAGTTTGCACGGCGCTGTGTTTTGTTGACATGACTTTCCGGAAGACATCCGGCCTTGAGATTCAATTGCAATCACTGCTCGCGGATTGTTTTAACAGCGTTAGTTGGCAGAGGATGATCTCTCTACGCGGAATAACTTTTTGTACTTTCTAGACGCACCGATTCACTTTTAGAGTGGCCGCCCGCTTAACAAAGCGGCCCAATTCTAAAAGCATGATGAACACAACTGCGCTGGTTGCATCACGAGGCGCGCGATACCGTTTCGGAGGAAGACTCATGCCAACCTGTCAAATAACCCCTGCAAATGAAGTCACCGTCAAGAACCTTATGACAGCGTTTGAAAGCGAATCAAATGCGCAGGCGCAGTACACTGCATATGCCGAAAGGGCGGATTCCGAAGGTTTACGTAGAGTTGCCAGGCTGCTCCGTGCCATTGCACGCTCTGAGCAAATCCATGCCGACAACCATGCTGCTGTAATTCGAAAACTGGGCGGCGAACCGGAGGTTCAGTTCCAGGAAGTTGAAGTGCACGCCACACCGGAGAACCTGACGGCTGCGTTAGAAGATGAAATCTACGCGGTCGACTCGATGTATCCTCGCTTTCTTGTTGAGAATCGGAATATTGAGAATTCTGCCGCTCGCACGTTTACCTGGGCCCTTGAAGCGAAGAAGACGCACACGCGTCTATTGAGTGAAGAGATCAGGAAAATGGAGGCCGGTATCGCAGACACAACGACTGAGGATTCGCTAGGGTTTTACGTTCGCCCTGTTTGCGGCTACGTCTCAAAAGGGACCCCGCCGGAGCGTTGCTGGGTTTGCAATCGTTTTTGCGCGACATTCGAGACGATCCGGTAGGACTCTCTCCCGAAGTCGCGGCCCAACTCGGAAGATGAATTGATTTGATGGCATAGAAGTATCCGTTTTCAAGTCTCGGAAAGTGGGGGTTACCCAAGATGATTAGTGCAGAAGAAAACGTTGCTCTGAAAACAATTTCATATATTCCCGGCGCCGGGTTATTTGCAGAAGCAGAAAGGGAATTATCAGCTTTTCTCTCCGCTGTCATCGCGGTTCACGGTCCACAGTGTGTCATGAAGGCAGCAAAGCATTGGATAGAAGCTCTCGATGACGTGTGTCCGTCCGCCTCTGCATCGAGAGAATGCTTTCGCAAGGTTTCCGTTGCAGCAGCTGTTTCGCTAAAGACAACGACGGCAGCAAGGATCTGCTGATTGCTCAGGACCACGACCTAGACACTATCGAGACGATTTCACCGATAGCATAGAGCCGCTAGTGCTAATCCGAGCTATTTCGCCGCGTAAAAGGTGTAAATGGCTGTGTAAGGAATCTGTATGGTTTTTCCGACATCTTGCGAACTTTGACACTCCGATGCGGCAGCAACTCCGCCGTGCGTTTCGGTACGCCGAATAAATTCGACATTGGCAAGCGCGCCTGTAGCGGTCCCAGCCTTGGCGCGTAGCAATAACCACGCAACAGAATTCAGATCAGGGGCAGGCTTGCTGGCAATCAACTCTCCCTGCACCTGGCTGCCGTCCGCCAGTTTCCATGCAGGGCCGGTAAAGTGGCTTCCGATCACCTTGCCTGACGCATCCAGCAACTTTGCATTCGGGCCATTCAGTATCCATTTGAATCCCTCGTGAAAACCGGAACAAGTGTAGATTTGGACTCCATCTCCCTTGGCTTGCAGCACAGCGTGCGCGCTTGCCGGAGGATCGATCACGATGTCAATCTGCTGTGCAGAAAGAGTGAGGACAGAGACCGCAGCCGCCATCAGTGATGCCGCTAGAATTCGCATGGAGGGAGTATAACAAAATTCAAATCAGCAGTGCATCGATAGCGCCTGAATATCGAGGATGCGCAGTTCAGTGGGGCTGCACGACACACAATGAGTCTGGTCTGAGTGTTGTGCGGTCGGTAGACGATCTGAAGGCTATGGTTTATCAAAGATTGGCTGGTCTTGGATTGGCTGTTCTTGCAAATCGACTGATTGCAAGGCCAGCACGAGCTTCGCTCACCTTTTGCGCCATTTGGGCGATATAGTGTTGTAGAGGACCGCGAAGGGAGACCGCTTGGACTCGATTGGATTCTCTTGCACGAATAGGCTAAGTTTTTGGGGGCTCCGTTTTTCCCGAGTGGCTCTTTGTAGGCGCGTTCTCATTTTGTTTACCTGTGCAGGATTGGCAGGTTGCGGTTCTACAGTTTCTTCGAACACGCTTCCTGGAAAGGGCCCCGCGCCGACGATTAATTCGTTTACGGCGAACCCGACGAGCATCGCTTCGGGTGCCAGCAGTTCGCTGAGTTGGGTTACAAGCGGGGCGACGAGCCTTGCTATTACGCCGGGGACATTCACATCTACATCGGCAAGTGGTTCGACGAGTGTGAGTCCAACGGCAACGACGACTTATACACTCACTGCGACCAATGCCTCAGGCCCGACTACATCTACGGCAAAGGTCACTGTGACAGCGTCAAGTGGCGCACTGACGATCACAACAACTACGTGCTCAGGCGGGACACAAGGCACCGCGTACGCGGGCTGCACTGTCGTCGCCAGTGGTGGCTCTCCGCCTTACACTTATTCCGTTAGCACGAGTCCCAGTTATCCACCATTGCCCGAGGGGCTCGCGCTGAACACATCTACTGGTAAGATCAGCAGCACGCTGATCGGCGGTCAAGGCACATACATACCTGAATTGATCGTTACGGACTCGGCAGGCGCGCAGGCGAGCAAGCAGATCAGCTTTGCCATCAACGGCAGCAATGCCTTCCTGGCAAGCATCTTTCCGTCCTCATCGATTTTTCATCACCGAGTGGACGCCGCCACAACAAGCCTGCCTTTAGATACTTCTCCCGCAGCTCCCATGTACAGTAGCTACCAATCTGCGACGGTCAAGCCATTCTTCGGAGGCAGCGCGTATGCTAATTTTCCGAATGGAATACCCGCAATTGAAGTTCCTGACAGCCAGGCGGACGTAGCGGTCTCTACGACGCAGTATCAAGAGTATTTTACGACCGGTCCAATTCCCGCGTATGCTCCGGTGGAAGGCACCAGCAACTCGGAAGGAGACAGACATGTTCTGGTATATCTGGAGGCCGGCGGTGGAAACAATCCCGCGCTTTACGAAATGTGGCAGGGCATTTACGAAGGTGGGCCGTGGACAGATTCCTCGAATGCGCTTTGGTCTAACGCATCTTCGAATGCTCTGACAACGCAAGGGAAGGGAACATCGGACGCAGCCGGCCTGCCGGTTGCGCCGCTACTCGCCAATGCAGACGAGGTCATTGGGACTGGCACACCCAGTGCACCTAAAGGTGAGATTCAGCATCCCATCCGATTCACACTTCAACATATGCTGCACTATTGGGTCTGGCCTGCGACGCAATCAGCGGGTACAGGAAGCTGCACGGCTGCGGGAGGGGGAGCCATTTCCGTTCCATCGGAGATTTCGCAATCTACTCCTCCCGCAAGTTGCCCGACGACGACTGGACCGGCCGGCGAAATCTATCGGTTGAAGGCTTCAGTGGCGACACCGGCATGTGCTTCTACAAGTCCGCAAGCGGCCATTATCATTACCGCATTCAGAAACTATGGAATCATTCTGGCCGACAACGGCGATAGTGGAGGACTGATCGGCACACCCGACGCTCGCTGGAACGATGACGATCTCTCTTGCCTTACCCACCTGATTTTGTCGGACTTCGAGCCAGTGAACGTCTCTAGCCTCATGGTCAGTAACGACAGCGGAGCCACCAGCCATTAAGCCTGGCCCGGCCAAACTGAGGGAAGCTGCTGTATAGCAAGCGAGGCCTTGCATTCAAGCGAGCTGGACGGAGTTAGTTCTTGTCGACTGCACCAACGGAAACACTGGGATCACGCATGCAGTGCTCAACGCGGCATTCGGAATTCCCTTTACATTGTGTATGCCTTCAAATGCCTCAAAGGAGCGAAACTTCATTGCTTGCGGTAGCGCAACCATCGGAAGTCAAATGCCCGCTCCTTGATCCAGCAGAAGTGATTTCGCATCTGCCCCGTCGAACAGGCGAATGGATTGTGGCCAGACAAAGACCTCTTCCCCTGGAACCAGTGCCAGTTCTTCGTAGCGTCTCCTATCCAATTCAGCGGTTACTGGCCTGCCACTCCCTACGATACTCAGCTCCAAGCGAACCTGAGGACCAGCCGCGTGAATGCGTACAACACTTGCCACAACTGCCTTCCAGTCGGGCGGAAGTTTGCGCGACAGCTCCAATTCGTGCGGGCGCACAAATCCAATTGCGGACTGAACGGTCTGTTCCGCGCCGCTTCCGCGCTCCTCCGACGAAAGATCGGCCAGCAGACGACCATGGAAGAGGTTCACATTTCCCAGAAAATTGTAAACAAATGGCGAGGCCGGACTGTCGTAGATAGACTGCGGCGTCCCAATCTGTTCCAGTTTGCCTTGATTGAGAATTGCCACACGGTCTGCAACCTCAAGCGCCTCCTCCTGATCGTGTGTGACAAGCACGGTAGTTACATGCAAGTCATCGTGGATGCGGCGCAGCCAGTCTCGCAGTTCCTTGCGCACCTTCGCATCCAAGGCACTAAAAGGTTCATCAAGGAGCAGCACCTTTGGTTTGACGGCCAAGGCGCGCGCCAATGCCACGCGCTGCCTTTGTCCGCCAGAGAGTTGCTCGGGATACATCTGTGCGTATGAGTCCAATTGCACCAAATGAAGCAGTTCCTGCACCCGTTCACGAATCACCCGACGCGGTGGTCGGTGTTGTCTTGGCTGTACGCGCAGCCCAAATGCGACGTTTTCCGAGATCGTCATGTGGCGAAAGAGCGCGTAATGCTGGAAGACGAAGCCGATTCCGCGCTTTGACGCGCTGTGCTGCGTTGACTGCTCGCCATGAAGAAGAATTGCTCCATTATCTGGCGACTCAAGTCCCGCGATAATCCGCAGAAGCGTTGTCTTTCCCGATCCAGAAGGCCCGAGGAGCGCCACCAATTCGCCGCTATCGATGGTCAGACTGACATCAGCGAGTGCGGTAAATGAGCCGTAGTGTTTGTAAATATGCTCGACGTGGATGCTCATGATTGGACTTCTTTCTCTTCAACAGGCTGATGAACTCCAGAGGTGAGTTCAATGGTCTTCTTGAGGACTAACGTGACAATAGCGGCCAGCGTCAATAACGATGCGGCGGCAAAAGCAGCAGTGAAATTGTATTCGTTGTAGAGCATCTCCACTTCAAGCGGCAGTGTAGTAGTTTGACCACGAATATGCCCGGAGACCACCGACACTGCTCCAAATTCGCCGATGGAGCGAGCAGCGGCCAAAATGGTTCCGTACAGCAGCGCCCACTTGATATTTGGCAGAGTGACCCGCCAAAAGACGTTCCATCCGTTGGCGCCCAACACTACCGCGGCTACCTCTTCATCGCTTCCCTGTGCCTGCATGAAGGGTATCAATTCCCGTGCCACGAAGGGAAAGGTAACGAAGACCGTGGCCAAGACAATTCCCGGCACTGCAAAAATAATATGCAGGTTGTGCTCGCTCAGCCACGGGCCCAGCCAACCATGCAATCCGAAAATCTCGACATACATCAATCCCGCAACCACCGGAGAAACTGCCAGAGGAATGTCGATGAGGGTAATGAGCAGGCTCTTGCCATGAAACTCGAAGCGAGTTATCGCCCAACTGGCGGCAATGCCAAAGACCATATTGAGCGGAACCGAAATGCAAGCGACCAGGCCGGTGAGCCGCAAAGCAGAGAGCACATCTTCCTGGTAAATCGAGTCGCTATACATCTTCCAGCCTTGCGACAGGGCCTGCGTAAAAACGGCAGCGACCGGCAATACCAGAAACACTGCAAGAAACACTAGCGCTGCCACAATCAAAACCATGCGGCCAACTCTTTGTTGAATCGATGCCCGCAGCAGCGCGGAAGGCGGGAGTGCGCCGCGACCACTCATACTCGCTTCCCCTCTCTCCGCTGTACCCACCATTGAATCACGTTCACCAGCAGCATGATTGTGAACGATAAAGCTAACATAGCTCCGGCAATCGCCGCTGCTCCGGTGTAGTCGTATTCCTCCAACTTGGTTACAATCAATAGCGCGGTAATTTCTGTCTTCATCGGCATGTTGCCCGCAATAAAGATTACCGAACCATACTCGCCGGCAGCACGCGCAAAAGCCAACGCCGTTCCAGTGAGCAGCGCGGGGAATGCTACCGGCGCGATGACACGGGTGAAGCGCTGCCAAACATTTGCGCCAAGGCTAGCCGCAGCTTCTTCCATCGCCGGGTCCAGGTCTTCCAGCACCGGCTGCACGCTGCGCACAACAAAGGGAAAGCCCACGAACGACATGGCCATCATGATGCCGAGCGGCGTAAACGCCACGTGGATTCCGTGCGGCTCAAGGTAGCGTCCAATCCATCCATTCTCGGCATAGAGCGCGGTCAGTGAAATGCCCGCAACGGCTGTTGGCAACGCAAAAGGAAGATCTACGAGAGCATCCACAATGCGTTTACCTGGAAAACTGTATCTCGCTAGAACCCAGGCAACCAACATTCCCGAGATCGCCGAAAGCAACGCGGCGATTGCCGCGCAGCCAAGCGTCACACGATACGATGCCAACACGCGTGGAGATGTAACAGTATGCAGAAACACGCCGAATCCCAAGCGCGCTCCGTGCAGAAGGATTGCCGTGAGCGGAATCAGCACGATGACCGTAAGATAGATCAATGTAAATCCGATAGTCAGACGAAATCCCGGAAGAGGCGAACTCCGCGTAGCAAGACTCCATGTTTTTCGTGCCTCAGTTTTCGGCATTTTCACCATTTACTTTCCGTATATCTGGTCGAAGGTTCCGCCATCGTTGAAGTGCTTGGCCTGCGCGTTCTGCCAACCACCGCATCCCTCTGCAACCGTAAAGGTATTGACTTTGGGAAAGACGCTGGCGTACTTGTCTGCGACTGACTTGAGCCGCGGGCGATAGTAGTACTTTGCCGCCAGTTCTTGCGCCTCTGGCGAATATAGATACTCAAGATAAGCGTGCGCAACTTTTTCCGTCCCGTGCTTGCGAGCGACTTTATCGACTACGGCGACCGGAGGCTCAGCAAGAATCGTTGCGGAGGGGACCACGATCTCGAACTTGTCAGGCCCAAACTGCTTGAGAGCCAGCAGTGCCTCGTTTTCCCAGGCGATCAGTACATCTCCGACGCCGCGCTGGACGAACGTAGTGGTTGCGCCTCGCGCGCCTGAGTCGAGGACCGGCACATTTGCAAAAAGCTTCTTCATATAATCGCGCGCGCCTTGCTCGTTGTTGCCAGACTTGCGCAGGGCGTATCCCCAGGCGGCGAGATAGTTCCAGCGCGCGCCTCCAGAGGTCTTGGGGTTCGGCGTGATGACCTTGACTCCCGGCCGAATCAGATCGTCCCAATCGTGGATTCCGAGAGGATTCCCCTTGCGCACAAGCAAGACAATAGTCGACGTGTAGGGTGTGCTGTTGTCGGGAAAATTAGACTGCCAATTTTTGTCAAGCAGAGCGCCATTCTGCGCAATGGCATCGATGTCATATGCCAAGGCAAGAGTGACCACATCTGCCTCCAGGCCATCGATGACCGCACGCGCCTGCTTACCGCTTCCACCATGCGACTGGTTGATTACCACGTCCTGGCCGGTTGTCGCCTTCCAGTGCCTTTCAAAGAGTTGGTTGTACTCTTCATAGAACTCGCGGGTAGGATCGTAGGAAACGTTCAGAAGACGCGCCTGCGCTCCGAGAAAGCTCGCCGAAATATTCATAAGCACGGCGAGGACGATAAAAGCATTGATGTTGCGAAACAGACTTCTCATCCTGCTCACTCCATGTGGATTTCTGCCACGTGATTCGTGGGCACTTCCGAATGTGAAACACCAAGGCGGCTGCTTGACTTGCGACTGAGGATAATGGAGCACCGGGCGGGAATCGAACCCGCGAATGCAGGTTTTGCAGACCTGCGCGTTAGCCACTTCGCCACCGATGCCTCCAGGGCAGCTGCCGGAATTCGGCATCGACCCAAACAATTGGCAACTACCCGCAAAAATGAAAAACCCACCACGCCTTCTGGCGGGTGGGTCGTCGAGGTTAGAGATTCTTGCTTCGAAATCTAGCCCATCCAACACGCCCGCTCAGTGCTGTCCTGACAGCAGCACATACACGTCGCGAGGGTGAGGAAACGGGCCATTCAATCCTTTACCGCTGATTCGCTTGGCTATTCAGCAATTGATCTTAGGGTAAAGCCAATGCAAATCCGTGTCAAGCCTCAGCGCGCCGTCGATCATCCCGACGCATTTACGGCGCGGTCTCGACCGGCGTGACCTCGGTTCCGGTTCGCGTAAACTCAAATTGTAGAGTCCATACGCTGGAGACGGCCTGACCGTCGACGCGTGCTGGTTTGAATTTCCATTGCTGCGCTGCTTGCAGTGCCGCCTTGGAAAAATACTTACTGGATCCCTGCGAGTCCAAACTCGCATCGGAAACATTGCCGCTTGCATCAACCGTGACCTGCACTTTGATCCCGATTTTGCCCGTAATTGTCTGGCTAGCACGCGGAAGCACGTCCGGCAATACGCGTTCGGCGACCTCACCCTTCACCCTAGCGCCGTTTTTGCCGTGCGTTTCCTCGGCAGTGTGGGTCTTTGGAAGTGGAGATAAAGGGGTGGGCGCAGCGACCGCGGGCGCAGGTTTTTGATTTTCAGGTTGGTGAGTCATGACCTGCGGAGTAGCGGCTTGCTGATTCGCAGTCTGCGGATCTTCGGCGTTCGGCGTTGACTGAGTCTGGTTAGAACTCTGGCCTGAATTCGTACCCGGTCGCAGTTGCCACGCTGCAATTCCCCCAAAGAGAACCAGCACTGCGCCAACCACTGCCGCGACGCGGAGTGCGCGGCCAGATTTGCCGGAGAGCCGCGGCAGCGCTTGTCCAGTCTGGAGGCGCGCCTTGAGATCGCCGAGCATACATCTCTGCGCTGGATCGGTGCGGAGGCATTGCCGCGCAATCTCGGCATAGGGTTGCGGAATGAAGGCCGGCAATACCGGCTCTCTTTGGGTCGATCTCTCCCACACCGGCAGACGCTGCGTCAGAGCCTCAACCAAGGTAACGCCGAGCGACCAGAGATCGGTGGCGGGCATGATCGCCCCCGACGCTACCTCCGGCGCGTCGTAGACGCTCAGCGGCGGGAGGGCTTTGCCAACCTCGCCGGTGACTTGCAGGCAGTCCGAGGACAGTTTCAACTGATCGCCGACGACCAGAATGTTCGATGGCTTGAGGCGGCTGTGCACGAATCCTTTGCCATGCAGGTAGGAGAGCGCATCCAGGACCGGGTCGAGCATCTCGTTCACTTCGGAGCGCGTTAGTGGCCGCTCTGGAAGGATCTCGGAAAGAACCTCTTCGGCATATTCCGTCACGGAGTAGGACATGCGCGAGTCGTCGATCTGACAATCGCCGCTGTGAAACAAGCGCATCAGGTGAGGATGAGACAGGGTTGCTGCTTGCGCCCAGCCATCGACGCGCGCTTTCGGGTCACCTGCGTCCGCCGGAATGAGCTTGATAGCGGCTTTCTGTGGCTGATCCCCGGGTATCTCTGTCAGAAACACACAACTCCGCCCAGTCCCCCCCAACCATTGCAGGAGCGTAAATCTCCCGTCGATGACCCGTCCGATCCAATCACTGCGAATCAACGCTGTATTCATAATGAATACCATTTTATATGAGCCCGGTAGGGGCTAAGAAGCAGAAAATAAAGATTCGAGCCAACATTTAGGGGTGCGCCACTGCCGGCCAGAGGCCGTTAAGCTCATTGGCAGGCGCTCGCTGCGTTAACCTGAATTCATGCGGCTCGTTCTTTCACGTCTTTTCATAGCGGCCCTGCTAACCGCAACCACTCATCTGCAAGCCCAGCAGGCCCCCGAGACTTTTCGCTGGGTTGACTTCCACTCCGCCAAGGATCAGGACGTGGTCGCCTGGGTTACCCGTTCCTTAGTGCCGGAGAAGTGGACCGCCATTCGCGAAATCGGTATTCAATACGATGCGGCTCTAGTGGTAACCACCCTGCGGGCCACGCCGCAGTCGCCCGTAGCCCAGGACACATTCACTGTTTGGAGTCTCTCGCTCACCAGCCATGTGGTTGCGCCCATCATTACGGGCGTCAACCTGCGCCTGCTTGACTGGATGCTTCTGGCCGATAGCGCGCCGCGCGAACTGGGCGCTCTCTACGACGATTGCTATGCCTGCGAGCCGGAGACTTTCATCACCGCCTTTCACTACGATATGCCGCACCACATGTGGGCGGCCCGCTGGTTGCGCGGTACTCAGACCGTGCCTTTGTGGAACGCCAACCCGCCCGCGGGTGTTGGGCTCACCCAGGTCTATGCCGTATTGGCTGAGCCCAACGGACGCCAACTTATTGGCACTTGGAGCCACTTCGACTTCGGCGATCAGAAGCCGCCTGCCGACAGCATCTACCGCTACGACCTGGATCCATATAGCGGTCTGGAGCGTACCCAATTGCTCAATGGCAAAGAGGCAGACTCCATGAAGCAGCGCTTGTGCAGCGCGCAGAATCCCGTCCCCGGTCTCGAGCGCGGCCAGGACTCGACTCTCTGTCAGCAGATGATCAAGCCCCGCACGGAGCGCAAGCCCGTGACCACCCCGCCGGCCAATAACCACGGCCAGTCCGTCCCGCCCGGCGCCCGTCACTGATTTCATGCCATCATGATCAAAAGTGGGCTGTTTAGCCTCGAACTTTACGCTTAGCATCTCATCAAGTGGAGTGTGAAATGATTCGACTAACCAGATTTGGAATGTTGTCGCTGCTCGCCATGACAGGTGTGCTCTTCACTGTCGGATGCCCTCAGAATCAAGACCAGAATGCCTCCAACACCAGCCAGACCGCCGCGCAGGATCAGGCCTCGGACCCAGCGTCGGCCAATCTTGCCCCATCGGATTCAAGCACCGCTGCACCCGCATCTTACAATTCCGCGCAGAACCCTCAGCCGAATTCGGGTAGCTCCTACGATCAGGCATCCGATCAGGGCTCGGACGACCCCGGCTATGGCGTTCAGCCTGTAGCCTACTCCGATCAACCTCCGCCTCCTCTGCCTGACTACGACCAGCCCCCGGCTCCTGGCGATGACTATCTCTGGACTCCCGGCTATTGGGCCTATGCGCCGTCGGGATACTATTGGGTGCCCGGCGTTTGGGTGCAGGCTCCTTACGAGGGTGCGCTCTGGACTCCCGGTTACTGGGGCTACTGGCATCATCATTACGGTTTCTATCGTGGCTACTGGGGTCCACATATCGGCTACTATGGTGGCGTCAATTACGGATTCGGCTATGTCGGCGTCGGCTATCAGGGTGGCTACTGGGGCGGCGGGCACTTCAACTACAACCGCTCGGTCAACCACATCGACGTCAATGTGGTTCACAATGTCTATAGCCACCCCGTCAGCGAGAACCGTGGTAGCGCCCGAGTCAGCTTCAACGGTGGACCGGGTGGTCTGCAAGTTCGAGCAAGGCCCGCGGAACTGGCAGCTCGCCATGAAACCCATGCCGCGCCCATGCGCGCGCAGCTACAGAATGAACACGTAGCCAGCACCAATAAGGCTCAGTTCGCCAACGTAAACCATGGCCGTCCTGCCAGTCTGGTTGTCAGCCAACCTCTCGCTGCCGATCGCAACATCCACGCGCCGGCGGCCGTCCAGGCACACAATCAGGCCGAAGCGCAGCAGCACAATACCATGCAAATGCATCAGAATCCAGGTCAACCGGCGCAGTCCATGCAGCCGATGCACGGCCAGCCCAATCAGAATCAGCCGAACCAGAATCACGCAACCCAGAATCAGCCGAACCGCAATGAGCCGAGCCGAGTCACTCCCTCGCAGCAGACTCATAGCCAGTTCGCACCGCAACAACAGCACCAGGCAATCCCACAGCACCAGCATCAGGCTACGCCTTCGCAACAACACCAACCGGCGCCACAGCAACAGCACCAGGCGCCTCCATCGCAGCAGCATCAGCCTGCTCCACCATCGCAACGCCCGGCGCCACCACCGTCACAGCATCAAGCGGCACCACCACAACACCAACCGGCTCCGGCGCAACGTCAGGCGCCACCGCCGCCACAACAGCATCAGGCGGCGCCACAACAACATCAACCGCCTCCGCAACATGAAAAGGACGAGCATCCCAAAGGGTAGCTTCGATCTGCCCCGCTCCGTGCCCATCCTTGCGCTTTTTCTCTGGCGGAAGGGTGGGGCACCTCAACACTATGAATAGGCCAGATCAATAATCGCGCCGGTCTGGCGCTCGCTCATTCAGCCGACGCACTTCCGGCGCATTCCATCGTATACTGGCCTCATGTCGATTGTGGGCAACATCGCGGGCATTGCCAAGGGCATGAGCATCACCTTCAGGGAGATGCTGAGACCCACTTTGGTCGAGAACTACCCAGACGGCCCGGGTCCTTTGCGCGGAGCAGTTCTCGAGCCGCGCTATCGTGGCGCCCACGTTTTGCAACGCGACGAGAACGGTTTGGAAAAATGCGTTGCCTGCTTCCTCTGCGCGGCGGCCTGTCCCTCGAATTGCATCTACATCGAGGCCGCAGATAATACCGAAGCAGCGCGCATCTCTTCCTCTGAGCGCTACGCCAAGGTTTATAACATCGATTACAATCGCTGCATCTTTTGCGGCTACTGCGTTGAAGCCTGCCCCACCGACGCCATCACTCATGGCCACGGATTCGAGTTAGCCACGCTCAATGCCACTAACCTCGTGATGCGCAAAGAAGATATGCTCGCGCCGATCACGCAGGATGCCAGGTTGCGAATACTCGCGGCAAAGACAAGCGAGGGTTGACTTTTATTGAAACTTCGCGGCTAGACTGTCCTGTAATCTCACCGGTCAGGGAGCAGGCGGGCTCGGATGCTCAGCAGTTCCGTCTGTTGCGGCTCCTGGCGCTGGTGGTTCATTTGACGGCGGAGTCCCGGTTTTGAGACTTTGCTGCTTCTTAATGTTGGCGGCCAGCAGTCGCGCGTGTGCAGCATCCCAAACATCCTGGCTAAATACAGCGCCAATCAAACAAGAGAAAAGAAGAACGTAGGGATTCGCCTGATTGCTTTCAGACGAGAAAACATTGAGTCCGCCTTCAATCGCCAAATACACCACAATGGCGGCAGTGAAACTCAAAACAATTACCGGGAAGATGTTGGGGATCCATGCGCCGGCAACTGCATCCGCATCAGGCTTTTTTGCCTGCTGGCGAAGGAAGCTTGATACGATGCAGCCCACCAGCCCAACGCCCAGCATCCCGCAGATGACGGCCAGCTCCAGTGAGTCGGATTCTTCAAGCCAGCCGAAGAGAAAACTGAAGATGCCTAGTTGCGGCGTGGGTGCGGCCGAACGGCCTCGAAGCGTGATCGGTTCGATCTCACACGCCGTGCTATCTTCGTTGGAAGTTTTTGAATACGAACTGAATGGGAATGAATAAACAGTGGCTTTTGGATTTGCGATCGCAGTCCGCAACGAATATTCGATATATTGCGAATAACCCGAGTACATCGGCTCGTCTGCTTCGGCCGCGGATTTGCAGCGGCCCAAGGCTGCATGCATCGCGCTCACAAAGTCCTGGTAGTTAGCTTCAAGACCATAGGTATAGTTGGCCCGCTCACGTCCGGTGAGACGAAGCCCGAAGTTGGAGTTGACCTGGTCCTTCACCTTGTCTGCTTCCGTCTTTTCGCTCTTCAGCACGCTGGCGTGCATGGCCCGATAAGCTGCCAGCTTGTCGCATCGCTCACGACCATAAATCTGAAGAACCATCTTGACTTCGGAAAGCCTTTCAGTGTCCTTGCGCAGGGTTGTAGCTTCGTCATCAAACTGATTGCCAGCCGCTTCAGAAGACCTGGCTTGTGGCGCGGCCGAAACTGGAGCCGGCACGACCGGAGCAGGCCCGGTCGAGGCTTGTGGCGCAGGAGTTGATTCGGCCATGCAGCTTGCGTTGATCTTTGTGCCGGCTGCCGCCGCATACAGGCCACGCAGATCGGCAAGCTGATCGCCTGTATTTTGCAAATCTTCCGGAAACTGCTTGTTGAACGCTTCTTCGGTCGGAGTGTAAGCATCGATTTGCGTCTTGATCTGCGAGCGTTCCGCTTCTGTGAAGGGCTGATTCACTTGCAGCAACGGTATCGTGCATAGACTCGCCACGCTCAGATAGATTCCAAGAAAGAAGATCGTCAGGACCAGGGCATTGAGCCACAGATCAGAGTTGACTTTTTGCAGTTGTTGTATCCATTGCTGTCCGGCGCCCTGGCACAAGGCGCTCAGAATCCGGACGAACAGGACAAACACAATCAGCGCGAAGAACAGTTGGAAGAAAGGAATGCGATCCAGATCTGCAAGCAGGTTATTCGCGTTGGGGAGGAGTTTGTTCAGCGCATGAAAGATGGACCCTTGTTCGTGATAATCTCGCTGCGCAACCTCGGCATCGTAGAGAAAAGGAAAAATAAGGATCTGGCGAAGCAGGTCGTAGAGCGCGGAGAAGGTCGTGCGGATCGGTCCAGCCCATAGAAGCAGAGTGATTGCGAGAGCCAAAAAGAACGCGGTGACGCTGGCATCCTGGGGGAAGATCAGTCGATAAAGACGGCGCGCAATTCGCCAGCAGGCAAACATGAGGACAGCGACGATGAGGACAGCAATTAAACTTATGACCATCGATGCAATCGGATCCATAGCGGCGAAGATAGCACAGCGTGCAAATTGTAGTCACTCGAAAAATCAGCCCTGTACCCCCAAAAAATTCGCGATCAGATCACAAAAAAACTCCATGCCTATCTTTTCCGTCTTTTTTACGAATTCGGGGTGATCAAGGGTAGGAATCGACGAAGTCAATCTGGTACTGTCCCGACACCTGTTCTTCGATCTCCGTTCGCATAAATTGGTATACTGATCGTGTGACTACAACCGTGCTTGATTCCATCTCGAACGGGTGCCACTCCGAGACTTCCCCTAGTCAGAAGAGGGTGTTGTTGCTTAAGCCGAGGGGCTTTTGCGCTGGTGTGGTGCGTGCCATTGACATCGTCAAAATCGCCCTCGAAACCTTTGGAGCGCCCATCTATGTTCGCCGAGAAATCGTCCATAACCGCTATGTTGTGAATGAATTAGCGGATAAAGGTGCGATCTTCGTTCACGAAATCGACGACGTACCCGACGGCCAGCGCGTCATTTATTCGGCCCACGGCGTCTCGCCCGCGGTGAGGGAGATCAGCCGGGGCCGGAACCTCAAGGTCATTGACGCCACGTGCCCGCTCGTTACCAAGGTCCACATCGAGGCCGTCAAGTTTGCCAAGCAAGGCTATTCGCTGGTCCTCATCGGCCACCGCGACCACGACGAAATCGAAGGTACGCTTGGCGAAGCGCCCGAGGCCACCCAAGTTGTCTCGAACGTCGCTGAGGTTGCGGCGCTTGATGTGCCTGACCCCGACCGCGTGGCCTATCTGACCCAGACCACCCTTTCGCTGGATGAGGCGCGGGATATTATTCACGCCCTCAAGCTGAAGTTTCCCAACATCGTCGGCCCTCACTCGCAGGACATCTGCTACGCCACCGAGAACCGCCAAGTCGCAGTTCGCAATGTGGCCCACAATGCTCAACTCGTCCTGGTCGTGGGCTCGACCAATAGTTCCAACTCCAATCGCCTGGTTGAGGTCTCGCGCAACTTGGGCACCATCGGCTATCTGATTGACAATTCTCAGGCCATCGATCCGGCTTGGCTTCAGGGTGTCACCACGGTTGCGGTGACAGCCGGAGCTTCGGCCCCCGAAGTGCTAGTTGAGGACGTGGTGAATTACTTGAGACAAAATGGCTTCAATAGCGTCGAAGAGATAGAGGTCATGCCGGAAAACGTACGCTTCGGCCTGCCGCCAGAGATCGTGCAAGCCATCGGCAGCGCCGACGGCGCAGAGGCTGTAGCGGTGAGGTAAAAGACGAGTAGCTAGAAGCTCAGATGAGGCGCATGAAGACTCAACAGAAAAAAACACAATTCGTAGCGCCTCGCTTTGGGCGGCTGGATGCGGACTTGGCGGATGTGCAATCGGCCATCGTCCGCTCCCGCGACTACCTGCTCTCGCGTCAGCATCCCGATGGTTACTGGAACGGTGAGCTGGAAGCCGACGCGATGCTTGAGGCCGACTACATCTTCCTGCATACGCTGCTCGAAAGCGGGGATCCGGGCAGGCTTAGTCGCGCTCTGACTGAGATGATGCGCTACCAGAACGATGACGGCAGTTGGAGTATCTATCCCGGCGGGCCGGGCAACATCTCGCTCTCCGTCAAGTGCTACTCCAGCGCCAAGATCATGGGCATCGGCGCAGGCGACCCCCGCCTCACCAAGTGCCGCGAATGGGTGCTCGAACACGGCGGCGTGCTCGAGTGCAATACATTCACCAAAATGTATCTCTGCGCGTTGGGCGAGTACGACTACGACGCGGTCCCCGCCATTCCTCCGGAGATTGTTCTCTTTCCCAAGTGGTTCTATTTCAATATTTATGAAATATCTTCCTGGTCGCGTTCGATTCTAGTTCCGCTGGCCATCATGTACGCTAAGAAGCCCTTCAAGAGAATTCCGTCCGAGCAGGGTATCGACGAGCTTTACGTTGGCGGCCGCGTCAACTCGCAACTCCGTCTGCGCATGAGTCGCAAATCTCCTCTCTCGTGGCGCAATTTCTTCATCATTCTCGACCGGCTATTCCACTGGGCCGAAGCCGTTCATATCCGCCCCTTGCGCACCTTGGCCCTCAAACGCGCGGAGACATGGATGCTCGAGCGCCTGGAGATGACCGACGGCCTCGGCGCCATCTATCCGGCCATGCTCAACGCCATCATTGCTCTGCGCTGCCTCGGTTATTCTGAGGACGATCCGCAAGTGATTCGCGCACGCGACGAGTTTGAAAAGTTGGGCATCGAGCAGCCATCCACAGACGCCATGCCCGAGCCAACTTTCCGCATGACGCCCTGCGCGTCTCCGGTCTGGGATACAGCGCAGGCGGTGTACGCCCTGGGCGAAGCCGGCATCGCGCGCAACGATCCGCGCATGATCAAAGCTGTCGATTGGATGCTCTCGAAAGAAGTTCGCCATAAAGGCGACTGGGCCGTCAAGGTCAAGAACACCGAGCCAGGCGGCTGGTATTTTGAATTCAACAACGAGTTTTATCCCGACACCGACGACACCGCACAGGTCCTGCTCGCGCTCAACAAAGTTGATAATCCTCGCGAAGGCTATCAGCACAAAGTCGCCGAGCGCGCCATAGCCTGGGAGTTCGCCATGCAATGCAGAAATGGCGGCTGGGGCAGCTTCGACAAAGACAACACCAAGATGATTTTTCAGTACATTCCCTTTGCGGATCACAATGCCATGCTCGATCCGCCCACGGTTGACATAACCGGCCGCATGTTAGAGATGTTAGCGAGTTATGGTTATGCGCGCGGCGACAAGCGCGTTGAGAAGGCGATCAAGTTTATCTTCAGCGAGCAGCAGCCGGATGGAAGCTGGTTTGGCCGCTGGGGAGTTAATTACATCTACGGCACTTTCCTGGTCCTGCGCGGATTGGATGCCATCGGCGTCGATCATCTTGAGCCGCAGATTCAGCAGGCTGCCGAGTGGATTCGCATGGTGCAGAATGCCGACGGGGGATGGGGAGAAACATGCGGCAGTTATGACGACCCTAACATCCGCGGCATGGGCGTAAGTACGCCGTCGCAAACTGCCTGGGCGCTGCTCGGTTTGCTCGCCGCAGGCGATGATCGTTCTGACTCCATCGCCAAGGGCGTGCGCTGGCTGCTCACTCGTCAAGAGCTCGACGGCAGTTGGGATGAGTCGATGGGCGAGGGTGCGCTCCGGCAGGCGATCATCACTGGAACAGGCTTCCCCAGAGTCTTTTATCTGGCCTACACTTTGTATCGCCAATACTTCCCGTTGGTTGCTTTAACCAGTTATCGACGAACCATGGAACGCAAGACAAGCTTTTAGCTAGTAGCTAACAGCTAGAAGCTAGTAGCTGTACTTATGGAGGTTCATTTCAAGATGGCTATTCCGATCTCTCAGATGGCTACGGTTGCGAGTTATGTGCTCAAGAAGCGAGTTACCGGCGTCAAGCGCTATCCGCTGGTGCTGATGCTTGAGCCGCTCTTCCGCTGTAGCTTGGCCTGCGCCGGCTGCGGCAAGGTGCAATATCCGCCGCACATTCTTAAAAAGCAGCTAACTCCCGAAGAGTGTTTTGCAGCGGTGGATGAGTGCGGCGCGCCCATGGTTTCCATCCCTGGCGGCGAACCGCTCTTGCACCCGCAGATTGTCGAGATCGTCAACGGCCTCATTGCGCGCAAGAAATATATCTACCTTTGCACCAACGCCCTTGAACTTAAAAAACGCCTGCCGGAGTTTACGCCGTCGAAGTACCTGACCTTCTCGGTTCATCTGGATGGACAGCGCGAGCATCACGATTTTTCTGTTTGCCGCGAAGGCGGTTATGACATCGCGGTCGAAGGCATTCAAGAGGCCGTCAAGCGCGGCTTTCGAGTCACTACCAACGCTACATTTTTTGACGGCGCAGATCCCAACAGTGCCCGCGCATTCTTTGATGAAGTCATGGGCATGGGCGTCGAGGGCATCGTGCTTTCGCCGGGCTACAGTTACGACAAGGCTCCAGACCAGGCTCACTTCATGGGCCGCGCCCGCGTGCGCCGCCTCTTCCGCGCCATGCTTTCCAATCGCAAGCCTACCTGGAAGTTTAATATGTCGCCGCTTTTTCTTGAATTCCTCATGGGCGACCGCAATTATGAATGTACTCCGTGGGGAATGCCCGCCTATAACATCTTTGGCTGGCAGAAACCCTGCTATCTTCTCCAGGAAGGTTATGCGGAGAGTTACAAGGAGTTATTGGCAACCACCGAATGGAGTAACTATGGTGTAGCCAGCGGCAATCCGAAATGCGCTAATTGCATGGTGAGTTGCGGATATGAAACTACGGCAGTCATCGACGGTTTCGGCTCTGCGAAGGGCTTCCTCGCGATGGTCAAAGGAAACTTCGCCAAATATCGTGACCTGCACGCCCTGAAGCTATTGAGCGAAGCGCCCTCGCATGGGCACGTACCGCTGGTGCAGATTGCAGCACCGGCTCACGCTCTCGAAGAAACCAGCGCTTAGGTGCCGAGGCGTAAAAACTCCGTACCCCATCCTTTCGCGTTTTTTCTGGCGAAAGGGTGGGAGACAGCAAACTCGATCAGCGTTTTTCAGGACATTCGCATATGACTGCAGAAGTACAAAAGTACACGCTGGCGCAGGTTGAAGCGCTTGAACTCGCTCCCGGCGCTGAACGCGAGAACCTCGAAGGCTGGGTTCCCACGCTGGCCTCGGACAACGATCTTCGAGACGCTCTCGCCAAGGCACTCGACTATCGCGGTGACGTAACTCTGACCCTCAAGTCCGGCGCGCGTGTTGAGGCCTTCATCTTCAACTGCCATACCGGTGCAACTCTCGCTGATTCCTGGGTGCAGTACTACGCGCCCACTGCGCCGGAAAAGCGCAAGGTGAGTTATGCTGAGATCGCCCGCCTCGAATTCACGGGCAAGGATCGCGCCGCCGGTAAGCATTGGGAAGACTGGGTCAAGGCATACAACGAAAAGAAGGCTGCCGGGGAGAAGAATATTGCGCTCACTCCCGATGCGCTCGAGTAGCAGGACGGTGTAGAGTGGCCAGCGATTCGTCGTGACAGGTACAGGTACAACATTTTTTGCCTACCTTTTCAAACCGACATGAACCCGCCGCTGTACACTGTCCACTGACCACTGTTCACTGCTATGAAAGTCTTTCTCACAGGCGCGACCGGTTTTGTAGGCCATCATGTGGCCAGTGCACTCGCCGCCGACGGCGCTCAGTTACGGATGTTAGTCCGCAAGACCAGCAATCTCGTCAACCTCGAGGGCATCAAGGGCGAGACCCACGTTGGCGACTTGTCCGAGCCGGAATCGCTCAAGCCTGCGCTCCTTGGCTGCGACGCGGTAGTCCACGTAGCCGCCGATTATCGCCTATGGATTCCTGACCCCGCTGCAATGTACCGCGCCAATGTAGATGGAACGCGCGAACTGCTGCGGCTTGCGCGCGAAGCCAGGATCAAGCGGTTCGTCTACACTTCCAGTGTGGCCACCATGCACTTTCGGCGCGACGGCTTGGTCATCAACGAAGATACTCCGGTCTCACTCGCCGACATGGTCGGTCACTACAAGCGTTCCAAGTTTCTCGCCGAGCAGGAGGCCATCAAGGCAGCGCAGGCCGGCCAGCGAGTGGTCATCCTCAACCCCACCACCCCCATCGGCACCAACGACTCCAAGCCCACGCCCACCGGACAAATCTTTGTCGACTTTCTCAATGGAAAGTTCCCCGCATATATGGACACCGGGATGAATCTGGTCGATGTCGCCGAGGTCGCCCGCGCGCACGTCTCCGCGCTTACCAAGGGCCAGTCGGGCCATCGCTACATCCTCGGCGGCGAAAACCTCACCCTCAAGCAGATTCTCGACAAAATGGCGGAGATTACTGGTCTGCCTTCGCCCACGGTGAAGATTCCTTTTATCGTCGCTGCAACCTATGCCTTCTTTGAAGAGTGGGTCACCGGCCGCATCCGCAAACGCGAGCCGCGCGCCACGCTGGAAGAGGTGCGCATGGGCCGAAAGAAGATGTATGCCTCAAGCGCCCACGCCCAGCAGGAGCTAGGGTTCCGCCTCCTACCTGTCAATCCGGCGATGAAGGCCGCGATCGATTGGTTTCGCGCGCATGGGTATGCGCCGTAGACGAATCTTTATTTAGTGGACTTGGCAGAAAATGTAAGGAGAAAGGCATGAGTTTCACACATATTTTTCCTAACAAAGGTCTCTTGGACAATCAAGTCCAACATTTGGTAATGTCATTTGGGTTCATGTGTGGCCTCACGTGGCTCGATCAAAGCAGAGCCAACCCTCTCGGTTTCGATTTCCTGTTTTCCTTAATCTTGACGCTGCCGGTGGCCGTGTGTTGGGTTATTTTCACGAGGAGGCGCTTGGCGGACCTTCGTCTCAATTCGTTTTGGTTTGTGGCGATTTCAGTTCCTTTTTCAATATTTGTGGTGGCTCTGTTTATGGGGCGGACATCCCCTGTATTTTTACTAATATTAGCTGCTGCGTTTGCGATTCAATTACCACTTGTCTGGCTCAAGCCGCACAATGAGATTGAGCTCAGTAAGTCTGAAAATTCCGACGCCCCACACCAATGATCCGCACAGCCATCATCGCCGCCATGCCCGCCGAACTGAAGCCGCTCACTCGTGGCTGGCATCACGAGCGCTCGAACGGCGTCCATCTCTGGCGCTGGAGCTTCGACGAAGGCGAATGGATTGCTGCCTGCGCCGGAGCGGGGTTCGCCGCGGCCACGCGCGCCTTCGCCGAAATCGAAAAGAGCGGGGAAGCCGACAAGCTCATCTCCACCGGCTGGGCCGGAGCTTTGCGCGAAGAGCTTGCCCCGGGCCAGGTCCGCGATGTCTCCACAGTCATCGACGCACGCACTGGCGAGCGCTTTGTTACCGCCTGTCCTCCAAGCGATTGCTGGCTGGTGACAAGCCCCAAGGTCGCCGACAAGACGGAGAAGCAGCGCCTTGCCGCGACTTATGAAGCCGCTCTCGTTGACATGGAGGCTGCGGGAGTCGCGCGCCTGGCTCGTATGCGCGGCATTCCTTTTTATTGCATCAAAGGAATCAGCGATGGTTACAGCGATCAACTTCCTGATTTCAATCGCTTTATCTCTTCGGACGGGCAGTTTAAATTGGCGCGTTTCGTGTTTTTCGTGCTCTTGAGGCCGTGGCACTGGCGGGCACTCATCCGTATGGGCGAGAATAGTAAAAAGGCTGCGCGTACCATCGCGGCGTCTCTGCTGGATCTTCTGGACGAACGAGGTAACATTAGAAAGCGCAATGCCTATCCTAACCAAAAACGTTGAAAGCCAGATCAATACCAGAATCCCTGCCAACATGAGAGCTGTCGTTTACCGCGGCGTGAACGATCTGCGCCTGGAGACGGTGCCCGTGCCGGAGATTGGGCCCGGAGAACTGCTGGTCAAGATCGCTACCTGCGGAGTCTGCGGGACTGATCTGAAGAAGATTCACAACGGATCGCATTCCGCGCCACGCATCTTTGGCCATGAGATGGCGGGGACTATTGTTGCTGCAGGAGAAGGCGTGACGAAGTTCGCGGTCGGCGAGCGCGTGATGGTCTTCCATCACATCCCCTGCGGCCACTGCTACTACTGCCGCAAGCAGACGCCGGCGCAATGCGCGGTCTATAAGAAGGTGGGCGCGACGGCGGGCTTCGAGCCTTCCGGAGGCGGCTTTGCCGAGTATATTCGCGTGATGGATTGGATTGTCTCGATGGGCGGCGTGGTGCGGATTCCCGACGGCATTCCCTTCGAGCAGGCCGCCTTCATCGAGCCGGTGAACACCGTCCTCAAAGGCGTGAAGTTGCTCAATCTAGCCGCCGATGAGACCGTGGTGGTCATCGGCCAGGGCCCCATCGGCATTTTGCTGGCTGCGCTCTCGCGCCGCCTTTGTACCCGAGTTCTCACCTCGGACCTGTATGCGCAACGCCACTTAATTGCCGCCAAATTCGGCCTCGATGAACCCATCGACGCCGGAACTGAAAACATCAAAGAACGAGTGCTGGCTGCCACGGAAGGCCGCGGCGCGGATGTCGCCATCCTGGCTGTTGGAGCCAATGCACTGATTAAGTCCGCGATGGATTCAGTGCGTTGCGGCGGAAAAGTCATGCTCTTTGCCCAGACCCAGCATGGCGAGGCCTCCTTCGATCCCGGCGCAGTCTGCATGGACGAGAAGACTCTGCTCGGTTCTTACTCCGCATCTACATCGATTCAACCCGAGGTTGAGCAACTGGTCTTCAGAGGTTACAGCAATGGCTTCGATTTAACCAAACTGATCTCCCACCGCTTCCCCTTGGAAGAGGCGGTTCAGGCCATCAAGGTCGCATCCGATCCCAAACCGGACTCGATGAAGATTATGATTGAGCCTGTGCCTGGAGCCGGGGCAGAGCGGGGAGGCGAGAGATGGCAGGTACGGTAAAAGCCGCGATCCTCCGGGGCCGCAAGACCGTCGAGACGGTTGTCGAAGAAGGGCGCAAGAAAGCCGAGAAAGTTGTGGAGGACGGCCTCAATACTGTCGATACGGTGGTTGAGGTCAGCTTCAATACCGTCGAGACGGTGGTGGTTGAAGGCCGCAAGAAGATCGAATCCGCTGTCAGCCTGGGCCGCAAAACGGTCGAGCACGCGCTACTGCAAGACCGCAGCACCATGCAGGCTGCGGTTCTCCACGGACGCGAGGATATTCGTATCGAGCAAGTTCCTGTTCCAGAGGCAGGACCTGGTGAATTAGTCGTTCGAGTAGGAGCCGCGCTCACCTGCGGCACTGACCTGAAGGTCTTTCGGCGCGGCTATCACGCGCGCATGATTGTGCCTCCGGCGCTGTTTGGCCATGAGCTGGCCGGAACCATCGTCGAAGCGGGCGAGGGCGTTACAGAATTCGCTACTGGCGAGCGCGTCGTTGCGCTCAATTCCGCGCCCTGCGGCCAGTGTTATTTCTGCGCTCGCGGCCAGGAGAACCTTTGCGACGATCTGCTTTTTAACAACGGCGCTTATGCCGAATTTATCCGCGTTCCGGCGCGCATCGTCGCCAAGAATACGCTTCATGTACCGGATCACGTTCCGCTGGAGCATGCTGCGCTGACTGAGCCGTTGGCCTGCGCGGTGCATGGCTTCGAGGACTCGCGCCCATATCCCGGTGACACAGTGGCCGTCATCGGCGGTGGCCCTTTGGGATTGATGATTCTTCACGTAGCCGCTCTGGCTGGCTTTAAGGTCATCGCCATTGTCAAGCACGACGGGCAGGTTGAAGCTGCGCGCCAGTTGGGAGCGGCCCACGTGGTGCAGACTCACAACATTCGCAAGGCCATCAGCGAGACCCGTGCGCTTACCGAGAAGAATCGGGGCGTGGATATCGCCATCGAAGCCGTTGGCGTGCCTGAAGCCTGGGAAGAGGCAGTCGAGCTGGTGCGCAAGGGTGGCACGGTGAATTTCTTTGGCGGATGCGCCCTGGGCACACACGTTTCGCTCGACACCAATCGCATTCATTATTCTGACATCACTCTGCGTGCCACCTTCCACCACACCCCAGCCATCTGCCGCAAGGCGCTGGATCTGATCGCCAGCGGGCGCTTCCAGGCAGGCGCCTTCATCACCGGCCATGCTCATCTTTACGAACTCAACCGCGTGTTTGAGAAGTTGATGAAGCGCAGCACCGAAATCAAGACCGCCATTGTGCCGTGAGGTGAAGCGATGACCACGGAGAAGGTGGAACCCAAGAACGAGAAGCAGGGCAGGGAAGCTGAGACGCAGGAAGAATTGCTCGCTCGCGGCTGGGCCGCTTTGCCTGAAAGCTATCGCATTCCTGACGTTGCACCCACACTTGATGAAGCGCAAAGCTGGTGCAAGCAGTTAGCCGAGTCGCACTACGAAAACTTCCACGTTGCGTCATGGTTCCTTCCCAAAGAGCTGCGCCCGCATTTTCAATCGATCTACGCATATTGCCGCGTTTCGGACGACCTGGGCGATGAGGTGTGCGACCACTCCGTGGCTTTGGCACTGCTCGATATGTGGGGCCGCGAACTCGATGACTGCTACGAAGGCCGCGCGCGTCATCCGGTCTTTGTCGCGCTAGCAGAGACGATCCGCACGTGTTCCATTCCCAAGGAGCCGTTTGCCGATCTACTCATTGCCTTTCGTCAGGACCAGACCGTTACGCGCTACGAGACCATGGACGACGTTTTGGCATACTGCCGTTATTCAGCCAATCCTGTTGGCCGTCTGGTGCTCTACGCCTGCGGCGAGGCGTCCACTGAAAAATCCGAGGAGAACTTCCGCCTCTCCGATGCGACTTGCTCCGCGCTGCAACTGGCTAACTTCTGGCAGGATGTGCGGGAGGATTATGCCAGAGGCCGCATCTATATCCCCCAAAAGGATATGGAATTCTATCGCGTCAACGAAGAGTACATTGCCGATGGCATTGTCACACCCGAATTTCGCGCGCTGATGCATTGTGAGGTCAATTATGCGCGCTCACTCTTTGAGCAAGGCTTGCCGCTGATCGGCAAGGTCAACCGCGATCTGGCTCTCGATCTGGATCTCTTCAGCCGTGGCGGCCTGGAGATTTTGCGTGCCATCGAGCAGCAAGGCTACGATGTGCTTAGCGCTCGTCCCGCCATCTCGAAGGGCAGGAAACTGGCTCTGCTGCTGCGCGCCGTTAGCGGCAAAGCGCTGCCTTTTTTGCGCCTGGGCAATCGAAGTTGAAGGAAGGCAGCTTGACGCACGATCCCAAATTGAAAGTGGCCTACGCTGCGTGTCGCGAGATTGCCAAGCGCGAGGCGAAGAATTTTTACTATGCCTTCGTCGCGCTGCCCGAACCACGCCGCAACGCCATTTGCGCCATCTACGCCTTCATGCGCAAAGCTGACGACTTGGCTGATGACGAGAGCCTGACGCGCGAAGAGCGCCGTGGGCGCCTGGATGTGTGGCTGGCCGACTGGCGCAGCGTCTGTCGCGATGGCGCCTCTTCCGATTTAGTTTTCGTTGCTGTGCGCGATGCTGTCGAGCGCTTCAACATTCCGCTCAGCCTGCTCGATGAGTTGGTCGCTGGTGTGACGATGGACCTGGACCAAGGCACAACCGATAGGCCAGACACTTACGAAACCTTTGCCGACCTCTATCGGTACTGCTATCTCGTAGCCTCGGTCGTTGGGCTGGTCTGCATTCGGATTTTCGGTTACAGCGACACGCGCGCCGAGAGACTGGCAGAGGAGACCGGCATCGCCTTTCAGCTCACGAACATTTTGCGCGACGTGGCCGAGGATGCCGAGCGCAATCGCGTCTATCTGCCGCTTGAGGATCTGGCGGCCCACAACGTGCTGCTGGATTCGCTGTTGCATCGCGCACCCGTTGCACCGCCCACAGCCAACGAGCGCGCCCTGTTAACGGCCACTGCTCAACGAGCCGAGAAGTTTTATAAGTCGGCGCAGGAGTTGTTGCCATTGATTGACCGCGAGAGCCGCCCAGCATTGTGGGTTTTGGTTTCTATCTATCACGGACTACTGAAGCGCATCGAGCGCGCGGACTATGATGTCTTTACGCAGCGAGCGAGTGTGCCTTTGTTGCAAAAGCTTGGCATTCTAGCCGTCGGTTTAGTGCGGATGGGTTGGGCGCGGTTGTTGGGCTGATTCGAAGATTGCCTGCTTTAAAGAGAAGTACTGTTTAGTTGTGCCGCAAGGGCTGCGAAATCGGTGTGGCTTTCGCCCCGAGGAAACTTGATTGGCCAGTTTGCAGAAGAATTCGCAGAAGTCCGTCACGGTTATCGGCGCTGGTGTCGCCGGCATGAGCGCGGCCTGCGCTCTCGCCGAGGCTGGCTTTCGCGTGGAACTCATCGAGCGGCGCGGCTTCCTTGGCGGGCGGGCTTGCTCGTATCTGCACCCGGGTGTCAAGGAGATCATCGATAATTGCCAGCATGTTCTGTTTGGCTGCTGCACCAATCTCATTGGCTTTTATCGCCGCATCGGCGTTGCGGATCGGATTCATTGGACCAGTGAGATGACGATGATCGAGCCGGGTGGTCGGCGCTCGGGGCTTGGACCTTTTCGTGTGGGTCCGTTCAGGCTGCCTGCGCCGCTTCATAGCGCGCCGAGTTTTATGAATGCGCAGGCTTTTACCTTTGCCGATAAACTTTCGCTGGCACGCGCGATGCGGGCGATGATGAAGCCGGGTTTGTTGGACCATTCCCGGGAGTCGCTTGGAGATTGGCTGCGCCGCTACAAGCAAACCGAAGGCGCGCTGAATCGCTTCTGGAGGCTGGTGATTGCCAGTGCCCTCAATGCGGAGATCGATTCGATAGCATTGCACTACGCTGCCAAGGTTATTCGCGAGCTGTTCATGAATTCAGCTGAAGCCGGCAGCATGGGAATGAGTACGGTTCCGCTGAGCGAGTTATATGCGGGAGTAACTCCGTTTCTCACACAGCGCGGCGGCAGCGTGCTTTTGAACACGCACGTGGAAGGCGCGGCCTGGGATGAAGCCGCCCGGCAGTGGACGATTTATACCCGCGCGAGTGAGCTTATTTCTGACTTTGTTGTTTTGGCACTACCGTTTGAAGCAACGCAGAAACTCTTGCCGCACCTGCCTGCCGAAGAGGGCGCGGAGAAGTTGGCGCGACAGATTGAGCGACACGAACACTGGCCCATTTGCAGTGTGCATCTGTGGTTTGACCGCGAGGTGACTAGTTTCGAACACGCCGTGTTGCTGGATCGCGAGATTCATTGGATGTACAACCAGTCGAAGCTGCAACCCGGACGCGGCGGGCATTACATAGAGTTAGTTGTTAGCGCCACGCGGGCTTTTGCGGCATTGCCGCGCGAGGCGGCGATTGCGCAAGCGCTCGCCGAGTTAGCGGAGTTTTTTCCCGCTGTGAAGGACGCGAAGGTATTGAAGTCGGCGCTGGTGAAAGAGATGCATGCCACCTTCGGTGTTCCTCCAGGAATCGATTCCGCGCGGCCGACAGCCGCTTCGTCGTGGCCGAATCTGTTTTTGGCCGGCGACTGGACTTCGACTGGCTGGCCTTCGACGATGGAGAGCGCCGCGCGATCTGGACACTTGGCGGCAGAGGCACTTGGCTTGAGTGCCGAAGATCCGCTGCGCTGCCTGGAGCCTGACCTGAAGCCGCAAGGGTTTATGCGCTTCTTCCAGTGATGCAGACCGCATCTCACATTGCGGTGTGTGTTTTGCGTTTTCGCGCACATTGAAGATTTTTCCTGAAACTGAGTTTCATTGAGTCATGATGCGGGTATTCTTCACTTTTCTGGCTTCGTTCTCTTCTCCAGATGCGTAATAATCTGCACGAAAAATAAATATTGATAGGGGGGTATACTTCTTGGGGATTGGGATCAAAGAGCAAGGAACAGGGACCAGGAAAACCTCGAGATTTTGGTGATTATTCATGCTTTGATTGTGCGCCTGCGTGAGGTAATTATCTGCATGGAGCGGCGGGAAAGGTAAGTGACTTCCCCTATCCGAAAGCCTGGACATGGGGCACAGGCACTCCAATGTTTAGAGTGTCTGCGAACTTTACGTCGCATGAGATGGGAGCGGTGGTTAAATTGAATTCGTCTTGACGTCGATTATTATCGACCGTATGATGATGCTGTACTGGTTGGCTATAAGAGAAGGGGAGTGGTGATGGCATGAGCGCTTTTGATATGTTGAAGCGCTTAGAGAATCGTTCATACCTCCTCAGGTTGCTATCCTATATTGGCCGTACACTCAGCAGACGAGATCCGTTGCGTTTGAAGAGCGCTGTCGCCGTGCTGTTTCCGTGGCGGTTCCGCAAATTTGTGCCGAACCTTATGCTGGAAGTTTGCTCGCTATGTCAACACCGGTGCAACTACTGTGCCCACGGCGATTTGATAGCAGCCAATCCTGGGTATCAACTTTCGTTGGATGAGTTGGATACGTTTATCCGGCATACTGAGGAATCCAAGTATTTCATCGAGAACGTGGAGATCAACGGTCCGGGCGAGCCTACTCTCTGGAAGCATTTCAATGAAGGCATGCGCCGTCTTTACGAGTCTCCCGCGATCGGCAACATACAGTTCAGTACAAACGGCCAATCACTTGATCGTGTGGACGATGGCACATGGAGATACTTTTCGTTAGTGATTCTCAGCGTATACCCGTCAAGTAAAGTAACCACATTCGACCGACTCTTTGCCATGAGCCGCCGGTATGGATTCCGAATCATCTTTCTCGATAAGATAAAGTTTCGCGTACCTCCCAAAGAGGCCTATCCGGACTCGCTTCCGGCCTTGTGCTCCTGCCACGGCCCGACGGTGTACGGTCATCAGGTTTTCGCGCTATGTGGACCAACCGGCGTTGGGGCTGCTGCGATCAAGGGTGAATCGTTCCTCGATAACCCGAAGTACAGTCGTGAGATTGGCCCCGATTACCTTGCGGGATTGGACAAATCGGCCTTGTATCGCGGTCAGACCCTTGCACCCATCCATATGGAAATTTGCCGTTATTGCACAGCCAATACAAAGATCACTTTTGAGGCCCGCGACCACGAACAGATCAGGGACCGATACGTTTCCGTGGCGAGGCGGTAAGGAGACCCGCGCATTTGGGTGATATGCAGGGATACCTTTGAACGACCGGATTTAATAAGAAAAACACCAAAAGTTACGAATTTTTCAATGGGCTAATTCTGCATCCCCCTATGCACAGGCTGTCGCTGTATGCTCGAAATATGGTGCGATTCACGGTGCTTGCGTCGGGTTCGAAGGGCAACGCTACGGTTGTCACTGGAGGACGGACGCGGATTCTGGTGGATTGCGGGCTGAGTTGCCGGGAACTGTTTCGGCGCATGAGGCTGGTGGGCGAGAATCCGGAGACGCTGGACGCGATCATTATCACCCATGAGCACTCGGATCATGTGAATGGCGTGGCAGTGACGGCGCGCAAGCTAGGCATACCGGTTTACTTTACCGAGGGAACGCATCGCTCGTGGACGCGCTGGCTTTCTCCGCGCAAACAGATGACCTATGCACAGTGGCTGGCGCAGATTCGCAAGCAGGCTGCCGAGCGCCAGGCGGAGGTGGTTGCCGATGAGGGCGAGCCGGACGAAAACGATCTGATGGAAGCTGCGGAGGCTTCGGGTGAACCAGACGGTCGAGCTTTGGGGAATCCCACCCTTGGCGCAAAAACAAAGACGCGCCAAGGATGGGGCACCCAATCTTCTCTGGAGGGTCAAGCAGCGGCAGCAGAAATACAAGAAGCAGATCCTCTGACTTCCCCTTCGCTGCGCTCAGGGTCTGCTCAGGATGACAACGAGGATGGGGTACGGGGTTCCGAGGCGGTCGGGGGAAAGAACGGCCCCGGTGCCGCAAAGGCAAAAGAGCCTGCCTGGCTTCCGGCGGTCGAATACTTCAAGGCTGGGGAACCCTTTGAGATTGGCGATATTAGCGTTAGCCCGTTTACGATTCCTCACGATGCTGCCGACCCTTGCGGCTTTGTTTTTCGAGCTGAGGGAGTGCGATTAGGGTTTGCCACCGATCTGGGCTATATTCCACCGAATGTGAAGGCGCAGTTGCAGGGAGTGGACCTGCTGTTGCTGGAGTCGAACCATGATTTGGAGATGCTGAGGGACGGTCCGTACCCCTGGGCAGTGAAGCAGCGTGTGCTTTCGCGGGTGGGGCACCTATCGAACGAGGCGGCGGCGAGCTTTTTGGAGGATGGGTACGATGGCCAGGCGGCCTACGTGATTCTTGCGCATCTATCTGAAAGCAATAATCTTCCTGATCTGGCGCGGGTGACAGCGGAGCGCGCTTTGGTTTTCCGGGCGAGCCTGCTGGCCAACCGCTTGCTGCTGGCGGAACAACATGAGCCACTTTCCCCTATTGATTTTTGATGATATACATTACAATGTTAGGAGACGGGCATCACTTTGTACCAAAACGGGCATCACTCTGTATCAACTAGATGGGCAAGGGAAACGCCAGGGCAATTTCGCCAGGGCGATGCAAAACAGAGTGGGGCGACACTGAATTGATCACAATTGGTGGAGCTTCCTTGGTTTTTGGATTCCGTTGCCACGTGAGCCGCGCAAGATTAGAGCGGCAAGACACATCCTTTGCAAAGTGAGTCTTTAATATATGGCTAGAACCAGATGCACAGACAGTGTTGTGGGCGCCATCCTGGCGAGTTGGCGATATGACATTTCTGGGATTTCTCCGGAGATGCGCAGGGATTACGAGCAACATTTTGCCGAATGCCCTCACTGCAGTGCGCGACAGAGCTTTCACCGCAGCGTGGATGTGACACTTACGGTTTTGACCTCGCTGGCGGTTTTCTTCTTTCTCTTCGCGTTGGCCGTACTCAAACACATCAAGGCGATGGAACATGTCGCCTTCAACGTCTTTAACCTGGACATTGCCGACACCTACCACATGATGGTCTCGGCAGGGATCGCGGGGCTTTGTTTTTCGGTGATTGCATTGGCGCTGGTGCTGACCACTACGCCGATGCCGACGTATCTTGGCGGCATTGCAGCCGAGCGCGCGAGATTGATCGAAGAGCGGTTTCCGGCGGCCATCAAGGCGCTTCGCCTGCGCTAAGCGGATTCGTTGAGACAGACCTCAGGGCCTCCCCATGCGGGAGGCCTCTGTGTGTTTGGAACGGAATGGGAAATTCTTCGATGACAAGCAAGACGATGGTTGGGCGGCGACTGCTGCCGGGGCTGAAGGTGGGGGAAGGCTTTACGCGGCACCCGTTCGACGAGGAATTTGGCGTTCGGACGAGCGGACTGGTTGCCGGCCGCTATTTAAAGAGCGGGCATCGGCATGATCGCCATGCGACCGCTTACTTTGGGGTTGCGCCTTCGGTCTTCCGGGCGCTGGTGAGGCGATGGCAGAGGAGCCGACCGGGCTGGGCGATGGAGGAGGTTAGCTTCATTGATGCGGGCGCGGGCATGGGGCGGGCGATGCTGCTGGCGGCGGAGATGCCATTTAGAGAGGTGGTGGGAGTGGAACTGAATCCTACGCTGGCGCGGATTGCGCGGCGAAACCTGGCGGTTTGGCGGGCGACGGGGCGGGCGCAGACGCCGATGAAGGTGATTTGCGGGGACGCGGTGGAGTATGAGCTTCCGGCGGGGCGGTGCTTAGCGTTCATGTTTAATCCTTTTGGCGCGCCGGTGATGCGACGGCTGCTGGCGGCCTGGAGCCAGGCGCTGGTTGGGCAGCCGGCGGATCTGGATTTGATTTATGTGAACAACGAACAGGAGCATGTGCTGGAGCGGCAGGCCGAGTTTGCACGGCTGTTTCTTGGGGAGGTGCGGCGGTCGAAGGCGGATGCGATTGCCGATTATCGCATTATGGCCAACCAGCCGGATGGGGAGTATATGTCGGCGAATTTTGAAGATTGCTCGATGTGGCGCTGGATTGGATAGAAGTGGAGCGTGCTGGCGGAGATTGAGATTGAAGCAAGAGCATTTGATCCTCGGGATTGGCGAGCTTCTGTGGGATGTGTTGCCGCAGGGACCGCAATTGGGTGGCGCGCCGGCGAACTTTGCGGTGATGGCTGGACGGCTGGGCGATCATGCCGCGATCTTGAGCCGTATTGGGCGCGACGAATTGGGCCGCAGGGCGGTGGAGCGCCTGGAGCCGCTTCCGGCTGACTCCAGCTTTCTTCAAGTGGACACGGCGCATGAGACGGGACGCGTCGCGGTGGCCTTCGAGGATGGGCAGCCGAGTTATACGATTCATCAGCCTGCGGCTTGGGACTTTTTGGAGTTGACCGACACTTGGGTGCAGCTGGCCGAGAGAGCCGACGCCATTTGCTTTGGCTCGCTGGCGCAGCGGTCTGCTCAATCCCGACAGACGATTCAGACGCTCGTTGCGGAGACCGCGGCATCTAGCGTGCGGGTCTTCGACGTGAACTTGCGAGCGCCGTTCTATTCTGCCGAGGTGATTGAGGAGTCATTGGAATTGGCTTCGGTGATCAAGATGAACGACGCCGAACTTCCGCAGGTGCTAGAGCTGCTGGGATTGCCGGATCAGGAGCAGGCTGCGTCAGGTTCGTTACAGATGGGTGCGGAGCGATTGCTTGCGGAGTTTCCCTCGCTCCATATGGTGGCGATCACCTGCGGGGCTCAGGGCAGCCTGCTAACTACGCGCGATGAGAGGCATGAGCATGCTGGGATTTCCGTCAAAGTGGCCGACACCATCGGGGCAGGCGATGCGTTTACGGCGGCTATGACGCATTATCTTCTGCGCGGCGCGGGCCTGGCCACATTGAACGAGGCGGGCAACCGGTGGGGCGCATGGATGGCGTCACAATCTGGAGCCATGCCGGAGTTGGCGAAGTCGCAGCGCGAGGAGATTGCCGCGGCGGTCGACCGTTGAGTGGAATTGAGGCCGGCAATCAGAGAATTGATCGCTGCGCGGTTCACAGAATGGGACGGTTGGGCGAAAATAGAATTGAATGGCTTCGACAGGACGCATCTTTTCGCCAAAACAACCCCTGAACTGTTACGGTGAATTTGAAGGATTCTGCTTTCAACGATGGCTTCAAACCCTTATTTTTCTTTAGCAGTTCTGTTTGTGGCGGCGCTGGGCTTTGGTCTGGCTCCGCTAGGGTTGGCGTGGCTGTGGGCGAAGGTCTTTTCGCCGGCTAAACCGAACGCGGTCAAGAACGACATCTACGAGTGCGGGCTGGAGTCCAGGGGCGATGCCTGGATGCAGTTTCACTCAGCCTATTACCTGTACGCGATTATTTTTTTGATCTTCGATGTGGAAGCTGTGTTTCTGCTGCCGTTTGCAGTGGCCTTTAGCGGGTTGGGCGCGGCGGCTTGCGGAGCCATGCTGGTGTTTGTGCTGCTGCTGGTGGAGGGTTTGGCGTGGGCTTGGGCCAAGGGCGTGCTGACTTGGGAGTGAGGCCGCCGAAGGCGGAAAGCTTTAGCCGTTAGCTCTTAGCTTTTAGCTAGCGGCTGTTTTGAGTGGTAAGCGAGATGGGAAATTCCCCATATTGATCTGGGAAGACAGGGGAGCAGCTACAAGCTAAGAGCTAACAGCGAAAAGCTAACAGGAGCGGAGCGACGATGGATGAGGGCTTGAAGATCGAACTCGGCAAGCAGGGCATCTTCGTTACCACGATCGAAGAGCTCTATAACTGGGGGCGGCGAAACTCGATCTGGCCGATGCAGTTTGGGTTGGCTTGCTGCGCGATCGAGATGATTGCCACCACTATGGCACGTTATGATCTGGCGCGCTTTGGGGCTGAGGTCTTTCGGCCATCGCCTCGCCAGGCAGACCTGATGATTATCTCCGGAACTGTGACCAAGAAGATGGCTCCGCAGGTGGTCCGGCTTTACAACCAGATGGCTGAACCGAAGTATGTGATTGCGATGGGTGCTTGCGCGATTTCAGGCGGGCCGTTCAAGCAGGGGTACAACGTGCTGAAGGGGATCGATCGCTATATTCCCGTGGACGTGCATATTCCCGGTTGCCCGCCGCGGCCGGAGGCGCTGATTCAGGCTTTCATGACTTTGCAGAAGAAGATTGACGGCCAGCATTTGACGGGCGAGGAGCGGCCGCGTTTTCTGGATGCGGATCAGCAGGGCGAGTTTCCTGTGCCGGTACAGGGTGAGCATGATTTGGAGCCTGCATCGAATAAGGGTGTGTGGCCGCTGCCGGTAGTGATTCAGTGATTGCGTGCAGCCATAGTTCGGAGGAGCGGATGAAGAGCGTGGATCGGGATTTTGACCGACGTGGAATTGCCAGATTCATTTGGCTCGTGGCGTATTTTTCTCTTGTCGTTGGAGCTATCGGTATGTCCGGAAGGATATGGGATGAAATCCATCACCGAGCATTGTCCTTTCATATTCTCGCTCATATTGTTCCGCTTCCATTCATCTTGGTTTTCCCATTGTTTCTCTCTCTTGTATCCAGAAGGTATATCAGATGTGCATTAATGGAGAAACTAGTCAGTGAAAGAGTAGCCAGAAACCTTGAATTCTACATCGGAATACAGCTAATGATTACTTATATGGCGATAATGCAATTTGCCACATGGGATTGAGCTTGGATTTAAGGGAACAGAATTTGAAGACGATAGAAGAAATTAAATCGGCGATTGAGGCGGCTGTTCCGGGCGCGGGGGTGGAGATTGCCGCGAATCCCAGCCCCTCGGGTCAGGTCTCGCTGCGGGTTGAGCCGAGTCATGCGCTGGCGGTGGCAAAGTTTTTACGCGACGACGCAGATCTCAAGCTGGATTATCTGTCGAATGTGACCGGAGTTGATTGGCCAGAGTCTCTAGAGGCGGTGTATCACCTTTATTCTGTCGAGAAAAAGCATGGGCCGGTGGTTCTGCGCATGCATACGGTCAACCGGAGCGATCAGGTTGAGTTGCCATCGTTGACACCTATCTGGAGGTCGGCGGAGTTTCAGGAGCGGGAGATATTCGATCTGTATGGAATCGTCTTTACGGGGCATCCGGACCTGCGGCGGCTGTTGATGTGGGATGGCTTCAAAGATCACCCTATGCGGCGGGATTACGTTGATCCGGATGATTTTGAGTACGAGCCGACGGCGCATGACGAGGTGCTCAAGCGGGCTAAGTCGCACAAGGACAGGGATCAGGGATCAGGGAACAGGGAACAGATGGCAGGTACAGCATGATCCTCGCGGAGACCAAGGCGAAAGAACTCGAGGGCTGGAACCGCCAGGCGGTGATTGAACCGAAGGGCGATGGGGAGTTGCTGGAAGTGGCCATGGGGCCGCACCATCCATCGACGCACGGCGTGTTTCGCATGGACGTGGCTCTGGACGGCGAGCGGGTGATACGGCTCAAGCCGGTCTTCGGCTATCTGCATCGGAACCACGAAAAGATTGCCGAGGGGATTAGCTATCTGGGATCGATGCCTTATACCGACCGGCTGGATTATATTTGCCCGATCACCAATAACTGGGCCTACGCGCTGGCCGTTGAAAAGCTCACTGGCCAGGAGGTTCCTGAGCGCGCGGAATACCTGCGAGTAATTTTGGGCGAGCTGACGCGCTATCAGAATCACGCTTCTTCAATTGGTTTTTTGATTCAGGAGATGGGAGCCAGTGGCACGCCGTTGATGTACGCTTTCCGCGAGCGGGAGAAGATTCTCGATCTCTTTGAGGAGCTGACCGGGGCGCGCATGATGGTCAACTATATGCGCTTTGGGGGCTGTCGCGTGGATGCGTCGCCGGGATGGCTCGACCGAACGCGTAAGGTGGTCGCGGGCTTGGCGGCATTTGTAGATGAGTTTGAGCGGCTGCTCGCGGGCAATGAAATTTTGATGGCGCGCACGCAAGGCGTAGGTGTGCTGCGGCCTGACCTGGCGGTCAATGCAGGAGTGACCGGACCGATGCTGCGCGCCTCAGGCGTGAACTATGACATTCGCAAGGTGGACGGCTACGGCATCTACAATCGCTTTAAGTTTCGCGTGCCGCTGGGCGATCATGGCGATGTGTACGACCGCTTTATGATTCGGCTGCTAGAGATGCGCGAGTCGATCGGGATTCTGGAACAGGCGCTGAAGGAAATTCCTGTAGGACCAGTCATGAGTCCGACAGCAAAGCTGCGCGGCTTTCGCCCCAAACCGGGCGAAGCTTATGGACGCATTGAAGCACCTAAGGGCGAGTTAGGTTTTTATTTAATCAGCGATGGCGGACCGAATCCCTATCGCTATCGTGTGCGGCCGCCGAGTTTGATTAACCTGACGGTGCTTGAAGATATGTGTCTGGGCCATGATATTGCCGATGTGGTGCTGATCTTTGGAAGCGTGGATATTGTGCTGGGGGAAGTGGACCGATAACTTCTAGCGACTCACTGTTTTGGAGGGGTAACTTGTTAGGCGAGGGGATATTAAAAGGGCTGACGGAGACGGCGAAGAATTTCTTCGGTAGCTATTTCTCTGCCGAGCGGCTGACGACGGTTGAGTATCCAGAGCAGCGAATTGCTCCCTTCGAGGCTACGCGCGTCTTTCCTTTTCTTGTTTATGACGCGGAGAATCGGGATGGTGGCGGTCCGGAGTGGGAGGCGGGACTGCGATGCGTGGCTTGCCAGATCTGCGAAAAAGAGTGCCCGCCTAAGTGCATTTATATCGAGAAGTCAAAGGACAAGAAGCTGGACTATCTGGGCAAGGCGCAGTATTATCCGGCACGCTTTGATATTGATATCTCTGTGTGCATGAGTTGCCAGATATGCGTCGAGGTTTGCCCATTTGAAGCTATCAAGATGGATACGAAGTTTGAGCTAAGTACGACAGACCGATTTGGCGGATTGCTGCTGGATCGCGAGCAACTGGCTAAGTCGAACGAGTATTACCACCAGATACATTCTGCCGAAGCGACAGCGGTGGATGCGAAGCTGGCTATAGAAAAAACTAAATTCGATGCCAAGGCAAAGGTCGCAGCCGCCACAGCGATAGCCAAGGCGGCGGCAGTTGCGGGAGAGGGAGCTTAGATGACGATCGAGAATCCCATCTTCGTAACATCGGATCAGATATTCGTTTTGCTCCGGCATTGGGCATTGAGCTTTTTGCCTGCTGCGTGGCAAACAATTGCGGGCGTGTTGCTGAGCGTGGCTGCTATTGTCTGCATCTTTCCAGCGCTCTTTGCTTTGACGACTGTCTTCGAGCGCAAGGGATTGGGCCGGATACAAAATCGACTTGGACCGAACCGCGTTGGTCCTTTCGGCCTTTTGCAGCCGATAGCTGACGGGATCAAGTCGCTGACCAAGGAAGATATTGTTCCGCTGAGCGCTGATGCCGCGGTGCATTTTCTTGCGCCGGTGGTGCTGGTGGTGGCAGTTTTCATGGGCTTTGCGGTGCTGCCGATGGGACGCAATATGGCATTGGTCGACATGGACGCCGGATTGCTCTTTTACTTCGCCATGGGCACGTCCACGGAGTTAGCAGTCTTTATGGCTGGCTGGTCGAGCCGTAATAAGTACTCGCTGCTGGGGGCTATGCGGGCTGTGGCGCAGATGATCAGCTACGAGGTAGTATTGCTGCTATCGAGTGTGACGGTGGTGATGATGGCCGGCTCGCTCTCGCTGACTAAGATCGTCGAAGCGCAGAATCATTATAGCTTTGGCTTTCCGCATTGGTACATTTTTACCCCCTGGGGTTGCGCTGGCTTTGTGATGTATGCCATTGCTGCCACTGCAGAGACGAACCGCTCGCCCTTTGACTTACCCGAGGGTGAGTCGGAGTTAGTGGCCGGTTATCATACCGAGTATTCGGGCTTCAAGTTTGCGCTTTTTTTTCTTGGTGAGTATCTGGCGATGTTTTCCATCTCTGGGCTGGGTACTACGTTGTTTCTCGGCGGATGGTCTGCGCCGTTTCTATTTTTGACCTGGGTTCCATCGTGGTTCTGGTTCTTCTCCAAGCTAATGCTTTCCATCTTTGTTTTTATCTGGCTCAGGGGAACACTGCCGCGACTGAGGCAAGATCAACTGATGAATTTTGCATGGAAGTTTGTTCTGCCTATGTGCCTGCTGAATCTGTTTGTTGCCGGAATATGGCGATTCCTGGGCGACGGATGGCTGCGCTGGATGGTTTGTTCGGCGATTCTGATTGTGGCCTACGCGGGCATGGGATGGGGAGAGATGCGCAGAGGGAAGATTGGGCCGAGGAGTTATCGCTATGCGGAGTGAGATACTTCGGACTGGGTGGAATCTCACTTTCAAGAAGAGGAGCAATAGGCGATGAGCTTTGTCTTCTACATGCTTGCGGCGCTCAGCGTGACCGGCGCATTGGCTGCGGTTCTGCTGAAGAACACTGTGCATTGTGCGCTGGCGCTGACGGTGGCTTTTGCCGGACTGGCACTGCTGTTTCTTGATCTTGATGCGCAGTTTGCCGGATTCGCGCAGATTCTGGTTTACATCGGCGCGGTGGCGATCCTGGTTGTCTTTGCGATTCTATTGACCAAGGGGTCTGAAACTCCCAAGGACGGAGTCTTCAGCCGGACATGGCTTGTGGGGTTAGTGATTGCGGCGGGAGTCTTTGCGGTGCTGGGCTGGGCGGTGATTGGCAGCATTCGGGTTTTGCCGCAGGAGAAGGCGGTGCCGACCGTAACTGTTTTGCAGATTGGCAATGCACTGGTTGGCCGATACGTCTTGCCGCTGGAAATTGTGGCGGTGCTATTGACCGCGGCGATGGTCGGCGCAGTAATTGTAGCCATGCATGAGAAAGAGGGGGAGAAGTGACGCCGTTGGCGAGTTATCTGCTGGTTGCAGCTTTGTTGTTCGCGATTGGACTTGCTGGGGCGCTCACGCGGCGTAACGCCATACTTGTGCTGATCGGAATTGAGCTGATGTTGAACGCGGCCAACTTGAATTTGATTGCGTTCTGGCGCTATGGACCACATCCGGAGTTATTGACGGGGATGATGTTTGCGATTTTCTCGATTGCAGTGGCGGCTGCCGAAGCGGCGGTGGGACTGGGACTGGTGATTCAGATTCATCGCCATGCAAAAACGACGGATCTGGACGCGATGAACAGGATGAAGGGGTGAAGGGGTGATGCAAGAGACAATTTCATTCACTCCGCAGTTCACGGCTTCTCCGATCGCGGGGATTCTGTGGATGATCCCAGCTGCGCCAATCGTGGCTGCGGGCGTGGCTGCGCTGCTTAAGCAAGCAAAGCGCAAGCTAGCCGTAGCGTTGGCAATCGGTTCGATGAGTTTTTCACTTTTGCTTTCGCTGGTTGCCTTTGCACACGTGGTTGGCGCATGGGCGCATGGCCTTCAGTCCCGTGAGATCGTCAACTTCACTTGGATTCAAGTTGGTGCGGCTAATGTGGATATGGGATGGATACTTGATCCGCTTGCCGCAGTCATGCTGCTTATGGTCAGCGTTGTGGGTTTGCTGATCTTCATTTATTCGACCGGCTACATGAAGCAAGACGAAAATTACACTCGTTTTTTCTGCTTCATGTCGCTCTTTGCTGGGGCGATGCTGGGCGTAGTGATTGCCAATAGCCTGCTGCTTCTCTTTATGTGCTGGGAGTTAGTAGGACTTACCTCTTACTTACTCATTGGTTTTTGGTATCAGAAGCCAGCCGCGGCGGCCGCGGCCAAGAAAGCCTTCCTCACTACGCGCGTTGGTGATGTTTTTTTTCTGCTTGGAATTGTCTGGCTGTTTTCTCAAACCGGGACGCTTCTCTTTTATAACAATGGCGCGGGTTCTCTGGAATCACTGGCGCTGATCGGATTGCTCGCGACTCCGGCTGCTTTTGGATTGACGGCTGCGGGCGCGATTGGTCTTTTGATTTTTGCCGGAGCGGCGGGTAAGAGCGGACAGTTTCCGCTGCACGTGTGGCTGCCCGATGCGATGGAAGGCCCCACGCCGGTTTCGGCGCTGATTCACGCGGCAACCATGGTGGCCGCCGGCGTCTACCTCGTCGCCAGAGTCTATCCACTCATGCAGGCTGGGGCGCTGACTGGTGGATCGACCACTGCCCTCACAGTAGTTACTTGGGTGGGCGCGTCGACAGCGGTTTTTGCGGCCTTGATTGCCGTGGCGCAGAACGATATCAAGCGCATTCTGGCTTACTCGACTATCTCGCAGTTAGGTTACATGATGGCCGGGCTGGGCATGGGCGGCGTCGCGGTTGGAATGTTTCACTTGATTACTCATGCGTTTTTCAAGGCGCTGCTCTTCCTAGGTGCGGGATCGGTAATTCACGGCTGTTATGAAGAGCAAAATGTGCGGCGCATGGGTGGGCTCAAGTCTGACATGCCATTTACGTTTCTGACTTATGCGATAGGAATGTTGGCGCTCTGTGGCTTTCCGCTGCTTTTCTCTGGATTTTGGAGCAAAGACGGAATTCTGGATGCGGCCTGGCATTGGAGCGTGGCCAAAGTGCCGTTTTATATGCTGGTCGTTGGCGCGCTGCTGACGGCGTTCTACATGACGCGGCAGGTCGCTTACGTCTTCTTCGGTTACTGGCGGGGCAAGAAACCGGCGCATGAGAGCCCTGCGGTGATGATTGTTCCCCTCGGGATTCTGGCTTTTTTTGCGATGGCGCTGGGCGTAATTGGAACTCCCGCGTGGCCCTGGTTCCGGGCGTTTTTGGATGGTCGCACTGCC
>JBEKWJ010000008.1:0-103428 GCA_049513195.1 Occallatibacter sp.
TTGGCGACGGCTTCGGCGATCACCAGACTCACCTTGCGGCAATCGGCAATTGGCGGCAGCAACGGTGCATCAGGGTCCGTGACGGTGGGTGACAGTTCAGCCAGCGCCTTGGCCGATGCCATGATCATTGCATCGGAAACTCGTGTCGTTCGCGAGACGACAATGCCCAGCGCCAGACCGGGAAAGATGAATGAGTTATTAACCTGCGAAATGCGTAACAGCTTGCCGTTCACCTCGACCGGAGGAAACGGGCTGCCCGTTCCGACCAGGGCGCGGCCATCGGTCCAGCGCAGCAGGTCGGCCGGCGTAGCTTCGGCCTTCGACGTGGGATTCGAGAGCGGAAAGATGACCGGCCGCTCAATATGCCGGGCCATCTCGCGGACAATCTCCTCGGCAAACGCGCCGGTTTGCGCAGAGACGCCCACCAGCACCGTGACACCCGCGTTGCGCACAACGTCGAGCAGCGAGATGGAGCAAGGTCCGGGGCCTGAATGAGTGAGCTTCCAGCCATCGACGTCGGACCGCTTGCGGAGCAATGCCTCCTGGCCGGGCCGTATGCCGTCGCATCCTTCAATGAGCAGTCCGTAGCGGTTAAATGCGTAAATGCGCTTGCGGGCCTCTTCGTCAGTCAGGCCTTCTTCCTTCATCGCGGCAATCAGCAGATCGCCGATGCCGATGCCCGCCGACCCACTGCCGTACATCGCAATGACCTGCTCTTTGAGCGGACGCCCCGTGGCCCGCACGGCTGCGAGAATTGTGCCGGTAGTGATGGCAGCGGTTCCCTGAATGTCATCGTTGAATGTGCAGAGCCGGTCGCGATAGCGCCGCAGCAGGATGGCCGCGTTCACACCGGCGAAGTCTTCCCACTGTAAAAGAATGTTTGGCCAGCGGCGCTCGACAGCGCAGACAAACTCCTCGATGAACTCGTCGTACTCCGCCCCGCGTATGCGCTTGTGCTGCCAGCCAATGTAAATCGGATCGTTCAGCAAGGCTTCGCGGTCGGTGCCCACGTCCAGCAGAATGGGCAGGCAATGCTCCGGCGGAATGCCGCCCAGCGCCGTGTAAAGCGCCATCTTGCCGATGGGAATCCCCATTCCCCCCGCGCCCTGATCGCCCAGGCCCAGAATGCGTTCACCGTCCGAGACCACGATGCAGCGCACCTCGTCAAAGCGCGAATCGGCGAGAATCTGCTCGATGTGGTGTCTCTGCGTATAGCTGAGAAAAAGGCCGCGGGGCCTGCGCCAGATTTCGCTGAAGCGCTGGCACCCCTCGCCCACCGTTGGCGTATAGACAATCGGCAGCAACTCCTCGGTGTAATGCTCAATCAGTGAATAAAACAGCGTCTCGCAATTATCCTGCACATCGCGCATGTTGCTATATTTCAGAAAGCCAGTATCCCGCCCGTCCAGCACGCGTTTGCGGCGCTCCCGCTGATCTTCAAGGCTCCCGATGTGAGGCGGCAAAAGACCATGCAGACCGAAAGCGTCGCGCTCCTCTTCGGTAAATGCAGTGCCTTTGTTGAGCCGGGAATTCAGCAGCAGCTCGATGCCATGAAGGTGGGTTTTAACCACGCCGTTTACCTGAACTGCCTGAACTTCCTCACTCATTTCGTTCTTCTCCTCGATGACGATTCGTCGCGGCTCTTCTTGCCCTGATCAGGTGCAAAGTCCATGTTACCGCCTGAAGGGGCAATCTTCTGGTGACCAGGTTCCTACTCGAATGTGAACAGCACAACCTCAGGCCGGGTTCCAACCCGCATCGGCGGACCCCAGCTTCCAACCCCGCTCGACGTATACACCTGCAACGCACCGAACCGCTGCAAACCATAAGTGAAGTTGCCGAAAGCGCGGCGGGTGAACCATGTGAAAGGGAAGAGCTGTCCGCCGTGAGTATGTCCGGAGAGTTGCAGACTGATGCCGGCCTGCTCCACGATGGGCAGGCGGTTGGGTATGTGGTTGAGTAGAATGCTGGCGCGTCCGGGCGTCAGTTGCAGACTATCGAACGTAGCGCGCAGCCGTATTGGGTAGCTGGAATCGCCGCAAGAGACACCCACAATGTCCAGGCCGTCGACGGTGACCTTTTCATTGGCCAGGACGCGTATGCCGATGCGGGTGAGCACTCTGCCATAGTGAGCCGCGTTGCCAAATTCATCATGATTGCCGGTAGAAAAGTAGCTGCCCAGGGGTGGCGCAAGATCCTTGAAAGGCGCTGCCAGTGCGTCGGCATCGGCCATAGCGCCGTCGAACAGGTCGCCGGGAATGAATATGATGTCGGGGTTGAGTCGTGCGGCCAGCGCAACAATTCGGCGGCTGAAAGCTGCTCCGTTAATGTGGCCCAAATGCACATCGCTAAGCAGCAGCGCAGTACGGCCGCGCCAAGCGCCAGGCAGCCCGGGTAACTTTAGACTAATGCGCCGGATGCGAATAAAACGCGCGTTCACCAGGCCGTAGAGACCGGCAAGTAAAGCCAGACCAAACAGCATCGCGGCCAGCAGCGGCCGATCCATTCGCAGTCGCGCGAGCGCCATCGCGTAGCGGGCCAGCCAGCAGAGGCAGGCGGCCCAAAAGAAGTAGTTGAGAAAGCCCAGCCAGACGGCGGCCATCCTGTAAAGCAACTTGACCACAGGGTTTGCATGATGAAATCCGAGCAGCGCTGCGGTGATGAAACTGAATGCCAGCACCAACAGCGCATCCCGCAACGCCAGCGAGGCTGTGTGGCTCAGAGGTTGCCAAAAAACGATCAAGGTGTGATAAATAAACCAATGTGCGGCAAGCAGAAAAGCTTGCATCAGCGCAATCCCCACAATTGGCCAGGCCTTCAAACCGGAATCTCCCTGCCTTCAATTCTTGCACGAATCACAGATCGGAGTTCAGAGACCAGTGAATACCCATGACCGCTTCCATGAAACAATCTCCTCATGGCAGCCCTCCAAAGCGACGCGCTCGGCATTTACGTCTCGGTCCCCTTCTGCCGGTCGAAGTGTACCTACTGCAACTTTGCCTCGGGAGTCTATCCGGCCAGTGAACACGCTCGCTACGTCAGCCGGCTGATTGAAGATATCGCCGGGGCAGGGAATTGGGCTGCGCGAATGGGCGTACAACTTCCGCGTCGCGTGGATACGGTTTATCTGGGTGGTGGAACGCCCAGCCTGCTTGCCCCAGAGTTGCTGACGAGGCTCTTCGACGCGATGCGTTCGGAGTTCGAGTTTGAGCCGGATGCGGAGATTACGGTTGAATGCGCGCCGGGCCAGATCGCCGATGAAACGCTTGAGGCGTTCGCTGCCTCTGGCGTGAACCGCGTCAGTATAGGCGTCCAGTCGTTCGTTGACCGTGAGGCGCAAGTGAGCGGCCGGCTGCACAGCCGCGCCGTGGTGCTCGATGACGTCAAGCGGTTGCGCGCGGCAGGCATTCAAAATCTAAGTATTGACCTGATCGCTGGTCTCGCCGGACAGACCTTCGCATCCTGGCAGGAGTCGCTCGCGGTGCTGGCTGAGTCCGGCGTCCCTCACGCCAGCGTCTACATGCTCGAGGTAGACCAGGACTCGCGCTTGGGCCGCGAGGTGCTTTCGCACGGCGCGCGTTACCATGCGGAATTGGTCCCCACAGACGATGCGATCGCGCAGATGTATTCGACGGCAATCGAGAAGCTCATGCAAGCTGGTCTCGAGCAATACGAGATCTCCAACTTCTGCCAGCCCGGCATGCAGTCGCGGCACAATCTGCGCTACTGGAAGCGGCGGCCGTATCTAGGTCTCGGACTGGACGCTTCATCGATGCTGCGCGATGCGGACTCCGCAAAAGGCCGCGTCCTGCGCTCAACCACGACCGACGACCTGAAAGCCTATCTCGCAGGCAGCGAGCCCGTCGAGACCACCTGGCTCGCCCCCGCGCAACAGCACGAGGAGGCATGGTTCCTCGGCCTGCGGCTCAATAAGGGCGTCGAAGTGGCTGCCGTAGAGCGGGAGTTTGGCACGACCATGGTCGCCCCAGCGCTCAAGGTCGTAGCGCGCCTTTCAGAGACGGGCTTGGCTATCTCTGACGGCAAGACAGTTAGGCTCACCGCCGAAGGTCGGCTGCTCTCGAACGATGTTTTTCAAGAGTTTTTGGAATTGGACGTGCTGAACGGTGAGCCCGCCATCGGCGCGCAGGCATAAACTTCTTACCTCCCCACCTTTGCGTCAGAAAGAACGTCGCCAACATCGCCACGAACGCTTGGCCCTGAAATCTCTCTGCAAGCAGAGCGCTCCCGCCGCCCAACGCGTCTATAATTCCAGCAAGCCATGAGTGTTCTGACTGCGCGTCTTATGGATATTCAGCATTGGATGGAATATCAATGCCCAAGCCTTTGAAGAATCATCTGCCGGTCGCTCTGACTTTCTCCCTTCTGGTGCTATTACTGGCCTCGCCGATCGCATGGGCGCAGACTCCCAGACCAACACCCGCGCCAGCGCCTCCGCCCGCGCCCAGGCCTGCTCCCGCTCCCGCTCCTGCGCCAACCCATGTCGCTCCTATACATACCGTGAGAGCCCCAGAGGCTCCTGCGCCGGCGCACACAGTTCGCTCCGAAACACATTCTGCCGAGCAGCAACGCAGAGAAGAAGTTGAGCGCAATGCCGAGCCGGAGCAAGGCGACGAGTCCGAGCGCAATGCCGAGCCGCAAATAGAAAGAGAGCCGTCGCATCCTGAACCGGAGCGCGTGCCATCCGCTGTCGAAAAGCCCGGTGAAGATCGAAATTTCGCGGCTCCAAGAACCGACCACGACATTTCCGGCGCAACAACGAATCGCGATGGTGCAACGGTTAACACCAATCACGATGAGAGCAGCGAGTGGAACAACACCACTACCACTACAACTCGCGATGGCCATACCACAATCAGAACTAATAATCGCGATGGTTCCGTCACAACCATAAAACGCGGCGCCAATGGTGAGTGGCTCAGTACTTCCACAACCACGAATCGTAATCCCGACGATTCTTCCGGCGTCGCAGGACCGCTTCCACACGAACGAACCACACGTGTCGGCTCCGGTTCCATCACCTCTTTTGAATATCCCGACGCGGTCCCTGCTGCCCATTTCAGACATTCCATGGAACTGGATTCGGCGGAAGCCGAGTCCACCTTGCGCCAGTTGAATGAGACGCGCGCCAGCCTCCGCGGCATCAACAGGCTGCCCATCCCCGAGGGTAGGGTCATTTCCACCACCCGCGGTACAAGCGTTTTGACCGGCGACGGCCGAAGTTACGTCCTGCGTTCCGACGGCACTCTGGCCCATTTTCAGAGTGGTCTGAGGATTCCCCAAGCCAGCACTTCCACTAGCCCGTCAGAAACCGTCGCCGTCACTTCATCAAGAGCAACGGCCATCAGGTCCATGGGTACCAGCGTCAGCTTCCGCCATGACGGCAAAATTATCTCCCTGCGCACCGGCGGTCCCAATGGAATCAATATCCACCTCGGCGCGCGTGGCGAGCGAGTCATTACCACTCGTCGCGCCGATCAAAGCACTCTCGTCAGCACCGGACGGCGCAGCGGCTACCTGGAGAAAACCATCGATCGAGATGGCCAAACGCTCCTTCAGCGCACCTATCTCTCCGGCGCCAGAACCTGGACCCGCACCTATATCAAACGCTCGTACCCCGGTTCCATGCGGACGGCCGTGATTCCAATCAATCACGTTGTCTTCAAACATTACCTTCGCCGCTATGGTTATACGCCGGCCTTTTACGGCTGGGCGTACAACGGATGGGCGTCTCCTGCCTCGTACCGATGGAACTGGACGAACAGGCGCTGGTACCTCTATTACAGTTTGTTCTTCGCTCCATTTCCGACCTATTCCGACGGAAGCTACTGGCTCACCGACTACGTTCTCGGGCAGACTCTGGCCGATGGCTACGATATGCAGCAAACGGACAATGGCTCCGCGCCCGTTGATCCGAGCGGCGATGCGAATTCGATCGATCCGGGGCAGCAATCGGACGATGAAATGGTCTATGCCCCGGAAGCGACACCCATCTCATTCGAGGTAAAGCAGGCCATCGCCGCCGAGGTTCATCAACAGCTTGCTGAGGAAATGGCTGCCACTGCAAGCTCAGATGCGGCACAAGCTCCAGCGCCGGATGACCCGGCCCAGTTCATGCAAGCCGGCGAAGTCTTTGTAGTCAGCACGCCGGTCACCGCAAGAGTACATTTGGATGGAAGAGCTCAGCTTCAACAATGCAATCTATCGCCGGGCGATGTCCTTCGCCTCGTGAGCTTTCCGATTCCTTCATCATCGACTCCAACCTCCGAGCGAAGTGACGAGAGTACGTATGCTCAGATTCCACCTTCCGGCGTTCTCGAAATCATCTCCAGCCAGCGCGCCGATTGTCCAGCAGGCGTTCAAGTGATCCTGACAACGGTCGAGCTTCAGGATATGGAGAATGATTTCCAGGCCCAGCTTGACGATGGATTGCACGCGCTCCATAGCCGGCAAGGCACCGATGGCCTTCCTGTCGCACCATCCACAACCGAGACGCAGCAGCCTGCGCTGGCCGATCCCGCAGCAAGCTTGGCCAGCCTGAGCGCGCAACTCCAGGCTTTGCAAGAGCAGGCCAATCAGGCAGAAACTCATGTGACTCAGACCGTCATGAGCGCGCAGACAGCCACCAACCAACCCTATTGATCCGGCTACTAAATACTGCTTGGGTAGGAACGAATATCACTCTTTTCGTGCCGGATCAACAGAAACTACCGCCCGAATCCCAGCTCGCGGAAACAAAAGCAGCTATACTGCTAAAAATGCGGAACGACACAATCTCCGACTGGCAGCGCCTCACCGAACTCTACGCAGAAATGGGCGACGAAGAATTGCTCATTCTCGATGACGGTCTCGGCGATCTCACCGAAATAGCCCAACAGGTTCTCCGCGACGAAATGCGGAAACGCGGTCTCAGTCGACCACCCGCGCCAATCATCAAGTCAAATTTCTCAGAGCGCCCCGCAGTCTCGCAATGGAACGGTTTGCCGGTCGACAATAACGAACCGGAAATAGACGGCGTCCCCTACGAATTCACATGGAAGACACCGCTCTGCGAATGTGATGGACAAGAAAAAGCAAATCAAATCCGGGAAGCGTTGAAAGAAGCGGGAATCGAGAGCTGGATCGAAGGTCCCGGCTATCGCATCACGCTCGACATCAGCAACCCCAGGATACTCGTCGCAGCCGATCAGCTTGAACAAGCACGCAATGTCATTGCAAGTCCAATTCCGCAGGCCATCATCGAGCGATCCAACATGGAAGTCCCCGACTTTGAACCGCCCGTCTGCCCAAAATGCGGCGCCGAAGATCCGCTGCTCGAAAGCGTCGATCCGCTCAATACATGGCTCTGCGAAATCTGCGGAGAGCAGTGGACCGACCCAGCGCCGGAATAAGTCTTCGACGCCGACACCCCATTCTTACAGCGTTTTCATCAATAGTGTAAGGTCTGGGTGCCCCACCCTCGCCGCGTTTCTGTTGTTGCGGCTAGGGTGGGATGCGACGATACCTGCATTTCAGGAACTGTGAAAATGCGCTAAAACCGCTACCACGCCAGCAGTTCGTCTCCCGATGTTGACGAGAGAAAAGCGACTGGCGCGGCGCAAGGCTCAGGAAAATCTCCCGCGCATTGGATCGACTCGGGTCCAGTAGATTTCGCCACCAGCAGCGCCTGTTCGGCCTCGCGCAGCACCACCACCGGCGAGCGTCCCATGCTCGACGCAATGCCAAAGCAGGCCGACAGACGGACCGCGTCGCCGTTCAAGTGGAACGGACTGCAGAAGACATCTACGCGCAGCCGCTCGGCCATCATCACGGCATTCACACTGCTGCACCCTGGGAGGGCAATCAGAAATTCGTCCTTGCCGGCGCGGCCCAGCAGGTCGTAGCTGCGCAATAGGCGCGTGGTGCGGGCTACCACCTGGCACAGCAGGTCGTCGCAAGCGTCCGTTCCCAGCCGCAAGTTCCAATGTCCGAAGTCGTCAATGTCAAAGAGAATCATGCACATTGAACTGCTCATGCGCTGCACGCGGTCCGTCTCGCGAAACATCATCGAGAGCATCGTCTCGCGGTTGTACACGCCAGTCAGCCGATCCGTCTGCGCGCTCAGCGCCGCCGCCTCGCGCAGCACTTCCAACTCGCGCAAACGCCGATGGCCGCGCAGCACCGCTTCGATCCGGAGCCGCAGAAATGCAGCTTCGGTCGAGCGCGGCACCAGGTCGTCGATCACGCCTTCGGCCAGCCGGTCAATCCACTCCTGGGTCACCGCGTCCGTAATCAAAATAATCGGGAAACGTCTGCCGGTTGTCTCCGCGCGCGCTGCCGCCAGCAGTTGGCCCAACTCCATCCCAGGCAGGTTCACGTCAATCAATGCCAGCGTCGGCGCATGAGCCGAGGTAAGCGCCGGCAACGCCGCCTCCGCAGAAAGAAATATTTCCACGCAGGCGCCGTCAGCCGCAAGCACGGGTTCAATAACCGCTAAGAGCGCAGGCTCGGGAGATGCAAGAAGGAACGTGTTGGTCGAGCGGGCGAGCATCCTGTGAAACCTCACTAAGGGATGCATCGGCTATGGTTAGAATTAATTTAGAGTACGCTCGAAAATTCTTGCGCCCCTCCAATGACCTCGGGCTGAAACGCTGATGCCAAAGGTACTGTGTCGCCTCGACTACCCTGGCAATCCCTGCCCAACTCCTAACTATCCATGCCGTCGCCCGCATTCAATCAACAAAATCAACTTCGGGGGCAATCGAGATGACACCGCGCTCATAGCCCACGTCCAGCAATTTGCGAATTGCCTCGCGGCCGTCGGCGCCGTAGTCCAGCGTGCGTTCGTTCACGTACATGCTGACAAAGCGGCTTGCCATGCGCGCGTCCAGATCGCGGGCAAACTGCATCGCATATTCCAGAGCCGGCTCACGATGATCAAGGGCATGTTGAATGCTGTCGCGAACGGCTTTGGTCACAACCTTGTGGGTCTCAGCGCCCAGCGAGCGCCGTATGGCGTTACCGCCCAGCGGCAGCACCAGGCCGGTCGTCTCGCGCCACCACACGCCCAGATCGAGAACCTTGTAAAGGCCGCTGGTGCCGTACGTCAACTGCCCCTCGTGGATGATCAGCCCCGCCTCGAATTCGCCGGCCAGAATCGCCGGAATAATCTTGTCGAAGGGCACGGTGGCGGTTTGAATCGCCGGATTGAAAATCTTCAGCGCGAGATATGCCGTCGTCAGCGTGCCGGGGATCGCGATCTTGATGCGGCTCAGATCTTCCACCGTCAGAGGCTTGAGCGAGACGATCATCGGCCCATAGCCCTCACCAACACTCCCGCCGCAGCCCATCAGCGTGTAGTTCTTCTGCAAATATGGATACGCGTGGAAGCTGATCGCGGTCACGTCGAAAAACGCTTCATCCCGCGCGCGGCGGTTGAGCGTTTCAATGTCGCAGAGCGTATGGGAAAACTTGTAACCGGGGACGCGGACCTTGTTGGTGGCCAAACCGTAGAACATGAAGGCGTCATCGGAGTCGGGCGAATGCGCGATGGAAATCTCCATCGTTTCGGCCGGCGTGGGCAATGTGGGATTCTGTGTGCTCATGAAGAACCAAGTCCTTTCAACGAAGAACTGCAATGAAGGTCGACGGGCGGTCTATGGACCCTGACTTATCGCTCTGTGTCGGTGTCCTCAGCCTGGCCGGGGAATGCGGCGGCGCCTGCTGAAGGCTTGGAGCGGCTTCGTGCGCGCTGAACCAAAATGTAACGCACCATCCCCGCGCCTGCAACCAGAAGCGCAGCGAGTGAAGCGAGAAGGGCGATCAGCAACCAGCGCATAAGCAGCAAGCCAGGCTCAGAATATCAGACCAGGGGGTCCCCTAGCCTGCGCTCCAGGCCAACAAGGCCCGGCGCGCAGGCTGCTGTCAAGGCCGATGTCAAGGCCAGGCGTTGAGGCTGACGAAGGCTTTCCCGCAACCAGTCCAGGTAGGGCTGGCTTGCTGCATCAACTCCGATCACCAGAAACTCGGGTGTCTGATAGCTATGCAATTCGCGCAGCCGTGCTTCCAGAGCAGCCAGTTGCTCTGGCCCGGTCTTGAGCAGCAAAAGCGTCTCGCTTGCCGATTCCACCTCGCCCTGCCAGCCAGACTCTGTCGCCGCCGCGTTCCATCGGCAGGCAGCTTTGCCAGGAACCGCGATGCCGTTGCTCGTAAGCGCCTCGGTCACTTCCGTTTCAGAATTTCTCCTCTCCACAAGCATCCCGCATGCCTAACCCCTTGAAGATTTACAAATCTTAGGGAACCTCTCATTAAATCCAGCCTTGTCTCAGCGAACGATTTGAGTAGTGCCGTATCGATCGCAAAAGCAATCGGGATATTGACCCTGAGAAAATGTCGGATTGCAGGAAGTGATTGATCACAACGTCCCAAAAAAGAATTTAACAGTTGAGCATTCCCATGAAATCGTTTGCGCCTTGCATTCCTTCAGTGAACGTGATCAAAATCACGGCTCGCCCATACGTGAAGCTCCATCATCGGCATGTTGTCCCATGAGTCTGACACTCAATGAGCGCGTGAACTGATCCACTTCGCACTCCAGAGGACTCTTCGGTTACTGGCGCGATCTTCGTGCCGATGGAGCGTTCCATGCGGTTCAGTCGACCGTTTGCGTCGGTTTACGATGTTCTGGCGCTCATCTTGTTTTGTGCCGGATCGACCGCCTTCGCCCAACAGCAGGCTGCGCCAAATGAAAACAACGGCCAACTCATAGGCGATCCTCAACTGGCGGCGATCACACCTGTTGGTGCGCTTTCCGTGGCCGGGGCGTTGGGGAGTTCAAATTCATCGTCATCGCTCGCCGATCCAGCCACGATCTCCGAAATTCCGGTCATTCCTCCAGTACAAGCCACCATAGAAGTCAATGCCGGCGAGCAGGCCATAAGCACCGGCCTGGCTGCGCCTTATCACATCACTCAAGAGGAAGTCTTGTCGGCGGCGGGAACCTGGGGCGATTTTACTCGTTATCTCCAGTTGTTGCCCGGCGTCGTCTGGAATTCGGACATGAGCAATGACGTGATGGTGCGCGGCGGCAACCCGGCCGAGAATCTCTTCGTCGTCGATGGCATCGAGGTTCCCAATATCAATCACCTGGCCCTGGAAGGAACAACCGGCGGTTTTACGTCGATGATGGATACATCCACCATCGAGAGCGTCGATATGAAGCCGGGATCTTACGACGCGCGCTATTCGAGCCGCCTCTCTTCGCTCATCGAAATTCACACACGTCAAAGCGCAAAACAGAAACGCGCCGGAGAATTGGATGTCGGAATCTCAGGTGCCGGCGGCTTTATTCAACTTCCGTTTGCAAAAAGTGGCAGCTTGCTGCTCTCCGCTCACCGCAGCGTGCTGAATCTCGCAACCGATGACATCGGCTTGAACGGCGTCCCCATTTATACCAACGGCATGGCGCAACTGGATTGGTCGCCTGACAGCAAAGATCATCTCTCGGTGCTAAGTTTGAGCGGCGCGGATTCCATGAATATTACACCTCATCCCTGCGATGAGGGAGTTACACTCGACATTCAAACCGAATACAACGGTTCAAGATCGACCAACGGCTTGGTATGGCAGCATACCCATTCACCTGCCGCGCTTTCCACTGTTACAGTGAGTTACTCTGCGCAGAACCAGACGATAGCTCAGCAACTGCAATCAACAGACTTTTACGGCCAGCTGGATTGCGAAAGTGTGCCGATCGAAACCACGCCTGCTTATAGCGAACAGACTGGCGATGGCATCGGCACACTGCAATATGGCTTTCAATTCGGGCATAAAGTCAGCCATCAGGAATGGCTCTTTTCAGCCGGAGTGACCGCCAGGCTCGTCGCCATGAATTATGCAGTATCTCAGCCCGTCGGCCAGCAATCTCCCTTCAACGTGAATCCCAACTGGACCGATGCCAATAGCTTCGCACGCCGCCTTGCATCCGGCCAGACCGCAGCCTACGCGGAAGTTACCGGGCGCCTTGGTGAACGCTGGACTATCATTGCCGGCGCCAGAGAAGAGACCTTTGCCCTCACAGGTGCGCATGTCTTTGAGCCGCGCGCATCGGCGGCATTTCGCATCAGCGCGCATCAAACCGTGAACGCCACCTATAGCCAATCGTCGCAACTCCCGCCGTCCATCAATATTCTCAGTGATCCAGAAAATGCCAGGCTGCGGCCTATCGAAGCGAGGCAGTTCTCCCTGGGCGCAGAGTTATGGCGCGCACCCCGGGTCACAGTTGCACTCGAAACATATCACAAGAGCTATTCCAATGAACCGGTATCTACTGAATATCCCAGCCTCATGCTGGCTAACATGGTTGACACGCTTGGGCAAGAGTTTATCTGGCTTCCGCTAAAGACCGGCGGCCATGGCCAATCAGACGGAGCCGAGTTGCTAGTGCGGGCGCACGCCAATCGACTTAGGTTCATGGGATCGGTGAGTGAGTCACGAACACGTTATGCTGCCGCAGACGGCGTCCTACGGCCGGGTAACTTCGATTTTCCGCTTGTGAGTAATGTCATGATAACCGGCCGTATGGGAAAAGGATTTGAAATTTCTATCAGAGATACCTATGCGAGCGGACGGCCGTATACGCCGTTCAACATCGAGTTATCGGAGCAGCAATCTCGCGGCATCTACGACCTGACAGAAATCAACTCTGTGCGTGGCTCTGCGTATAATCGCATCGATGCCGATTTCAATCGCAATTTTCAAATTCGCAAAGGCGTTTTGAATATTCATGCGGGGATGGAAAACATTCTGGATCGCGCGAACTTTTTGGGCTATGCATGGATGGATAATTGTCATCCAGATCCTGGCGCGACCGTTTGCGGTCAGAACATCATGGCTTTTCCAGGTGTACCGGAAACCAAGGTTACGCAGATGCCGGCCTTTCCCAGCGCCGGAATCCGCTATAGCTTTTAGATAGCCGGAAAATCAATGTTTCTGCTCCCCAACTGCTTTCTTCCTCTGTCACAGAATTCCCTACAATTCGCGCAGCGAGACAGCAACCGGGCGCAGCGCCGCGCGCACCGCAGGCAGCAAGCCCCCAAGAACGCCCATCGCCAGCGCGAAAATCACTCCCATGATCAGTAAGTCGAAGGTGATCTTGAAGGCGAAGGCTATGTTCGAGAAGGTTGAGAAATTCATGGTCTGTGTGGTCATGCCGTTCAGCGGAAGCACAACCACACAGCCAATCACGCCGGCGATGAAAGAAATCAGCAACGCCTCGAATAGGAATGAGAGGATGATGCTCCAGCTGGAGAAACCCAGCGCGCGCATGGTTGCAATCTCGCGTCCCCTTTCCGCGACTGCCGAGTACATCGTATTGAGAGCGCCAAATACCGCGCCGATCGCCATGATGGCAGCCACCAGACCGCCCAGCACGGTGATCAGCTGCGTCATGCCCGCGGATTGCTTCGCGTAGTAATCCACTTCGCGCTCGACTTCCAAATTCAATTGAGGATCGGATGTAATCGAATCCTTGAATTGGTCGAAGGCCGCGGGCGACGTCAGGTGAACGGTGGCAGATTGAAAGACGTTTTCCGGGCGCTTGAGCACCTGGTTCAGAATGCGCGCATCGCACCATATTTCGGAATCGAACGACGATCCACCCGCGTCAAACACTCCCACCACCTTCCACTGCCCGCCGCCGAAATTGACGGTATTGCCAACAGTGAGGCCCTGGTACGTTTTCGACGCGTTCTTGCCAACCACAAGTTCGTCCAGTCCGGGTTGGAACGTGCGTCCTTGAACGATCTTCACGAATTTGCGGATCTCAAGCACGTTGGATGAAACGCCGCGTGCCTCCACATTCGCGTCCGTGCCTGTGCTGATCAGCGGAATGGGAACGACGCCGACGACCTCTTGGGTAATCAGCGGCTGGCCCGATGCATCGCGTGCTACCCCCGGCTTGTCCTGCACAATCTTTATGGAATCGAGAGAGATGCCGCCCATCATTTCCGAGGTCGAGCCGGCTCGCATCACCAGCGCATCATCGGGCGTTCCTGAGCCCACCAGCGTGGCCCTGAAGCCGTGCGCCAGTGAAAGCATCGCTACGAATACGCCCACCGTTCCGGCAATGCCAAGAATGGCCACGATGGTAGAGGTCCAACGCGCCCTGATGCTGCGGAAGTTATAGGAAACCGGCACTGACCCGATCAACGGCGCCAGCAATCCGAATACGATTCCGCCCACAATAACCAATACCAGCAGCAGCAGAACGATGGCCGCTAAAGTGATCACCACACCAAAAATAAGCTTTGGCATCATGCTCAGACCCTCCGAAGAGCATTCACTACGTTCAGGCGCATCGCGCCATAGGCCGGAAGAATTCCGCTCGCGAAGCCGACCATGAGAGCGGCAATCACACCGTACACCATCGTTTTCGGCGTAACGAAAAGTGGCGGCAATAGACCAGCCAGCGCGCGGCCAAGCAGCGGAATTGCAATCAGCGCAAGCAGCAGGCCTATACAACCCGCCAGCGCGATCACCATTGACTCGCCCAGAATAAATCCAAGGATCGCGCGATTCGGGAAACCAATAGCCTTGAGCACGCCCAGTTCGCCGGTTCGCTCGCGCACCGAGATGGCCATCGTGTTTCCCGTGACCAGCAAAAGCGTAAAAAAGACGACGGTGCCGATCGACATAATCAGGAGTTTGATATTTCCGAATTGCTTCACCCAACCCTGCTGAAACGCGGACTCCGTCTCGGTCTTCGTTTCGGAAGGCGAATTCAGATACATGTTGTCGATGGTCTTGGCGATGCGCGGCGCATCATCGGGGTTGGCGATGCGAATCACGTACCAGCCAACCTGGCCTTTGACCGCATCGGATACGCTCTCTTTGAAGTACTCCCACTGAAACCAAAACTGGGTTTCGTCATCTTCCGGCTTTTCGCCGTGGTACACCCCGTCGATATTAAACTCGAAGGGCTTACCCGCCAGCCCATAGATGGTTGTCGTGATGGGTATCCGGTCGCCGATCTTCCAGCCGAAGCGCTTCATGGTGGCTGCGCCGACAATCGCGCCCTGACGGTCCTTCAGAAAAGTATCCCACTGATCGTCGGGAACAATGAGTTCCGAAAACACCTGCCGCTGGTTTTCCGGGTCGATCACGAACTGCGGGAAAAAATTCTTTGGATCCTGATATACGCCGCCGAACCAGTTATTATGCGTGACGTACTTCACGCCCGGAATGCGCAGAATTTCATCCCGGTAAGACAGCGGGATCGTGTTGATGATGGAGGTGCGATTGATGGTCACTAGGCGATTTGCACTCACCACGTCTGCTCCGCGACTAAACGCATCGTTCACCACTCCCAGCAATGCAAACAAAAACAGCGCCACTGCAAACGAACCGATGGTCAGAACGAGTCGGATCTTCTTGCGAAAGAGATTGGCAAAAATCAGTCTGCTGAATTTCATCAGGCGCCCCCCGCGGCAACCCCTTGCCGCACCCCGGCCTCAACCAGCACACCCTTATCCAGATGCAGCGTGGTATTGGCCTGCAGCGCAACCACCGGGTCATGGGTCACCATCAGCACGGTCTTGCCGTGTTCATTCACCAGCCGCTTGATCAGCTCCATCACTCCGTCGGCGCTCTTGCGGTCCAGGTCGCCCGTCGGTTCGTCGCACAGCAGAAAAGTCGGATCGGCCACGATCGCGCGGGCAATGGCCACACGCTGTTCCTGTCCGCCGGAAAGTTGGCGGGGATAGTGGTCCATTCGCTCTCCCAAACCAACGATGGAAAGAGCGACTTCAACGTGCTTACGCCGCTCGGCTTTGGAAAGCTTGGTCAGCAGCAAAGGCAGTTCGACATTCTGGAACGCGGTCAGCACCGGGATCAGGTTGTACATCTGGAAGATGAAACCGACGTGGCGCGCGCGCCAGTCAGTCAGCTTGCCGCCGGACATGTGCGTGATCTCATCGCCGGCCACACTGATCGTGCCGCGCGTGGGTACGTCGAGACCGCCCATCAAATTGAGTAGAGTCGTCTTGCCCGAGCCACTCGGCCCCATAAAGGCCACAAAATCGCCCCGATCGACGTCAAGGTTCAAACCCTGCAAGACATCGATGTCCTCGTTGCCGCGGCGGTAGGTTTTGTCCAAGCCGCGCACCTGAATCAGACTACCCGCTGCTCCATTGCCGTCCACGCGTATCATGTTTAAAATCCTCCTTGGATCAATCCTTCTTGATTTCCGCTTGATCTCCTGTATGGCGCAAACCCTTGCTGGCAAAGAATTCCATGCCCCTGCACTGCAAGATTGACGAGTTACCCTCTCGAATCTAACACCTGGGAAAATACAAACCTACACGGTCAAAAAGCTATCGCTTGATCGAAACTGCTTCGCCATCTCTCAAATCCGACGGTCCTCCCACTACGACCGTATCCCCGGGCAAGAGTCCCGCCAGCACTTGCGTTTGCGCGCCATTGGTCGCGCCGGCCTTCACTGCGTGGCGCTCAACGTGGTCGCCTTTCACCAGAAAAACGACCTTCTGACCCCCATCGTCGCGGACCGCGTTCTGCGGCGCCATAACGCCCACCGGCGCTTTTTCTCCCTGCTTGTTTTCTTCCCCGAGAAACGAAACCTTCACGCCCATGTCGGGCAGAATACGCGGATCAAGCTTGTCGAACGCAATGCGCACCTCGACTGTCGCCTTCTGACGATCGGCCGTGGGAATGATGGTGCGCACATGGCTCGGAATCTTCCAGTCAGGATATGCATCCAGAATCGCGGTCACTTCCTGCCCCGGTTTCACCCGCGCGATGTAGTTCTCATTGACGTCCACTTCGATTTCATTCGAAGCCATATCGACAATCGTTGCGATGCCCGTGCGCGTAAATCCGCCGCCCGCTGAATTCGGCGACACCATTTCTCCCACCTGCGCATCTTTGGAAACAATAATTCCATCGAACGGAGCGCGTATGACACAATTATCCACCGCCTGTTGAGCCTCATTGATGCGCGCTTCAGCAGCCAGCACCTGCACTTGCGCATAGCTTATTTTTGCCCTCAAGCTGTTTTCGGCCATCGTCGCATTGTCCAGCGCTTCCTGAGTTTGAACTCCTGCCGCTCTCAATTCCTGCGCCCGATGCAATTCGATCTGAGCATTCTTTAACTGCACTTGCAGGTCGAGAATACTCGCCTGCGTGGAATTGCGATCTGCTTTCGCCGACGCCAGAGCCTTCTGCACATCGGAGTCGTCCAGAGTGGCCAGCTCAAAGTCTTTGCGTACGTGCATTCCTTCAGTAAAAAACACGCCCGTAACGCGCCCGGTAATCTTTGCCGCAACCGTGGCGCGCCGCTGCGGGGTCACATATCCGCTTGCGTTGAGCAGAGCCCGCGGCCCGCTATCCGCAGCCTCTAACGTTGCCACTTGCACCGTCGGCGCCTGATGCATGTGAGCATAGACTCCGCCAACGGCTACCAGCGCGGCGAGCAGAACGAAAAGAATAACTGCGATGCGCTTGCCAGCTTTTCCAGAGCCACGCTTGTGGGCTTCGATGCGGAGCGCTCCAAGGTCCGGTTTTGTAGATGTTTCAGGCATAGTTGGCTTGGTCGACCTAACCTTTAATTTCCATTATTGTCTACGGCACAAAGCAATGTACGCGCCGGGGCGCGATTTAGTTCATTTTCTTGTACTTCAATCCATCTCGTGCGCGGTTCGGTAACCATTGCAGCGCCGCCGGCAGATCTCGAACGCCGTCGCCTTTTTCTTCCCGCGCCTTGCAGAAAATATAATTTGAACAGCGCACAATCAAAATATGAATAACAACCAAAGCCGCGGGCCGTTCCTGTTCCCTGATCCCTGTTCCCTGAAAAAAGCCTACCCCCCCCACCCCCCCTATAAATATTTATTTTTGGGTCAAATTTTTGCAGATAATTATAAAATCAATAAAATCAGTGTCTTCCGAAGACAATTCCCAAAAATTCACATCGACCATCCAAGCGCAGAATTGCAGATAATTATCTCCCGTATCGGAATCCGTCTTCGTCCCCAAAAGATTGATCGTCATCTTCATGAATCCAAAGCCAAAAACTTGCCGCAGCCGCTTGACTAAGGCAGTATGAAGTCAGGGCCGAAGAATCCGGCGCGGAGAGAAGATTGATGACGACAGGAATCAGGTTTGGAACTTCAGGTTGGCGCGCAATTGTGGCCGACGAGTTTACCGTGGCCAATATCAGGCTGGCAGTCGCAGGCATTGCCGCTTACGTAAAGACGCAACCGGAGCCGCATCGCGTGCTGGTCGGTCGCGACCCGCGCTTTCTCGGCGAGAGCTTTGTAGATACAGCGGCGCGTGTGCTGGCAGCAGCGGGCATCACGCCAATCATCATTCCCGAAGCCGCGCCAACGCCTGCCATCGCGTACGCGGTGCGCGAACTAAAAACCTCTGGAGCCATCAACTTTACCGCCTCGCACAATCCGCCGGAGTACAACGGCATCAAGTTCTCAACCCACGACGGCGCGCCTGCCTTGCCTGAAGTGACCAGGCAAATCGAGGCGGCCATAGCGGCGCTGATCGCAGGCGGCAACGGCGGCGAACACATTCCCAGCTTGAATGCGCCGGCGGGCGGCTTTGAAACAGCCGACGTCAAGCCGACGTTCCTCAAGCGCCTGGCTCAGCTCGTGGATTTGAAGGCCATCGCCAAGTCGAAAATCAAGATTGTTTACGATCCATTCTGGGGCGCGGGGCGCGGCTACAGTTCAGAGATTCTGCGCGAGGCTGGCGTGCCTGTCGAAACAGTTCACGACTTTCGCGATGTACTCTTCGGCGGCCATGCGCCGGAGCCTGACGATAAGCTGTTGGGCGACGCCAAGGCCAAAATGAAAGAGATCGGCGCACATCTCGGCATTGCCACCGACGGCGATGCCGACCGCTTCGGCATTGTCGATCAGGATGGAACCTTCATCCAGCCCAACTACATCATCGCGCTGCTCTTTGACTATCTCGTCGAAACGCGCGGTTGGCGCAACGGCGTGGCCAAGAGCGTGGCGACAACTAACCTGATCAACGCGCTCGCCGACTACCACAGGGTTCCGCTCTTCGAAACGCCGGTCGGCTTCAAATACATTGGCGAGCTAATCAATCAAGACAAGATCGCCATCGGCGGTGAAGAGTCGGCGGGGCTGACCATTCGCGGCCATGTGCCGGAGAAGGATGGCGTGCTGGCCGGCCTGCTTGTAGCCGAGATGGTGGCCAATCGCGGCAAAAGTTTAGGCGCGCAACTCAAAGAGATGTTTGCCAAGGTTGGTTCCTTCTATCCGATTCGTGACAACTTCCGCTTGACCCCGCAAGGTATGACCGCGTTCACTGAGAAGTTGAGGGCTGATCCCACCGAGCTGAGCGGGCGCAAAGTTGTCGGCGTCGTCAGGACCGACGGGATGAAGCTGATTCTCGAGGATGGCTCCTGGGTTTGCTACCGTCTTTCGGGAACCGAACCAGTGGTGAGGGCCTACACCGAAGCGCGTAGCGAGCAGGATTCGGAAGCATTAAGCGCCGCGGCCAAGAACTTTGTGCTCCAGTAAGAGCGGATTGGATTCCATGCAGGACAAGAACGTACAAGCCGGCAAGAGCGCTGAGGCGAACGGAGACGCGGTCATTGCTGCTCCAATGCCCCGGCGCGCGCTCGATTGGACGCGCCGCGTCTGGCGTCCGGCCGCCTCGGTGCTGGCCGTGGTCATGGCGTTGCTGCTTGTCTGGCACGGGTTCAACGGCAAGAACGGGCTATTGGCGTGGGAGCAAAAGCGCATCGAAGATCGCGAACTGCGCAAAGATATCGACGATCTGAATCAGGAAAATGCCCGCTTGCGCGACCGCATAGAGCGGCTCAAGTCCAGTCCGGATGAAATCGGAGTCGTGGCGCGTGAGCAATTGCATTACGCCAAGCCAAACGAGGTGATCGTCTCGCTGCCGCCAGACCAGAAGGCGCAAGCTCAGCCCGCCGGAACGAACAAGTAAGCCATCCCGCAAAGGAAGGCATCGGTGAGCGAGAATGCGAAAGAAGTTCCAGTCAATGGCGCTGTCCCAATCGACCTGATGTTCACGAGAAACAGTAGGTGCATGAACGAGAAGGCTCTCGAGGGTCTGTTCCCTGATCCCTATTCCCTGCCGTTAGAAATCCACATGCGCCCGCACCGAACCCACCCAAACCGGGCCGCGGTCGCGGTTGTAGCCGGGGTCGTTGATATGCTGCACATCGACGGCATAGAACAGCCCGCGCCATGCGTGCCAATTGTAATAGCTCTCGACAATGTTCTCGCGGCCGTAGTTAAGGTTGCCGTCGCCCAATAGAAAACCCAGTCCGCCCAGCCTCAAATAGTCCTGGTGGTCGCGCTTGATGGCGTTCGAAACCACGGCCAGACCGATCTTGTCCGCAGCGCGATGCCAGCGTGCACCGGCGAAATCAGCCCCCGCCTCGACCGTCTGGTCCACCTCGGTATAGACGTAGGATTCGTGCTGGCCTTCGTTCCAGCCAAAGCGGCCAAAGACGCGCAGATTCTCCGTCAACTCCTGCTCGGTATTGAAGCCGAAGCCATACTTCAGCGCGCCGTAATGCTCATGCAACAGGATGTTGGGCGTCGTGTCGGTATGGGCCAGAAAAGCGTCCACAGCCTCGCGATAGTTGCCCATGTGGGCGCGATTGGCAAAGAAAAGTAAGCGCTGCGTGCCCTTGCGCTGCGGCACGAAGCTATGTCGCAACTCGAATTCACCGTTTTGTGCGTGGGCACGGCTGAAGGCCCAGTCCATGTCGATGCCGTTAGCAACGGTAGGCATAGCAAAGAAGCCGTAGCGCAGGCTCCAATTGCGGTCGTCGTACTCGGCCAACCCGCCCACCGTGTAGCCGCGAGTATCAGCCGCGTAATCCCATGCGCCGTTGTTGTCCACGGTCCAGTTCATGAACTGCAAGTGGCTGTCAGAGCCGGGGCCGCTGACGTCAAAAAAGTCCGGCAGAGTCATTTTCCCTATGCGGAATTCGATGCGGCGAACCGGTACGCTCGGGGCCAATGCGAAGAAGCCAGGCTCCTGTGCGGTAGTCTCCGAAGTCAGGCCAAAGACCTGATGAATCCCGTAACGGGCCAGGTAGGGCGCAGTGCTCAGGGTTGGGTTGCGCACCACATCCAGATTGGTAAAGCCAGCCAAACCCAGCGCCTGACTCACTCCGCGCCCACCTGCACTCTCCAAGTCAAGGATGAAGTCTGTGTTGTATCTGATTGAACTAGTGGGTCTTAACGCGGTATAGAAAGTGCCGAGCAGGGAAGTCTTGTACTCTGCACCACTCTGGAAACTATTCATGCCTTCATAGGGCGAATGAAACGAAAGATTGCCCTGAAAGATGATGTTGGCCTGACCAGAAAGCCAGTAGCGGTCATTGCCGTGATGCGGAGACATCGTGACGGCAGGGCCATCTTCAGTCGCAGGCTGTTGCTCAGGTTGAGGTTGTGTGGGGAGAGAACCGGTTGCTTGACCGAACGCAAGGCCACCGGTCAGCGCGAGCGCAAAGCCTGTGCCAGCCAGTGCGCGGAGAAGTTCGCAAGTGTGCCTGAAATGAACGTGCAACTATACCCCCTGGTAACAGCATACCGGAAGGCCTGAGACTGATTGTGAATGGCGGGTTATACTCTGCGCGATTGAGGAATGGGAACCCAAAGCAAACCTATCTTCGTCCATACTTGCAGATGATTACCTTTCCAAGGCCCACAATCAAAGAATGAAACATGACGACAGGCACGGGCCGCTACTGACAACTGAAAACTGTCAACTGACAACTGCGCACCCCCCCACCCCCCCTATAAATATTTATTTTTCGCCGTTTTCCTTGCAGATGATTACGTAGCCGGAGAAGAAAACGAGACCGCAAAAGCGATGAATCCCTGCGTCCTTATTGAACGGAACGCAGGTTCAGGTGAAATCGTCAATGTGCGCGAAAACGCACGCTTTGTACCGCTAGGTGAGAAACGGCTTGTCAATCACGCGCGAATTTCGCCTGAAAAAGGGCCTTTTTCTTCGAGAAACTGGGCATTTTGAGGGGCAAAACGCCCAGTTTTACAGGGCACGCAGGCTAGCTGAACCATCAAAATCTCCCTGCGGTCTGCAAATCTGAAGGAAGGCTGGAGCAAGAGTGGCTTGCCACAAAGGATATCAAGATGCGCTTGCCCTGAATGGAAACCCAGGCGGGAATATAATCAGGCAATCCAAACCTGTCTGATTTTGCGCGGAAAGGAAGCTGGCTGCGCGTGCCGAGTAAGTTCTCACTGATCAAGTGGTACATGGATTGCGTCACCGAGCAGGGCGATGCCTTGATCGTCTACTGCGCCGAGTTGCATTGGCGAGGAATGCAAATCGCCTATAGCAGCGTTCTCTCCGCAATTGATGGAGCGACCGCAACACATTCGTCATTGGTCCGTTATCGGCTTTCGTTGACCGAAGGGCAGATTCTGATCGAGTTTCCCCGACTCGACGTCGTGGGCAGATGGAAGGCAGATGCCTCGTCGGTTCAGCGCACGGTTTACGAGAATGCTACTGGGGCGGTCATTTGGAATTGCCTTCAGCCAAGATCGCAAGTCAATCTTTGGATTGGCGGGCGAGAGTTTGTGGGGCTTGGTTATGCAGAATGTCTGACGTTGACGCTGCCTCCGTGGCAGTTGCCCATGCGCCAACTGCGCTGGGGGCGCTTTGTTTCGCGGGAGGATTCGCTTGCCTGGGTTGACTGGCAAGGGGATTACTCCACTAGTTTCGCAGTTTATAACGGTCGCGAATGTGAAACACGAGCGGTCTCCGACACAGAAGTTGCGATTCCGGGAGTTAACCTGCGCATGGAAGAGAGCTATTCTCTTCGCGCAGGACAGTTGGGTACGACAGTTCTTCCGGCAGCGCCCGCGCTTGGACGGCTGCTTCCGCGGTCACTCTTCAACATAAGAGAACAAAAGTGGAGAAGCCGCGGCAGCTTAAACGCGCACGAAAGAAACAGCCGGGGCTGGGTGATTCACGAGGTGGTTCATTGGAAGCAATGATTCGTTCCTATCTTCCCAGATTCTTGTATGGGATGTTGTTCGTTGCCGTACTGCCGCTGGCGCTTGTCTTGTGGGCTCATGCGGCATCGGACGCGGTTCATCTTCCCGCGTTGCATTCGATGCCATGGGGAGTGGCGCTGACCGCGCTGGGCATGGCGGTTTCGCTGACTGGCATGGTGTCGCTTTGGCGCTATGGGGGCGGCTTGCCGATGAATGCGTTTCCTCCGTCGCGCTTTGTCGAATGCGGAGTCTATAGCCTTGTACCGCATCCGATCTATGGTGGATTCGTAATGGCCTGCGCGGGCGTCGCCTTGATGGTTGGTTCGGCGAGCGGGCTTTGGCTTGTAACTCCCGCAGTGTCTCTGGCCAGTTCCGCGCTGGTGCTGGGCTATGAGATGCCCGACCTGCGAAGCCGCTTTGGCGCGCCGAGTCACTCACTTTGGCCTCCACAAGACGGGCCTCAGGCTCCGTCGTGGCTTGAGCGATTTCGAGTTTACTTGGTGGTATTGCTGCCGTGGGTGGCTTTGTATGAGTTGATATGGCGCATGGGCAGCGCAGCCGGCAGTGCGGGAACTTACATGCCCTTCGAGAGCCGCTTGCCAGTGATCGAAGAGACAGAGATCCTTTATGCCAGTACTTACTTCGTCGTGCTGCTCGCTCCTCTGCTCGTGGTCTCAGGCCACGCCTTACGGCGCTTTGCGCAACGCGGGCTCGTTGCGATGGCGTTGATCTTCCCGCTCTATCTGCTGTTGCCGTTCTGTGTTCCGCCACGCCCCTTTGCATCGGCAACTCCTGTCGGCCAATTGCTGCTGTGGGAGAGAACGCCCTACTCGGGCATCGCCGCCTTTCCGTCGTTTCATATCGTCTGGGCGCTGATCGCCGCTTCCGCGTTGTGTGAGGGAAAACTCTGGAAGAGATTCGCCTGGTGGAGTTGGGCGGTGCTGGTCGCCGTCAGTTGCATAACCACCGGAATGCATTCGATAGCCGATGTGCTGGCGGGAGGAATTGCCTTCGCAGTTGTTGTTTATATTCGTGAAATCTGGCTGGCCATTTTGCGTGTCGCAGAGCGAATCGCCAACTCTTGGAAAGAATGGCGGATTGGGCCCGTCAGGATCATTAACCACGGTGGTTACGCGGCTCTCGCAGTGCTGCTTGGGATCGGTCTGATCGATGCGCAACTCGGCCCTGGACGAGAATTGCTGACCGTCAGTATATTTGTCTGCGCAACCATAGGAGCGGCGTTCTGGGCGCAGTGGGTGGAAGGTTCACCGTCGCTGCTGCGGCCAATGGGCTTTTATGGAGGGATGCTGGGAGCCGTCATTGGAGTTGCTCCTGCACTTTTAATGCACGTTAATTTATGGGTGGTTTTGGCGGCGATCGTCGTGGCCGCGCCATGGATACAGGGCATCGGCAGGCTGCGCTGTCTGGTGCAAGGTTGCTGTCACGGACGCGCAACCCAGACGGCGCAGGGAATTCGCTACACACATCCTCGCTCGCGCGTCTGCCGTTTGGCAAAGCTCTCGGGAGTCGCTGTTCACGCCACGCCTGTCTATTCGATTTTGTGGAATGGGGTGATCGGTCTGGCGCTCTTGCGCCTGCTGCAGCTACATTTGTCCGCGACATTGATTTGCGGTATGTATCTTTTGCTGTCAGGCGCTGGGCGCTTTGTCGAGGAGGCCTATCGCGGCGAACCTCAGACTCTGACTGTTTACGGCCTGCATCTTTACCAGTGGATCGCCATTCTAACCGTGGTTGCCGGAGCTGGCCTCACATGCATCCATGCCTCGGCAGTGCCGCCGATAGCTCCCTTGCGCGTGGATACTTTTCTTCTCGCCGTGGCATGCGGCGCAGCAGCTTGGTTCGTTACAGGAGTAGACTTTCCTGAATCGTCAAGTCGCTTTGCCCGCCTGACGTAGGCTTTAATTGATTGCGGTTCGCCGATGCCCAGGTCCCAAACACAGAGCCTGGGCCACTCTCTAGAACTTGTAAACGACGCCGAAAGAGGCGCGCGCATCGCGGCGTTCGTGCGCTGAGCAGCCCCCATTCGTGCAAATCTGTGTGTTGGCGTTAGCGGCAAACGATGAGGCAATGTCGTCGCCATAAAGGCGCAACCACAGGCGCGATCCAACTTTGTAGTCGAATCCGCCGCCGGCTCCTCCGGCAAACGAAACTTTAGGAGTAACGGCGGGAGTGAATTGGCCAGCGATATGTTCGCCGCCCAGCAGCACGTGGAAAAAGCCGTCCACGTTCCCTGCAATATGCGCGTGCAACACCGGGCCCAATAGGCACATATCCACAGTCGGGTTGCCTGGGTTCGCGGCGTCATAAGTGTAGGCGTAATAGCCGCCGTCCGCGGTTAGACCAAAATATTTGCCCCAGTCGCGTGTGATTGAAAGAGTCAGGCCCTGCAATCCATTGCGAGAATTATCGACCTCGTTCAAGCTCGTGTATCCGTATCCTGCGAAAATCTCATACTTGGTGGCCGTCGCTGTCTTCTCGGCGGCGGGGGTCGCGCCGCGACCATGAAAAATCTGGCTGGTGGCCGCCAGGGGCATAAACGCGGCCAAAACCGCGGCCAGAATCGAAAGCAAAAACTTCCTCATCAATTGGGACTCTCCTCAGTACCTTGCTCTGTCTACTTTGGCGCTCGTTCTCAGAGTCGCCGTAACTTTGATGGGCCACCCTCGCAGGCCAGCCTCTACTAGCTTATCCTCTTAGACCCGCTTGAATGAAGTCTGGTGAGCATTTGTGTCGGCGGTCCGTCAGGTTCTCGGCCAGAAATGCTCTTCCGGGCAGGCGCGAAGCCGTTCAGCGGCGTCCTCCGGTGTAATGTCGCGCTGCGGCATGGCCAGCATTTCAAAACCAACCATGAACTTGCGAACCGTAGCCGAGCGCAGCAGCGGCGGATAAAAGTGCGCATGGAAGTGCCACTCCGGATGCGCCCCTGAATCCGTCGGCGACTGGTGAAAGCCCATGGTGTAAGGAAAGCTGGTTTCAAAAAGATTGTCGAAGCGTGTGGCGAGGCGCTTGAGAGCATCGGCCAGTGCGTCGCGCTCGTCTCCATTCAGCTCCGGCAAAGCTCCCAGATGGCGTCGCGAAAGCAGAAGAACCTCGAAAGGCCAAATCGCCCACCAAGGAACCAATGCCGTGAAATGCTCATTCTGGAAGATGATCCGGCTCTGTTCCGCTTGCTCAGCGGCCAGGTAGTCGCACAGCAAACACGTTCCCGTGCGGCCCAAGTACTCCTGCTGAGCCTTGGTCTCGGCGGCCGGCTCGTCGGGCACAAAGTCGGTAGACCAAATCTGCCCATGCGGATGCGGATTGCTCGCGCCCATCATGGCGCCGCGATTCTCGAAGATCTGCACGTACTCAATCCAGTCCAGCGCGGCCAGTTGCTGGTACTCCGCAGTCCATGCATCCACCACGCGGCGAATCTCCAGCTGGGTCATGCGAGCCAGCGTCAGGCTATGGTCAGGATGAAAGCAGAGCACCTTGCAAACTCCGCGGGCAGGCTCGGCCACCAACAGCGGCGACACCGGCGCTTCAGTCACGGCGGGCAAGTCCGGCAGCAGCGCGGCATAGTCGTTCACAAACGAGAAGATTCCCTCATACGCCGGATTGACGGCCCCTCCGGCCCGCTGATTGCCGGGGCAAAGATAGCACTGCGGATCGTATGCAACGCCAGAGGGCACGGCCTTCTGACCAACCTCGCCCTGCCAGGGACGCTGGGTGCGGTGCGGCGACACCAGCACCCAGGACTGCCGCAGCGGATTCCACCGCCGATGCGGGTATTGCCATTTCTTTTCCACGATTGCTCCTGCTTCGATTGTAAAGTCTCTGCGCGGAGCTGAGGAATTTACGGATTCAGGTCGAAGGCGGGCCGCAAGCTGCCATCCATATAAAACGGCACCGATGCGTGTTCGTGCACAATCCGCCAACCGTTTCCGCGCCGCTCAAGGCACACCGTCGAGCGCATCCAGAAATCGACCTTTCCTTCGGCTCCCTTCTTTGTTCCGCTCATGCGAAGAAAGCCGTGGCCGAAAGCGAAATCTCCGCTGACAGTCAGCTTGAAATCGCGAGACTCGATATCGACAGGCGTTGCCCACGAGTCGAGCCAAGCCTGTTTTTCCTTGGCGTCCACTCCATGATGAATCAGTGGTGGCGCAAGATTGAAGACGGCCGCATCCGCAGCATACAGCGCTGCGATCGCTGCGCCATCCTTGTCATGATGCGCCTGGTGTTGGGTGTCGATGAGAGCCAGAATCTCGGCTTCATCCGTGGAGAGGGGAACGTTCAATGTTGCAGTTGACATGACAAACCTCCTTGGGGTTTTTTGAGGATTTGCGTTCAAGCTTGCGCTGATGCCATGTGGCTGAAAAGCAACTCCAGATACCGGCGCAGATGATCGATGCACGCGGCGGCAATCTCGGGTCCGTGTTTGGCCTTGGCCAATATGAATGCGCCCTGGATGGTGGCCTGTGTATAGAGCGCCAGGCTCTCGGCGGTCCAGCCTGCCCCCTCAATACCGTGCTGGCGCATGGCCTCTTCGATGTCTGGCTTGAGAGTCGCCGCATGACCGCTGATGCTGCTGTTACACGCCTCGCGTAGCGCAGGATGCGTATCGTAAACTTCCTGCACCATCGTTCCCACCAGACATGTGAAGTCCGGCAGTTCTCCCAGCAAAAGAGATTTGCGGAAATCCACATAAGCAAGCAGGCGGTCCAGAGGGTCGGCATGATCGTGATAGGGCGCGGAGGCAAACAGGGCTCCGGTGCCTTCAATCCAGTACTCCGCCGCGGCCAGCGCCAGCGCTTCCTTGCTGTCAAAGTGATGAAAGAAACTGCCTTTAGTAAGATCTGCCGCTTCGCAAACGTCCTCAATCCTGGTTGCGTTGTAGCCCTTTGCGCGGATCACGTGCAGAGCCGCGTCGAGCAGCTTGGTCTTCGATTCGTGCCGTGTTTCCTTAATACTCATCCAATACCTACCAGTTGGTATGTAAAGTACCAACTGGTAGGTATGTTGCCAAGAGCTTTTTTCCATATCTCAATCTTGCTACACCTGTAGATCGGAAATCAGGAGGGAGCAGGGGGCTTTAGCCTCCTGAAAGAGAGCGAATTTACGAGGCCTTCAGGCCCGGTTTATCGCATTATTAGAGCTTTTTCCCTGTTCGAGTGGAGTGCAAATCCAGCTTCGCTCAAGGTTGCTGAGAGCTGAAACAAGAGGTGGCGCTGGCCTCCAGGCCGGCTGTCGCGTGGACCTCCCGGTCCACGTCGCGCTCCACACAAAGAGGAGAAATCTCTAGCCACTTGCAAAATTCAAAGAGGAAAGCAAGAAGCGTCAGGGCACGACTTTAGTCGTGCCGTAAATGCTTTGAAACGACCTGGGCTTTAGCCCCCGGCGGCGACAGTACGACTCAGCACCAGCAGCATGCGGCGGGCGCGGCTGCGCAGAGCGGGCACTCCGTCGCGCCGATATCCTTCCAGCAGAAACATGGCCTCATCGCGCAGCTCCGGTTCGGCCGCGGCGACCGTGGCAAAGGCCTCTATCCCGATGGCGCGAAGCGCAATGCGTTCGTCGTCGATCATCGAGCGCGCCAGGGTCGCCAAGCTCATGCGTTCGGCACGGGTCCAGGCGTTCTGAGCCGCCGCCAGCATCAGGTAGCCGCGTGTTTGCCACTGATCCAGCGGTATCTGGGCAACGAGGTCGATCAATACGCCCGCATACGCTCGCAGAATCCCCGGCTCGCGCTCACTGACGCGGCGTGCAAGGTCGGCGGCGCAGCGGCGAGCAAAAGGATTCTCCGATAGAAGCTCCTTCATCAAATCGCGGATAGCAGCGCGCCGAGGCGGCGGCTGGCCAAGAAAATCCCGCATGGCGGCCCGGCCATCGGCATCTCTCCAACTGCGCGCCTGTGCCATCTATCCTCCTCGCGCCACCAGAGCCTTTTCGGATTCACTCTAGACCTCTGTGCCCCATCCATTCCGCGTCTTCCTGCGGAATGGGTGGGATATCGACAAAATTCCGGTCTACACAATTCCCGAAAACGCGACGGGCATCGGCAACGCGTCCGCCCTGCTCGACAATTTGCTCGTAGGCGCGCTGGGCGTCGATGTTCCACTCCCATGTGTCTTCAAATGCGTGAATCTGGGAGCTGGATTTGGGAGCCATCACTCTCCGCTTTCGTCAGGTATTTCGAATGCAACTGCGTCGCAAATGCCGTTCGGTTCTTCTCTGGTTCTCTTGTGAGTCCGCCATAGATAGAAGGCTAGGGCAATTAATAATCCAATGAACATTCCATTGAGCGAACAGAATGCGCGAATTGGGAATGGTCGCTTTGAATGATAAAGCGCCAGGAGGAGAAGCAGACTTAGGCATGCGAATAATATACCGAGGACTGCCAGCGCGATCTTAGCTGCTCTTGGAACGAAAAGAGAGATAAGCATGGCGACAAAGATCCCGGCCAGAAGGTTCTTTGTAAAAAAGAAGGCATAGACCGTAGATACGGATGGGAACACGCCGAAGACCCAGTACAGGCTTAAACCCTCAACAGTCAGGCCAAGCAATGGGGCGATGGCCAATGCTCGTTGATGCGGAGTCCGTAGCCTCCAACCATGCGATAGAGAACCCATCAAGAGCAACAAACATCCAAACGTGACTACCGAGGGGCCGATAGCGCTCCATGTGCTCAGCGCCGGTCCCTTTAATCCCAGGGCGCGCTGGGCATATTCGTCTCCCTGATTGGCTGCCTTGCGGTCCCAACGATCGGCTTCGGTGCGGTCCTGCGGCACTCCATAGCCGTAGTAATACATTCTGCCGAGGTCATACTGAGCTCTTGCGTAACCCTGGTCAGCGGCCTCGCGATACCAGCGGATAGCTTCTGCGTTGTCCTGGGGTACCCCAAAGCCGGAGTAATACATATCACCGAGGTTGAATTGAGCCTTTGCGTAACCCTGATCAGCGGCTTTTTGATACCAGCGGTCAGCCTCAGCGAAGTCCTGCGGCACGCCTTGGCCTTTGAAATATAAGTATCCGAGCCCGTTCTGCCCGCTTGCATCGTCTCGGTCGGCTGCCTTTCGATACCAGCGAAGGGCTTCGGCGTAATCCTGCGGTAATCCTTTGCCCTGGTGATATAGCAACCCGAGCTGAACCTGAGCCTTTACGTCTCCCTGCTCGGCGCTGGTGCGGCAGATTCTGGCGGCCTCTGCGAGCTTCCGCTCATGGGCCAGCCAAGTGACTACTGTCCCGCAAATCACGGCAACACACGTGACAGACGCTGCGATCTTCCAAAATGGCGTCATCTTGTCGCACCACTGATTATTGATGATTCTCTGACGATAGTTCTACCATAGACGCTGATATCCCTGCGAGGTTTTCGCATCGAGGCCACTTTGCAGATCATTTCCAGCTTCCTGCTACTCTGAAAACAGCCGATCCTAAACCCGAACCGGCCCACTCAATCGGGCCGGCTCGGATTAAGGAGCCCTTGGGACCCCCCCCCACCCCCCCTATAAATATTTATTTTCGGGCCGATTTTTTGCATATTTTATCCACCGTTTGTGTTTTGCAAAACCGCGAAGCAACATAGCTCTACATTTCACACGCTCAAAAAGCCTCACCAGCTGTCGACCAGAAAGCTCATGAAAGCAGACCGACATTCGTCACTTCTGCTTGGGAAGAAGAATATCCGTGATCGTGTACGGCGGAATCGTCACAGTGAATTCATCACCTGCGGCGGTAAACGCAGAGGTCAACGGTCCTCCAGTATTCAACTGCGCGCGGCCATAATCAAATCGTTTTGCGGGTGATCCGAGTGTTTCCACTATCTTTTTCGGCCGTCATGTCGATGAATCAGGAGGCCGCGCACCCAAGGTTATGTGAGATAAAAACTCAGGACGCTTCCGATCCTTGGAAGCCAGCGCTGAAACCGGCCGCCGTCCATACTGCTGGTTCAAATCTTCCGCACGAGTCTCATGTGATCAGGCCTGATCGGCTATGACCAGGGATAAGCAAGCCAAAGGCTTGTTGCCACAATATTCAGGATGGCCAGCGGCATCAGCCAGCGCCAGCCGAAGTTCATCAACTGGTCGTAGCGGAAGCGCGGCAGAGTTCCGCGCACCCACACATACAGAAACAAGAAGCTGAAGACCTTGAGCACGAACCAGAAGATTGGGATCAGCGCATGGGCGTAAATGTTCTCAGGTGGTCTTATCAGGTCGCCGAAGGGGCTGGTCCATCCACCCAGAAACAGCAGCGTGGCCACGCAACCAACCATAATCATGTTGGCGTACTCGGCCATGAAAAACATGGCAAACTTCATCGAACTGTACTCGGTGTGATAGCCGCCGGTCAGTTCGCTCTCAGCCTCGGGCAGATCGAACGGCGAGCGATTGGTTTCTGCGTAGGCCGCCATCAGATAGATGAAGAAGGCCAGAATCTGACCTCCACCAAAGATATTCCACGAGGGGAAGCCGTTGACCGCCTGCTGCTCCACAATCACTCTCAAGTTGAGCGATCCCGCGCGCAGCACCACTCCCACCAGCGAGAGGCCCAGCGCCAGTTCATAGCTGACCAGTTGCGCCGAGGAGCGCAGCGCTCCCAGCAGCGAATACTTGTTGTTCGACGACCAGCCAGCCAGCGCAATGCCATAGACGCCAATCGACGTGACGGCGAGAATCACTAGGAGCCCGATGTTCACGTCTGCAATCTGAAAGAAGTTCAGAGAACCCTGCGCCACCAGCCCGCCCGGCCCCACGTTGGCTTCGCCAAAGGGAACCACTGCAATGGAGATCAGCGCGCAGCCCAGTGCGATGATGGGAGCGATCAGATAGAGTGGCCGGTAGACGCCAGTGGGGATGATGTCTTCTTTAAGAAACGATTTCGCCCCATCGACTAGCGGTTGCAACAAACCAAACGGTCCCACGCGGCTTGGGCCCCAACGGTTTTGAATGCGGCCCACCAGTTTGCGCTCCAGCAGCACTGTGTAGGCGACGCCAACCAGCAGCACCACCGTTACCACGGCCACCTTGAGCACGCTCCACAAAATGAACTGCAAAATCGTCACTGGTCTTCAGCCTCTTCTTTCGAACATGTCATCCTGAGCGGGCAACGCGAGTCGAAGGACCTGCATTTGCTCATTACTTTCACAACACCTTCAGCCCGCCGAATCGCGCCTGATGTACCTTGAGTTCTCTGAGCGCCAAGCTGTACTCACCAAGCATTCCAGAGGTAAACAAACCATCGTGAGCGGGCGTGATCTGGCCGTTCTCAGTCAGCGCCGCAACTGGTACAAAACCCGGTTCGGTCGGCACATCATTACCGCTCAACAGATTCACGCGGTCGAGCGTGTAGCCGGGAACCAGCCTGGCAATCTCATCCAGCACCGCGAGCGGATCGAAGGGACTCAGTTTCGGTTCAAGCCCATTCGCTGCAAGCCATACAGCATGCCGGTCAGCCTCGCCGGCCTGCGCACCTCGAGACTGACCCAGATCTGCCGTGACGCTGCCCTTGCCAAAGGGAACAAGCGTCTTCACATCCACGCCCATCGCGCCCGCCAATCGCACAAGAATCTCGAGGTCCGGCTTCACTCCCGCGCGGTCCGCGGCCTTCTTGACCATTTGCACATCACCGAATGTGTTGGTCACCGTTCCAGTCTTCTCATAGAGACTCGCAGCAGGCAGCACCACGTCGGCTAGCGCCGCTGTTTGCGTGAGGAATAAATCCGCGACGATGACAAAGGTCTTTTTCGATATTGCCGTGTCCACTCCCAGCTTTGCCACCGGATCTGCGCCAACCACCAGTAATGCGCCGAGCTCTCCGTTGGCGGCTGATGCCATCATCTCAACCAGCGTCTTACCCGGTGTTGCGGGCAGGCCGGGATATTCGGCAAAGTCGCCAGGATCTGCAACCGGCACGTAACCAGGAAGCAGGTCGGGAAGCAGTCCCATGTCCGCGGCGCCGCGCGAGTTGGCGTAGGCGCCGAGGAAGGCAAAACGCACATTCCCGCGCTCGATTCCCCAGGCCACCAACTCCGTCAACTGCGCGCCGCTGTACTCTGGACCGAAAACTACCAGCAACGATTCCTCGGCAAGCACGGCCTCGCGGAAGGCTGCGTTACTGAGAACGGCGTCGCTGCCTCCAAGGTATGCGGCGATGGCGGGGTCGCCGTCCGCGGGCAGTCGCAGTGTTGCCGTGGCTTGGCGTTCCAGCTTGATGGACTTGGAATTGGCGACGTAAAGCTTGCCGCGGTTCAGGCGCACATTGGTGCGCAGATTCCACGCCAGCAGCGGATGCTCTTCGGTAGGATTGCCGCCGACAAGCAGAATCGCCGGGGCGGTAGCTGTTTCGCGCAGGCTGGCCGTCTTGGTGTGCTCGCCGGCGAGAGCACGCGCAAAGGCTGAGTAGTCGGCGGTACGGTCGTGGTCAATGTTGTTGGTCCCGAGCACGGTCCGCGCCAACTTCTGCAGCAGGTAATTCTCTTCATTGGTTGCGGCGTTTGAGCCAATGACACCGATGGCCGCGCCGCCTTTGACGTTGCGAATCTCCTTGAGGATGCTGGCGGCCATTCGCAGTGCGTGATCCCAGGTGGCCTCGACGAGTTTACCTTCCGTGTTGCGCACCAGTGGCTTGGTCAAACGCTCGGCGCTTTCCACAAAATCAAAGCCAAAGCGACCCTTCGCGCAGAGAAAATCGCCATTGATCCCGCTAGTGTCGCGATTATCAGCACGAACTATTTCCGAACCATCATTTGTTTGCCGCACCCCCAGCGTCACCTTGCAGCCATCGGCGCAATGTGTGCAAATCGTCGCCACGTGGTTCATCTCCCACGGCCTTGTCTTGTAGCGATAGCTGCCGCTGGTCAGCGCGCCCACCGGGCAGATGTCGATGCACATGCCACATTGCTCGCAGTCCAGATGATCTGCGCCGTTGGGTGCAATCACCGAGTTGGCCCCGCGATTCTGAACGCCCAGCGCCCACACGTCCATCCCCTCGCCGCAGACGCGAATGCAACGATAGCAGAGGATGCAGCGCGGGCGATCATAATAGACGGCAGGCGACCATTGCTGCTCTTCGCGATGCTGCTTGGCCTCAGCGTAAAGGCTCTCGCCCGCGCCGTACTTGAAGGTCATATCCTGCAGTTCGCACTCGCCGCCCTTGTCGCAGACCGGGCAGTCGAGCGGATGGTTGCCGAGGAGTAGCTCAATCGTAGCCTTACGCGCCTGCGCAATTTCATCGGACTCGGTGACAAAGACCTGTCCCTCGGCGACGGTCGTGGTGCATGCCGTTTGCAACTTAGGGACCTTCTCCTGGCGCACCACGCACATCCGGCAAGCCGCCTGCAAGCTCAGCCCAGGGTAGTAACAGAACGCCGGAATCTCAATGCCCGCCTTGCGGCAAGCATCAATCAGCAGCGTCCCCGCAGGAGCCGTCAGTTGCTTTCCATCGACGATAAAGTTTACGTCTGCCATTCGTCTCCAGCGCGCCTATACCACTGCCAGTTCAACATGCTTGGCAAACGGGCAAGCCCTGCCGCCCAAATGCTCCTCGAACTCTTTGCGGAACTTCTTCACGAATCCCAGAATCGGCATCGCCGCCGCATCGCCCAGGGGGCAGAACGTCCGTCCCAGCATATTCTCGGCGAGGTATTGAATGCTATCGATGTCCTTGGCCTCGCCGAATCCTGCATGGAAGCGTGTCAGCGATTTCTTCAGCCAGTCCGTTCCCTCGCGACAGGGAATGCACCAGCCGCAACTCTCATGTTGATAAAAGCTGATCGTCCTAAGCGCAAACTCCACGATGCAAGTCTGGTCGTCAATCACCACTACGCCCGCGGAGCCAAGCATCGATCCTGCCTTGCCCACCTGGTCAAAGTCCATGCCGATATCGATCTCTTCAGGCAAGAGAACTGGAGTCGAAGAGCCGCCGGGGATGACAGCCTTCATTCCTCGACCGCCTCGCACGCCACCCGCAACCTCGTAGATCATCTTCTTGAGGTTGTAGCCCATTGGCAGTTCGTAGACGCCGGGCCGCTCCACATGGCCGCTGATTGAAAACAATCTCGTCCCGCCATTGCGTGGTGAGCCCACGGCCGCGTAAGTCGTGCCGCCCATCTCGATCACATGCGGGACGGTGGCGATGGTCTCGGCATTATTGATGACTGTAGGACCGCCATAGAGGCCGACGACAGCAGGGAAGGGAGGCTTGATGCGGGGCACACCTCGCTTGCCTTCGAGTGACTCCATCAGCGCCGATTCCTCGCCCACCTCATAAGCGCCCGCGCCCGTCTGCGTGATGATCTGAAACTCGGTCTCGCTGCCAAAAATGCCTTTGCCGAGAAAACCCTTGGCATAAGCATCAGCGACGGCCTTCTCCATGATCTTCAGCAAATAGCGATATTCGCCGCGCAGGTAAATGAAGCCCAGCTTGGCGCCGATGGCGAGGCCTGCGATGATCGTGCCTTCGATGACCGCGTGTGGGTCATGCAAAAAAATCAAATGATCTTTGCAGGTTCCCGGCTCACTCTCGTCGCCATTCACGAGGACATACTTCGGCTTGGCGCTATGCCTGGGAACGAACGACCATTTCATGCCGGTCGGAAATCCCGCTCCACCACGACCGCGCAAACCGCTGGCCTTCATTTCATTGATAATCCAGTCCGCGCCCTGCTCTAGGCACGTCTTTGCCGCCGTATAGCCGCCGAGTTTGATGTAGCGGTCGATCTTGGCGGCGCCCAGGCCAAAGCGCCGGGTAACGATCTTGACCTCATCGGGATGGGAGACCAGTCTAGGCATTGGCTGTCTCCTTCCACCCGGGCGACGAAGACCCGTCGCCGGGGGCCCCGGCCTTGCCGCGATAGCCGGCGACGATGCCGGGTACCTGCTCCGGCGTCAACTCCTCATGGAACTCGTAATTCACTTGAATCGCAGGCGCCCAGCAGCAAGCCCCAATACATTCGACCTCTTCAAGCGAGAACAGCCCGTCGGCTGTAACTCCTTTGTGCCCGATCCCTAATTCCTCCTGAAAACGCTCGTAAAGCTCGTAGCCCCCTCGCAACATGCAGCTGATATTCGTGCAGACCTGTACGTTGTATTTGCCCGCCGGCTTGAAGCGCAGCATCGAGTAGTAAGTCGCCACGTTGCGCAGTTCTAGCTCAGTGATGCCAATCCGCCCGGCCACTTCCGCGATTACGGCGTCCGAGAGATAGCCCGCTTCGTCTTGCGCATACAGAAGCATCGGAACCAGCGCCGAGCGGCGCAACGGGTATTTAGCCACCAGCGCGTCAAACCGCGCCGCCAGCTTGGGCGAAAAGACGCTCATGCTTTCATCACTCATTGCATCAACTCCGGCGCCCAAGCTTCAGCAAGCCTGTCTTCCTATTGTATCCATGGCCGGCGCTGCATTCCACCCGAACTCAAGCAAACTTGCCACGGAGGATGCCCGAGATGATGTCTACCGCGACTTCCTGGGGAGCTGTTACGATCTTTGGCCGTCCATTTCTTCCGGAAAGAAGTACTTCCAGGCAGTTTGCATCCTGACTACAAAAAAATTCCTTCCGCGAGAGTTCGTATCCGTTAGGCGGCCCACTAATGACTGCCGTGATCCTGCACTCTCCCTCCCGGATTCCGAGCCCCACCCTACAGAGCGAATCCGTTCCGTAGGTAAGAAATATCTCGTCATCGAATCCAGGCAAGAAATTCCGACCGATAATATCTGCTCCTCTTTTCCGAAGTTCCACATTGGCCATGTTCATCTCCTCGATAATGTGTGCCTTCACTTTATCGAAGAAGTAACATGGATCGGCTCTGAGTTTCTTGTGACTTTCGACGGCCAACCTGTCGGCATCCTGTATCCCCTTCGCCTTGACAGCGAGCTTTGCGTAATCAACCATGCCCCATTCCCCCGTTTACCCGTTAATCCCCCCAAAGATAATGTCAATGGTCCCCACCACCGGCATCACCTCCACCAGCACCCCTCCCTGCTTATGATCTCAAGTGCTTGCGATACAAGAGATTCTCATGGCTCAAAAAAAACACTGCATAAAATCAATCAAAATCAATCAAACGCGCCAACGACAATACTCGAAATAATATCTGCTGCTATTCGCTCAGGCCGAATTCCGACGATCTGCAATCTTGTTCCTTCGGCGCGAGGCATCTCCAAAGTTGACATTTCATACTTGCATGGATATTCTTTCCGCGAGAGTTCGTACCCGTTTGGTGGTCCACTGAGAACGGCCGTAATTCGATATCTTCCTCCTCTGAACTCAAGCGCAACCCTACAGAGAGAATGTGTCCCGTAAGTAAGAAAAATCTCTTCGGAGAAGCCAGGTAGATGATTCCGGTCAATGGTGGCAACGCCCCTCCTGCGCAGTTCCACATTAGCCTTGTTCATCTCCTCAAAGACATTTGCCTTCACTTTTTCAAAAAAGGCCTTCGGATCTGCTGTCATCCCCCGATGCCTGCCAGCCGACAATTGTTCGGCATCCATCCTCACCTTCGCATGATCTGCGAGCCTCGCGTAATCAGCCATGGATTCCCCCTCTTTCTCATCTATCAATCTCCCCCAAAACAATATCGATAGACCCTACTACAGCCACAACATCGGCCAGCATTCTTCCCTTGCACATCGTCTCCACCGCTTGCAATGTTGCAAACGACGGATTGCGGAAGTGGACACGATAAGGCTTGGCCGTGCCGTCAGAGACCACGTAATACCCCATCTGACCGCGCGGCGACTCAATCCCCTGATAGACTTCACCGGCCGGAACCGCAAACCCCTCGGTCACGATCTTGAAATGATGAATCAGCGCTTCCATCTGCGTCTTCATCTTCTCCCGGTCCGGCAGCACAATCTTCGGTGCGTCGGCCTTGATCGGTCCCTGCGGCATTCCCTCCAGCGCCTGCTGGATGATTCCGACACTTTCGCGCATCTCATCGAGCCGGATAATGTATCGTGACCAGCAATCGCCATTCGTTTCAACCGGAACGTTAAATTTAAATTTTTCATAGCCGGAGTAGGGCATATCCCGGCGCAGATCGAAGTCCACCCCGGAGCCCCGCATATTCGGCCCTGTGACCCCCAGGGCAATCGCGTCGGCCGCAGACAGGATGCCCACACCCTTCAATCGATTCCGGAAGATTGGATTGCCGGTTAGAAGATTCGAGTATTCGTCGATTTTCTCGGGGAATGTTTTGATGAACCCCTGCACGCGATCGAAAAAGTCAAGTGGAGGCTCCAGTGAAAGCCCGCCAATGCGGAAGTAACTCGTCATCATCCGCTGCCCCGCCAAACCCTCAAAGATCCTTAGAATCTCTTCCCGTTCGCGGAAGGTGTAAAGAAATACGGTCAGCGCGCCGATGTCCATGGCGTGCGTGCCCAGCCAGATCAGATGCGAATTCAGGCGGGTCAACTCGCTTAACAGCACCCGTAGCCACTCGGCCTTCGGGGGAATCTCCAGCTCCAGCAGCTTCTCAACCGCCAGGCAATAGCAGAGGTTGTTGGCCATGGGACTCAGGTAGTCGAGACGATCGGTCAGCGGTACCACCTGCTGATAGAACTTGGCCTCGCACGTCTTTTCAATGCCCGTGTGCAGGTAGCCGATCTCCGGATAGAGCCGCACCACGATCTCGCCGTCAATCTCCACCACCAAGCGCAGCACCCCGTGCATCGACGGGTGCTGGGGGCCCATATTCAGCACCATATGCTGATCGTGCGCGCCTTTAGCCATTGGAGCTTCGAGAATGGGTGTGCCTGGATTCATTTAGCGATACCCCTCTACCGGATAGTCTTTGCGAAGCGGATGCCCCTGCCAATCGTCGGGCATCATGATGCGGCGCAGGTTGGGATGCTCCTCGAAACGAATGCCGAAGAGATCGAAGACTTCGCGTTCATAAAAGTTGGCCGCCGGCCAGATTGCCGTAATCGACTCAATCGCCGGCAACTCACCGCTCTGATCTGTCCCGTCTAGCATCACCCGCAGCCGGATGCGCTCCTTATACGAGTGAGAAACGATGTGGTAGCTCAACTGGAAGCGCGGCGAGGAAGGGAACCAGTCTACCGCTGTCACGTCCTCGAAGAAGTTGTAGCCCGCCGCCTGCACGGTGGCCGCCGCAGCGTGAATCTGCTCGGGCGCAATGGTCAGCGTCAGTTCCCCCCGGTCAAACTTCGCGTCCGTCAAGGCTTCTGGCTTCCAGGCCACGATGGCCTTCACAGCCGGATGCTCAGAGAGCGCCTCCAGCACCGCAGTCTTGCCGATCAATGTCTTGGCTTCGCCCATCTTAAAGGTCCGCCTTGTCCTTGCTCCAGTTCAGGATGCCTTTACGCACAATGTAGAAAAGCCCAACGGCCACAAAGCCCAAGTAGATCAGCATCTCCCAAAAACCAAAGAGCGGGGAGCCTGTGATCCCCGGCAGTTTGCGGTAGATCACGGCCCAGGGCATGATGAATACCGTTTCCACATCGAACAGGATGAATAGCATCGCGACCATATAAAAGCGAACGCTGAAGCGCTTGCGGGCATCACCCACGGCCTCAATGCCACACTCATAGGCGGCCAGCTTGGTTGTCGTATTGCGATGCCGCCCCACAAACCATGAGGCCACCACCATGCCTAGCCCAAGTCCTAAGGCGGCAAGAATTTGCATCAACAGCGGGAGATATTGCCAGTGGTAAGGAACCATCTCTGACCATCCTGGGAATTCCGGGGAATATGCCTCCTCTTACCGAAGTCGCAAAGGCCTTCAACGTAACAGGATGCTGATTTGAGATTAGGTTTCCAGTCACGTTCCGTCAAGGTAGACGTGAGCTGGCGGAGATTGTCGTCGTTATGCTGATCATCTCATCGTTCGATGACATGATCAGACTGAATCCCCTCGGGGGTCTCCGGTCACGGCCAGACCATCAGATTCGTCGGCCAATTCATACTCTCTCTGATTCAAGGATACAGTCAGGTCGACAGAGGAGCAACCCTGCGCGTATTCTTTGATTTCCCAAATTGAAATACAATATTTCGACGTTCGCCTATGGAAAAAGGTACCTTTGTCATCTGAAAAGTCTGCCCATCGTGCCGAAGAACAGAGTGAGGATAATAACAATGGCAGCCACCACCACCGGTTTCTCCATCCCGACCCCAGCGACGGCCCTCCGCACCGCCCGGGTCTTGTCGCACCACCGCCGCCACATTACTCCCCAGGCCGGTCGCGCCCTTGAGATTCTCGGCCACGCCATTGAATATCTTGCCGACGAATTCATCCACGAGGGGCGGGAGATCTCCGCCAACAATGAGCAATTGCAGGCCGTGCAGATGCTCATGGCGCTTAACCGCAAGGTTTATTTCGAGTGCCCAGAAGTGCCGACCTTCGGCGAGCGTTGCCGCACGCTGCTGCATCTTGGTCCGGCTTGATTCTGCCTCACAATTTCGCAGCGATGTGAGACAGCGTTTGGCCGCCCGGCTTCATATTCGTTTGGCCGCCCGGCTTCATATTGTCGATAAGGCGATCTTGACTAAGAGTGGCAATAATTTGTTGAAGCAGGTAAAACCGGCATCATGTCATTCTGGCAATCCAAATATCTCACTTTATAGATATTCAAAGGCGGCATCGAACCGACATACCTCTGGGATCGCGCGGTGAAGATCACCTAAATCGCAGCTTCTGTCCCCACCAAGGCATAATTCACACTCAGCCATCTCCAGCCCAGTCCGAGTTGCACCAGTGTGCGTTCAACCCGCGACGCGCCTCTTGCCTTCAAAACTAAATTGAGAGTCGAATATAGAAGCGGCCCTGTGCTATTCCGATGCAACAGATCAATATTGGTCAGCTACGGGACGATCGATGGGAAATACTGGCTATCAGTACACGCCACGGGATAGAAGGCTGCCGGGGTTTCCGGCGTGCGAACTCTTGTGAAACCGACAACATTAAGTGTTCGCATCACAACCGCCGTGCCAGTGAGTCGGGGAATTAATGGAGAAACAATGAAACTGCTCAAAGGCTTTGGAACCGGACTGTGCCTCACCGTACTCTGTGTACTCGTTGTGCCGAAAGCAAAGGCCGACGAACTCGACAGAAAAACTGTTATCACCTTCAGCGGGCCGGTCGAAGTTGGAGGCTCCGGCGCCCAAGTCTTGCCGGCGGGCATTTATGTTTTCAAGGTCATGGATTCGCCCTCGGATCGTCACATCGTTCAGATCTCAAACCAAGACGAAACCCATGTTTTCACTCTCATTCTGGCTATTCCGAACTATCGTTTGAAGACGACCGACAAAACCGTCATCACCTTTCATGAGCGGCCTGCCGGAGAGCCTGAGGCTCTGAAAGCGTGGTTCTATCCCGGCCGTGAATATGGCGACCAGTTTGTCTATGAAAGGTCCAAAGCCCTTCAACTCGCTGCGGAGGCGAATGAGACCGTGCTTTCGACACCTGCCGTGTTGGTATCAGCTCCCACAGATGTTCTAAAGGCGGCGCCGGTAGAGGCAGTTACCCCCAAGGGAGAAACAGTTGAGACGGCCCAAGTTGTTGAAGCGCCTCCAGCGCCTGCCGCCGCGACAGTTGCCGCAGCGCCGGTGCTTGTCGCATCTCTTCCGAAAACAGCAACCAATTTGGACTTGATTGGATTGTTTGGAATGACGATGTTGGGCGCCGGTTTCTTGATGTCCGGATTTCGTAAGAAGTCTGTCTAATCCAGAAGCGCTAGGGCCTCGGGCAACGCCACCGGCTTTTCAATTTGGTTGGGGCAATTGAGTACTTGAGGCGGTGCGCAAGTATCGCCTCTTATGTTCAAGGCAGCGCAAAGATTGATTTGTTGTCAGCACGCGTTTGACCACTTCAAGGATGAGACAGATGGGAGAGACAAGTACGCCAGTGAAACATCCCACGGGAGGAAGCAGCGCGCTCGTCTCAGGCCATCACTGGACCGGAATACGCGCCCAGCTAGTATACAAAGAGCTACTCTTATTTCTGATTGCTCTAATTGGTTCTTTATCGCTATGCGATCCGGCATTGTCCCAGGACTTCTCTTCTTCGCAAAACAGCCCAAGCGACTACACACTTCGAATTAAAGTAAACCTGGTCGTTTTGAGCGCGACCGTCGTAGATCGTCACGGTGTGCTTGTTTCTGGTCTCGACAAACAGAGTTTTCAGGTTTATGAGAACCGCGTTCTTCAACAGATCAAGAATTTCAGTCATGAAGATGTCCCGGTCACGGTCGGCCTGGTCGTGGACAACAGCGGAAGCATGGGACCAAAGCGTGCGGACGTGATTGCCGCAGCCTTGTCGTTTGCTCGTTCTAGCAATCCGCAGGATCAGATGTTTGTGGTCAATTTCAATGAAAATGTGACTTATGGACTGCCAGCGAAGACGCTATTCACAGACCGGCAGGATCAGTTGCAACTAGCCCTTCTTTCGATCAAGACGATTGGGGAGACCGCGCTCTACGATGGGATTGCTGCTGCTCTAGAGCGCCTGAACCAAGGGAATGCCGACAAGAAAGTGCTTATCTTGATCAGCGACGGCGGCGATAACGCGAGCAAGCGCAATCTAGGTCAAGTCATTGAAATGGCCAAACATTCCGCTGCAATTATTTATGCGATTGGCATTTTCGACGAGCAGGACGGCGATCAGAATCCAGGCGTTCTCAGGCGATTTGCAAGGGAAACCGGCGGCGAGGCCTTTTTCCCTGAATCGTCAAAAGAGATCACCCCAATCTGTGAGGGAATCGCACGCGATATTCGCAATCAGTACACCTTGGCTTATGCGCCAACGATTGGAGCGCAAGATAACAAGTACAGAGCCATCGAAGTGGACGCAAGCGCGCCGGGACATGGGCGTCTATCGGTCCGTACTCGAACGGGATACTCATTGCCTTCCGCGCCACCCGAACCTGGTAGGGAATAGACCATGATAACTAGAAAGGACGAGGATAAGTTCGCTAAGCAAGCTCACCGATTTCTGCGCTGGGCGCGACGACTCTTCCTGATTACCGGCATCTTTGCTCTCTGCTATGTTGCGCTTACTTTGCTCGACGCAAAGTTATATCAGAACGCCGCGAAGCACAAACTGGAGCAGGAAATTCACGCGGAAGAACAGCACAGAGTTCGCCAGTCGACACTCACGGTAAAAGAAGGTGATCTCCTGGGAAAGATTGAAATCCCGAGGCTTGGGTTGTCGGTGGCAGTTTTGCAAGGGACTAGCTCAAAAACGCTGCTACTCGGAGTGGGGCATATTGAAGGAACGGCGTTGCCGGGTGGACCGGGAAATATAGGTATCGCCGGTCATCGGGATACATACTTTCGTGTATTGAAAGACATTCGCAAGGATGACGAGATTCTTATTCAGACCATAACTGGGATCGCCAGGTATCAGGTCGATTGGATTCAGATCACTGCCCCGAGTGACGGCGGCATCGTATTCCCTGCAACGGAATCCTCTCTAACCCTTGTGACCTGCTATCCGTTTCACTTTATTGGAGCGGCGCCAGAAAGATTTGTAGTTCATGCTCGCGAGCTGCGGCCCGCAGAGCCCGGCGCACAGTAAGCAGGCTTTTCAATTATCCATAACAATGGCAAGTAGAAAACCGAAGAAAGGGGACAAGAAATATCCTTTCCAATCTCAAGGATGGCAGGAAAACGCGGGCAACCCGAGAGCAGGAGACAGTGTCATGCAAAAGGACTTCCGCATTCTCCGAGAAGTCCCAAGAGCACATCCGCACGCGACCTGGAAGTGAGCAAAACAGAGCATACGCTTTTACTGAGAAATCAGTTATTCTACTGGGAGCACATTGCCAAATGTGCATGAGCGCGGAGTCCTGCATGTCTGGAGTCAACGACGAATTTGGTGTTCAGCACATTGGCGCGGATCATCAGTTACCCCCGGCCCATCCCTGGTATCGCGAGCGCTGGGTTCTTTGGACGGGAGCGCTTCTTCTATTGATTATAGCTGCGATTATGATTGTGATCATCCACAAGAATGACGCAAAAGCAGCGGCTGCCAAACGCGCGCAGGCTGCTGTGAAACCATCCGTTACCGTCACGATTGCCCCCACCACGAAGGGAGATATTGGTATCTATCTCGATGCGATTGGCACGGTGACTCCGGTCAACACAACATCGATTACGGCGCAGGCCAATGGAGTCTTGACCGCGGTGCATTACAGCGAGGGGCAATTTGTTCAGAAAGGAGATCCGTTAATTGACATCGATCCGCGACCTTACCAGGCAACGTTGTTACAGGCTGAAGGCACGCTGGAGCGCGACAGCAACATTCTCGCGCAGGCTCAGATGGATCTCGATCGATATCGAATAGCGTGGTCGCAGAATAGCATCAACAAGCAACTGCTCGACGATCAGGAGAAGATTGTACTGCAAGATCAAGGCACGGTAAAGAATGACCAAGGCGCAGTGAATTATGACCAGGTGCAACTCAGCTATTGCAAGATTACCGCGCCGATTGCCGGCCGGGTCGGCCTGCGCCTCGTAGACCCAGGAAACGTAGTGCAGGCAACAGGAAGCACTGTTCTAGTCGTGATCACGCAGGTTCAGCCAACTACCGTAGTATTCACCCTTGCAGAAGATAGCCTGGGGCAGGTGCAGGCGCGGATGCGAAAGGTGCATACGCTGCCTGTCGATGCGTGGGACCGCTCCCAAGCGAACAAAATAGCATCAGGTAAGTTACAGACCATCGACAATCAGATAGATACAACGACAGGAACGGTCAAGTTGCGCGCGCTCTTCGATAACAAGAACGGCGCTCTCTTTCCAAACCAGTTTGTGAACACAAGATTACTGGTGAATACGCTCAAAGGCGTTACGCTGGTTCCCAACGCGGCGGTTCAACACAACGGTCAAATAGAGTTCCTCTACGTAATTGCAAACGGGACGGCGAGTGTGCGCAATATCAAGACGGGTGTCGCAGACGGCGGAATGATCGCAGTGCAGGGGATCAATCCCGACGAGATCGTGGCCACCAGCAGTTTCGACAAGTTACAAGAGGGGAGTAAGGTCGTCGTATCGAAGCAGGCAGCGCCGACAAACTCAACTGAGGGTAATGCTCCGTGAATCCATCAGGGCCTTTCATTCAGCGACCCGTTGCTACTGCGCTGCTGATGGCCGCTATACTGCTCGTGGGTATTGTTGCGTATACCCAGTTACCTGTCTCCGCATTGCCAGAAGTCGATTATCCAACGATTCAGATACTGACCTTTTACCCTGGCGCCAGCCCGGATGTGATGGCAACTACGGTGACCGCCCCTTTGGAACGGCAGTTCGGCCAGTTACAGGGGTTGAGCCAGATGACCTCCACCAGTTCAGGTGGATCGTCTGTCATCGTCCTACAGTTCGACATTAGTTTGAACATTGACATTGCCGAAGAAGAGGTTCAATCCTCGATTAACGCCTCGCAGAGCTTTCTACCGTCGAACCTCCCTTCGCCCCCCGTGTATAGCAAGACTAATCCAGCGGATGCTCCTGTGCTCACGCTCGCCATCACGTGCGACTCGATTCCTTTATCGCAGGTCGAGGACCTGGTGGATACGCGTCTTGCTCCCAAGTTATCGCAGTTGAGCGGGGTCGGTCTGGTGAGCATCAGCGGAGGACAGAAGCCTGCTGTGCGTATTCAAGCCAACCCGATGGCGCTTTCATCGTATGGACTCAATCTTGAGGATCTGCGCACAGCACTTATTCAGACTAGCGTCAATGCCGCCAAGGGTAACTTCGATGGGCCGCATCAGGATTATCAGATTAACGCCAACGATCAACTAGTGACGAGCGCTGACTATCGAAAGGTCGTGGTTGCTTACCGTAATGGGGCGCCCATTCTTCTCAAGGATGTGGCGCAAGTGGTAGACGGTATCGAGAACAACAAACAGGCAGCGTGGATGAACGAGACCCCTGCGGTGATCCTCAATATCCAGCGGCAACCAGGCGCCAATACCATTAGCGTTGTGAAGGCCGTCAAGGCCATACTGCCGCAGCTTGAAGTAAACTTGCCGGCATCTATCAAGGTGATACCGCTTACCGATCTCACGACTGCTATTAACGCATCCGTTTCCGACGTTGAGTTTGAGCTGATGCTTACTGTTGCTTTGGTTGTAATGGTCATTTTTCTCTTTTTGCGCAACCTATACGCCACCATCATTCCCAGTATCGCCGTCCCAGTTTCCCTGGTAGGAACCTTAGGCACCATGTATGCGCTGGGCTATAGCCTCGACAACCTTTCTCTGATGGCCCTCACCATCTCCACCGGCTTTGTGGTCGATGACGCTATCGTCATGATCGAAAACATTACGCGCTACCTTGAGGCTGGGGACACACCGATGCAGGCGGCGATGAAGGGAGCTGAGCAGATCGGCTTTACCATCATTTCACTAACTGTCTCGCTCATTGCGGTTCTGATTCCGCTGCTTTTCATGGGTGATGTCGTCGGGCGTCTTTTTCGCGAGTTTGCGGTTACCTTGGCCGTCACCATTATTCTGTCAGCCGTTGTTTCCCTAACTCTGACGCCTATGATGTGCTCCCGCATTTTGCGCCACACTCCCAAAGAACACCAGGGTCGGTTCTACAAGGCTTCCGAGCGCGTCTTCGAAAATATGATCACATTTTACGGTCGTACACTTAAATTCGTTTTGGGGTATCAGACGATCACATTGTTAATTGCCGCGGCTACCCTGGTACTCACAGTTGTTCTTTATATCATCATCCCCAAAGGGTTCTTCCCCACGCAGGATACGGGTGTCATCCAGGGTATTTCGCAAGCGCCGGAGACAATATCTTTTACAGCTATGGCCGAGAAGCAGAGGCAACTGGCGCATCTTATCCTTCAGGACCCGGCGGTCGAGAGCCTTTCCTCCTTCATCGGTGCGGACGGCACGAACACCACACTGAACAGCGGACGAATCTCGATCAATCTGAAGCCGCTGAATGTGCGAAAAATGGGCGCATCTGATGTCATTCGCAGGCTTCAGTCGGGCCTCAAGCAGGTCGAAGGTATTGTGCTTTACATGGACCCGGTGCAGAACATTACGGTCGATGACCGCGTCAGCCGCACGCAATATCAGTACACGCTGGAGGATCCCGACGCAAACGAGCTGAACCTATGGACCGGGCAACTCGTGGAAAAGATGAAAGAGCTTCCTCAACTGGCCGATGTGGCCACCGATCAGCAAACCGGCGGACTGGCCGTATCGCTGGTGATCGATCGCGTTACCGCGTCAAGGCTAGGCATAGCGCCTGCAACAGTCGACAGCACCCTCTATGATGCTTATGGCCAGCGGCAGATCAATACCATGTACACGCAGCTAAACCAGTATCATGTGATTCTGGAATCTGCTCCAGTTTCTCAGCAAAGTCCCGACACACTTCAGGATTTATATATCCGGACCAACACTTCTGCAGGGGGTTCCGGGCCGGGGGCGTCATCGTCCTTCGCATCCTCGGGATCTTCGTCTGCCGGTTCAAATGCGACAACAACGACTGTGGCATTCGCTCCGTCGTCTGCGGCGCTTACCCCGCCTTCGAATGCTATTCAGTCTGGTGTAGGCGCGAGCAGAACTTCGAATGCAGTCACTTCCACAACGGCTTCCAATGCAGTTCCCCTCAGTGCATTTACGCATTTTGAGAGAATGGTCGAGCCACTCTCGATCAATCATCAAGGACAGTTTCCTGCAGTGACCGTGTCGTTCAATCTTGCCCCCAACGCCGCGTTGGGCGGCGCGATCACGGCCATCGAAAAGGTGCAAAAGGACCTGAATATGCCGGCAAGCGTTCAGTTTGGATTTCAAGGTACCGCGGCCTCATTCAAGGGCTCACTTTCCAATGAAGGCTTGCTGATTCTTGCTGCGCTAGCCGCCGTCTATATCGTGCTCGGAGTACTTTACGAGAGCTTCATTCATCCCATTACAATCCTCTCTACGTTGCCCTCGGCAGGCGTGGGCGCACTGCTTGCACTCATTCTATTTAAGCAAGACCTCAGTGTTGTTGCCATCATCGGTATCATCCTCTTGATCGGCATTGTGAAAAAGAACGGCATCATGATGGTTGACTTTGCTATGGAGGGCGAGCGCGAGCACGGAAAAAACTCAACGGACGCAATCTATGATGCTTGTCTGCTTCGGTTCCGCCCTATCATGATGACGACCATGGCCGCACTGCTGGCGGGCATTCCGTTGGCACTGGGCCAAGGCATGGGGTCTGAGTTGCGGCGCCCGCTGGGCATTGCCATGGTTGGAGGACTGCTGCTTAGTCAGGTACTCACGTTGTACACCACGCCAGTCATCTATATCTTCTTCGACCGCATCGGCCATCGCTTCGGCCGCGTGCCGAAGAGCATCGATAGCGGCAGTCAACCAGAACCGGCGGAGGGACAATGAATATCTCCGGGCCATTCATCCGCCGGCCGGTCGCCACCACTTTGCTGACTGTGGGCATCTTGCTTGTGGGGGCCATCGCCTTCAAGGTTTTGCCTGTTTCTCCGCTACCTCAAGTCGATTTCCCAACGATTTCGGTATCAGCTAGCTTACCAGGGGGAAGCCCTGACATCATGGCCTCCTCAGTTGCTACACCTTTGGAACGCCAGTTCAGCCATATTGCAGGCGTCACGGAGATGACTTCATCGAGTTCGCTGGGCAGCACCTCAATCACGCTACAGTTCGATCTGAGCCGCAACATCGACGGCGCGGCACGAGACGTAGAGGCGGCAATCAACGCTGCGCGCACTTACTTGCCGGCGAACCTGCCTGCCAATCCGACTTATCGAAAAGTTAACCCCGCGGACTCCCCGATCATCATCTTAGGACTTACGTCGGGTAAGTTTGACAGACCTGCTCTCTATGACGAGGCGTCGTCGGTCGTTGCGCAGAGACTGTCGCAAATTGAGGGAGTTGGACAGGTCACGGTCGGCGGAGGCGCAAGCCCTTCTGTTCGGGTGGAAGTCAATCCCACATTATTGAACAGCCATGGGCTCACGATTCAGAACGTTCAGTCCATTTTGAGCCAACAGAATGCTCATGAGCCGACAGGCCAGATGAGCGACGGTATCACCACAGCAGATATCGTCACCAACGACCAGATATCCCATGCCGACCAATACAAACCGCTGATAGTCGGTTATAAAAATGGTGCGGCCGTGAGGCTTACCGATGTGGCCGATGTTGAAGATGCGGCGCAAAACCTTCGCACGGCAGGGTACCTCAACGGTATTCCGTCAATCCCGGTTATCATCTTTCGACAACCAGGTGCAAACATCATCGATACCGTTGATCGAATCCGGGCAGAGTTGCCGTCGATTGAAGCGTCCATTCCGCAAGGCATCAGCACAACGATAGTGCTCGATCGCACCACAACCATTCGCGCGTCTGTCAGCGACGTTGAGCGCACCCTGATGCTCTCGATCATCCTGGTGATCCTTGTCGTTTTCATCTTTCTGCGTAACTGGCGAGCAACTCTCATTCCCGCTGTTGCCGTTCCCGTATCGCTCATTGGAACCTTCGCTGTCATGTATCTATTCGGGTTCAGCATCGACAATCTTTCGCTGATGGCATTGACCATCTCGACGGGCTTTGTGGTTGATGACGCTATCGTGGTAATGGAGAATATCTCCCGGCTTCTTGAAACAGGCATGTCGCCCATGAAGGCCGCATTTCAAGGTTCAAAAGAGATAGGCTTCACCATTCTTTCCATCAGTTTGTCGCTGATTGCGGTATTTATTCCGATACTCCTGATGGCTGGGATTGTCGGTCGTCTTTTCCGTGAGTTTGCGATCACCTTGTCGACGGCGATTGTTGTATCGATGCTCATCTCCCTGACGACTACGCCTATGATGTGTGCCTATTTGCTCAAAAACGAAAGGACGATCAAGCATGGCCGCGCATATCAATTGAGTGAGAAGGGTTTTTCGTGGATGCTCTCTGTTTATGGCCGATCTTTGACCTGGGTATTGAAACATCCCGGACCCATGTTGACCGTCCTTCTCCTCACCATTGCGTTGAATTGTTATCTCATCGTCATCATTCCCAAGGGATTCTTCCCGCAGCAAGATACGGGAGCAATACAGGGTAGTGTTCGCGGTCCGCAGGATTCATCTTTTTCGGTGATGAATAACTCGATCATGCAACTGGTGAAAGTAATCAAAGCCGATCCGGCCGTGGAGAATGTAATCGCGTATACGGGCGGCAACGGAGCATCTAACAATGGCAGCATTAACATTGCACTCAAGCCGCTAAATATTCGCAAGGTTACGGCACCGGCGATCATCGATCGCTTGCGGCCCAAGCTGAACAGGCTTCCAGTTGCTTCGGCATTCCTCCAGGCGGCGCAGGACCTGCGCATCGGAGGGCGGTCGAGCAATGCCATGTATCAATACACGATTCAGTCAGACAATGTGGCGGATCTTGCGCATTGGGGGTCTATCCTGCTGGCGGGCATGCAGAAGATTCCTGGCTTCCAGGACGTGAGCAGCGATGCGCAGAATAGTGGCCTGCAAGAGTTGATCGCCTATGATCGACCGACTGCGGCGCGGCTGGGTATCACGCCACAGTCGCTGGATCAGTCGCTCTACAGTGCCTTCGGTCAGTCGGAGGTTTCTATCATCTACACACAGCTGAATCAGTATTACGTCGTGCTCGAGGTTGCGCCGCAGTACTGGCAGAGTCCCGATGGCTTGAAGAATATCTACCTCAATACCACCGGAAGCGGCGTCGTCCCGCTATCTTCGGTCAGCTTGGCGCAGGCAAGCACCACGCCGCTGATTATTAATCACACCAGTTCTTTTCCATCCGTTACCGTTTCGTTTAACCTTGCTTCAAATATGTCGTTGAGCGACGCTACTCGTTTGGTTGGCCAGATGCAAGAGCGGCTTAACATGCCGCAAACAGTTCGGGGCTTCTTTGCGGGAACGGCGGCGGCTTATCAAACCTCGCTGAATAGCGAGCCTCTTCTAATCGGGACCGCATTGCTGGCGGTCTACATTGTTCTCGGGATGTTATACGAAAGCCTTGTCCATCCTCTCACCATCATCTCCACTTTACCTTCGGCGAGTATCGGGGCCATGCTAGCACTGATGCTATTCAAAGTTGATCTCAATGTGATTTCAATTATTGGCATCATTCTGTTGATAGGCATTGTGAAGAAGAACGCGATCATGATGATCGACTTCGCTCTGGTTGCGGAGCGCGAGCACGGCAAAACCACCACCGAAGCCATTTATGAAGCTTGCGAGCTTCGTTTTCGGCCTATTCTTATGACAACGATGGCCGCTCTGTTTGGTGCACTGCCGCTGGCCTTCGGAACAGGAACGGGGTCTGAGCTCAGACGTCCGCTTGGAATCACTATCGTGGGCGGGCTGATTGTAAGTCAGATGCTGACTCTTTATACCACGCCCGTCGTATATCTTGCCTTTGATCGTTTGCGCCTCCGCTTTACGGCTAAGCAATCAAGTGCGCTGCGAACTGGGGCCGCAGAGGTATCCTAGTAAATAGTCATGGAGTGTTTTAAATGAGGGAATCGATCGTGCAATCCACGCAAACCGCTGCAGCATTATCGACACTCTATGCCGCTCTAATCTGTATGTCGCTTGCGGGATGTAATGTTGGACCAAAGTATTTTCCACCCGTGATGACTGCTCCTCCGGCGTTCAAGGAGTCTTCAGCTGAATTCAAAGAAGCAGGCGTGTGGGCCATTGCTCAGCCCAAGGATGCGGTCCTTCGCGGCAAATGGTGGGAAATTTACAATGAGCCGGAATTGAATGCGCTTGAAGACCAGCTCAATATCGATAACCAGAATATCCGTCAGGCTTTTGAAAACTATATGGAGGCTCGTACCTTGGTACGCGAGGCACGGTCTCAGTACTTCCCCACTGTAAGTGTTGGCGGATCTTATACGAGGTCACAGGCATCTGCCAACACTAAGTCGTCAGCTAACACGGGAGCGCCAAGCGGTCAGCAGTCGCAAGTGTTCTCTTTCCCGTCTAATGTGTCCTGGGAACCCGACCTATGGGGCAAAGTACGTAACGCTGTGCGCGCCAACCAGTATTCTGCCCAATTAAGCGCGGCGGATCTTGAAAACGAGCGACTGACTGAACAGGCCAGCCTCGCAACGTACTATTTTGAGATTCGCGGCCAGGATGCGCTTCAGAAGATCCTCGATGATACGGCGGAAGCTTACAAGAAAGCGCTCGACGTCGTACGGTCGGCCTATGATACTGGCATTGGCGACCAGATATCAGTTGTTGAAGCGCAGACTACGTTCGATAGCGCGCAATCGGCGGCAATCAATCTTGGAATTGCCCGAGCTCAGTACGAACACGCGATTGCAATGCTTATCGGCAAGCCAGCCACTGCATATTCCGTTCCGGTTGAACCCAGGACAAGTGCACCGCCGCCGATACCTGTAGGGTTACCCTCTCAATTGCTCGAGCGGCGTCCAGACATAGCCGCCGCAGAGCGGAAAATGGCTGCCGACAATGCGCAGATCGGTGTTGCCTACGCGGCCTATTACCCGGCATTGACGCTCGCGGCCACGGGCGGGGTGGAGAGTTCGGCCATGAAAAATATTCTTGAGTGGCCTAGCCGTTTCTGGTCGGTTGGTCCCTCGGTCTCTGAAACTGTTTATGATGGGGGCCTGCGTCGCGCAACCGTAAATCAATATATCGCAACTTACAATGCAGACCTCGCTGCCTATCGCCAGTCTGTGTTGACCGCATTTCAACAAGTAGAAGATTCGCTTGCCGAGGTGCGCATTCTATCGAAACAAATCCAGAGGCAACAGGATGCAGTCGTTTCCTCAGGGACCTTTGTAAAGCTGGAGTCAGGGCGCTACGAAACAGGCATTGACCCATACATCGATGTGATAACGGCGCAAACCACCTTGCTTGCGAACCAACAGTCCCTCACTGCGCTTCAAGTCAAGCAAATGACGGCGTCCGTTCAACTGATCGAAGTCTTAGGTGGCGGATGGGACCGGTCCCAGTTACCTACTCCCGGTCAAGTAATGCAGAGGCCTGCAAGATCAGAGACCACAATTCAGCACTAATTTGCAAGAAAAATTATCCCGCGAACAACGGCCTGTAGCTTATCGCGCCCGATTTACCTTGGTAGCACAAGCTATGCTGCGCTTGGCGAGATGCTGCTCGGCAGTCGCTCTTGACGTGATTGCTCTGTTGTGGAATTGCAGTGGCAGACTTGACCCATGTACTCCTCGCATGAGAGCGATGACTGTACCCTATGGAACCCACATCGCTTTTCCTTTCTTGAAATGAGATCCAGAGCTGTCCCGGTTCTGAAGTCCGGCTTCGCTGTTCTTGAATCGGAACGCACCATCGGCGACAAAATCACCCGCGACCGGCGGAAGAGTTTCAATGGGCACAAACAGTCCTCTCGAGATTGCAATCATGAGTTACTCGTCCAGAACTGTGAGACATGCTCCCTTCGTAGGAGCACCCAATTCGGCAAGAGGCTGGCAGCCCGTGGAGAAGCTTCTCAGTTTGACAATTGCAACGGACGCGGAATAGCCTTCAATCCGCCAGGAATATATTTTTGCCGGATACCGAGAATCGGCACGGCTTAAATTCATAGAGCAATCTAAAGGCTCTTTCCGGCACGTATCCGAACCATCTCTATCCCTCTCCAGGGATTTTCCCGTCTGCGAAATCGTCCCATTGAAGAAAGGAATACCATGCATATGAATCCCCCTGTATGCCCCTCACTCCAGTTGGAGGGCATCCATTCGCGCGTGGGCTGGTACCTGAAAGTGCTCGCGTCCCTGATCCTAACCCTTTTCGCGCCGAGCGCCCTCGCCGCGCCTACCGCCTGCAACATCCTGTATGCAATTCAACCGCAAAACACCAGCGCATTCGGCGCTACCATTACCATCCAGAACACGGGCACGACCGCCATCACCAGCTGGTCGCTTGCCTGGGGCTTCGCTAATGGGCAGACGATCTCGTCCTTCTGGAACGGCATTGAAACCCAGAGCGGCGCCAATGTTACCGTGACCAACCAAAGCTACAACGGCAGCATTGTGGCTGGCGGCAGCTTGACCGGCATGGGATTCAATGGCACCTGGAACGGGAGCACCAACGCTGTGCCCACGGCCATCTCGCTCAGCGGCACGGCCTGCTCCGTCAACGGCATTGCGCCAGGCGGCGGAGGCAGCTTCTCGCTGAAGCCGTCGGCGGCCACATTGTCGGTCGTCCAAGGCGCCACCGGCACCGATACGATCGCCCTTACCGATGTTAGCCCGTTCAGCAGTAGCGTAACTTTAGCCGTTAGCGGTTTGCCCACCGGCGTAACTGCCACCTTTGGCACTAATCCGGCTACTTCGACAAGCGTGGTCACTTTCACGGCCAGCAGCACGGCCACCGTTGGGACCTCGACGGTCACCATCACCGGGACCTCCGGGAGCTTGGGCGCAACGACTTCAATCGCGCTCACGGTTGTCGCCAAGCCTGGCTTCACTTTGACGCCCTCGGCCTCAACTTTGCCGGTAACTCAAGCTAAGACAGCAACCGACACCGTAACCGTCACGGATGTAGGCGGATTTACCGGCAGTGTGACGCTCTCTGCCACCGGCCTGCCTAGCGGCGTAACTGTGACGTATGGAACGAATCCCACCACCAGCACCAGTGTGCTGACGTTCACGGCGACTGCTACGGCTCCGGTTGGAACTTCCACGGTGACTATCACCGGCACATCCGGAACCACCACAGCCAATACCACGATCTCGCTTGCCGTTGGTTCGTCGACGGGGAGCTTCACGATCACGCCTTCGGCCGCCGCTGTGGCAATATCCCTTGGCTGCGGCAACGGCACAGACACGATCACCGTAACCGATGTGAGCCCGTTCGCAGGATCTGTAACCCTGGTCGCTACGGGCCTGCCCAGCGGTGTGACTGTGACCTATGGGACCAACCCCACCACCACGACCAGCGTCCTGACCTTCACGGCCAGCAGCACGGCTGTACCCGGCACCTCCGCGGTTAACATCACCGGAACATCCGGTACATTGACCGCAATCACCACCATCTCACTTACGGTGACTGCGGCGGCGCAAAGCTTCACGCTTATTGCTTCGCCTGCTGCTCTATCGATTGTGCAAGGGAGCAGCGGCACCGATACTATCACTGTGGCCAAGTCAGCCTGCTTTACCGGCAGCACAACGCTCTCGGTCAGCGGCTTGCCGATCGGCGTAACCGCCGCGTTCGCCACCAACCCCACCACCAGTACCAGCGTGCTGACGCTGTCGGCCAGCAGCTCGGCCACTGCGGGAAAGTACACGATCACCATCACCGGAACCTCCGGCACTACCACTGCATCCACAACCATCGCGCTCACGGTGACCAGCACGACCTCACCGGGCAGCTTTACTCTTTCGTCTGCGCTTTCTCAGATCACTGTCGTCGCCGGGTCTACGGCAACCGACACAATCCTCGTGACCCCTGTGAGCGGATTCACGGGCAGCGTAACTCTAGCTGTCTCCGGGTTACCCAGCGGCGTGACCGGTTCGTGGAGCGTCAATCCAGCATCGACTTCGAGCACTCTGACTCTGACTGCCAGCAGTACGGCCACGCTCGGCACTTACAATGCTTCGATCAACGGAACCTACGGCACGCTTTCGCAGACTGTGGGATTTCAGCTGGTGATCGGCAACGCGACGGCAAGCAGCTTTACGCTGTCGGTGGGATCGACAACGCTGAACGTGCAGCAGAACTCCGGCATCGCCGACATCGTCACGGTCCACGACCTGAACGGATTTAGCGGCAGTGTGGGCTTCAACATCAGCGGATTGCCGTCCGGTGTGACGCCCAACTTCAACCCAAGCACGACGTCTACGAACACCCTGCTGGCGCTGGCAGTAGGAACGTCAGTGACGCCCGGCTCCTATCCGGTCACAATTGAGGGAACTACAACCTCAGGCAGCTTTTCGGCTGGGGTGAATTTGACGCTGAACGTGAGCGCCGGTTCGCCGCTGAACATCGCCTGGGTCAGTCCTATTTCAGCCATCGCTGGGAGCACGATCACGATCCTGCCGGGCGGCGATGGCAACTCGTTTGGCGCGACTCAAGGCACGAGCGCCATTTACTTCGGCACAACCGCGGCGACGGTAACATCGTGGGCGGTCAACTCAATCCAAGTCACCGTTCCGAATCTGGCGGCGGGAACGGTCAACGTTACCGCGGATGTGAACGGGGTGACCAGCAACGCCGTGCCATTTGTCATCGCCGCGACGACGCCATCGCCGACCATCTACAACGGTAACGCCACACACTTTGGCGGCACCGGAACCTCCGCGGGCGGCTGCGGCGTGCCGGGCAACATTCAGGACACGCAGAATTACGTTGCTCTCAACGTGCAGAACGATCCGGGCAACTACACGCTGAATCTGACCAGGCCCATCGTTGCGCCCTACTTGGGCGACATCGGCGTGTGGAACAACGGCCTGAATTGCGGGCGCTATCTGCATGTCGAGATCGGCCAGGCCTGCGAGGGCACGAACGACGGCACAGCGGACGAGACGTTCTGCCGCAGCGGAGCCGGCTGGATCAACGATCAATTTGACGGCGCCGAGCTGGACATGGTGGTGCAAGATAGCTGCCAGGACGGTAACTCCTGGTGCCGCGACGATCCGTATCATCTTGATCTCAATCAGAACGTGATCGACGATTTTGTGCTCAACGGTGCAGCGGTCGGCAACTTGTTCGAAAACTGGAGCAACCGACAACTGATCTGGTACTTCGAGGAGGCGCCCAGCTACACGGGCGACATCAACATTTATGTGAATCAAGGCTCGGGGCCCTACAGCACCCAGGTGATCCTGACACACCTTCTCAACGGTCTGCACGGCGTGAACTATTACAGCGATGGCGCCTGGCAGACGGGCAAGATGGTCTCCGACAACGGCAGCGTCTACACCATTCTGCCCACCACCACCGCCGGCAATCAGTATCAGATTCAGGTTTACGATGTCAGCGGCCAACTCATCAACAGCGGGCGCATCTACTCATTTACGTTACCGAGCAGCTGCGGCACCGACTGCAGCAGCGTCACGCCGGTGACCTATACAATCTCATCCGCCAACTAAGACCTTGGCGGATGGGTTTGTCGAGCCGCATAGTTGCGATAGCAAGCGACGTCCAGAACCCGACCGGCGCGGCGGCAAACTCTGGCAGGTTTGAGCCACCTTCCTCCATACCCCGCTTTCGGGAGATCTGAAGGAAGGTGGCTGTCGCAGGTAACGCTGAGGAATGACGGCGCAGGCGCGCGTCCAGGAATTTCTGCGTTTCCTCTTGACAGATGACTTACATGGATGGCGGGTTCAACCAGCCGAGAATCTTGCTCTCGAATTCACCATCCATTCCTACAGCCCCAGCCCGCCATCTACGGCTAGAACCTGGCCGGTGACAAAGCGGGGACCGGTGGCAAAGAAGAGTACCGCCAGGGCGACGTCTTGCACGCTGCCGTTGCGCTGCATGGGCGTTTTGGCCGCGAAATGCGCGGCCTGACTCGCGTCGTGGCCGTCTGACTCTATCCAACCGGGCGCTACGCAGTTGACGCTCACCTCAGGAGCAAAGGCCTTGGCCATGGCTTGCGTCAGCATGTGCAGAGCGGCCTTCGATGCGCAGTAGTGCGCGTGATCTGCCCAGGCATGAATTCCGCCTAGCGAGCCGATGTTGATGATTCTGCCCTCTGCAGCGCGCAGATGCGGAAGAGTTTCGCGCGCGACTAGAAACGGTCCACGCGCATTGGTTTCAAATACCGCATCCCACTGGTTGAGGGTCAGCGAATCGAGCGGTGCTGATTCAAAGACGGCTGCATTGTTAACTACCAGATCAAGCCGGCCAAAATGTTCCACCGTGGCGGCGACAGCGGCTCGCACGGATGTTTCAGAGCGGACGTCGCACTCGACGGCCAGCGCACGGCGGCCAAGGCTCTCGATTTCACTCGCGGTTCTAGCAGCCTCAGCGTGCGATGTGCGGTAGGTGATGCCTACATCCGCGCCAGCTTGCGCAAGGGCCAGCGCGATGCCGCGGCCAACGCGCCGCGCGCCACCAGTGACCATTGCCGATTTGCCGTGGAGAGGTTGGTTGGTCATTCGACTGCGTTGAACGGCGGGGCCCTACTTTGGCGGAGGTTGAGACTGGCTGGGCGGCGCGACGGGCTTGTCCTTTGGCGCCGGGGCGGTGTCCTTGCCTGCGTCTGGAGTTGTTGGCGCAGGCGGATTCGCCGGTTTCGGCGCATCAGAATCCTTGCCGCCTTCGGATTTCTCGGGATGCTGCTTATAGATCGAGTACTGGGCACCAGGTCGCTTCATGCGGATTTCGATGGCGATCTGTGCCTTGTCGATTTTGTAATCGTCTCCGAAAGTCTGATAGCCTTTAGCGATGATTTGCATCCGCACCGTGCCACCGATGGGCAGCACGTCGATGAGGGCCTTGCCATCCTCATTGGTTTTCAGCTCCATGTTGCCTTTATTCTCACCGTCCTCGATTGGATGAAAGATCACGGAGGCATTCTCGATGGGCTTGCCGTTGAAGTCGCGCAAGACGGTGACTTCAATGCGCGCGGTGGGCGGAAGCGATTTGAACTTGCGCCCGCGATAGGAAGAGCCTTGCTGAGCGCCAGCGGTCAATGACGAGAGGAGCAGGCCAAAGCCGGCTACGAGTACACAGAGTGCGATAAGTGAACGGCGGAGCATGTGAATCATTGTAAATGGTCTCCGTGCCAGCCTAGAACCCGTCTGCTTTGAAAGGCAGGGCGATTGAACCGCAAGAACGACCATCCCGGAGCTTTGGTTCTCGGGGCAAACGCGCTTTGATATTCCCAGAGGCGAGCAACCGTTGCTGCCTTCAGATTTGCAGACCGCAGGGAGATTTTGATGGTTCAGCGAGCCTGCGTGCCTTGTAAAACTGGGCATTTTCCCCCTCAAAATGCCCAGTTTCTCGAAGAAAAGGGCCCCTTTTTAGGCGAAATTCGCGCGTGATTGGCAAGCTGTTTCTCACGTAGCGGTACAAAGCGTGCGTTTTCGCGCACATTGAAGATTTGTCCTGAAACTGAGTTCTGTTCAATAAAGACGCGTGGATTCTTCACTTTCATCGCTTCGTTTTCTTCTCCGGCTACGTAATTATCTGCAAGGAAATCGGCCGAAAATAAATATTTATAGGGGGGGGTGGGGGGGTGCCTTTCAGGGAACAGGGAACAGGGAACAGGGATCAGGGAACAGGAACGGCCCGCGCGTGCGGTTAAGGTTCATAGTTTGATTGTGCGCCTGGGGAAGGTAATCTTCTGCAAGCATCGAAGAAGATGCGTTTGCGCTGCTTTACCTCTAGTCTGCCGAACAATCTCTTGATAATCCTTAGAGAATTATCATAATTTCTTAGCGAGTTACGCTCATATATTCACAAAAAAATGCTTGACAAGTTGGTGTATCTTGCCTAAGGTTAGCAATTGGACGGCGAGAGTGCTAGCATTGTGCTGGCTGAACTGCTCGACCGGGTTCGCCTCTCCGGTATGTGGAGAAGTAACCCGCAGATTCCCAAGTGTTTATCTCAAATACCATTCAAATCCAGCGGCTGGGCAAATCCCCTGCCCGCTTGTGAAGGAGAAGCAAAACAATGGCAGCAACATCCGCAGCAACCAGCTTCACCCCGCTTCATGATCGGATTCTGGTCCGGCGTTTGGAAGAGGGCGAAACCATTCGTGGGGGCATCATCATCCCCGATAGCGCCAAGGAAAAGCCGCAAGAAGGCCAAGTGATCGCCGTTGGCAAGGGCAAGTCGAACGACGAAGGCAAGGTCTTTCCGCTGGATGTGAAGGCGGGGGACAAGATTCTCTTCGGCAAGTACTCGGGCACCGAGATCAAGATCGACGGCGAAGAGTTTTTGATCATGCGCGAGGAAGAAGTGCTTGGAATCGTAAAAAAGTAGTCAGTCATCAGTTATCAGTTGTCAGCAAAGACGGTTTGCGAAACGATTGAGGCCTTTGACAACTGAATAGCGATCACTGACGGCTGACCACTGACAACTGACAACTGTTTTAAGGAGAGTTACAGAAATGGCAAAGCAGATATTGCACGGTGAAGAATCCCGTCAGGCGATCTTGCGCGGCGTGAATACGCTGGCAGACGCAGTGAAGGCAACGCTCGGCCCCAAGGGCCGGAATGTAGTCATCGAGAAGAAGTTCGGTTCGCCGACCATCACCAAGGACGGCGTGACGGTTGCCAAAGAGATTGAGCTGAAGGATCCGATGGAAAACGTTGGCGCGCAACTGGTGCGTGAAGTGGCCTCGAAGACCTCGGATGTGGCCGGCGACGGCACCACGACAGCGACGGTTCTGGCGCAATCGATCTTCCGCGAAGGCGTGAAGACGGTGGCGGCGGGCGCGAATCCCACGGCTCTGAAGCGCGGCATCGACAAGGCCGTGGCAACGATCATCGGCACCCGCGACAAGGACGGCAAGTGGACCGCTGACGGCGCTTTGGGCAAGCTTTCGAAGCCAGTGAACGAGGGATCCGTTGCCCAGGTGGGCGCGATCTCGGCCAACGGCGACCAGGAGATCGGCGACATTATTGCCGAAGCGGTCAAGGTTGTGGGCAAGGATGGCGTGATCACCATCGAAGAGTCGAAGACGATGCACACGGGCCTGGAGACGGTGGATGGAATGCAGTTTGACCGCGGCTACCTGAGCCCTTACTTTGTCACCGACGCAGAGCGGCTGGAAGTAATTTTGGAAGAGCCGTACATTCTGATCTACGAGAAGAAGATCAGCGCGATGAAGGATCTTCTTCCATTGCTGGAGCAGGTTGCACGCGGCGGCAAGCCACTGTTGATCATTGCCGAAGACGTTGAGGGCGAGGCGCTGGCTACGTTGGTTGTGAACAAGCTGCGTGGCACGCTGAACGTGGCTGCGGTGAAGGCTCCGGGCTTTGGCGATCGTCGGAAGGCGATTCTGGGCGACGTTGCTATTCTGACCGGCGGCAAAGCCATCACAGAAGATCTGGGCATCAAGCTGGAAGGCGTGAAGCTGGAAGATCTGGGCAAGGCCAAGCGCATTACAATCGACAAGGACAACACCACGATTGTGGACGGCGGCGGCAAGTCGTCTGAGATTGAAGGCCGTGTGAAGGAAATTCGCGCGCAGATCGAGAAGACCACGTCGGACTACGACAAGGAAAAGCTGCAGGAGCGGCTGGCCAAGCTGGTGGGCGGCGTTGCCATCATCAAGGTGGGCGCTGCGACCGAGACCGAGCTGAAAGAGAAGAAGGCTCGTGTCGAGGATGCGCTGCACGCGACCCGCGCGGCTGTCGAGGAAGGCATCGTTCCGGGCGGCGGCGTGGCGCTGGTTCGCGCTATTCCTTCGGTTGATGCGTTGATCAAGACGCTGGAAGGCGATGAGAAGATCGGCGCGCAGATTGTTCGCCGCGCACTCGAAGAGCCCCTGCGGCAGATCGTCGCCAATGCCGGTGAAGAGGGCGCTGTGGTGGTGGCCAAGGTTCTTGAATCCAAGGACCCGCACTATGGCTACAACGCACAGACCTCAGTTTTCGAGGACCTGGTGAAGGCCGGCGTGATTGACCCGACCAAGGTAACGCGGACGGCTTTGCAGAATGCGGCTTCGATTGCAGGACTGCTGCTGACCACGGAAGCCCTGGTTGTGGAGCTTCCGGAAGCCAAGTCTGCACCAGCCGGCGGCGGACATGGCGGCGGCATGGAAGGCATGTATTAAGACAGGGAACAGGGATCAGGGAACAGGGAGTAGTGAATACCGTACCCTTTGCCTGATCAATCCTGTCGAGAGTCGTTGAAGAACAAAAGGCCTCCAGCTTCGGCTGGAGGCCTTATTGTGTGTGGGGCAGATGATTTGCACTGATGCAAAGACACACGCGCTCTCGTGACTCTCCGTTGCCTGGGCGACGAGGCATCCAAGTCCAGCAGGAGACCGCTTGTCTCGCTAGGAACTCAGGACGGCAATACGCGCAGAGGAAATGGGTGCCGTGACTGGGATAGGTTGCGAACGCATGGGGCGCAGCCAGCCAGCGGATAGCCAAGAGCGCGGAATCGAGAATTCCGACCAGCCGCAATCGAGGCAAATCATAATGTCAGGCGACGGCGTCAGTGGCGGGTGGCTGAGAGTGCGATGGCAGTTGCGATAGAGCCGAATTTCGGCAGCAACAACGGACAGGGAGGACGACTGGCACTTCGGGCAAATCATACACACACCTCTGGAGGAAAAGGCCAAGAACGCAAATGCGACAAAACGAAGTGAATCAACTGTAGTCTGGTTGGTGCATTTTTTTCAACAGTTTTTTGGATAAAATCGAACACTTTGACGAAAAATGTGCATTTATTTAGAAAACAGTTTTCATGTGATCAAAATGTCTTTAAGCTGGTCTTAAGGCCGTAAACTTTTGTTTCAACGATACTTTGAGCGATCTTCCGAATATTTTCGAGGGAATGGATCTTCGATCAATCACATTCCCTCAGTAGTCAAAGGTTCTTCTTGCCGCTCATGCTGCGGAACTGAAGCTGAGCTCTTTGGAGGCCAACGATGCATTTATTGTTTGCCGGTCTTGGTCCATTCGATGCGCAGGCCGGCATGGAGATTGAAGGGCAAGCTTGCATAGCCAATGGGAGCGATGTGAGTGTTGTCGGTGAGGTTTTCGGCCTGACCGTAGATGCTGAGCCATGAGAGCAGTTTGTAGCTTGCGCCCAGGTCAAGCTTGGCGTAGCCCCAGTCGAGATTGCGGTTGGGCAGGAGCAGGGTGTTGCCGCCGGTTTGATCGGAGTAGGCCAGGTAGGTGGAATCGTCGCTGCGGCTGGCAAAGGCCGAGGTAAAGACCGCGGTGAGATTGCGCGCGGCGTAGCTGGCAGTGAAGAAGCCGGTATGCGGCGCGCGGCGAAAGGGGCGAGCACCAACCAGCGGAGTCGAGCTTCCCAATGCAATGCCGTTGTAGGTGAAGCCGTAGCCTGCCAACAGGAACTCATTATCGCTGGTGAAAGAATGCTGCACTACCGCGTCGAGATAGGTATAGCCGCCGCGAAAGAAGAGGCTCTTGCCGAGGCCGCTCTCAATGGTGGTCTCGATGCCCTGGGCGCGGAAGGCCTGGGTATTCGACATGATGTCAAAGGCGCCGCTTGAGTCGACGATCGCTTTCAGCGTATTCAGCTCACTGGCCGTGTAGTTGGGAAAAAGCAGACTCAAATAGCTGGGACTAACCGGCTCAAGCTGTTTGCCGAATTCGTTATGGAAGTAGCTGGTCCGGAAGACCAGATGCTGCCCCAGAAAGTCCTGTTCCACACCTGCCTCATAGCTCCTGGTCGTAGGCGCCGCCAGCGGAGTTACGTGGAATTCCTGAATCGCGGCCTGCTCATTGGCATTTGTCAAAATCTCGTAAAGCGAACCGACTTTATCGGTCAGCTTGGGCTCCTGGATGGCGTCGCCGAAGTTGCCGAAGATACGGGTTCCGTTAAAGGGCCCTTGCCGTGGACGCAAGACGTAATAAGATAGTCCGGCATTCGAGGTGGTCTGCGTGCCAAACAGAGAGTAATGTTCCAGGCTGCCACCGAGATGATAGTAGAAACGACGTTTGAAGTCGCCCTGCACGGCGGCCAGATAGATATAGTTGTTGCGCGAGTCCGCGTCGTCGATGTGGTATGTGGGTGTGGTGAGGTCGATCCAGTAAGAGTTGTAGACCTCGATACCGCGCTCGTTCTCAAAGTGAAAGCCGATGAGGCCTGCCAGATGGGGCGTGAAGCGGTAGTCGCCCTGGTAGGTCAGTTGATCGCGGTTATTGACGAGCGTGGTGTCATTGGTAGTGGTGCTGTCTAGCAGGGCTTGGCCGGTCGCGGAGTAACCGTTGGCGCCGGTGATCGTAACGGCTTGTCCGAAGTAAGCATCATCGAAAAAGCCGTCGTAATTGTTGATTAATTCGCCAGACGGCGACCACTGATTGACTTTCTCCCGCTTGCGTGTGGCGCCGTAGCGCAGCGTGTTATGGAAGGCCGCCGTTGTCTGATTGTCAATGGAGGCGCTGATGAAGAGGTCCTGATCCTTTTGCGTGGCATTATCGGCGACGTAATTGAAATCCCACGCGCCGGGAACGCCGGATGCATCGACGCCATAGTGGAGCGTACCGCGAATCTGAGTTGTGCCGTTCAATTGGTAGCCGAAATTGGCCGCCGTTGTGGCCACGTGGTACTCGTCGTTGGGTAGATCGTTGGCTGTTTGGAGCCAACTGAAGGCACCAAGATAATCCAGCCGCTTGTAGGCGCCGGCCACTTCCAGCTCTTCACGCGAGGTGAAGAAACTGCCGGCATCAGCTTGGAGGAGGATCGAAGGAAAAGGGGTGGTGCCGTGCGGAGTGGTGAGGCTGACTACGCCGCTACCCGCGCCGGCGCCATAGAGGCTGGAGTCGGGACCGCGAAAGATTTCGGCGCGCTCGATGGCAGTGGTCGAGAGCGGACCAAAGTCGAATTGATTGCCGAGATCGCCGGAGTCGACGCCGTCAAGGAGGATTTTGTTGGCGTCTGAGTTACCGCCGCGAATGAAGAGGGAAGTCACCGCGCCAAGCTGGCCGGACTGCACCACCATCGTGCCGGGCATCAGTCGCAGGGCACTGGTGAGGTCGCTCCGCAGTGCCAGGTCGAGCGGACCGAGAACGCTGGTGGCTTCGCTGGTTTGCGGCTGCGGCGTGGGGGTTCCGGTAGCTGTGACTACGATGGATTCGCGGACCCACTCGGGTTCGAGCACGATGTTTCGCTCAATGGAGTCGAGCCGGCCAGCGTAGAAATGAGGCGTCTCCAATTGGCGGAAACTCTTTGCGGAGACAACCAGGAAGAAGCGGCCCTGGACGCCGGTAAGAATTTGAAAGCTGCCGTCGGCGGTGGAAACGGCTGCACCGACGGCCTGGCCGTCGCTGATCAAGATGACATTGGCACCGGTAACCTTGGCGCCTGAGGCGTCAGTGACCACACCGCGGATTGAGGCGGCCGGACAGAGAGCGGCGGTGAGCAGAAGAATGGCGAAGACGCAGGTCAGGGCGCGCGTGGTTTGGGCAAGGAAATGACGAGAGAATGATCGCACGGAAACAGGCATGAAAGCTCCTTCGTTCCCCTCGGAACGCAGTGGGTTAAGGGCGCGAGGACCGGTCTCCTGACTTGCGCTCATCCAGCCACCTTCCCACGGACACTTTCTAATGGATAGTCCGCAGTGGTTCAAAGGGATCTCCGCGAGAAGCGAAACGATCCCGGCTGGTTCCGTGCCCTGGCCGATAGGACGGGCCGCTGGGCGGGGGCGCTCACAGTTGCGGGGCAGTGGCGGAGTTTCACCGCCTTCCCGAGCATCCTGGCGATTGCCGTGGTTTTTATGCTGCCTTTGAGTAGGGGCAACCTGACGGCATGGAAACGACTTCCATACCATGAACATTTTATAGCTAAGATGGGGGGTGAAGTCAAAGCCGTGGGAGCGACTTTTTGCCCAGTGATCTGCGGGCCCAGGCGGGAAAGTAGGGAGAAGAATGGTGACCCCGGCATGATTCGAACATGCGACAAGCAGTTTAGGAAACTGCTGCTCTATCCACCTGAGCTACGGGGCCACGTTGATAACATTGAGGTTAGTACAGACTCGCACTCTTCTTCAACCCATTTTAACCCACCGGAGTAAAAAGGGATCATTCCCCCGCGTTTTGAAAGGTTGCGGAATGAAGACGAAGAGAACACGATATCAACAGGGTAGCATCCGCAATGTTCCCGGAGCGAGAGGATTGGCTTGGGAGGTGCGCTTCTCCGCCGGGCAATAGGGTGGAAAGAAAGAGTCTAAGTCTTCCTATTTCAGCAGTTTAGATTATCCGACGAAGTCCGACGTCCCGAAAGCGCTGGAGACGACGGTGGTGCCCACAAATTCAGGAGCTGGCCGTGTAAAGGTCGGTGCTCCATTCAGCGAAATCATTAAGCTCTATCGGGCCAAGTACCTGCCCGGACTGGAACACTCGACGCAGCAGACAAACTCGTACTTTCTAAACTCTTATATCGAACCAAAGTTTGCCAAATTGAAGGTCGTCAATGTCAGGGCACTAGCGGTAAAAGAGTGGTTGGATGACTTGAAACTGGCGGGAAGCACAAAGGCTGGCATCAGGTCGGTAATCAGCGTGTGCCTGGGCATCGCCGGCCTTTACGGCTACATCACGAAGAGTCAGGCTGGTTCAATGTCCCTCGTCAAGATCAAAGGGGTTTCCATTCGCCAGAGGAGAAAAAAGAAGATCACGGTCGAGTGGTTCCACCGCTTGATCCAGGCCCTCCCCGAACCCCTCAATATCATGGTTCTTGTGGACGGTTGCTTCGGCCTGCGCATCAGTGAACTTGTGGCATTGAAGTGGGAAGACATCGATACCAAACTGCGGGAAATCATGATTCAGCGCAAGTTCACTCACGGCAAGTTGGGGAAAACCAAATCCGACGCATCTGATGCAAATCTTCCGATCGCCGACGCGCCTCTGAAGGTTTTGGATGAGTGGCGCCCGAAGACAGATGGGAGTGAATGGGTATTCCCTTCCACCCGAACTGGCGGAGTACGGAGCGCATCCATGCTACTGCAAAAAGGAATTCAGCCGGTCGCTAGAAAGATCGGGGTTGGCACATCACTTGGCGTATGTTGAGACATGCGTGCCGATCATGGTTGGACTCGGGGAAAACCCCGGCGGCGTCCAGAAGGACCTTCTTTGCGTTGCAGATATCAGCAAAGCCATGAATATTTACGGCCACGCATCGACGGATGACATGGTCACAACAAATTGGTGAAGAAGTTGGTGCCGCCCGGAGTGCTAAAGGGAAAGAAGTCAAGTTAAGCAGCTTCGCGCATGCGGTCACGCGTCACCGGGACCTTCTCAATTCAATTAATTCCGTTCTGACTCATAACCAAGAAAAGGGCTCAAGGAGCATTATTGAGCAAGGTAATCCATACTATATTATTCAATTACAAAGACATATAATGCGAATAGCAATTACTATGAAAGACCGCGATTAAATCAGTCATGCAGGCACCCTTGCGTCATTCGAAGAATAAAGTATTGAAAAACATAAACATCCTATTTTGCCCTTGACAGCATACCTCACCTATTTGATAATCGACCTATTGGTGACGTGGGTCACGGTATCCAGTTACCAAAAGACAACTAGAGTGACCGGGAGATCTTGAAGTAGCGGCTTGGACGTAGCTAGCAGTCGCGCAAACTACCGGGAGGGTGGCTCGCATCATGAGTATTCAAGATACGAATCATGGCGCACCGCCTGCTTTATCGCGTCGCTCTTGTTGCCACTGCAAGTGGGCCCCATCAGTTCGATAGATTGTACTGATTTTTGCCTTGATCGGTCTTGGCATTGGAAGTATTGACTTAGGCAAGAGCGGCTTACTCAAGTGTTGCTTCCTCCCGCAGAGGCACTCTCGAGCCGACATCACAACGAGACATCCTGATCTTTGATCGCCACGATCCACTGGCACGCCTGGTTTTGCCGAATGTGGAGCTCCCCCTTTTTGGCCGCAGCGAACATGCCGTCCAAGAAGGCTCCCTCCATTCCAATAAACCTTGAATATCCAGCACGCCCCTAACGCTCGCCACATCGCAACCCATATGTACGGCTCACTTCTCTGCGTCTGCAGAGAGTCGCGAGAGGTGTATCTCAAAAAACCATTCGATCAAAGGAGACTCCATGATCGCATTCGTGTCTCGGTACGAAGCTCGGATGATTTTAAGTCACGTGCTTCGAGTGGCTGTGGTAGCTGTCCTATCAATGACAGTGCTATCCCTAACGGTGAAAGCCCAAACAACAGTTGGAGGTCATATTGGTTTCGTTCTCCCGCTAGTTACTCGTGCTGGAGGGCAAACCACTGACTTAGCAGACAATTTTTCCATTGCTTTTCCAGCCGGAATCACAGTCAAGGGAACAGGCAGGATGGCATTTGACATGGAATTTGTTTCCGCAGTGCAGGATAGTCCACGCGACGTATCACTCACGGTTCACCCGGGTTTCTTGTGGAACGTTGGCCACGGCTTTGCTCCCGGGATTCGCGCGGCATTCGTGGTCAATTCTCCTGAGTATGGTTTCACCCCACTGTTAAACAAGAGTTGGCCAATAAAATCCAAAGGCAGTTTCTTCAAGGCCTACTTTGTGGAGGCAGATCTTCCAGTACGGTTCAATCGACCGGTCGGCGGTCCAGATACAGATCCGGTGACCTTTGCCATGCACTTCGGATTAGGATTCTGAGGATAAAGATTGCGCCTCCCTATCCATGCAGGACCTGTTCGTACTGCACATCCATTCTAGCGATGTGAGCAGACCTGAGTTACAGAACGAGAAATGATCGGATCGCTTTTGGCTGTTACAGCAAACGACCGCAGGTGGACGTGTGCCGAGTTGGCGCTGACGATATGTAAAAGGAGGTTATTGGATGAGGCTTACTGTTGCAGCTGGCGGAGGACTGCGTACCGGGTTACTAGTTCTATCAGTTCTGCTCATACTCGCAGGGTCATCACAGATTCTGCTCGCTGGCGAAATAGATGACGATGATCGTGGCGCCGCGGCCAAGTTCTCACCAGAGGCGGCAGCGACATTTAAGGGCCGCTGCACGGCATGTCACACCTATGGCAAGGGAATTAAAGTGGGGCCTGATTTGAAGGGCGTCACCGAGCGGCGCAAGCGCGATTGGTTGTTGAAGTTCATTCATGGTTCGTCGGGTGTAATCAAATCGGGCGATCCGACGGCGACGGCCCTCTTTGCGCAGTTCAAACAGCAGCGCATGCCGGATTGGGTGGATCTCTCTGAGAAGCAGATCAACGACATCCTTCATTATCTTGCCATCGGCGGTCCTGATTTCCAGCCTGCCGACGAGCGCAACGCATCCACATCCACATCCGCGGAGAACGAGAACGGCCGAAAGCTTTTCTACGGCGAGGTGCAAACCAAGAATGGCGCGCAAGCCTGCATAACGTGTCATAGCGAGCGCGGAGCGGGATTGCGCGGCGGTACTCTCGGTCCAGACCTGACCGGCGTTTATCGGCGTTACCAAGATCCGGAGCTGACTCAGTTTCTTCGCCATACATGCTTCGATTGGCAAACCGAAACATCTCGAGGGGGCTACCTTACGGCGAAGGAATCCTTTGCACTGAAGGCATTTCTCAGGGCGTCGGACATGCAGGCCAACCAAGCTTTATATTCCGCGGGCAACCGCCGGTAGCAAAGGAAGGCAGGACATTTTGGCGAATAACTCGCTGTTTATACTTTGGCCGTATATAGCAGTGGCCTTGTTGGTGGTTGGAACCCTGGTGCGTTATCTGCTGGCTTCCCGGCAGCCTTCGACTCTTGCCGCGGAGATGGCCGAAGCCAAGGCGGTTTTCGGAGAACGATTTTTCCGCATCAGCATGTTGGTGCTGATCGCCGGTCATGTTGCGGGGTTGCTGTTTCCGCGCGCAGTTCTTTCGTGGAACAGCAGCGCAACGGGGCTTTACCTGCTGGAGGGTGTGGCATTCGCTGCGGGATTGGCGGCCGTTGCCAGCAGCTCCGTACTGATATGGCGGCATCTGAAGCGGCCTGGCCAGTCTCATATGGCCGAACTTTTTGACACGCTATTTCTGGCGCTGCTCTTTACCGTCTTAGCATCGGGAGTATTGATCGCAGTCCTTTACCGTTGGGGATCGTCCTGGGGTGAAGTAACACTCGGACCATATATGACTTCGCTCTTGCGTGGGCAACCGGCGGTGCAGCTTGCGACACAATTGCCGGATCTTGTGCAACTTCACGTGCTGGCCACGTTCGCGGCGATTGCAGTCATTCCGCTTACCCGGCTGTCAACATTTCTTGTCGCCGCGTTGCAAGGTTGCGCGGTGCTGATCTCTCAGCCATTCCGCGCGGCAAGCAATGCTTTTGCGGAGTGGTCGAACAAGCGCAATCCAGGCAGGTGGTTCTGGCCGGACGAGGATTAGTCACATGCAGACGCCACTTACAGTCTTCGGCGTTCTGGCGCTGCTCCTTGCGGCCGGGGGCGGGGTTTGGGAGTTCACGCGCATGGGAATCAACCAAGGCTATTCGCCCGAGCAGCCGATCCACTTTCCTCACAACGTTCATGCCGGCGACAACAAGATTCCTTGTCTCTATTGTCACTACGCTGCGCGCACCAGCCGTCACGCGGGAATTCCACCGGCAAGCGTGTGCATGAACTGCCATAACATCGTGGAAAAGCAGACGGTGGAAATTGAAAAGCTGAAAGAGGCCGTACAACGGCAGGTACCGATTCGCTGGGTCAAGATTCATAACCTTCCTGACTTTGTGTATTTCAACCATAGCCAGCATGTTCTATCGGGCGTTGCCTGTCAGCGGTGCCATGGTCCTGTAGAAAGCATGGAGCGAGTCAGCCAATACTCTCCACTCACCATGGGATGGTGCCTTCAATGTCATCGCGAGCACGCCAACATTGCAACGAATGACTTCCAGCGGTCGCTTGCGAGTCTTTCGCGAAAACAAAAGCCGACAGCCGGTCTGGATTGCTCGAGTTGTCACTATTAGCGCTGGTAGAGAGATCTATTTACATCGAGAAGAGAAAGGGAGAGATGAATCCGGACCTCGATAACAAACCGCCATGCAAGAGCGCGAAGGGACAACTCGTGCAGATCGGACAACGTGCTGAGCCCGCCTATTGGAAGAGCGTGGACGAACTGCACAACGGACCGCGCACGACCGGAGAGTTTCCTGGCGGGCTTCCGGGAGGGTTAACCGGCGCAACTCGCCGCGACTTTCTGGCGATGATGGGATTCAGTTTGGCTGCTGCCGGCGTGGCGGGATGCCGTGGCCCAGTGCAACATGCCATACCATTGTTGTCGGGCGCCGAGGACATTATTCCGGGAGTCGCAAACTATTACGCCACCACCTGCCGTGGCTGCGCATCGTCGTGCAGCCTTCTCGTGAAGCAGCGTGACGGCCGGCCGATCAAGATCGAAGGCAACGACGAATCCACCCTATTTGGAAAAGGAACCTGCGCCACCGGGCAGGCGACCGTGCTATCGCTCTACGATGATGAGCGGCTACGTGGGCCGAGGTGGAAAGGGCAGGCAACGACTTGGCAGCAGGCGGATCGTCAGATTCTGGTAGCACTGAGTCAGGCTCGCGCGAAGAGCGGAAAGATCGTGCTTCTCTCCGAGACGGTGACCAGCCCTTCGACGCAACAAATCATCGCGGAGTTTGGCAGCTCGTACCCGAGTTTCGAGCATGTTGTTTACGACGCGGTTTCTTACAGCGCAATGCGCGAAGCTAATGGAGAGTCGTTTGGCCGCGCGGTGATTCCACACTATGCATTTGATAAAGCGCGGGTCATTGTAGGATTCGACGCGGATTTTCTTGGAACCTGGCTCTCTCCTGTGGAGTTTGCGCGCCAGTATGCGATCAATCGTAAGCCTGAAAATCAGCCCGCGCTGCACGTTCAATTTGAACCGACTTTGAGCGTAACTGGAAGTAATGCCGACGTGCGCATTCCGACCGCGCCGTCGGAGATCGGGCTCGCGGTTCTTGCTTTGCTGCGGCGCATTGTCCGCAAGAGCGGTATGGTCGGCGTTCCCGATTGTCCGGATATTGTCGATGCCAAAAAACTCGATGCGATCGCAGATGAACTTTGGAAGCATCGTGGCGAATCCCTGGTCGTCTGCGGACATAACGATGTTTCAGCGCAGATCGTGGTCAATACTCTCAATGCACAGCTCGGCAACATCGGCAAGACTATAGACCTGGATCGCCCATCGAAGCAGCGCGGCGGAGATGACGCGGCCATGGCGGCGCTCGTCGCTGAGATGAATCGGGGCGAGGTTCATACGCTCTTGCTCTATGGCGTCAACCCCGTGTACGACTATGGCGATGGTGCGCGGTTTTTGAGCGGGATGGAAAAAGTCGCGCTCTCGGTTTCGTTCTCCGACAGAACGGATGAAACAAGTTCTCATGCTCATGCGATCTGTCCCGATCATCATTTTCTCGAAGCATGGGGCGACGCTGAACCTGTTGACTCCCATTTCAGTCTCGCCCAGCCGCTGATTGCTCCGCTGTTTGAGACGCGCGCAGCGCAAGAAAGCCTGCTCGTCTGGTCGGGCCAGCCAGATACGAACTACTACAACTATCTGCGCGGATTCTGGGCTAAATTCCTGTTTCCCAGACAGAAGGAGTTGCAAGATGCAACCGCATTCTGGGAGCGCTCTCTGCAAGACGGGGTCGTGGTATTGCCCGCATCGGCGGTGGGCACCGCTCCTGTGCACCGCGACAATTGGAGGGCGGCAGCTGACTTCATCGTGAAGGCACAGCAACCCCGCGCAGACGACCGCTATGAACTGCACTTCTACGAGAGCGTGAGCGCGCGCGATGGGCGTCATGCGAACAGCCCCTGGCTGCAGGAACTTCCCGACCCTATCAGTAAAGTGACGTGGGGAAATTACGCTGCGATTAACCCGCAACTGGCGCGACAACTGGGACTGTCTGAGGGCGACGTCGTCAAGCTGACGGCCAATCAGGGAAGCATCGAAGCGCCTGTCTTCATTCAACCGGGGCAGGAAAGCCGCACCATTTCACTGGCAATGGGTTATGGGCGCAAGCAGGTTGGCAAGGTTGCGCAGAACGTCGGCGTGAATGTCTTCCCACTGGTGTTGGCCGCGAATGAAACGCGCCAGTATTCTGCGACGAACGTGCGCATCGAAAAGACCGGACGCCGCGAAGAGATTGCAAGCACGCAGAGTCATTTCTCTATGGAAGGCCGGCCTATTGTTCTCGAAACCACCCTGGAAGAACTGAGCCGGCCCGCCTCGGAAACTCAAGAGGTCGTGCCCACACTGTGGGCCGAGCGGCTCCACGGCGAACACTCGTGGGGGCTGGCGATCGACATGAACGCTTGTACAGGCTGCTCCGCTTGCGTGATCGCCTGCCAAGCCGAAAACAACATCCCTGTTGTAGGCAAGGACCAAGTGAAGCGTATCCGCATCATGCACTGGATCCGCATCGACAGTTATTACAGTGGCTCGGAGAATGATCCGCACAGCGTACACCAGCCCATGCTCTGCCAGCATTGCCAAAACGCTCCTTGCGAAACGGTGTGCCCGGTGCTGGCCACGACCACCAGTTCCGACGGATTAAATCAACAGGTTTACAACCGTTGCATCGGAACAAGATACTGCGCGAATAACTGTCCATATAAAGTGCGGCGTTTTAATTGGTTGAACTACACAGACAATCCAGAATTCGACTTCAATATGGCGAGCCCGCTAGGACGCATGGTGTTGAACCCGGACGTGGTGGTGCGCTCGCGCGGCGTGATGGAAAAGTGCAGCCTGTGTGTTCAACGCATTCAGTTGGCGAAGAACATCGCGTTGCAAGGAAGGCGCGACCTGGCCGAGGGAGATATCCAAACCGCTTGTCAGCAGGCATGTCCAACCCAAGCCATTGTCTTCGGCGATTTGAAGGATACTAACAGCCGCGTCTCGCAATTGCACGCCAACCGGCGGCACTACCACGTGCTTGAAGAACTGGGAGTGCGGCCCAACGTGGGATACCTCAAGAAGGTTCGCAATCCACTCAACACCACTTAAGGAGCAAACGGCATGAGTGTTATGACCGCTGCGCGAAAACATATCGGCCCGCAACTACTTCCCCCTACGCGCTGGGTCGACGAGGGTGTGTCTCTCCAGCAGATCACCGACGACATTTCGCGGCCGATGGAAGCACGGCCCGGAAGAGGCTGGTGGATCTGTTTTGCCCTTGCGCTGGTGGGGTTACTTGATCTTGCAGTTATGGTGACCTACCTTTTCTTCAAAGGTATCGGAGTCTGGGGTCTCAATAACAGCGTGGGCTGGGCGTTTGACATTACTAACTTCGTTTTCTGGATCGGTATCGGCCACGCGGGCACATTGATCTCCGCCATCCTGCTGCTCTTCCGCCAGCAATGGCGCACCTCAATCAACCGCTCGGCAGAAGCCATGACGATTATGGCGGTGATGTGCGCGGGCATGTTTCCGCTACTTCACCTGGGTCGTCCATGGGATGCATTTTTTATCTTCCCGTATTTTCCAAATCAGCGGGGTCCATTGTGGGTTAACTTCCGTTCTCCGCTGGTATGGGACGTATTTGCCGTCAGCACTTACTTCACCATCTCACTGGTGTTCTGGTTTCTCGGCCTGGTTCCTGACCTGGCCACGCTGCGCGATCGCGCCACAGGAAGGATCAAAAAACTGATCTTCGGGTTCCTGAGCATGGGGTGGAACGGGTCGTTCCGTACATGGGCTCGCTATGAGATGGTCAGCTTAATTCTGGCTGGATTGGCGACGCCGCTGGTGCTCTCCGTACACTCGATTGTGAGCATGGACTTTGCCACTTCGCTGGTACCTGGTTGGCACACAACAATCTTTCCTCCCTATTTCGTTGCGGGCGCAGTCTACTCGGGCTTTGGCATGGTGCTGACGCTGCTGATCATTACGCGCCAGACCATGCACCTGGAGCGGTACATTACGATGCGGCATCTGGATAAGATGGCAAAGGTGACAATGCTCACCGGAATGATTGTGAGTTATGCCTATGCTACGGAATTCTTCAGCGCCTGGTACGGCGGGAATATCTACGAGCGATATCATTTCATCAATCGCGCCACGGGGCCTTATGCATGGTGTTTCTATCTAATGGTGCTGTGCAATGTGATCACGCCGCACTTTCTCTGGTTCAAAAAGGCGCGCAACAGTGTGGCAATTCTTTTTACCGTTTCCATTCTGGTAAATATCGGGATGTGGTTTGAACGATTCGTCATCATCGTGGTGGGATTGCACCGCGCGTTTCTGCCGTCGGGGTGGGGAATGTTTTACCCCACGCGAATTGATATCGGCATTTTGGTAGGAAGCTTCGGTCTATTCTTCACTTTGTTCTTACTTTTCATCCGCTACCTCCCCATGATTGCGATGTGGGAGATCAAGGGCGTGGCCGCGAACAGCGTTCATATCGCGAAAATCATTGAGATGGTAAAGCAAAATCCACCCCAGGAAGATACCGAGGTAGCCGTGAATGCCTAACCGATTTGTTATCGCGACCTTCACCGATCCCGATAGCTTGCTTGCGGCCGTGCGTACGATTCGGGATCACAGTTTTCCGATTTACGATGTCTATACCCCTTATCCAGTCCATCATCTGGATCTTGCCATGGGTCTGCGCAGAACATATCTGCCATGGATAACACTGATGGGCGGGGCTCTGGGACTCACGCTGGCTTTCTCATTTCTGTTTTATACAAACGTTCTGGATTGGCCCATGAACGTAGGCGGCAAGCCGGATAACTCGACGCTGGCATTTATTCCGATCTGCTTTGAGTTGACCGTGCTGATCGGCGGCTTGTCCACTGTGGCCGCGTTGTTGTTTCGAGCCCGGCTTTATCCCGGCAAGAAGGAACGTCTGCCCGCGCTGAAAATCACCAATGACACATTCGCAATTGTGCTTCGCCGCCGTACGGAGCACTTCGATCCGGTTCTGGTATCAAGGCTACTATGGAATAGCGGCGCCAGCGAGGTAAGCGAAATCGAGGCTCAGTTATGATGCGGCGCTCCATAGCCTCGGTCGTCGTGGCAATTGCGATTGCCCTCGCAGGCTGTGGCTCGGCCAGCAGGCGTGCGTATGAGTACATGCCGGACATGGCGCGTGACCCGGCCTACAAGGCCTTTGCCGCTAACTCGGCGACTCGCGATGGACTGACGCTGCAACATCCAGTGGCAGGCACCATCGCGCGCGGCTATCATCCATTTCACTATGGACCGGGTGAGCAGGAAGCGGAGCGCGCCGGCCTGGAGCTAAGAGATCCCTACCACCCAACCGCCAAAACTTTGGAAGACGGCAAGGCCCTCTTTGAGACTTATTGCGCTGTGTGTCACGGAACGCAAGGCAAAGGGGACGGTCCCATCTCGTCGAAGATTCCTCCGCCGCCTTCTTATCACTCCGATCGCTTGATGCAGTTTGCCCCCGGACGCATCTTTCATGTAATCACTTTAGGCAGTGGAAAGATGCCATCGTATGCGGCGCAATTAAGCACGAATGAGCGATGGAAGATTGTCACGTATGTCTACACCACGTTACAGAAACGCGGGAATGATCCTCAGCCCGCGCTGGCTAAAGGAACCCCATGAGCGAAGATCTATCATTTGCAATCTCCGCACGGAACTGGCTGCCGGCTACAGGTCTGGTCGTGTTGGGAGCCGGGGCGGCGTTCTATGAGTTATATGCAGACCCGCAGCGAGCGTGGCCGACCCTGCTTTTGAACGGTTTCTACGTCACCTCGCTCGCGGTTTCGGCGATATTCTTTCTAGCTGTCCAACGCGCAACCGGAGCCAGGTGGTCGGCCAGTCTGCGCAGAATTCCAGAAGCTCTAATGCTTGCGTTGCCCGTGGTCGCTTTTCTCATGCTGGTGCTTTTCGTGGGCAGAGATACTATTTTTCCTTGGACTCGCCCGGACGCGTTCGATCACACGCCCAGTTTTGCGGGAAAGATTCAGTACCTGCGGATGCCGTGGCTAGTTGCCCGGACAGTGGCGGCGCTAATTCTGTGGACTGTGTTTGCCCTGCTCATGCGGCGTGCTTCACTCGATCAGGATGAACGACCGGAGATGGCGCTGATCCTGCATCGCCGCCTCACCCGCTATGCAATCGTCTTCATTGCTGTTTTCGCGGTGACATTTACCCTGATGTCTTTCGACTGGATTATCAGCCTCGAACCGGATTGGTTCAGCACAATGTTTGCCGTTTACGTTTTTGCTGGAACATTCGTCCAAGGGATCGCGGCTATTACACTCGCTGCAGTTCTACTTAGAAGGTCGAGTTTCTCCTGGCGCAACTGCATCTCTGAAGACCAGCTCCATGACTTAGGCAAAATGATGTTCGCATTTTCTACTTTCTGGGCCTATATCTGGACATGCCAGTATCTGTTGATCTGGTATGGAAACATTCCAGAAGAAATCACCTACTACTTACCTCGGACAAACGGGCCGTGGCTCTACTTTTTCGCATTGAACTTAATGATGAATTGGGTGATTCCCTTTGTTGTTCTGCTATCGGCGAGCCGCAAGCGTTCACCGAAGATCCTCGCCGCCATGAGCATCGTTCTGTTGCTGGGACATTGGCTCGACCTCTACCTGTTGATTATGCCCACATTTCATAGCACGCCCAGTCTGGTGCTGCCGGAGGTCGTTATCGCCGCGGGTTACATGGCGCTGCTGTTTCTTCTATTTGTGAACGCTTTGGCCCGGGCGCCCATAGTTCCATTGAACGACCCAATTCTGAATTACGAAGAATTGGCGCATGACCACGATGTAATCCATCGACCATTTGGAGTGAACCTATGATGAATGGAAGCAGCATGATTCCGAAGGTGTCGGTGTTTCTGGCGTCTGTCGTGGCCATCAGCGCAATCGCGTATCGCCAACCCACCCAGCACGATTTGAATGATCTTCCCAACCGAATTCCCGAAGCTGCTCCCTATGTGGTGGCGGAGGCTCAGGTGTTTCCGCCTCCGTATCACAACCATTGGGAAGCTGAGGATAGCCCGGGCCAGTGCCAGACCTGCCATCAAAAAATATTCGATGAGTGGAACGGCTCGATGATGTCCAATTCCTGGCGTGACCCGGCCTGGCGGGCTGCATTCCTGTTGCTGTCACGCGCAACGTCGGCCAACGGAGAATGCGATACGCCGCAGCCCCCGGATGGAACACCCAAGGCGACTCACAATCCCTTTGCGGATAAGGGAGGGTGTTCTTCCACCTTTAACATAGGAACGCAAAACTATAGAGTTTCTAGACCGGGATCTCTGCTGGACTTCTTCTGCTCCCGCTGCCACATGCCTACGGACTACACCGATAACATTCCCTACAAGAACGTAACCTACGACGCACACCATCTGGAGTCGGCGCCCGGCGACCCCAAATTCTTTCCCAGTTCCGACAACGGAACCGGCATTGCATTTGCCACGCTCGATTCACAGTTCCGCAACACCAACTCGGGCAAAAGCGGCATCATCTGCGCGGTGTGTCACACTTATGCTGAAACTCGCGATACCCCATACCATAACTACGAGCGCAGCCAGAGCGCCTATACGCCTGCTCCCAGCACACTATCGCGCGCCGACTTGCTGGCTGAGGCGGGCAAGCCGCCGGACACCTTCAACGTTCCCGACAAAGACAAGCAGAACCTGGGATACAGTATTGGCGCAGGCGCGTACCGGCTTTCACCTCATGCAATTGTTTATCCGGAAAGATTTGGTCCTCTGGCTGCGAACAAACCCGCCGATCCGGTTGACCACTATACCAGCGGAATCTTCGGCCAGACGATTGATTACCAGCAGATCGATCCCGCCAAACATAAGGGATATCACCAGGCGATGTTTGTGCGCGCGGAGATGTGCGCCGCATGTCACGACGTGACGAGTGCTCTTCCTATCAAGAATCCTCTTGGTAAATGGGTTGGAGGATTCCCCATCGAACGGACGTACACAGAGTGGGCCAACAGCGCCTACGCCGACCGTCCCGGCAACAAGAACTTCGATCCTCATTTCAAGCGCGATTGCCAAAGCTGCCATATGCAACAGGATTACGGCCAGCCTGGAACCGCGCAGACTTTATATCAAGATGGAAAGCCGCTGCCTCCGCCCGAGGACCGCGTCGCAAACGAGGGCGGTTCACCTCATCCTTTCTTCACTCACCATTTTGTGGGCGGCAACGCTTATGTCACGGGACTCATCGGTAAAGATGTCGATGAACACGGCGCTCTCTCACCCTATCCCGAGCTCTCTACTTTTAGTTTCTCCTCCGCCGACCACAATAGCGTTTACTCACGGGCCTTCTATACACATCTGGAAAGACGCGGCGCCTATGCCCAGCAGGCGCGTCTTGCGTGGGATCGTTTGCGTCACGTGCTGAGCATGGACTTGCGCGGCCCGGCCCAGGCAAAGGCAGGAAACGAAGCACCGATTTCCATCACCATCGCCAACACCGGAAGCGGTCACGATTTTCCAACCGGTTTTCCGGAAGGACGTACAGCCTGGCTTGCGATTCATGCCTACGATCTGGCGACTGGCAAAGAACTGCCCATTCACGACAAGGTTTGGAACCGGACGTCGACTGGCGTAGGCAACCTGACAACAGAAGATATGATCGACCCAAACTTCCCCGGATGTAATTGGAAAATTCCGGCCGGGTCAGCCGATCCTTATGCCATGCAGTTCAAGGCGATCGCTTCTCTGGGCGACGGATGTCCTACGCTCGACTTGCCGTATGCGACCCCTCTCAATCTCAAGACAAACGGAGACGGCCTGCCCGTTGATAAGGATGGCCGCGTGATCGATACCTCAAACCCCACCGCTTTGCCGGTGTTCACGGATAAGAATGGGAATGGCGATTTGTTTGATGATTCCTTTCTCCGCGATACTCGATTTAAGCCCCGTGGGCGGCCTGAATACGAAAAGAAAATTGACCGTTACTCGGTACGCATCCCGAGGGGAACGCGGGGGCCCATCGCAGTGACCACAGCGGTCTACTACCAATCGTTGGAAGCGATCGTTGCATTGAAGTTCCTTGGCAATCTGGCGGACACCAATAACAACTTCGTGCTCGAACCCTGTGTTCTGGGTGGAAGATGCGATGGTCGCACGCCGGCCACGGAGCCCGCGGTGGTCGAGGGAGCTCCACCCGTCCCCATGGTCGTGCGCAATTGGGTCATGAATGTTGATGGCATGCCTGCCGATCGGCGTCCGCTCGAAACCGCTACATATCCCGCTGCGGGTGCTTCTCGCGTGTATCAAAACGCTGTTGTCAAAGTATTCTTCTCCAAGCCCGTCACTGGTGTTGATGCTAGCAATTTCAGCTTGACGGATTCACACGGTGCGGCTGTTCCAGCTTGGGTTGACCAGATAGCCGCAGGTGCCTGGGGACTATTCCCCAATGAGGTAATTCTCAAGGCAGGCGAGACCTACACCGCACGCCTCAAAGCGGGTGTATGCGACTCCAGTGGAAATTGCACCACGGAGGCCTTGGCGTGGAGATTTACCGTTAGCAAGGTGGCCGGTGAGGGCAGCGGCGATACGACAATTCAACGAGGTTTCAATTTGCTTCCTCATCCAATTGCTTTGCGCTGATTCGGCTCCGGGTCGTGCACGCCGAATGAAATCCTCATTTCCAAAGAGATACTCAACGCCCAAAATATCTTCATCAAAAGTGACGAAGAACCCAAATTTGACGAGCAAACTCCTGATGTCCCACCTAGGGGAATGGGGATCTCGTAGCTTGCATATTTAGATTTGTCAGACAGAGAGTGCATAAGAGAATCAATATCTCCAAGGTGTCGGATATTCGCGGCAGACTACATGCCGACAAGCCTATCTAGGAGCGCATCCGGTATCTGGCCCAGCGGAAGCACTTGATCGACGGCATTGAGCACGATAGCCTCTCGCGGCATACCAAAAACGACAGACGTCGATTCATCCTGCGCAATGGTAAAAGCTGCTGCTTGCTTCATCTCCAGCATACCTTTCGCACCGTCTGCGCCCATTCCTGTCAGCAATACACCGAGAGAGTTCTTTCCTAAACTGCGCGCACAGGATGAAAACAGCACATCTACCGAGGGTATGTGGCGATTCACCCTTTCCCCTCTGTAGACGTGGACGGCGTATTCCATACCTCTTCGGACCACGGCCATATGATGTCCTCCAGGAGCCAACAACGCGTGTCCCGGAAGAATGTGATCACCGTCCTGCGCTTCCTTGACGCGAATCTTACAAAGCGAATCGAGGCGGGCGGCGAACTGCCGGGTGAAGGTCTCCGGCATATGTTGCACGATCACGATTCCCGGAAAGTCGGCGGGCAGCGGCGACAACAAATCCTTGAGCGCTTCCGTTCCGCCGGTTGAAGCTCCGATGGCGACAACCTTGTGTGTTGCCGAGAATTGATACTTCTTCTCACTTAGTACGGCGGATGCGGCCGCCGTTGCACTCGCGCGTCGCACTCTTGCTCTCGCAGCAGTTTTTACCTTGGCGACAATCTCTTCGGCTTGCTCGATGGTGCCGTTGGAAACGTCCAACTTGGGCTTGGAAACATAGTCAATTGCACCTAAGCTGAGCGCGCGGAGCGTTGTATCTGCACCCTTAGCGGTTAGCGATGAAATCATGATGACAGGCATCGGATGTCCGCGCATCAGCTTTTCCAGAAAAGTCAGTCCATCCATGCGTGGCATTTCGATGTCCAGAGTCAACACATCCGGATTCAGCGCCTTGATCTTTTCTCTCGCAACATAGGGATCGCCAGCCGTCCCTATCACCTCAAGCTCTGGATCGGAGCTGATGATTTGGGTAAGCAGTTGGCGCATCAGCGCCGAGTCGTCCACGATAAGTACCTTCGATCGAATCGCCATGTGCAGGCTACCTCATACCAGCCGATATTGTTGAGTCGAGAACCAACTCGAAGTCTGTTGATACAGTTCTTTTGAAGCATTCGTCAAAACAGTGTGATCTCCCCGTAATAGGGTTTACTGGGACAAGGCGATGTCGAAAAAAAGCCCTCAGCATCAATGATCTTAGGCAAGCTTGAACCATCGACAGTACGCACCGTCGCCTTGCCCGTATTCGTTCGGAAGTACAAGTGGACTGCGTGGTTTCCTCCCAACCGCTCGGCAACAAGAGGTATCTTTTCGGTTGCAAGGAACTCGCGCACGAACCTTGCATTTGCGTCTCCGATGGGAGGCATCCTTATCCCCTGGAGCACATTAGCCCCGCCAAATGCCTTGGCGATAAATCTTCTTCGATCCCCTCCGACCTTCATCAATTCGTTGATGAGTAGCTCCATCGCATGTACGCCGCAACGCGGATTTCTTTCGCCCGCTCGACAGTGTGCCAGCAGGATATGATTCATGCCGCCGGCACAAAGCACTGGGTCGTACATGCACACGGCAACGCAGGAACCCAGCAAAGTGTCAAGAACAATGGGCATCTGGCTGGCCGCGACTTCACCGATATGAAGGCTTATCCGTTTGCCGCTTGGTGGGCCGACCCTCCCCGAAGTCGGCGCTTTTTCCATCGCTGCTTGAGGCAGATCGCTTCTGACGCACAAGTTATGAAGAGCGCCACAGTGTCCCGCTGAACGCGGCTGTGAGTCCATAAGTATGTTCATTGTTCTACGTCCCGCAATCGATACATGGTTTGATTCAGCGGCGCAAAAATGTCCTGCAACCACGGAATATGTTCGGAGTTACCCAGGAACAGATAGCCCTTCGGCTTGAGATAACATGCCATTTTGCGGAGAAATACATCCTGAGTTTCTTGGTTGAAGTAAATCAATGCGTTTCGGAAGAAAATTACATCAAAGAGACCTTCAAGCGGCCACCGGACGTCTTGAAGATTAATCCGTTTGAACTGTACAATCCGAGCGACATCTGGCTTCACTTTGGCCATCCCTTGCATGTCGTCTTTTCCGCGAAGAAAATACTCCTTCTGCAACGGCGTGTCCACACTTGCAAGGGAATCCATGCCATAGATTCCGCGGGCAGCCGTCCCCAGGACTTTGGTGTCGATGTCGGAAGCGACGATCTCAATTTTCCAGGAACTTGGTACGACGGGAAGCCCAGAGAGTCCGGGCCGTTTTGGTCCATGCAGCGCGGAAGATGGGGCATGCACGCGCTGAGGGGTTTGCAACGCTTCAAACAGAGTAATGGCGATCGAGTAAGGCTCTTCGCCTGTGGAACATGCGGCGCTCCAAATGCGAATGCTCTTGACGGCACCTTGCTGAGCAGCGAACTGAATCTGTGGTACGACGGTGTTAGCCAAGAACTCGAAGTGATGGCGTTCGCGAAAGAAGGACGTCTTATTGGTGGTGACACAATTGATTAATTCGCGTATCTCTTCTCCATTGTTCTGAGATCTTTGAACATATTCGTAGTACTCGGCAAAGTTGGCTATGCCGTGAAGGCGCAGCCGGCGTGAAAGTCGCGAGGCCAGCATAATCTGCTTGCCGTCTCGCAGCCAGATGCCCGTGTGTTGGTGAATCAAGGTGCGAAACATCTTGAATTCACGAAGCCCCATGGGGAAGAGCGAGTTTTCGAAGGTGGATGCCGGCAAGATCGATTCCCCTTTTCAATCATTCGCATTGATGCTGTAAACAAGCAGGCCGGAACTGGTAGCTCCGGCCAACCTTGATCGCGAGGCATCTGAACACTTCGTAGAGCTCCGCTCCTACCTGGTTCTTCGTACGAAAAGGCGCTATGCCGCAATGGACTGCGGCACTGACAATTCGCACTCAGACAGCAGTTCTTCCAGGTTCAGCGCGACAGTCAGGTGCTCCCGCGACTCGAAGACGCCGTTGATGAATTGCGTATCCACGGCCGAGCCGAAATCCGGCGCTTCACGCATGGCATCGTTCGCGACCATCAATACATCGGAGACAGCATCCACCAAGAGTCCGACAGTTTTGTCGCCCACCGTGGCAATTACGATAACCGTGAACTTGTTGTATTCGACCGCCGGCAGATGAAACTTCATCCGCAAGTCGACGACCGGCAGTACAGTCCCGCGCAGGTTCATCACGCCGCGCACATGCGGCGGAACATTTGGAATCGGAGTGATCGGCGCATACCCGCGAATCTCTCGGATCTTGAAAATCTCCAATCCATATTCCTGGTCGTCGAGCAAAAAGGTAAGAAACTGCTGCGATGCTTGAGCTTGCTTCTCGATCGATGCTTTCATTGCCATTCCTTTCCGAGTTCACTATTCCGTCGCACAGATCTCGATCGTGACGGATTTGAACTCCTGTTCATCAACTCACCAGTTGTCTCAGAACTCCTCAAAGCTCGCATCGTTCGCGCCTGATCGACTCGGAGCCGCGGATATCGCCACTGCCAAGGCGGGCTGCCCACTGTTAAGCCCCTTGTTGCTACGAGGGCGTGAACTGGGCTTGGATGGTGAATTGCCTCGAGCAGCTTTGGACGGACGCTGCGTTGCCTGGCTCGGTGATGCGGATTGCCCGAGATTTGGCATCGCGGAATGCACGAGACTTGCACCCACGAAATGAGCGGGATTCGTCTCGTGCGGTAGAAAGGTCTGACGCTCTCGCGTGTTTTTTTCGGCTTGGCTGAGAGTGAAAGTGCTTACCAACTCCATCAGATGCGCAGCCTGCTCTGAGAGCGCTTGAGCCGTCGCCGATAGCTCTTCAGTCTGCGCAGAGTTCGACTGCGTCACCTGGTCCATTTGCGTCATCGCGGTGTTCACTTGCTCGATGCCGGTGCTCTGTTCGCCGCTGGCCGCAGCGATCTCGCCCACGATGTCAGTGACCCGCTTCACCGAGCCGACAATCCCCTGCAGGGTCTCGCCTGAGCGGTTGACCAGTCCCGATCCTGCATCCACCTTGCGCAGCGAATCCTGAATCAGTACCTTGATCTCCTTGGCCGCAACGGCGCTCCTCTGTGCCAGGCTTCGCACCTCGGAAGCCACCACGGCAAAACCGCGCCCTTCATCGCCGGCGCGTGCCGCTTCCACCGCGGCATTCACGGCCAGTAGATTGGTCTGGAAGGCTATCTCATCGATCGTCGAGATGATGTCCGAAATTTTGGCCGAGGCGGCGTTGATCTCAGCCATCGCAGTAATCGCGTTCGAGACCACTTCCTGACCTTGCTGAGCGGAATCCTTCGAGCTGTTTGCGAGTTGGTTGGCCTGCTTCGCGTTGTCGGCAGTCTGCCGCACGGTCGCGGTAATCTCCTCCAGGCTCGCTGAAGTCTCCTCTAGGCTGGCCGCTTGTTCCTGCGCGCCAGAGGCGATGGCTTCGGCTGCCGCTGCCAGTTCCTGTGAACTAGTACTCGCATTGGCGGCGCTATCAGCTACCTCCTGCATGGTGAAATCCAACTTTTCCATCGCCCGGTTCAAAGCGTCTGCCATGCGTCCTACTTCATCCTTGGTGTGCACTTGAGATCTAACGGTCAGATCGCCTTCAGCAACTCTCTCCAGCACCATCGCGGCATGCCCCAGAGGTACCGCAAAGCCGCGCGCAATGACGATGCTCATAATGATTCCTAGCAGAATAGAGGCGACAACCACTCCGATAATCAGGACGCGCGCGGATTGATATGCTTGGTTGTTGTTCTGAAACGCCTGTTCAGCAAGACCTTGCTTGAGCTGAAGTCCCTTATTAATATCCGTAGTCATCTGTGCGGCGATTCCGGCTATCCCAAAGAGGTTGGCTCTTGCGCGGCCTGCATCTTTTGCTGCAACAGCGTCCGAGACCGTATTGACGGCCGCCTCGTAGTTGGGAATCTCTTCGTGAATGCTCGCGAGGATTGCTTTGCCTTCTTTTGTGTAGAAACACTGTTCCGCAACTTGAAGATGCTCTTGCATGCTCGTATAGGACGTTTTGATCCCGTTTATGTCGGCGGTTGCTTGAGCACTGTCATCAATTTTGAGAATAGCGTCCCGTGAGAGCCGTGCGATATCCAGCTTGTCAGTGGAAAGGTCTTCCATCGCCATGATGCCTCGCATTTGATTCTGATAGAGGCTCTGTATGCGATCGTTGGCCGCGCTCAGGTTGCTGATTGCCAGATAGCTGATGCCCAAAGTCAGCACCAATAGAACGCCAAAGCTGCTCATCAGCCGCGGCATGGCATTGAGATTCTTAAACCAGTTCATGTGCTGTTCCTCCTCTTTCCCTTTCGATGGATGATGCTGCCCTGACAGACTGGGCCGGAGGCACAACCTGCTGGGAATGCTTGACTGGAACTTGAAGCGAGAATAGATCCAATGCGCCGAGGCCAGTAACATCGACAATCGGAGCGACGCAGCCGTCGCCGAGAATGGTTGCGCCCATCAGGCCGTCAATTCTGCGTAAGTTGCGTTCCAGGCTCTTGACGACAACCTGCTGCTGTCCAAGCAGTTCATCGACCACCAGACCGACCTTGCGACGGCCGGCCTCCACAATCACCGCAAGGCGGCGATGATTATTTACCTCCGCAGTCTTGTTGCTGCCTGATATCTCTAAAGTCAAACCCAAAAATCTGGACAACCGTAGCAGCGGAATGGATTCTTCGCGGATCACCACTACCTCACCGCGTTCTGCGACACGCACAATCTGTTGGTCGCGCAGAGGCACGGTTTCAATCACTGACAGCAGCGGCAAGACCAACGTGCGAGTGCCGACGCGGACCAGCAATCCCTCCAGGATGGCCAGCGTCAGCGGCAGTTCGATAGTCACCGTTGTGCCGCGTCCTTTTTCGCTTTCCAGACTGACCGTTCCGTTCATCTGCTGCACGTTGCGCTTGACTACGTCCATCCCTACGCCGCGCCCGGAGAGATCGCTCACCTGCTCCTGAGTGGAAAAGCCAGGCTCGAAGATCAGCAGAAGCAGTTGTTCGTTGCTCATCTGCACGTCGGCGCCGATTAGTCCACGCTCAATCGCTTTGCGACGAACTACCTCTGGATCGATTCCCGCGCCGTCGTCGGATCCCTCGATGACGATTCTGCCCGAGCGGTGGAACGCCTTTAGCTTGAGGACGCCCTCTTCCGGCTTGCCCGCAGCCAGCCGCGCCGCTGGTGCTTCAATGCCATGGTCAGCGGCGTTGCGGATCAAATGCGTCAGCGGATCGCCGAGCAACTCCAGCATGCTCTTGTCGATCTCGGTTTCCTCTCCGCTCATTTCCAGGCGAATCTCCTTGCCGGTGGCTTGCGCAATGTCGTAGACCGTGCGTGTGTATCGTTGGAACAATGTCCCGATCGGCAACATGCGAATACCCATCACTCGTTCATGTAATTCGCGGGTATTGCGCTCCATCGCAGCCACATTCTCGCGCAGCTTGGGAAGGCACGATGGTTCAAAGTCCTCCACCATCTGCGCGGTCATTACATGTGCAATCACCAATTCGCCCACCAAATCGATCAGCCGGTCTACTTTGTCGATAGCCACACGGATCGAACTGGATTCTCCTCCAGTCGCGGACCGCGTGGAGGACTGACGGCGATCCACAACCGGCGCCTTTCGGCGATCAACCAACACGGACAGATCGCCCGACGCAACGGAGCTTACGAGATTAGGTGCTACCGTTGAATCTTGACTCGGCGTAGCACCCGGTTGCTCGGCAGCAGCGGTGCAGTGAATGCGTATCTCCGCCAGGTGTTCCACAAACTCGAAGACCTCGCGCAACTCCGTTTCCGCGCATACGCTGGCCAACTCGACTGTCCAGCTCAGGTAGCACAGCGATGGATCAAGATCGGCCAGCGCTGGTAACTCCTCAGAATGCAGATGGCAGCAACTCACCGTTCCCAATGCGGCAAGATTGCGCAACAGCACGATTGGGTTGGTGCCGCTTGAGAACATCTCCCGGTCTGGACGGAATTCCACCTTGTACAGCTTGACCTCGTGCGCCTCCTCCACTGGCTTCGGAGGTTCCTGTTGAAACGAGACATGCCGCTGTGCATCTTTGGAAGCGCCTTCAGCCGGAGCTGCCTCGACGGGTATCAACGCCACAATGCGCGCGTCGAGTTCCACTGCATCGCTGGGCATGGCCGCGTCCGAATTCGCATTCGGGTCCGTATCGAGCAAATTGCGTAGCACGTCCACGGATTGAAGCAGGATATCGATGACCTCGTCGCTAGCTTGTATCTCCAGCGACCGCATCCGGTCCAGTAGATTCTCTAGAGAATGCGTGAAGCGGACCAGGGTCGTCATTCCGAATGACCCGGCCCCTCCTTTAATTGAATGGGCCGACCGGAAGATGCTATTCAGCAATTCGACATCATCGGGAACTGTTCGAAGTTGGAGAAGCCCGGTCTCCATCGAAGCGATATGATCCACGCTTTCCTGGAGAAACGTTTGGCGAAATTGGCTCAGATCGATTTTCATGGCGTTATGGCAGCACCTTGGCTAGCGTTTGCAGAAGCTTCTCGGGATCGAACGGTTTGACGATCCAGCCCGTCGCTCCCGCCGCTTTCCCTTGTTCCTTCTTTGCAGCAAGCCCCTCTGTCGTCAGCATCAGAATCGGCTTGCTCTTCATTGATGGCATCTTGCGCACATTCTGAATCAATGTAATGCCATCCATTACAGGCATATTGAGATCAGTCAGAATCAGGTCAACCATGACGCTTTGCAATTTGTTCAGCGCGTCCTGTCCGTGCTCGGCCTCGATCACTTCATAACCGCCCTGCTTGAGCGTGAAGCTGACCATCTGCCGCATAGAAACCGCATCGTCGACAATCAATACTTTTCGCAATTTGCCATACCTCCGAAGGACCTCGTGCTGTCGTCTTTCTTGTGCGATCAAAACAATTCAACTTCACCCGCGCCGGATTCTGTTTCCGCCATGCCGGCGACTGTGCGTTCTTCGTGCATCGTGTAGGAACTGAATCCCTCATCAGAAGCAGGTTGAACCGCAGGCCCATCGCCCAGGCGAACGGTCAGCCTCGTTCGCAATGTGTCCAGATCCTCGACGACATGGGCGATCCGCTGACTGGTCCTGTCCTGGAACTGCAACCCGCGCACGGCCGCACCAATGTCGCTGGCTAGCAGCGCGCCCTCTTCGGTCATTCCGGTCAATATCTTCTTCATCTCGCGGTGGGCGTTCTGCAGATCTCTGAGCGAATCATCCACCTCGTGCTTGCATTGCTCCACGCGTTGCCGGTCCTTGTCATTCATCTGCTTCAGGTCCGCTAACGTCGATCCCGCAAGCGTTCGCAGGTTCGTAATCAGTTCGCCTACCTGCGTGTTCACCTTATGCGACTTTTCTGTTTGAGAGATCACTTCCATGGCAACCACCGCAAACCCCACACCATAACTGCCGGCCCGCGCGGCCTCGATGCGCGCATTCAAAGCCAGGATCTTGTTCCCTCCGGCGATTTGTTCTAACTGCTGAATCGCCGCGCTGATAGATTGTGAGGCTTCGTCCATCTGCCGGATACGTTCGACAGCACGCCGCGAAACTTCACCAGCCTCCTCCGTCACATTCAGTATCTTGACCAGAGTGCCGCTGCAATTCTCGATTAGTCCCTCGAACGATCGCTCGCCGGAATTCCCGTCGCCCTGCTGGCGAAGAAATCCCGTCGTGCGGTCCACGGCTTCCTTTGCCCGTTGAGCAATTCCCTGAAAGCTGTTGCAGACCTCTACGACGGAACTCTCGATTTGTGACGAGGTCTCTTTCAGTTGTTCGCTCATCCGACCAAAATGTGGCAAGTACTGGGCGAGCTCAGCTTCCACTTCTAAGCGCTGTGCAGGCGCACTTTCAGCCATGCTCGGGGGAAGGATCGGAGCGGCGCTACTGGGCCGTCTCTGAAAGAATCGAATCATCGTGCTTCGACCCCAGAAGGAAAGAAATGGTCAGTAGCTCCCGCGTACTCAAACCAATGCAGCAAATTCGCGGAGACATCTATCAATTCCAGATGCCCTTTCCGCTTTCTTTGCTCCGCCTCAAGCGCTAGCAGTATCTGCAGTGCACTTGCATCCAGATGGTCGATGTTGCCCACATTCACGGTCACATCGTGACCTGCCTCCAAGGCGTCCTGCGCCAAGTCTCGTAACTCGTCCGCCGGCATCCAGTCGCCAGAGCGTCCGATGTCAATTGATGTGTGCCCTCGGTCCGCCTCAGTGAGCGGCGTGGCGACACGCGTTCGCTTCGCCTTGCGGCTTTCCCCATGCCCATTTGGGCGTTCACTTGTCATCCGCTCTCTCCTCGCATTCGCAGCACAGGGCCTTGCGAAGAACCTCTAGAGCGCAAGGAACTCCAATGAGGTTGACGAATGCGCAAAGCCACATCTGCAGTCAAAGGTGTTATCGACCCAGGAAAAGGCTTTCAATAGCTACCACGTATATTCCCAGTCGCTGTCATTATCGTTTGAATTCTTTAATGCAATGTAGGGTTCGCTCGCTCTCAAATATACCTGCTACGCAACCTCGCCGAAAACTCATGTTGAATCGGCCATATGTCACTTCAAATCCATCCAATTATGATTCTGCTGCCGGAACGCAAAACGAATGAATCTTCGTAAGAGCCGGTGCGGTTCTTCGCAGCGAGAATGAAAAGCAGCTTCCGCGCCCCGTATCGCTCTCGACAGACAATTCCGTGCAATGACGTTCTGCAATCCATTTGGCGAGAGCAAGGCCTAGACCGGAACCCGCTGCGGCAGCCTCACGCGCTGGCGCAACACGGTAGAAACGATCGAAGATCCGGGACCTGTCTTCGGGGGCGATTCCTATGCCGGTGTCGTGCACGGAAAGAATGATGTGTTCCCCATCGACTAGAGCGCTCAACGTAACCTTCCCGCCAGGAGGTGTGTACTTGCTCGCATTCTCAAGCAGAATCGACAGCAAGCGCAGGATGGCTTGCGAGTCACACAACACGACTGGATCGTCGCATGGTATCTCCACAAGAAAGTCGAGCAGCGCCTGGCTCATTGCGCTCGACCATGTCTTCGTCACCTGGCTAAAAAGAGCTTTGACCCGGATCGGGCTCAGGGCAATGATCTCAGCGCCTCCGTCGGCCCGCGCCAGGGAAAGCAGGTTTTCCACTAGACTCGTCATCCGCACAGTCTCTTCATGCAGGCGTCCAAGGACGGCGCGATACTCCTCGGCTTCTCGCGGACGGTAGAGTGCCACCTCGATTTCGGTGCGCAACAGCGAAATGGGAGTCCGCAACTCATGCGAGGCGTTGCCTGTGAAGGTACGCACGCTGGAGAACGCCCTATCAATTCGTTCGAGCATCTGGTTGAGCGTTTGGGAAAGATCTGCTATTTCATCTCTGGCACAGGGTACCGGCAGACGAATGTCGAGGTTGCGATCATTGATGCGGCGTGCTTCTGTGGCAATGACGGCGATGGGAGTAAGCGCCTTGCGACTCATGAAGTATCCGGAGAGTGATGAGACCAACAGACCTACCGTGATGAGCAGGAATAGCTGTAATCGAAAGTTCGATAGAACGGCCATTGTTTTGGTGAGGGTCAGGCCAGTCTGTACCGTGTAATGGACGCCGTTTACGACAATTGGCGCGATAAATGCACGAACTGAAATAGACTCGGTAGTGTATGTGAAATAGCGACCGCTTTCGGGCACTTGCTTCGGAAGATCAAGGTTAGGATAGACGGCTGAAACATGCTTTGAGCGATAAAGCCAATTGCCGTTTTCGTCGATGACCTGGAGCCATTTGTTGCCGTGACTAACATCATATGCGGCGGTAATGGCATCATGAAGTTGAGCAGGCGTCTCGCGCGAGGGTCGGCTTTCAACAAAGCGGCGCACACTGCGCACACGCTGCTGTAGCTCATTGTTTTCAAGATCGTCGATGGCGCGATGAACCATCCAAAGCGCAATAAAGCCAATTGTGAACATCGTAACCGTGACAGCAAGTGAATACCAAAGAGTAAGTCGAACTCGAATTGGAAATGACTTCATACAGAGGACCCGCTTGCCATAACATCGCTCTCGCGAAAGACATATCCTGAGCCTCGCACCGTGCCAATCAGCTTCTTCTTGTAAGGCGCGTCAAACTTTGTTCGCAATGAGTTCACAAGAACATCCAAGGTGCCTGCTCCAACCGCAGGTTTGGGACCCCATACAAATTCCATCAACTTCTGTCGCTGGACGCATAACCCTGCGTGGCGCATAAGGCAGATCAGCAGCAAATATTCGAGGCGTGTTAGTTCAATGTTTAGCTTGTCACGTGTTACTGAGCAGTGAGCGAGATTGACAACAACGTTTTCAACCTCTATCAGAGCGTCATCCATGGGTCGATCATGTCGTGTGATGGATTGCAATCGGGCGACCAGTTCAGGAAAGGAAAACGGTTTGGTCAAATAATCATCTGCGCCCACACCAAGCCCGCGGATGATTTCATCTTCCGTGTCGCGCGCGGTTAACATCAGCACTGGCGTCGTGCGTGATCGAAGACGCAAGCTTTGCATTACACCATATCCATCCAGTTTGGGCAGCCCAATATCCAGGACGATTACGTCGAATTTATGCCTCATTGCAGTTTCCAGTCCCGTCTCCCCATCGGCGGCTGTCTCAACTGCAAAGCCATGCTCATAGAGTCCCTTGCGAAGCAACTCCAGCATGCGCAACTCATCTTCGATAATCAGTATTCGCATCTTGGCCTGTATTTATAAGCCTAAACGCGAAGCTAGTTGAGCCGTGCTCTCGAGGCTCAGAATTCATCCCGCATTCACATTCGCGAAGTTCGCATACATCCAACCTTAGAAAATATTGACCGGATTGTGAACAAGTCTTTAACAAAGCGGCCTAACGTCAACGTAAAGCCAACCAGAGATCGCACAACCTTCTGAATCAATTTCTTTGGAGAAGCAAGGAGACCAATATGAGACGCTTGCCATTTTTATCCATTCTGCTGTTATTGTTCGTAGCAAACAGTGGATTGAGCCAGTCAAACAAGGGGACTTTGACCGGGCATATAACCGACTCGTCCGGCGCCGTGCTTCAAGGCGCACGAGTTGAAATCATTCAGAGCTCTGCATCTTATGTATCCGACAAGCAGGGCGAATTCGTCGTCCCCAATCTCGCACCCGGATCTTATGAGGTAAGGATTTCATTTCTGGGCTTCGCGCCTTTTACAGCGACCGTCTTCGTCGTCTCTGGACAGCCAACTCACCTGGAAGCAGTGATGAAGGTGGCGTCGGCAGCTCAAGAGATTCTGGTAACCGCAACGGATGTTCACGGAGATGTCGAGTCAATCAACCGGGTTGCATCCTCGGAAAACATCCTGAATGTGCTGACCAACGATCAAATCATGAGCCTGCCTAATGCGGATGTTGCGGATGCGTTGGGTCGCCTGATGGGTGTAACGCTGGAACGCGACGAGGGAGAAGGCAAGTACGTGCAGATTCGTGGCACCGAGCCTCGGTTGAGCAACACCACTATCAACGGAGTTCTTGTGCCTTCGCCCGAATCGACCGTCAACCAAATTAAGCTCGATACCATTCCCGCCGATCTGGTGGAATCGGTGGAAATCAACAAGACGCTTTCTGCCAATCAAGATGGGGACGCCATCGGAGGCTCTGTCAACCTGGTCACCAAGACAGCTGGCGATCGGCCGACACTGACCGCATTTGGCGAGGGCGGTTACACGCCCATCATCGATGGGCGGCACGTCAGCCAGTACGGGATTACAGCAGGTAAGCGCTATCTCAACAAAAAGCTCGGCATTCTCGGTAACTTTACCTATGATTACAACGGCAGGGGCATTGACGATATTGAGCCGACGCCCGATGCCGGAACGCTGACGCCCAGTTACGACGCCATCGACTTGCGCGAGTACCGCTACGACCGCAGTCGCTGGGGCGCAGCCACCAGCGTCGACTACAAACTGTCGGAAGCCTCTCTGCTTTACGCCAAGGTCTTCTATTCGGACTTCAAGGACTTCGGCGACAAGTGGACCTACACTTTGAACGACCAAGTCACACCAAATCCAAACGATCCTTCTGGCGATCCCGCAACCTTCGCTGGCGATAAACCCAAGTTCAAGACTTCAAGGCGCTCTCCGGATTATGCCATCGGTTCTCTGGCGCTTGGAGGCAACCACATCTTCACTAACTCCTGGTTCAAGTGGGAAGCGGCCGTCTCGCGTGCCCGCCAGCTCGCCGCCGCCGGCAATCCAGGCGCGACGTTCAGTGCATCGAGTACGCTGAAAAACTTCGCGAATGACAACTGCTTTTACGATCCCGGCGCCAACCCGAGCCAGTACCGGCCACAGTGGAATCCGGCCTGTACCGCATCCGGTTCTCCGCTCTTCGATCCGACACAGTGGAATCTGACCGAACTCGATCTTACCAGCGGCCAAACCATGCAGATTAACCTGCAAGGCTCCGCGTCTTACGCCTTCAACTACAACCTCGATAAACATTTCTCAACTCTTGAAATCGGTGCCAAAGTTCGCAACCAGCACAAAGGTCAGGATGCCTACTCGCCGGTTTATGACAATGAGGGGGATGGCATCCTGATGAGCCAGTTCCTCAACCCGCTGACCAACAGCAACTTTTACGACAACAGCTACAAAATGGGGCCGCTTACGGACTGGGGTGCAATCGTCAATTTCGCAAACGCCAATCCCGGGCAGATCGGAGCCCTCGATGTGGATGCCACCCACGTCGGCTCCGACGCCAGCAACTTCAACCTGGAGCAGCGCATCACCGCCGGTTACATCATGAACACAACGAATTTTGGCAAGCTGCATCTTCAGGCCGGCGCGCGCTTTGAGCAGACCAACATCAAGACCACCGGATACCAAGTCATCACAAATTCGGACGGCACGTGGGGCGGCACCACGCCGGTAAACGGAACCACGTCCTATCTCGATGTCTTGCCCAGCGTACAGGCCAAGTATTCGCTTGACCGGAACTCGGATATTCGCGCTTCGTACGGACGCGGCATCGCGCGGCCCGACCCGCAGGATCTGATCCCGTACATCACGCTCGATACCTCTGGGAATATTCCGCTGGAAGGCATTGGGAACCCAAAACTGGTTGCAGAACATGCCAACAACTTCGATTTGCTCTATGAAAAGTATCTGAATCCTCTTGGTTTAATCCAGGCCGGCTTCTTTTACAAGTCGCTGACCGATCCGCTGGTTGTGAATCAGGCCTACGCGCTATCCGGCCCTTACACAGGTTACAGGGTATCGCAACCGAACAATGGCGGCAGTGCCTGGGTCTACGGAATCGAACTCGGCTATCAGCAGCGGCTCTCCTTCCTTCCGGGCGCGCTGGGTGGCCTGGGTTTCAACGGAAACTATACCTACAGCAATTCGCAGGCCAAGGGCGTCGATCCGCTGCGCACCGATAATCCTGCCCTGCTGCGCCAAACTCCGAACACCTGGAATATCGGCCCAAGCTACGACCGGGGCCGAGTTTCGGTACACATGGGATTTGAGTACAACGGAGCCAGCATCTACTCGTACCAGTACGAGAACCTGCAGGCAAACCCGGATGGAAGCATTTCGGCCAAGCCACAGGTTGGCGGCGTCGCCGGTCCTGCCGGAGACAACTATCTGTATGCTCACCTTCAAGTGGATGCTCAGGCTGGCTTCCGGCTCCCCAAGGGCTTCGAGGTGTATGTGCAAGGGTTGAACCTGAACAACGAAGTCTTTGGCTTTTACTACGGCAGTCCTCAGTACGTGGTTCAGCGGGAATATTACCACCCCACTTATGGCGGTGGACTGCGCTGGACTTCGGGCACAAAAAAATAAGTCAACCAGCCAGCCAGCGGGGATCTTGGCACTTTCATGACACCCGCTGGCCATACCATTTCGATCTTGGATGGACAAAATGAAGAAGTTCTTTGCGTTGTGCCTTCTTGCCAGCGTTGCAATTTTACATGCACAATCCACACAGCCACTCGCCCTGAGCCGGACGGTTCCACTGCTCGGTGTGACAAGCAAATTCGACCACCTGGCCATTGATGAAGCGGGCAACCGGTTGTTCATTGCCGCAACAACTGTTCATGCGGTGGAAGTCCTCGATCTCAAAACGGACAAGATAGAGCAAAGCATTACGGGCCTCGGCAAACCTCATGGTCTCGCCTGGGTTGCTGCCACCGGTAGCCTCTATGTTGCGGATGGTGCGCTCGGTGAATTGAGAGTCTATCGAGGCAAGCCACTCGCTCTCGCTGGACGCATCAAGCTCTCTGACGATGCTGATGACATGGTTTATGACAACGTCCACCAACTGCTATTTGTTGGGCACGGCGGCAGCGATGCGGCTAATCCTTCCAAGGTTGCCGTGATCGACACGCAGCAATTCAGTCTATTGACTAATGTGCCAGTGGCGAGCCATCCAGAGGCGCTTGACATTGACCCAGAAAGCAATCGCGTCTTTGTAAATGTTGCCGAATCGAATGAAGTCATAGTCATCGACACAGTTACTAAGTCGATCTCCGCGCACTGGAAGCTGACAAAGGCTGCAGACAATGTGCCAATGTCATTCGATGCAGAGCATAACTTGTTGTTTGTAGCCTGTCGCACACCGGGAACGGTAATCGCACTTGATGCGGCCACTGGCAAAGAAGTTGCGAGTCAGCCGACTGCGGACGGGGCCGACGACCTCTTTTATGACTCTGCACTGCATCGCGTCTATGTGATCAGTGGTGCCGGTGAAATCGATGCATTCCAGGTTGACGAACACAAGGCTTTGCACGCACTCGATATATTGCACACCGCTGGGGGTGCCAAGACAGCCTTGTTTGTTCCAGCGCAAAATCTGCTTTATGTCGCTGTTCCGGGAGTGGGTGGAAAGCCCGCGGAGATTCGCGTCTACTCAACGCTAACTGCACAAACTCCAAATGCCACTCAGATGAAGAGTGTCGTCGATGATCACGGCGAGTTGAAGTTTGTTGTCATTGTCAGCCGCCATGGTGTGCGTTCACCCACGGGCAAGACCGATCTACTGAATCAATATTCAGCTGAGCCCTGGCCCACATGGAGCGTTCCGCCCGGCCATCTGACCGAACATGGCGCTCATCTGATGACGCTCTTCGGGGCATACGACCGGGAGCAACTGGCAGCGCAGGGGCTGCTCGCGCCTACCGGTTGCGCGGATGCGTCACAAATCAGTATCGTGGCCGACTCTGACCAGCGCACGCGGGAGACCGGCAAGGCACTGGCTGCGGGCCTTGCGCCAGGCTGCGGGCTGCAAGTAACTGCGCTTGATGAAGGGATCCACGATCCGCTCTTTCATCCACTGGGCTCGGAAGTTGCGCATTTGGATAAAACTCTTGCCGCTGCCGCAATCTCAGGCCGCATCGGAGCCAACCCGCAAGGATTGACGGAGGCCTACCGCGCACAACTTGAAGCTCTCGAAGAAATCCTGATCAATTGCAAGACTGGTGCCAAGTGCCAAAACTCTGGCGCAGTAACGCCACTGTCGCTTTTTGATCTCCCATATTCGACTGCGTCGGGAAACTCAGGAAGCATGACCGAATCACGCACTTCCCTCGATCTGGCCTCCACGATGACGGAAAATTTGTTGCTCGAATACACCGAGGGTATGGATGCGTCAAAGGTTGGCTGGGGCCGCGTTGATCTTCAGAAACTGCGTGAGCTGCTGCAACTCCATGTTGCCCATGAAGACATCGCAGACCGCACCAGCTACATTGCCCGCTCCCTGTCCTCGAATCTTTTGAATCACATTCTTCAGTCGATGCAGCAAGCAATATCTGCTCAACAGATTGCAGGTGCGGTCGGCAAGCCGGGCGACCGTCTGCTGATCCTTGTCGGTCACGATACAAATCTCGCCACCATTGCTGGAGCACTCAACCTCAATTGGCTTATCGACGGTCGTCGAGACGATACTCCACCGGGAGGCGCACTGGTTTTCGAGTTATGGAAAGCCTCAGGCAAAGATGACTTTTCCGTGCGCACGTACTACACGGCACAGACCCTCGATCAGATGCGCAATGCTACGGTGCTGAGCCTCGTCAATCCACCGCAACGTGTGCCTGTTTTTGTTCCGGGCTGTAGTCGGGCTGATGCCTCCTGCGAATGGAAGGCGTTTCAACATTCGATACAGGCCAATACCGACTCGACATTTGTAAAGTAACCTTGGCAAGGGCTCCAATAGGCACAGTTAAGATCATAATCAAAATATCTTTCGCAGGAAGATAGAGTGGCGCTAATAAGGGGACATGCGCTCCAAAGCTATTAACATGCCAGGCACGCAAACCAAGGGCGCGGAAGATTCCGCGCCCTTTGGCCGTACAGTTTTTAAGCTTCAGAAGCGGACAGAAAGCGTGCCGCTGATGGTGCGCGGCGCTCCTACCTGAAGCGTGTTGTTATTCACAGAAGTCGGATCGCTGTAAATGAATCCGTTGGTGCCGATAGAGGCGTAATACTGCGAGTTCAGCAGATCAGAAGCGTTGGCCTGAATCTTGAGATCCTTTAGTGCGCCCAGATCGGCGCGCTCGTAGCCAAGGCTAAGATCGGTGAGAAAGCGTCCGGGGACGCTGTTGTCGTTGGAATAAGTGAAGTAGCGCAGAGACATATAGTCCGCGCCGAGATGAGTGAAGAAGCCGGACTTTTTGTACTCCAGATAGGTTTTGTACAGGTATTTCGGCGTGTCGACAACCATCAAGCCTTGTAGGGGCAGGCAGGAACCGGTGGAACTGGCGTAGATGCAAGCGCCGCTAGCGCCGGTGTTGCTGTCGTAAGTTGACTCGTTCCAGGTGGCAGCGTTGTAGAGAGTGATCTCAGGAGTGATGCGAATGCTCGCCGAGCCATCCACGCCGTTGGTGGTGACGCCGCCCGCATTGGCAAGGATCGAGGCATTGCCTGCAATTCCGGCGCCCTGCGAAAAGGCCAGCAGACGATTCTGGAAGTTGACGTGGAAGTAGCTGACCTGCGCGGAGGCGCGCTTGGTGGTGTAACGGTAGCCGGCCTCTTCGGTCCACGAGGTCTCAGGATTGGTGGTGGACTTCAACGCGTCAAAGCCGATTTGCGTGGTGCCCCAGGGCGAGGTTCCATACCCGTAACCGCCGGGGACGTAAGAGCGCACGTTATACGAAACGTCGCCGAAGATTTCGTTGCCTTCGTTCAGCTTGAAGTTGACGCCAAACTGCGGCAGGATGGGCTTGCCGGAGGTGAGTTTACCCTGCGCGTACTGGCCGGGTGTATAAAAGGGCGCCGGAGTGTTCAGGAAGGTCTTGGAGAGTTCGCCGTCAGTGGTCATCTCCATGGTCTTGAAACCAGCGGAGAGAGCCAGCTTATCGTTGACTTGGAAGGCATCTTGCAAGTGGATGTGATAGACCTCCGAATTGAAGACGTACTCCCATTGCGTGAAGAAAGGGTTGGACGGGAAGGAATAGAGCGAGTGCAAGGGATCGGTGGCGCTTGTGGCGTAGAAGCGGCGCGCGAGGTTCCAACGCTCGCCCTCAAACCAGACGCCTCCCTCGATCTTGTTGCGGCCATTCTCATAGGCCAGCGAGGCGATGACGCCGGCTCGGTTGATCTGATACTCCGAGGTGCGTAGTGAGATGGGCGAGAGGATTTCGGTCAGGTTGGTAGTGCCGTAGTCGGCGTAGAAGTTCTGATACGTGGACATATAGGGTGTGAACCAGAGGCCGCGTCCATCGTCATGATGGCCGTAGCCAATGAGTTTCAATGTCAGATGATCGGTAAGCGCCGTCTTGTAGCCGATGCTGGCGATTTGGTCTTTGCGCAGGCCGGAACCGCCGTAATAACCGGCATCGCAAGAATCCTCGGTATTGGGATCGAGTGTGGCCACCAGGCCGGGATAGTCATTATTTGCAACGCCCCAGATTCTGTAATTGCAAGCTTTTCCCGCTTGAACGGACTGTGCCCAGTTGCCGTAGTTATCCCAGTTATAGCCGAGCTTCTGCACCCAGACCTTGTTGTCGTCCTGATAATCCACTTCGCGGCGGTCAGAGACATCGGCAAATATCGAGAGCACGCCCTTGCTGCCAACATAGTGAACCAGCTTGCCGTTGAGCTGCCAGTAGTTTTGCCCAATGTCGCCGTGACCTCTCCACTTGTCGGTGAGGTTTAATGCGCCGCTGAGATAAAACTTGGTGTGGCCCATCAAGCCGCTCTCAAATTTGGCGAAGGTGCGCGAGGCGCTCCAACTGCCGACAGTCTGGTTCACGGTCACGCTGCGCTTGTCAGAGGGGTCGGCTGAATAAAACTGAAGCGTGCCGCCCAGATTGCTGGTTGATGCAGTCTCCAGCGAGCCAGTGCCTTGCGAGACGACGATGCGGCCCACGTTTTCGTCAGTGATGGCGCGGCTGATGTGCAGGCCATTCCAGTTGCCGTAAGACATATCGCCGAGCGGAATGTCGTCGAGGGTGAAGCCAAGCTGATTCTGATTGAAGCCGCGTACCGAAATGCGCACCGCCCATTCATAAGAGCCATAGGGATCGGCAGCCTGGAAGTTGACGCTGGGCAATTCTGAGATGCTTTTGATGGGGCTGGTGCCGGGCATTTCTTCCAGCAACACAGGCGATTGCATCTCCTGCTCGACACGAAACTCGCCCGGCGCTGTGACTACGACGGTTTCGGTGTTAGTGATCTTGGGCAGCAGGGATGGAGTGGCCTCAGGTGCTTCGGGAGATGGCCCCTGAGCAGCGGCAATCGCCGCGCCGAAGAGGACAAACAATACTAACTGGGAAAAAGAGAGACAGCCTCGAATCATGATTTCACCTTTCTTGGAATATTCATCCGCGGTATGCGAGGGCAGGGAAGCGCGGAGCCTTTGGCGACAAGCGCATCCCGACTCTAGCCCGGCATGGTCAAACCGATGCCAGACGCTACGCGCACCGAGTCAGTAGGGGATACGGTCCCGGTGCAGGCTAACTAGAGATGCTTGATTGAATTTTCGTGAATGAAGAAGAAAGGGACGTTAGAGAAAGATGAATAATCGGCTAACGGCCTGCGTCGATGCACAATGTTTGCTCTAGCGAGCAAGATTCAATTGTGGCTGCTTGGCGGTGGGTAAATCCACGCCCAGAATTCCAGCCACGGTTGGCGCAATCTGGCGCATATCGACGACGCCGAGATCGCGCCCTTGCGCTACTCCTTCGCCCATTGCAAAGAACGAAGCGCGCATTTCGGGATAGGAGGGAAGATAACCGTGCGTGCCTTTTACCGAAGGCTGATCGCTGATCAGCGCTCCCGAGAGAGCTGAGCCCATGGTGAACCCAGGCTGCAGCGCCAATACAAATTCGGCGTCGGGAAATCCGCCCGTTTGCTTGATCTCCGCCCTGTCCAGAATTCTCGCGATTCCGTTGGCGGAGTCGGCAGCCAGCCGATTGAGCAGTACGCGCACTTCTTCGCGTGTCTTGGCATCCGATCGGTCATGCAGCATGATCGCCGCCAATCCGCCGGTCGCCCAGGGAGCGGACTTCCATGAAATGACGGTTACTCTGCCGTTCGGTGCGGTCTTCGCCTCAATCAAGCCGGCTTGCAAAAAGGGGATTGCAATATTTAATGCGTGATGCACGTTGGCGAAACCATGGTCGGAGACAATGACAACGACGGTCTTTGGATCGTTCTTCATTGCCGCATCGATCAGTTGAGCCACCATTCCATCAACTGCCTCGAGTGTCTTGTTGGCATCCTCGCTGTATACGCCGCTCATGTGCTCGGACTCGTCGAGCGCGCTGAGATGGACGGTCATGAATCCAGGCTTTCGGCGTTCGAGAATATCGAGCGAATAGCGGGTACGCACACGGTCGCCCTCAACGGTCGTGTCATTGCCCATCATGTAAGGACCCAGACGCTTTTGGATGTCAAACAACATTCCTTCAGGCCGCGAAATGGCTGCCATTAATTCGACGTCTTGCGGGTTGGCATCCTGGGGGTCGACCGAATCGCTTCCCCCGCGCCAATACTCTGGAATCAATGTATCCACGCTGGTGGCGTTCACGCTCACCGGCCAACTCACGCTCGCAGTGCCGATACCGTTCTGATGCGCGGCATCCCAAAGCGTTGGCACATGGATGTCTCCGGCATACCAGTACCACGCGCCGTCCAGATTGCGCATCGGATCGAAAACGGTATTGTTGACAATGCCGTGCTCGGCAGGCCAGACGCCCGTGATCAGCGTAGTGTGATCCGGATAGGTGACCGTGGGCAGGACCGCAATCACACCGTCGGCATAGGTTCCTTCACTGAGAAAACGGCGAAGCGTCGGAACTCGCAAGCCATGCTCGGCGGCTTGGGTAACAGATTCCGGCTTCAAGCCGTCGATGGAAATCATCAGGACCGGCGCGGCCTGAAGCACTGCAAGCTGAAAAAGGAAGAGAGCAAAGACGATCAGCCACAAGCGAAACGGGTGACAAAATTGGCGAGCCATGCTCCCAGTAAACTACTCGATGCTGCCACGATCGATGAATCGCAGATGAAAATCGGTGACAACTCTGATGTAGCCGAATGAATTTCTGTTTTAAGCAAAATAGCAGATGTGCTCGTCAATGTGCAGATCGGTGCCGATATGTCGTCTTGGCGACTGGGATGTCGGGCCCTCAGGGCGCGCAAGGCGGGGGATTCCTCTTTCATTGGTATTGCGTTTGCTGTTGCGAAAATGGCCCTTGTTTAGGTTTTTTTGTATGGAGCGAATCGGCGCCGTCAAATGGGGCTGAATCTATCGAGGAAAACTGGCAAAAGGTGATAATCTTACTTCAAAATCCATCATAAGATTTTGCGTGGACGGAGAGAGGATGGAGCCGGCCATGGGTGGGATCACGGTGCTCTTCGCCAGGTGGAGAGATGGCGAACGGTCTGCCTTCGACGAGCTTGTTCCGCTGGTCTATCCTCAGTTACGGCAGATGGCCGCGACCTATATTCATCAGGAGATGAATCCGGATGTCGTCCAAGGCACTGTATGGCTTTACCAGAGGATTCACTCAGGCATGCTTACAGATCTAGCGGCCGTGTGATTCATTCTCTCGGCGTGTCACACATAGTCTCGATAAGGGTACAAATCAGTGGCGGGGTTCTTCCTCAGTATGAAAAAAACGACGGAACGGTTTCTTCTCGTTGAGACGATCGTCACCGAGGTGCTGGAAGCACCTGAAGAGATGAGAGCGGAGTTGATCGAAGCTCGTTGCAGCAAGGACTCCGCGCTGGCGGATGAGGTGCGCCTGCTGCTGGATGCCTGTTCCGCCGAGGAGCAATTGATGGAGTCTTGCCGACTCGAGCCGCGTGCGGTTCGCGAGGGCGCACCGGAGAGCAAGCAAGTCGGCCCATACGAGATCGACCGTCTGCTGGGACGCGGCGGCATGGGCGCCGTCTATCTTGCGCACCGCGCCGATGGGCAATTCGATCAGAAAGTGGCCATTAAACTCATTGATCGCCCGTTTGCGACTGATTTGTTTCGTGGGAGATTTCGTCAGGAGCGCCAGATTCTGGCCGGTCTGCAGCACCCATATATTGCCCGCCTGCTCGATGGTGGAGTTACATGTGACGGTGAGTTATACCTCACGATGGAGTATGTGGACGGAGTACCTATCGATCGTTTCTGCGAGGAACGAAAACTATCTCAGGTTCAAAGGATTGAGTTGTTTCTGCGAGCTTGCGAGGCCGTGCAGTTTGCCCATCAGAACTTCGTCGTTCATCGCGATCTAAAACCAGACAACATCCTTGTGGTCGCGGACGGGACCCCGCGACTGCTGGATTTTGGAACGGCTAAATTGCTTGCTCCTTCACTGGAGGGGCAGGAAGGTCAACTTACCCGCGATGGTTATCTAACTTTCACTCCGCAGTACGCTAGCCCGGAGCAAGTGTTAGGCAACGTTATCACTACAGCATCCGACACTTACTCACTCGGCGTTCTGCTCTATCTTCTGTTGACGGGAACGCCGCCCTACGAGTTTAGAGAACTGGCTACGGCGGAGATGCTGCGAG